>NZ_CP083564.1:1105833-1714166 GCF_025143985.1 Sulfitobacter sp. W027
CAACTGACGTTGTTGCCCCATCCAATCGGCCACGGCCTGCGGGCCTTTTTGCTCCAACAGGTTGCGTGTGCCCATCTGCGGCTCGCCACGCAGAACGGGCGGTTTGGGATCGCGAACATGGGCGGCAGGCAGGGCGTGGCCTTTGGTCTCGGGATGACCGTTGACGGTGATGTCGGCGATATAGGTCAGCACCTTGGTGGCGCGGTCGCGGCGCTGCTTGAAGTTGAAAAGCTCCGGCGTCTCGTCGATGAACTTGGTGGTGTATTCATTGTTCAAAAACGTCGGGTGCTTCAGCAAGTTTTCGACAAAGGCGATGTTGGTCGACACGCCGCGCACGCGGAATTCGCGCAAGGCGCGGTCCATCCGGGCGATGGCCATTTCGGGCGTCGGGGCTTTGGCGGTGACCTTGGTCAGCAGGCTGTCGTAGTAGCGCGTGATGACCCCGCCTGCATAAGCGGTGCCGCCATCGAGGCGAATGCCCATGCCGGTGGCCGAGCGGTAGGCGGTGATGCGGCCATAGTCGGGGATGAAATTGTTCTGCGGGTCTTCGGTGGTGACGCGGGTTTGCAGCGCGTGGCCGGTGAGGGTGATGTCCTCTTGGCGCGCCTTGCCTGTGGCTTCGGCCAGCGGTTTGCCCTCGGCGATGAGGATTTGGGCGCGGACGATGTCGATGCCGGTGACCTCTTCGGTGACCGTATGTTCGACCTGCACGCGGGGGTTCACTTCGATGAAGTAGAATTTGCCGTCGTCCATATCCATCAGGAATTCGACGGTGCCAGCGCATTCGTAGTTCACATGGGCGCAGATCTTGCGGCCCAATTCGCAGATCTCGGCGCGTTGGTCTTCGGTGAGATAGGGGGCGGGGGCGCGCTCGACGACCTTTTGGTTGCGGCGCTGGACAGAGCAGTCGCGCTCGAACAGGTGATAGATGTCGCCCTGTTTGTCGCCCAGGATTTGCACTTCGACATGGCGCGCGCGGAGGATCATTTTCTCGAGATAGCCTTCGCCATTGCCAAAGGCGGCTTCGGCCTCGCGGCGGCCTTCGCGGACTTTCTCTTCGAGTTCTTTTTCGGACATGATCGGGCGCATGCCACGACCGCCCCCGCCCCATGAGGCTTTGAGCATCAGGGGATAGCCGACCTCGGCCGCCTCAGCGCGGATCGCGTCCATGTCTTCGCCGAGCACTTCGGTGGCGGGGATGACCGGCACGCCGGCTTCCATCGCGACGCGTCGGGCGGAGGCCTTGTCGCCCAAAGCGCGCATGGTTTCGGCGCGGGGGCCGATGAAGGTGATGCCGTTTTTCTCGCAAGCGTCGACAAACTCGGGGTTTTCCGACAGCAGGCCGTAGCCGGGGTGGATCGCATCGGCCCCGGAGGCTTTGGCGACGCGGATCATCTCGTCGATGCTGAGGTAAGCGGCGACAGGGCCAAGGCCCTCGCCGATGCGGTAGGCTTCGTCGGCTTTGAACCGGTGCAGGCCGAGTTTGTCCTCTTCGGCATAAACAGCGACCGTTTTCTTGCCCATCTCATTGGCAGCGCGCATGATGCGGATTGCAATCTCACCGCGGTTGGCGATCAGGATTTTTTTGAAATCGGTCACTTGTTGGTCCCCCTTGCTGGATTTGGAGGCAGCTTAGGGATGCTGCGGTGCAGCGCAAGAGGGCTCTGACGGTCTTTGTCACATTTCTGCAAGGTTTTCCGTCAGAGCGGCGGCAGATCAAAAGGGACGGGCAGGTCACGTAGGTTGCGGGCGCCCAGTTGCCCCATATTGGCAGTGAGGTCGCGGGCAAGCAGGTCGATCAGGTGATCCACGCCACGCGGTCCGAGTGCGGCGAGCGCAAAATGGAAGGCCCGGCCCAGCATGACAAAGTTCGCGCCAAGCGCAAAGGCGCGCAGGATGTCGAGGCCCGATTCCACGCCACTGTCAAAAATCACAGGCAATTTAGTGGCTCCACGAATAGCGGGCAGCGCTTCGGCACTGGCAGGGGCGGCGTCGAATTGGCGGCCCGCGTGGTTCGAAACCCAGATCGCATCGACCCCGGCGTTCTCCAAAGCTGTCGCATCCTCGGGGCGCAGAACGCCCTTGATCACCAGCGGGCCCTCCCAATGGTCGCGCAGCCAATGTAGATAGTCCCAATCCGGCGCGGTGCGCAGCAAATAGCCGACATGTGCGGTTGGCGGCAGGTTCGCGGTGGCCGTGCCTTGTGTATATTTGTCGAGCATTTTCATATGTGGCAGGCCACGGCGGGCCATGCCCACAGCCCAAGCGGGCCGCATCGCCACCTGTGCCATTAGCCGGGGGGTGAGCTTAGGCGGGCTGGTCAGGCCAGAGCGGGTCTGCCGCTCGCGCCGCGAGGCGACCGGGACATCGACGGTGAGGACCAACGTCGTGAAGCCGGCGGCTTTGGCGCGGGCCAGCATGTCGGTGCGAATCTCGGGATCGCGCGGGGGGTAGAGTTGGAACCACCCATGCGCGCCCAGATGGGGTGCCACGTCTTCAGGGCAGGTCGCGGCCACGGTGGAAAGACCAAAGGGAATGCCAGCCCGATCCGCTGCGCGGGCGAGGTGGGCTTCGGCATCTGGCCAGATCAGGCCGGACATGCCCAAAGGTGACATGCCGAAAGGCAGGGGCAGTTTCTGCCCCATAAGCTCAACGTTGAGATCGGGCTTGAATTCACCATGTAACACCGAGGGCATTAGCCCGACACGGTCCAAGGCGGCCCGGTTGCGGTGTTTGGTCGCCTCGGTCCCAGTCGCGGAATCAAGGTATTCCCAAACGAATTTCGGCAGGCGCGACTGCGCACGGCTGCGGAGGTCCGAAAGGGCGGGATAGGTTGCGTGTAAATCCATGGCGGCATTTGCGCCAAAGGGTTGCGAATTGTCCAGATGGAGAAGATGCGGGTATCGGGTGGGTTAGCCCTGTCGTGAGAGAAAGTAGATTGCGGGTTTAGTGTGCATGCTTTTCCGGCGGTAGGTCTACTGCCGGAGTGCAGACCGCGCGATTGGCGGGGCATCGCTTATTTTGCTGCCCGGTGCTGTGGGCAGGTTGTCTGCCATATCCACCAGTGCAGCAATGGCGGCTTCGATTTCATCCCCTTCGGAGGTGTCAACGCTGTCCATATCGATCAGATGCACGGTCGGGTTCGCTTCGGCATCCAGGCGTTCCTGCGCGATTGAGCGCAGCTCTTGCATGGTGCTGTCAATGGCGCGGCATAGCCCTGCAAGCATACCCGCCGAACCCGTAAGCTTTGCCGGATCGATCAGCCCTTTTTCGGCAGCGTCCAGCACCGTCGAGATTTGCTCAAGCTTGAATGAAGAGGTCGCAGCGAAATAGCGCACATCTTCAAAGGCGAGGGTATCGCGGTTATCGCGTTGTACCCGTTCTACGACGATGGCGCTGCCCACAACACGGTCACGGCCCTGGTGCGACTGCACGTGATGCAGCGTCGTATCCCAGATCAGGGGGCCGCGCGGCATATGAAGCATCTCACGATAGCGGATTTGCCCCGCGTTCGAAACGCAGCGCGCATATCGCTCATTCACCGCCTCGGCCTCTTCATGGGGCATGAAAGCATGCAGGGGGCGGTTTATCACCTCCTCCATCACCATGCCGCTATGCGCCTCATGGGCCGTATTCAGAGCGAGAAGTTCGAAATGCCCGTTTTCGGCATTCAGCTCCGCAATGAACATCGGCAGTTTGAACCGGTCAATCTCTCGGCGCAGGACCGAAGTATCATCGTTTCTGAACATGAGCGGTTCCTCTCGTTTGCCGTTATTCCGTCACATTGGAGCCAAAGCATTATCAACGGGTAAAGATTTCCCATGCATTTCAAATTCGCCCGTCTTTGCGATGCGCAGCGGGTCAGCGCGGCGCAATTTGGCCGCCTTCAGGCCTTTCGAGAGAACATTTGCGGAACGTCTCTTTATCTCGTATCGCGGACGCGCTAGATTGCATGCATGAGTGATTTTGACGAAATGGACGCCTTTGAAGGCGCATCATTGTCCGCCCGCGCCATGGCTGCGCGCCCGCAGCCTTATCTGGAGGGGTTGAACCCCGCCCAGCGTGCTGCGGTAGAGACATTGGACGGACCTGTGCTGATGCTTGCCGGGGCAGGCACCGGCAAGACGCGGGCGCTTACCGCGCGAATCGTGCACCTGCTGAACACCGGGCGGGCGCGGCCGAATGAGGTTTTGGCGGTCACCTTCACCAACAAAGCCGCGCGGGAGATGAAGAATCGCGTAGGCCAGATGCTGGGCCAGCAGGTGGAGGGGATGCCATGGCTCGGCACTTTTCACGCGATCTGCGTCAAACTGCTGCGTCGGCATGCGGAATTGGTGGGGCTTAAGAGTAATTTTACCATTCTCGATACAGATGATCAGTTGAGACTGCTCAAACAACTGGTTGCGGCGGAGGGGATTGACGACAAACGCTGGCCTGCGCGAATGCTGGCCGGGATCATTGACGGCTGGAAGAACCGCGCGCTGACGCCTGATAAGGTGCCTACGGCAGACGCCGGGGCCTATAACCACCGTGGCCCTGAGATCTACGCGCAATATCAACGCCGTCTGATTGAGCTAAACGCCACTGATTTTGGCGATCTGTTGCTGCATATGGTGACGATCTTTCAGGCGCATCCGGATGTGCTGGCGCAGTATCAGCGCTGGTTCAAATACATTCTGGTAGACGAATATCAGGATACCAACGTTGCGCAGTACCTCTGGCTGCGGCTCTTGGCGCAGGGGCACAAGAACATCTGCTGCGTCGGTGACGACGACCAGTCGATCTATGGCTGGCGCGGGGCCGAAGTAGGCAACATCCTGCGGTTTGAGACGGATTTCCCTGGCGCGCATGTGGTGAAGTTGGAGCAAAACTACCGCTCAACCCCGCATATTCTGGCTGCGGCCTCGGGCGTGATCGCGGGCAATGAGGGGCGGTTGGGCAAGACCCTCTGGACCGAGGCGACCGAGGGCGAGAAGCTGCGCCTGATCGGCCATTGGGACGGTGAGGAAGAAGCGCGTTGGATCGGCGATGAGATCGAATCCGGGCAGCGCGGCACACGCGGGTTGGCACCATTCTCCTTGGATGACATGGCAATTCTGGTGCGGGCGAGCCATCAGATGCGGGCTTTTGAGGATCGTTTCCTGACCATCGGCCTGCCTTACAAAGTGATCGGCGGCCCGCGCTTTTATGAGCGTTTGGAAATCCGTGATGCGATGGCCTATTTCCGCGTGGTCACCAGCCCGGATGACGATCTGGCCTTTGAGCGGATAGTGAACACACCCAAACGCGGTCTGGGTGACAAGGCGCAACAAAAAATCCAGCGCACGGCACGGGATCATGGGGTGAACCTTGTTGAAGGGGCGCGGATCTTGCTGGCGCATGACGGGATCAGCGGCAAGGGGGCTGCGCAGTTGCGGCTGCTGGTTGAAGGGGTCGACCGCTGGTCGTCAATGCTGCGCGGACCTAGGATCGAGATTAGCGAGGACGATGCGGTGTTGGACGATGGGGTCGCGCCGCTTCGGGTAGATTACGGCCCGCCCGAAGTCTCCCATGTCGAACTGGCCGAAATGATTCTCGACGAGAGCGGCTATACCGGCATGTGGCAGAACGACAAAACGCCCGAAGCACCGGGGCGTTTGGAAAACCTTAAGGAACTGGTCAAGGCGCTGGAGGGGTTCGAGAACCTGCAAGGCTTCCTTGAGCACGTCAGTTTGATCATGGACAATGAGCAGGAGGGCGATGGCGAGAAAGTCTCGATCATGACGCTCCATGCGGCCAAAGGGTTGGAGTTCCCCATGGTTTTCCTGCCGGGCTGGGAAGATGGGCTGTTCCCCTCGCAACGCTCAATGGACGAAAGCGGGATCAAGGGCCTCGAGGAAGAGCGGCGGTTGGCCTATGTCGGCATCACCCGCGCCGAGCAAATCTGCACTATCTCTTTCGCGGCCAATCGTCGGGTCTTTGGCCAGTGGCAAAACGCGATGCCGTCGCGCTTTATTGATGAACTGCCTGAAGAGCATGTGGATGTGCTGACCCCGCCGGGACTTTACGGTGGTGGGTTTGGGGCTGCCATGCCGCAGTCTGATCTGCATAACCGCGCGGCAAATGCGAATGTCTACAACTCACCAGGCTGGAAACGGCTGCAGTCGCGCAGCGGGGCGCGGGGCACGAGCCAACCGCGCGAAAGCCGCAATGTCACGATCGATATGCAAGCCGTCGCCGCTTTTGAGATCGGGGAGCGGGTCTTCCACGACAAATTTGGCTATGGAGAAGTGATCGGCGTAGAGGGCGACAAAATGGAGGTCGCTTTCGAAAAGGCGGGCACCAAGAAAGTCGTCTCGCGGTTTCTGTCCGGCGGACAGGACGTGCCGTTTTAAGAGGGGCATCCGTTCCACCTCGGGGGCGGCTTGTCTAAAGCGCTCCTAAATGTTCCCTCAAAAACAAAAACAAAAACGACGGCACCTTGGGAGGAAGGTGCCGCCGTTTCTATGTCGGCCCGAAGCGTCGAGGGAGGGTCGGCTTCGGGTCTCCTTGCGGGGTCCGCCTCATTCAGGGAGGAGGAAGGTGACGCGCACCCCGGCTTTCAGACGGCAGAACAGGGAGGGGTTCTGACGTCCGATCTCTATCTCTGCTTAGCCGCGGGAAGATTCCCATGCGACCCGGCGCAGTTCGGAACGGCTCAGACCAAGGTCGGCCAGTTCGCGGTTGCTCAACGCGCTCAGACCGTCGAAAGTTTCACGGTACAGACGGTGCTGTTTGTAGCGGGTTGCCAGTGCTTCGAATGCGCCGCCGATACGGGCGAAGACGGAAGTTGTGTTTGCGGTTGTTGTGTTCATGTAAGCCATTTCGGCGCCTCTTTTTTCATCTGTTGATCATCTCGTTGCCTGCTATTTACGCCCTTTCTGCATTTGCACAACGGGCATAAAGTCAATGCCGCTATGCAGAAAGCGCATAGGTATAAACGGGCGCAACCATTTGATTGGAAACGGTTTCGGCGGCGCGGCAAAGCAGCGCACCGTCATAAAACTGTCATTTGGAGGTGGGGGAGGAAAGGAGCGGCGACATCTGGGAGGAGGTAGATGTCGCCGCCAATCACAGACACATCCGGGAGGAGGATGGACAGGTCTGGTCTTTCCGAACTTAGCGGCATCCGGGAGGAGGATGGATGCCTCTAAGTCTTGTCAAAATCAGACACATTCGGGAGGAGGATGAATGTGTCTGGTCTTTCCGAAAGCTGAGCGCTTGGCTCTGCCTATGGACCTAAGTTAGCGCTAATTGCTGCGGCTGCACAATAAAAGTTTTTGCAATGCTGCTATGCAGCGAAAACATGGTACCCCTGCGTAAACCTTGGGCAACTCGCCCGATCCTTAGGCGAAGCAGGCCGTCCCCTTGCGCTTGGCGCAGAACCTGCCATTTCAGGAGGCCTAATAGAGGAGAATTTGCGCATGTCTGTGACCAAAGCAGAAGTCGAAGCGGCGCTGGCGCGGGTGCAACTGCCCGACGGAAAGAGCTTGCTGTCCCATGATCTGGTCCGCGCACTGGTGGTTGAGGGCGATAAGGTGCGATTCGTGATCGAAGCACCCAACGCTGACGTCGCGCGCCAGATGGCCCCTTTACGGGACGCGGCAGAGCAAGTGGTGCGCGATCTGCCGGGGGTGGGTGACGTCTCGGTCGCGCTGACAGCGCATGGTCCTGCCCCCAAAGCGCCCAGCCTCAAGATCGGGGGGCACCCGAAACCCCAAGAGGGGCCGATGAAACCCAGTGGCGTAAAGCGGATCCTCGCCATCGGTTCAGGCAAGGGCGGTGTGGGGAAATCTACCGTCAGCTCCAACCTCGCCGTGGCGCTGGCGCGGGCGGGGCGCAAGGTAGGTCTGCTGGATGCTGATATCTATGGTCCCAGCCAGCCGCGGATGATGGGGATCAACAAACGCCCCGCCAGCCCCGACGGTAAGACGATCATTCCGCTGCAGGCGCATGGGGTCACCATGATGTCGATTGGCTTTATGCTGGAAGAGGGCAAGGCCGTCGTCTGGCGCGGACCGATGCTGATGGGCGCATTGCAGCAGATGCTGGGACAAGTGGAGTGGGGCGAGCTTGACGTGCTGCTTGTTGATCTGCCGCCGGGCACGGGGGATGTTCAACTGACGCTCTGCACGAAATCAGAACTGTCCGGTGCTATTGTGGTCAGCACTCCGCAGGATGTGGCGTTGATCGACGCGCGCAAGGCGCTGGACATGTTTGCCACGCTCAAAACCCCAGTGCTGGGATTGATCGAGAATATGTCGATGTTCGTTTGCCCCGACTGCGGCTCACAGCATGAGATCTTTGGCCATGGCGGTGTGGCGGCAGAGGCCGACAAGATGGGCGTGCCCCTGCTGGGCAGTCTGCCGATTGATCTCGAAACCCGTCTGGCGGGGGATAATGGCACGCCAATCGCTGCTGGCGAGGGGCCGATGGCCGATGCCTATGCCCGCATCGCGCGGGGCTTGATCGACGGCGGCATGGCGTAACACGAAAGGCGCGGGCGGCTTAGCCCAGCTCGCGCCCTTCGATCAGATGGCCATAAAGCGTCGTCAGCATCGAGACGAAGACCAGCCCCTCTATTAGATAGAGTAGGGAATCGAGCATCAGCCGCAAGCCGGGGTCGGCAGGCAGCAACATGCCCGCAATCACGCCCAGCAGTGTATTCACCACGGCCAAGAGCACGGCCAACGCCCAAAGCGTGCCGGCCAGCGGTTCGGTCGCACGCCAACTCTCGCGCACGGCCATGACGCGGCCCATCGCTGCAGCGGGCAGGACGAGGCTTAATCGCAGGGCCAGCCACAGAAAGGCGACCCCTGCTGCAAGCCCGATCAGCAGAAGCGCGGCGGGGCTCGATCCGGCAAGCCCGCCCAGCAATAGCATGGCAAGTCCAATAGGGATCGCGGCGAGGAACTGCACAAAGCCTAAGACAATCGCGCGCCAGACGTAGGCCCAGAACAGCCGCGCGCCGGGGCGCACTTCGGCCCCGGAACCGTCGCGGTCAAGCAGTACATGGCGGTGCCACAGCACAGCCATCAGCGCATATCCAAGGATACCAGCAAGACCGCAAGCAATCAGGATCAGTAATTGATCCGTGGGCGGCGGAGCGGCGTTGTCGATCACTTGATCCATCGCCCCAAGCGCATCCCCGGCCAGCACACCTGCGACGGCAGTCGCCCCCATCACCCAAAGCACCGCAGGCAGGATCACCCGCAGCGTCGTTGCAGGCGCGTGAAACAGCATGTTTAGCGCGTGGGTAAATAGAGCCGTGGCCTGGATCATGATGCACTCCCTCGTTTCGGGCCACTACATGGCGCGGGCGCGGCGAAAGGACAAGATGCAGCCGGGCGCACTTGGATATCCGGTTGGGAAAGCATGGGTCGGCGGGACGTCATGGGAAATGTCGCGGGAATACATGGGAAGTCTGGGAAATGATGGGCCAGTCATGGCCCGCTGAGTGAACCTGCCGATTCGCAGACATGGGAATTGGCTCGCTATTTGCCACCATCCGATACATTCTGCAGAACAAGCAACGAACACGTCCTGTGGATAACTATGTGTGCAAATTTTAGTGGGAAAACGTGGGACGTTATGCAGGTCTCAAATTCAAAACAATATATTGTGTTTTACTGACTTCATGTCCCTAATTGAGCCATTTTCCGCTCAGAAAGTTATACCAGATGTTGTTCCCACAGCCTGTGCAAAACAAAATATTGCGCCGGAAATCAAAAAAATTGTAGACGCCCATCAATTCCCATGGCATCCCTTGTGCATCGGATGAGAACGGGACACGGGGCAGCAAACGACCCCAAAAATAAAACAAAACCTAGCAGGTTTCATACAGGCACCTCGCTTTCATCAGACCAAAGAGATCCGGCGCGCGAGCGAGCAGACATCCCCCCAGGTGGCGCGCGCAGTCGGACTTCCCCGCCAAGCTGCGGGACGTGGGCGGCGGGTTGATCAGTGGCAGCAGATCAACCCGCCGTTTCCATTTCCAGGCCATGGTGGACAACGAGTTAAGCGCAAAGGCGCAAGAGGCAGGGACAACACGTGAGCCGCAGGTTCAGAGGCGAGAGCCAACACAAGGTCGATACGAAGGGGCGGGTGTCTATCCCAGCCTCTTTTCGGCGTGTGTTGGAGGCTGGCGACCCGAACTGGAAAAACGGCGACAATCCCGAACTGGTCATTGTTTATGGCGACCAGCGCCGCAACTACCTTGAATGCTATACCATGGAAGCCATCGAAGAGGTCGACGCCAAGATCGACCGCATGCCGCGTGGCTCTATGCAGCGTAAGGCGCTTCAACGCCTGTTCCACGGCCAGTCTTTCCCGACCACGGTAGACGAGACAGGCCGCTTGGTGCTGCCCGCCAAGCTGCGCAACAAAATCGAACTGGAAGGCGAGGCTTTCTTTATCGCCGCCGGTGACACCTTCCAAATCTGGAAGCCCGAAACCTACGAGACCGAGGAAGAGGCATGGCAGCAGGAACTGCCCGACGACGTCGACCCACTCTCGTTCCTTGATGGTGACATGGAGGTCTGACGGAATGGTTGCTGCCTCTAACCCTTCCGCCCCTCACACCCCCGTTCTGCTGCGTCCTATCCTGAGCGCCGTGGCACCTGTGGAAGGGGTCTGGCTTGACGGCACCTTTGGCGCGGGCGGCTACACCCGTGGCCTGCTTGAGGCCGGAGCCGAGCGCGTCATCGCCGTGGACCGCGACCCGCTGGCGTTCGAGATGGCGGCGGAATGGGCCGGAGACTACGGCGACCGCATCACCATGCAACAGGGCGTCTTCTCGCGCATGGATGAATATGCCCAAGACCTCGACGGCGTGGTGCTTGATCTCGGCGTTTCCTCAATGCAGCTCGATCAGGCCGAGCGTGGGTTTTCCTTTATGAAGGACGGCCCGCTCGACATGCGGATGAGCCAAGACGGCCCCTCGGCTGCCGATCTGGTCAATGAGGCCGAAGAAGAGATCATCGCCAATATCCTGTTCCAATACGGCGAAGAACGCGCCTCCCGCCGGATCGCAAAGGCGATTGTCCGCGCACGGGAAGATGCGCCGATCACCACTACGTTGGAATTGGCCAAGCTGGTCGAAGGCTGTTTGCCGCGCTCGAAGCCTGGTCAAAGCCATCCCGCGACGCGCAGCTTCCAAGCGCTGCGCATCGCGGTAAATAACGAATATGGTGAGCTGTTTCAGGGGCTTATGGCCGCAGAGCGCGCGCTGAAGCCGGGCGGGAAACTGGCCGTGGTGACCTTTCATTCGGTCGAGGACCGCATGGTCAAACGCTTCCTCACCGCGCGGGCAGGGGCTGGGGGCAATGCCAACCGCTTCGCCCCTGCGCTAGAACAGGAAGCGCCGCAGTTTACACTGAAATCGCGCAAGGCTATCGGACCTGACGCGCAGGAATTGGACGAAAACCCGCGCAGCCGCTCGGCCAAACTGCGGGTCGCCACGCGCACCGATGCGCCCAGTGGCGAGATTGACGCGAAATCCATCGGCATGCCGATGGTCAGGGGGATCTGAGAGATGCGCACGGTGATGTATATCCTCACCACTATTGCCGTGGTTGGACTGGCCTTCTGGGCCTACCGCGAGAATTACGCGACCCAGCAGGCACTGAGCGATGCTGACAGGCTACATGCCAATATCCGCGCCACCCATGCCCGTCTGGCTGTCCTGCGCGCCGAATGGGCGTTCCAAAACCGCCCCGACCGGTTGCGCGATCTGGCCGACCTGAACTTTGACCGCCTCGGCCTGTTGCCACTGCATCCCGGCCAGTTCGGTCAGGTCGATCAGGTCGCCTATCCGCAGCCGCCGTCTGAACTGCTGCCGATCACCGATCCTGTGGATGTCTCGACCATGAATTACGACGCGCTCACCGGCGCGGATGAGTCCGAGGAGGACTTTGAATGATCCGCACCCCGCTTCGCCCTCTGGCCCGTATTCTTGATGCCCGTGAAAAGGGCGAAAATCCCGATGCGATCGAGCGTGAGAACAAGCGCATCCGCCATGAGCAGATGCGTGACAAGGCCCGGATGCGCGCCGAGGGGCGGCTGTTGGTCCTTGGCGTCTGTTTCCTCTGTGCCTTCACAGTGATCGGCGGGCGCATGGGTCTGCTGGCGATGTCAGAGCCTTCCGAGCCGCGCGGCCATGCGCCAGGGGCTGTGATCTCGGCCTCCCGCGCCGACATCACAGACCGCAACGGCAACCTGCTGGCGACGAACTTTGAGACTCACGCGCTCTACGCGCAGCCACGCCATTTGATCGACCCCGAAGTGGCCGCAAAAAAGCTGGTCAAAATCTTTCCCGACCTGAAAGAAGAGCGTCTGATCAAGGATTTCACAGGCAAGCGCAAGTTCCTGTGGATCAAAAAGAAAATCAGCCCAGAGCAGATGCAGGCCGTGCATGATATCGGCGATCCGGGCTTGTTGTTTGCACCGCGCGACATGCGCCTTTATCCCAACGGTTCGCTGGCCGCACATGTGCTGGGCGGGGCGAGCTATGGCAAGGAAGGCGTCCACGCCGCCGAAGTGATCGGCGTCGCAGGGGCCGAGAAATATTTCGACGACTACCTGCGCGATCCGGCCAATGGCGCGAAACCGCTGGAGTTGTCGCTCGACCTGACGGTGCAAGCGGCATCTGAGCGGGTGCTCTATGGTGGCATGAAGCTGATGAACGCCAAGGGTGCCACGAGCATTCTGATGGATGTGCATACCGGCGAAGTGATTTCGGTCGCCTCTCTGCCTGATTTTGACCCCAACAACCGCCCGCGTCCGCTAACCAAGGGGGATGCTTCCGACAGCCCGCTGTTCAACCGGTCGGTGCAGGGGGTCTATGAGCTGGGTTCAACCTTCAAGATCTTCGCAGCCGCACAGGCGATCGAGTTGGGATTGTTCAACGCCGATACGATCATCGACACCTCTGGCCCGATGAAGGTCGGTGGTTTCCGCATCGGTGAGTTCCGCAACAAGAACTACGGCAAGCTGAGCGTCGCTGACATCATCGTGCATTCCTCGAACCGGGGCACAGGCCGCATGGCGCTGGAAATCGGAATCGAGCGGCAGCAAGAGTTCCTGAAAAGCCTCGGCTTCTTTGAACCGACCCCCTTTGAGATCGTCGAAGCCTCGGGCGGCAAGCCGCTGTTGCCAAGCCGCTGGACCGAACTGTCGAGCGTCACAATCTCTTATGGTCACGGGTTGTCGAGCACGCCGATGCACCTTGCAGCAGGCTATGCCGCCATCGCCAATGGCGGGCGTGCCGTAAAGCCGACACTGCTGAAACAAACCAGCCCGCAACTTGGGCCTCGGGTTATGTCTGAAGAGACCGCCGCACAGGCACGTAATATGCTGCGCAAAGTGGTGACCGAAGGCACGGCCAGCTTCGCCGAAGTGCCCGGCTATCAAATCGCAGGCAAGACCGGCACGGCTGACAAACCCAAGCCCACGGGGGGATATTACGAGGACAAGGTGATCAATACTTTCGCCAGCATCTTCCCGATCAATGACCCGAAATATGTGCTGATCGTCACCTTGGACGAACCGGTGGAAACCTCTGGCCCGAAACCGCGCCGCACGGCGGGTTGGACAGCCGTGCCCGTAGCCGCTGAGATGGTCCGCCGCATCGCGCCTTTGCTGGGGCTACGCCCGGCTGTTGAACCGGTGAACGACGCTGTGCTAACGCTGACCAGCAGCAACTGAAAAGACATCTCTATGACCGACCGGGCCGTACCCCTTTCCTCCCTCGGGCTGACCGCGCGGGCGGGGGCCAACCCCATGATCACCGGGATCGCGGTCGACAGCCGCGAGGTCCGCGAAGGCACGCTCTTCGCGGCCATGCCGGGCAGCCGCGTGCATGGGGCAGAGTTCATCCAATATGCCCTGCGCATGGGCGCGGCGGCGGTGCTGACCGATGCCGCAGGCGCCAAACTCGCAGCCGAGGAGTTGGCAGGCTCCAACGCCGCGCTGGTGGTCTCCGACTCGCCGCGCGAAGCGCTGGCACGCACAGCGGCGCTGTGGTTCGGCGGCCAGCCCGCCACGATGATCGCCGTGACCGGCACCAACGGGAAAACCTCGGTCTCGACCTTCGTGCGCCAGATTTGGGTTGAGATGGGATTGCCTGCTGTGAACCTCGGCACCACCGGGGTCGAAGGCGCATGGGCCGCCCCCTTGGCGCATACCACGCCAGAGCCGATCACCTTGCATCGTACGCTGGCCGAGGCCGCACAGAACGGCATCACCCACGCGGCAATGGAGGCATCAAGCCACGGGCTTGACCAACGGCGGCTGGACGGGGTGACGCTCAAGGCGGCGGGATTCACCAACTTCACCCAAGACCATCTTGATTATCACGAGACATTCGAGGCCTATTTCGCCGCCAAGGCCGCGCTGTTCGCCCGTGTTTTGCCCGAAGACGGCACGGCGGTGGTGAACATCGACGATGAAAAAGGCGTCAACATCGCGGCCATCGCCCGCGCGCGGGGCTGTGAGGTGATCACCGTGGGCCGCGACGGGGGTGATCTGCATTTGCAAGGCCAGCGTTTCGATGCGACGGGGCAAGATTTGCGCTTCACATGGCGCGGCAAGACCTATCAAAAGCGGCTCAATCTCATTGGCGGTTTTCAGGGCGACAACGTTTTGCTGGCCGCCGGGCTGGTCATCGCCTGTGGCGCGGACCCGCAGGAGGTCTTCGACACACTGCCGCATCTCACCACCGTGCGGGGCCGGATGCAGCTTGCCGCCACCCGCGACAATGGCGCGGCGGTTTTCGTCGATTACGCCCATACGCCCGATGCGGTGGCCACCGCACTCGCCGCGATGCGCCCGCATGTGATGGGACGGCTCATTGCCATCATTGGCGCGGGCGGGGACCGGGATCGGGCTAAGCGCCCTTTGATGGGGCAGGCAGCGACGGAAAATGCGGATATGGTGATTGTCACCGACGATAACCCGCGCAGCGAAGACCCGGCGAGCATCCGTGCCGCTGTGCTGGACGGCGCGCCCGATGCGATGGAGGTCGGCGACCGCGCTGAAGCAATCCTGCGCGGGGTGGATGCGTTGGAGCCGGGCGACGCGCTGCTCATCGCGGGCAAAGGTCATGAGACCGGGCAGACTGTTGGTGACGACGTGCTGCCCTTTGACGATGTAGAACAGGCCAGCGTGGCCGTGGCGGCACTGGACGGGAGACTGGCATGAGCCTTTGGACAGCGAGCGAAGCGGCGGAGGCCACGGGCGGTCAGGCGCAGGGCGATTGGGCCTGCAACGGGGTTTCGATCGACACACGGACGCTGCAACCCGGCGATCTCTTTGTCGCGCTCAAGGCCGCGCGGGATGGGCATGAGTTCGTGGCCCAAGCGCTCGACAAAGGGGCGGCTGCCGCGCTCGTGACCCATCTGCCGGAAGGCGTCGCCGAGGATGCGCCGCTGTTGATCGTCGAGGATGTACAGACCGCGCTTGAGGCGTTGGGCCGGGCAGGGCGTGCGCGTCTTGGTCCGCAGGCCAAGGTGGCTGCGGTGACGGGCAGCGTCGGCAAAACCTCGACCAAGGAAATGCTGCTGGCGATTTTTGGCGATCAGGGCAAAGCCCACGCCAGCGTCGACAGCTACAACAACCACTGGGGCGTGCCGTTGACACTGGCACGGATGCCACGTGACACCGATTATGCGGTGATCGAAATTGGCATGAACCACCCCGGAGAGATTGCGCCTCTTGCCAGACAGGCGCGGCCCCACGCGGCGATGGTGACCAATGTCGCCGCCGTCCACCTCGAAGCCTTCAAGGATGTCGCCGCCATCGCGGTAGAGAAGGCCAGCATCTTTGACGGCATGGAACCGGGCGGCGTGGCGGTGATCAATGCCGACCACGACCACAGCGATATCGTGCTCGACAAGGCACTTGAGCGCGGCCTGCGCGAGACCACATTCGGGCGCAAGGGCCACCACTACACATTGACCGACGTGAAGGTGCAGGGCGACGCAACCGTGGCGCAAGCCGAGGTTTCAGGCGCGCCGTTGCTTTACAAGATTGCCACACCGGGGCGGCACTTCGCGATGAACGCGCTTGGCGCGCTGGCACTGGCCGAAGCGCTTGGCGCGGACCGGGCCTTGGCGGTGCAATCGCTGGGCCGTTGGTCGCCCTATGCAGGGCGCGGGGTGCGTGAGCGTATCTTACTCGACGTCGTCGATACCCATCTGGCGCTGGAGCTGATCGACGACAGCTATAACGCCAACCCGACCTCGATGGCCGCAGCACTTGAAGTACTGGCGGCTTCGGAAGTGACCCATGACATCGGTCGTGTCAGTAAAGGGCGGCGCATCGCCTTCGTTGGTGACATGAAAGAACTTGGCCCCGAGGCGTTGGCGCTGCACGCAGGGCTGGCCGATCTGGAGGCCACCCGCGCGCTAGACGTGGTTCATTGCGTCGGCCCGCTGATGAAGGCCTTTTACGACAATCTGCCCGAACACCAGCGCGGCGACTGGACCGCGACCGCCGAAGAGATGTTGCAAGGCCTCCGCGCTCGGCTCGATTCCGGCGACGTCGTGCTGATCAAAGGGTCGCTTTCGATGAAGCTGGGCAGTATTGTTGACGCCATCCGCAAAATGGGCCATCCGGTCCCGACCGCCTGATCGGCGATTCACCCCACATGATGAGTTAGGACGCGATATATGCTCTATTGGTTGACGCTGCTGTCTGATGGCGGCGATTTCTTTAACCTGTTTCGCTATATCACCTTCCGCGCAGGCGGGGCATTTTTCACAGCGTTGATTTTCGGGTTTCTCTTTGGCAAGCCGCTGATCGAAGTGCTGCGCAAGCGGCAGGGCAAGGGCCAGCCGATTCGCGATGACGGCCCCGAGGGCCATTTTGCCAAAGCGGGCACGCCCACCATGGGCGGGCTGTTGATCGTTGGCGCGCTGCTCACCTCGACACTGCTTTGGGCGCGTCTGGACAATCCTTTCGTCTGGCTGGTGCTTTTCGTTACAATGAGCTTTGCCGCCATCGGTTACGCCGACGACCATGCCAAGGTCAGCAAACAGAACACCGACGGTGTTCCGGGTAAAGTGCGGCTTTTGCTGGGCTTTCTGATTGCGGGCATCGCGGGCTACTGGGCGGCGCAGTACCACCCAGCAGAGTTGCAGTACCAACTGGCGATGCCGGTTTTCAAAGATACGCTCATCAACCTCGGCGTTCTGTTTGTGCCGTTTGCGATCATCGTGATCGTGGGCTCGGCCAATGCGGTGAACCTGACTGACGGGCTTGACGGTTTGGCGATCATGCCAGTGATGATCGCCGCCGGAGCGCTTGGCGTTATTGCCTATGCGGTGGGCCGCGTGGACTTCACCGACTACCTCGACGTGCATTACGTGCCGGGGACGGGGGAGATCCTGATCTTTACCGCGGGGCTCTTCGGCGGGGGGCTTGGCTTTTTGTGGTACAACGCGCCACCTGCGGCCGTTTTCATGGGCGACACAGGCTCACTTGCGCTTGGCGGCGCTTTGGGTGCGATTGCTGTGGCCACGAAACATGAGCTGGTGCTGGCGATTGTCGGCGGGCTGTTCGTGGTTGAGGCGCTCTCGGTCATCGTGCAGGTGCTCTACTTCAAACGCACCGGCAAGCGGGTCTTCCTGATGGCACCGATCCACCACCATTATGAGAAAAAGGGCTGGGCCGAGCCGCAGATCGTGATCCGCTTCTGGATCATCTCGCTGATCCTTGCCCTGTTGGGGCTGGCCACGCTCAAGGTGCGCTAAGCGCTTAGAAGATCGACCAGTCCATGTGACGCGCCAAAAGGGCCAATGCTTCGGTGCCCTTTTGGCTGTTGCCATATCGGTTCAACCCCGGCGACCAGACCGCGATGCTGGCGCGGCCCGGCACGATGGCCAAGATACCCCCACCCACACCGGATTTGCCCGGGAGGCCGACGCGGTAGGCGAAATCGCCTGAGCCGTCGTAATGCCCACAGGTCAACATCAGTGCGTTCAAGCGTCGGATACGGCTCGGCGCGACCAAGCGCGGCACCTCCGGCGCTTCGATCAGGAAACGGCCCGCCATAGCAAGCTGCTCTACCGTCATCTCCATCGCGCAGTGGTGGAAATAGGTGCCCAGCGTCCTTTCCGGTGCGTTGATGAGATTGCCATAGGATTTTAAAAAATGCGCCAGCGCGAAATTGCGGTGGCCAAAGTCGGTCTCTGACGCGGCGACAGTGTCATTGATGTGAATGTCGTCCGTGCCCGCAGCCTCGCGCACGAAGCGCATGATCTCGGCCAGCGCTTCGCGCGGCTCGCGGTTGCCCAAGACTTCATCCGTGGTGACAATCGCGCCCGCGTTGATGAACGGATTGCGCGGGCGGCCCTGTTCCTGCTCCAACTGCACGATGGAATTGAACGCCCGCCCCGAAGGTTCGCGCCCCACACGGTGCCACAGTTGGTCGCCCGACCGGCCAAGAGCGATGGCAAGCGTAAAGACCTTGGTGATCGACTGTACTGAAAAGGGCACCTGCGTATCGCCCGCCACATGGCACTGGCCATCTGCCGTCACCACCGCGATGCCGAACTGTGCCGGATCCACCGTTGCCAGTTGCGGAATATAGGCCGCCACATCCCCCCAATGGTCGTCTTCGCGCATCATGTCATTGAGACGCGGCAACACATCGGCAAGGTCTGGTTTGGCGGGGCTGGACATCTATGGCGGCCTCTGGCTTGTGATAGGCGCATCATGCCCCCATTCTGGGGTCAACGGGTAGCAGGGGATTGCAGATGATTCCAGTACAGGGCTTGGAAGGCGCGCGCGTGGCGGTGCTGGGATTGGGCCGCTCTGGCCTGAGCGCGGCACGCGCATTGCAGGCAGGCGGGGCCAAAGTTAGCTGTTGGGACGATGATCCGGCAGCACGCGCACGGGCCGAGCGGGAGGGGTTTGCCTGTGTTGACCTTAACACCCCCGGCGCGCTTGATAAAATCACCCGGCTGATCCTCAGCCCCGGCATTCCGCACCTCTACCCCGCGCCGAACCCGGTGGTTGCCGCAGCTCTCGACGCAGGCGTGCCGGTGGACAATGACATCGGCTTATTTTTCCAAAGCTTTGCGACGCTGGCATGGGACCACTACGACGTCGCGCCGCGCGTTGTGGCGGTGACCGGCTCGAACGGCAAATCCACCACTTCGGCGTTGATCCATCATATTCTGGAGCATGTCGGACGCCCCTGCCAACTGGCGGGCAACATCGGGCGCGGGGTCCTGGACCTCGACCCTGCCGTGGATGGCGAGGTCGTGGTGCTGGAACTCAGCAGCTACCAGACCGAACTGGCCCGTGCGCTGACGCCCGATGTGGCGGTCTTTACCAATCTCAGCCCCGATCATCTGGACCGCCATGCAGGTATGGGTGGCTACTATGCCGCGAAACGTCGGCTGTTTGCCGAAGGCGGGCCGGACCGTGCAGTGATCGGTGTGGATGAGGCCGAGGGCCGTTTCCTCGCTGTGCAGATGAGCGAGGGGCCGAGCGATGACCGGGTGATCCGCATCAGTGCAGAGACCAAACTCTCCGGCCCCGGCTGGCAGGTCTTCGCCCGCAAAGGGTTTTTGAGTGAATACCGCCGTGGCAAACAGGTCGGTTCAATTGATCTGCGCAGCATCCAAGGGTTGCCGGGCGCGCATAACCACCAGAACGCCTGTGCTGCCTATGCAGCCTGCCGCGCGCTTGGCCTCGCCCCGCGCGTGATTGAGGCGGCGTTTCACAGTTTCGGCGGCTTGCCGCACCGCAGCCAGACCGTGGCCGAAGCGCATGGCGTGCGCTACGTCAACGACAGCAAGGCCACTAATGTCGACAGCGCGGCCAAGGCGCTGGCGGCCTTCCGCAACATCCGCTGGATCTGCGGTGGGTTGGAGAAGGAAGGCGGGCTGAAAGGTCTGGCGGAGGCCCAAGGGTCAGTGCGCAAAGCCTATGTCATCGGCCGCGAGGCCGCGCATTTCGCCATGCAGTTGACGACCGAAGCCGAAGTCTGCGGCACGATGGAGAAAGCCGTAGCGCGCGCGGCGGCAGAGGCGGAAGAGGGCGATGTCGTCCTGCTTGCCCCGGCAGCGGCAAGTTTCGATCAATATGACAATTTCGAACGGCGTGGTGAGGATTTCGTGGCGCAGGTGCAGAAGGTTTTGGCGGAGTAGGGCGGGGCCTAGCTGCCAATCGCCCGCGCCGCCGCCATGCCCGACGACCACGCCCACTGGAAGTTATACCCGCCGAGCCAGCCGGTCACGTCCACAGCTTCACCGATGAAATAAAGCCCGGGCACCTCTTTCGCCGCCATGGTCTTGGATGAGAGCGCGTCGGTGTCCACACCGCCAAGGGTCACCTCCGCCGTGCGGTAGCCTTCGGTCCCGGAGGGGTGCAATTGCCAGTTCTGTAGCGCTTCGACGAAGGTGGTCAGCCGAGCGTCCGACCAATCAGCGAGGTTGCCCGAGAGATCGAACTCTTGCCCCAAATACTCCACCAGCCGCGCGGGCAGGTGCTGCGCGAGGATGGTGGTAAAGTTACGCCGCCCGGACTGCTGCCGCTGGTCGCGCAATGCGCTTAGAAGGGTGCCCTCAGGCGCGAGGTTCACGGTGATCGCTTCGCCCGCCTGCCAGTAGGATGATGCTTGCAAAACCGCGGGGCCAGAGAGGCCACGGTGGGTGAACAGCAGGGCCTCGTCAAAGCCAGCGGCCCCGGCGGTGATACGGGCAGGGGTCGCCACACCGGCCAGCGGCGCAAAGCGGCCTTCGGCAAAGGTGAAAGGTACCAGAGCGGCGCGTGTATCGGTCACGTTCAGGCCGAATTGACGCGCTATGTCATAGGCGATGCCCGTCGCGCCCATCTTGGGGATCGACTTGCCGCCGGTGGCGATAACAAGGTTACATGCGGTGACTTTCACTGTCCGATCAGGCGTTTGCAAGTCGAAGGTAATGTGCCCATCGACCTTTGCAAAATTGCTGGCGCTGCTCTGTAGTTGCAGATCGACCCCGGCCTTTTGCATCAACCCGCGCAGCATGGCGATGATCTCTTTCGCGCTGGAGTCGCAGAAGAGTTGGCCCAAGGTTTTCTCATGCCAAGCGATACCGTGACGGTCGACTAGTTCGATGAAATCCCACTGCGTGTAGCGTGCCAGTGCGGATTTGGCGAAATGCGGGTTCTGGCTGAGAAAGGCTTGCGGCCCGCAATGCATATTGGTGAAGTTGCAGCGCCCACCGCCTGAGATGCGAATTTTCTCGCCCGGCGCTTTGGCATGGTCCACCACCAAAACGCGTCCGCCCGCGTGGGCGGCGCACATCATGCCAGCGGCACCGGCTCCGATAATGGCTGTATCGACTTGCATGGGCGCGCTCTGCCCGAATGCGCGGCCCCGGTCAAGAAGACGTGACAGCGGTTGCCCAATCACGCTGACGGCATAGCTGGAGGCATGACGCAAATTAAACAGGAGTAGAGAATGACCAAACTGACCGCAGAACAAGATTTCCCGAAAATGGATGTGGCCAAACTCGGCGGTGGCACACTGACCTTGGGCCATCCGCAAGAGGGGCGCGACTGGCAGCTGGTGGTGGTCTACCGTGGCCTGCACTGCCCGATCTGCAAAAAGTACCTCGCCCAGCTCGAGAAGCTGCAGAGCCAGTTTCATGAGATCGGGGTGGACGTGATCGCCGTGTCCGGCGACCCCGAGGAAAAGGCCAAATCCATGGCCGAGGAAGACAGCCTGACCCTGCCCATCGGCTATGATCTGAGCCTTGAACAGATGGCCGAGCTTGGCCTCTATATCTCTGACCCGCGCAGCCCGCAGGAAACTGACCGGCCCTTTGCGGAGCCTGCGACCTTTGTGATCAACGACGAAGGCAAGCTACAGATCGTCGATATTTCCAACGCCCCCTTCGCGCGGCCCGACTTGGAAGGCCTGCTGAACGGATTGAAATTCATCCGCGACAAGGGCTACCCGGTGCGCGGCACCCATAAGGCGGCCTGATCGCCCAGCGGCGGGGCTGTCCTCTGCCCCGCCAACCCTACCTGCGTCTGAGCGGTGAAATGCACTAGCTTCATACAACAATTCGGGCTACTCTGCCCGGATGAGACCCCGCAAAGGGGCCGTTGAGGCAGTTAAGGCAGATACCCATGACAGAGATGGTCTATGGCGCGGTCCCGGTACGGGATGGTGAACCGATCCTTCCAAAATGGTGGCGTACGGTCGACCGCTGGGCATTGTCCTGCGTCTTGATGCTGTTTGCCGTTGGCATGCTGCTGGGGCTCGCCGCATCGCCGCCCTTGGCGTCGAAAAACGGCTTTGATGCCTTTCACTATGTTCATCGGCAGGCGTTCTTCGGCGGATTGGCGCTGGTGGCGATGCTGCTGACGTCGATGATGTCGCCGACATTGGTGCGGCGTTTGGCCGTGCTGGGCTTTGTCCTTTCCTTTGTGGCGCTGGCGCTGCTGCCCTTCTTTGGTACGGACTTTGGCAAAGGTGCCACGCGGTGGTATTCGCTGGGCTTTGCCTCGCTTCAGCCGTCCGAATTTCTTAAACCCGGTTTCATGGTCGCCGCAGCATGGATGATGGCCGCCGCGACCGAGATTAATGGACCTCCGGGGAAAACTTGGTCTTTTGCGCTGTGCATTTCCATCGTGCTGATGCTGGCGATGCAACCCGACTTTGGCCAAGCCTGTCTGGTGCTTTTTGGTTGGGGCGTCATGTATTTCGTTGCGGGCGCGCCGATGGTGCTGCTGGTCGGCATGGCGGGGCTGGTGGTTCTGGCAGGCACCTTCGCCTACTCCAACTCTGAACACTTCGCGCGACGTATTGATGGCTTTCTCAGTGTCGATGTCGATCCGACCACCCAGCTTGGCTATGCCACCAATGCGATCCGCGAGGGCGGGCTGTTTGGCGTTGGCGTGGGGGAGGGCGAAGTGAAATGGTCGCTGCCCGATGCGCATACTGACTTTATCATTGCTGTCGCCGCCGAGGAATATGGCCTTATTCTGGTCGTCTGCATCATTGCTCTATATACTGTTGTCGTCGTGCGCTCGCTGCTGCGGTTGGTGCGTGAGCGTGATCCCTTCATCCGGCTGGCCGGAACCGGGCTGGCCTGCACATTCGGAGTACAGGCGATGATTAACATGGGTGTGGCAGTGCGGCTTTTGCCCGCAAAAGGCATGACCTTGCCCTTCGTCAGCTACGGTGGCTCTTCGGTCATCGCCAGCGGCATCGCCGTCGGCATGCTCCTCGCCTTTACCCGTTCGCGCCCGCAGGGTGAGATCAGTGACATTCTGGGCCGGGGCCGCCGCTGATGGCCGCGCCACTGCTGATCATCGCCGCCGGGGGGACCGGTGGGCATATGTTTCCGGCACAGGCCTTAGCCGAGGTAATGCTCCAGCGCGGCTGGCGGGTCAAGCTCAGCACCGATGCACGCGGCGCGCGTTATACCAGCGGTTTTCCCGAAGCGGTTGAGATCACGCAGATCAGCAGTGCTACTTTTGCCCGGGGCGGGATCGCCGCCAAGGCGCTGGTGCCTTTTCGCATTGCCTCTGGTGTGGTGCGCGCGGGGCTGAACATGCTGCGCGACCGGCCTTCGGTCGTGGTCGGCTTTGGCGGTTACCCGTCGATCCCGGCTCTCGGGGCTGCCTGGGCGCTGCGGATGCCGCGGATGATCCATGAGCAGAACGGTGTTCTGGGCCGTGTGAATGAAGTTTTTGCAAAGCGGGTTCATGCTGTGGCCTGCGGCATCTGGCCCACCAAACTGCCGGAAGGCGTGCAAGGCTGGCATGTCGGCAACCCGGTACGCGCAGCGGTGCTGGACCGCGCGGGGGCGGCTTATATTCCGCCCGGCGATTACCCGATGGAAGTGCTGGTGATGGGCGGCAGCCAAGGTGCGCGCATCCTCAGTGACGTGGTGCCGCCCGCCTTGGCGGCCCTGCCGATGAACATGATCCGTAACATCCGCGTCAGCCATCAGGCCCGCGAAGAAGACGGCCAGCGGGTGGCTGACTTCTATGCTGATTCTGGCATCAGCGCCGACGTGCGCCCCTTCTTTGATGATGTACCGCGCCGCATGTCCGAGGCGCAGCTGGTAATCAGCCGTTCCGGGGCCTCTAGCGTGGCGGACCTTTCGGTGATCGGGCGTCCCTCGATCCTGATCCCCTTTGCCGCTGCGGCAGGGGATCATCAAAGCGCAAATGCCCGCGGTCTGGTCGAAGCCGGGGCCGCTATCATGGTGCCTGAAAGCAAAGCAAATCCAGAAATCATGACGGACCAGATTCTCGCGGTGTTGGAGATGCCCCAAGGGGCATTGCAGATGTCGCGGGCCGCGCTTTCGGTCGGCAAGCCCGATGCGGCTGAGACACTGGCTGATATGGTTGAACAGCTTGGCTCCCAAGGCACGCTGACCACTGCAGAAGAGGAATACCCCCAATGAACGCCGCCACCAAGCTGCCGACCGATGTCGGCCCGATCCACTTCGTCGGCATCGGCGGCATCGGCATGTCTGGCATTGCCGAGGTGCTGCTGAACCACGGCTACAAGGTGCAGGGGTCGGACTTGAAAACCACCAAGATTACCGTGCGGCTGGCCGAGTTGGGCGGGCGCATCTTCGAAGGGCAAGCGGCTGAGAATATCGAAGGGGCGGCGGTGGTCGTGATCTCTTCGGCGATCAAACCGGGCAATGCTGAGTTGGACGAGGCCCGCCGCCGTGGCTTGCCGGTGGTGCGCCGCGCCGAGATGTTGGCCGAGCTTATGCGGCTCAAGTCCAACATCGCCGTGGCGGGCACCCATGGTAAAACGACGACCACCACGCTGGTGGCCGAACTGCTCGTTGCGGGGGGCATTGACCCCACTGTGGTAAACGGCGGCATCATCCACGCCTATGGCTCCAACGCGCGGATGGGCCAAGGTGAATGGATGGTAGTTGAAGCCGATGAGAGTGACGGCACGTTCAACCGACTGCCTGCCACGATCGCCATCGTCACCAATATTGACCCTGAGCATATGGAGCATTGGGGCGACTTTGATACGTTGCGGCAAGGGTTTTTGAACTTCGTGTCGAACATTCCCTTCTACGGTGTGGCCGTCTGCTGCACCGATCACCCCGAGGTGCAATCGCTGGTGGGCAAGCTGACAGACCGCCGGGTTATGACCTATGGCTTTAACGCGCAGGCCGATGTCCGCGCGGTGGGGCTGCATTACAAGGACGGCGTCGCGCATTTCGATGTGCATCTTCAGTCCGAGGGCATGGTCATCGAGAATTGCGCCCTGCCGATGCCGGGCGATCACAACGTGTCAAACGCGCTGGCGGCCGTGACTGTTGCGCGGCACCTCGGAATGAAGCTTGAGCAGATCCGCACAGCCTTGGGCAGCTTTGGCGGGGTGAACCGCCGCTTTACCCGCGTGGGAGAAGTGGACGGGGTCACGATCATTGATGATTACGGCCACCACCCGGTTGAGATCACGGCCGTCCTCAAAGCCGCCCGGCAGGCCAGCAAAGGGCGGGTGATCGCGGTCCACCAGCCGCACCGTTACTCCCGCCTGAGCCATCATTTTGATGAGTTCTGCGCCTGTTTCAACGACGCCGATGTGGTGGGCATCGCCGATGTCTATGCGGCGGGCGAAGAGCCGATCCCCGGTGCCGACCGCGATGGTCTGGTGGCTGGGCTGATCCAACACGGCCACCGCCATGCCTATGCGGTGGAGAATGCCGAGGCGCTGACTCATCTGGTTCTGCGCGAAGCACGACCGGGCGATATGGTGGTTTGCCTCGGCGCGGGTACGATCAGCGGCTGGGCCAATGAACTGCCTGAGGCGCTGCGCGCAGCCAAGGAGGCCGCCGCGTGAACCTCGTCTGGCTGTCGATCCTCTGGGTCTTCGCCGCCGTGACCGTGGCCATGCTGCCGCTGCGCTCTCAATATCTGCCGGGGGTGGTCTTGCTGATCGCGGCCCCTGTGCTAATTATCGCCATTGGTGTGATGCACTCATGGGTCTATGCGCTATTGGCGCTGCTGGCTTTCCTGTCGATGTTCCGCAACCCGCTGCGCTATCTTTGGGCGCGGCTGCGGGGCCAAAAACCGGAGTTGCCTAAATGAGCCTATCCTTCATCCTCGCCTGTTTCTGGTTCGTAATTGCCAATGTTTTGGCCATGACGCCCAGTAAAGATTTTCATTGGCGCAGCGCCTATCTGTTGATCGCCGTAGGTATCCCCATCGTCGGCTTTGTCACCGCGCAGCATGGTCCTTGGCTGGGCCTGTTGGTGCTGGCAGGGGGCTGTTCGGTGCTGCGCTGGCCGGTGATCTATTTCGCGCGCTGGCTGCGCCGTGGGGCGGGGCGGGTTAAAGGCCCGGCGGAATGACTCTGACACCGACCCTTTTGGCGCTATTGGCCGTCTTCGTGCTTTGGCTCATCGCCTGTATATGGACTGGCTTTCGCGCCCGTGTGCTGTGGTTCTTCATCGTGCTGGTGATTGGCTTGTCGCTCAACGCCATTTGGATGGTGTTTGGGCTGGATGCGCGGGTGTTTGAGCCGCATGCGCTTTTGGCGCAGGTCTCGGTCGTGCTCTACGCAGTGGGCGGATTTGGGTTGGGTTGGCTGGCGGGCCGCGTGGCCAAACGCTGGCGCGAAAGCCGTGTTGATGACGCGCGCTCTTGATGGTTTGCTCTGTCGTGGAAATGAGCTAAGTCCCGCGCCATGAATACGCTGAATATCCCCGACCTGCGCGGCAGGCTGACACCGAACCGAAACCTGAGCGACCTGACATGGCTGCGCGTTGGCGGTCCTGCGGATTATCTGTTCCAACCTGCCGATGTGGAGGATCTGTGCCTCTTCATGCGCCGCCTGCCACAGGGTGTTACGGTTTACCCCATGGGGGTGGGCAGTAATCTGATCGTGCGTGACGGCGGGCTGCGGGCGGTGGTGATCCGTCTGGGTCGTGGCTTTAACAGCATTGAGATAGAGGGCGACCGGGTGACCGCGGGCGCGGCGGCGCTGGACGCCCATGTGGCCCGCAAGGCGGCGGACGCGGGGCTTGACCTGACCTTTTTGCGCACCATCCCCGGCAGCATCGGCGGAGCGTTGCGCATGAATGCGGGTTGCTACGGCACCTACACGGCGGATCATTTCGTCTCTGCTCAGGCCGTGACCCGCGCGGGCGAGGTGGTGACACTCACCGCCGATGACCTGAATTTTCGCTACCGGCAGTCTGATTTATCGCCCGGTGCGGTGCTGATCAGCGCGACCTTTGCACCACCCAAGGGGGAGCCGGAGGCGCTTCACGCGCGGATGGAGGAGCAGCTTGCCAAACGCGATGAAACGCAACCGACCAAGGACCGGAGCGCCGGATCGACCTTTCGTAACCCGGCAGGTTTCTCTTCCACCGGGAAGGCTGATGATGTGCACGACCTGAAGGCGTGGAAGGTGATTGACGATGCCGGAATGCGCGGGGCCACCGTAGGCGGCGCACAGATGAGCCCGATGCACTCTAACTTCCTCATCAACACCGGCGAGGCGACGGCCCATGATCTTGAGACATTGGGCGAAGAGGTGCGAAAAAAGGTTTACGCTTCAAGCGGTATAAGGCTAGAATGGGAAATCATGCGCATCGGTGAAAAATTGGGTGATCCGGTGTCGCAGGGCTAGGCCGTTAGGCAACAGCTAAGAGACGGCAAAGCAACGATAACAATGATAGGGGCCGCAAACGGCCCAAGGCGAAGAGGCACTTAGGTGGGTAAGTCGAGCGGACAGACCCCGACAGTGGCGGTATTGATGGGTGGCCCCTCGGCTGAGCGTGAGGTGTCTCTGTCCAGTGGGCGTGCATGCGCCGCTGCCTTGCGGGAACATGGCGGATATAACGTGATCGAGGTCGATGCTGGCCGCGACCTCGCTGCCGTCCTGACCGATCTTCAGCCCTATGCCGTTTTGAATTGCCTGCATGGCCGTTGGGGCGAAGATGGCTGTGTGCAGGGGCTGCTTGAGTGGCTCCATATCCCTTATTCCCATTCCGGTGTGCTGGCCTCGGCGCTGGCGATGGACAAGCAGCGGTCTAAGGATGTGTTCCGCCACGCGGGGCTGCCGGTGCTGGAGAGCATTATCGCGCCGAAGGCCGATGTCATGGCAGACCATGTGATGGCACCGCCCTATGTGGTCAAACCCAATAACGAAGGCTCCTCGGTCGGCGTTTATCTGGTGGCCAAGGAAAACAACGGCCCGCCGCAGCTATCCGATGATATGCCTGCCGAGGTGATGGTTGAGACTTTCGCACCGGGGCGCGAGCTGACCACCACCGTGATGGGGGAACGCGCGCTTGCCGTGACGGATATCATCACCACTGGTTGGTACGACTACGACGCGAAGTATAAGCCCGGCGGCTCGCGCCATGTGGTGCCTGCCGATCTGCCGCAAGAGATTACCGATCTATGTTTCGACTATGCCCGCCGCGCCCATGAGGCGCTTGGCTGTAAAGGCATCAGCCGTACTGATTTTCGCTGGGACGAGACGCGTGGTGCCGAAGGGTTGATCCTGCTTGAGACCAACACCCAGCCCGGTATGACCGCCACCTCGCTCTCGCCCGAGCAAGCTGCGGCCTGCGGCATTTCATTCCCTGAGCTCTGCGCTTGGATGGTGGAGGACGCCTCATGCGCTCGCTGATCCGCCGCCGGCCTGAGACAGGTAAAGCCGATCCCGCTCCATCGCGTTGGTCTTGGCGCATGCAGCGCTTGATGTTGACGCCCGGCTTTCGCTTTGCTCTGCGCGTCGGCCTGCCTTTCACAGTGAGCCTGCTGGCGGGCACGATCTATATGGCGGATGAAGAGCGGCGCGGCACCGTGGTGCAGGCCATCGCCGACGTCCGCGCCAGCATCCAAGAACGGCCAGAATTCATGGTCAAGCTCATGGCCATTGACGGTGCGAGCGACCTGGTGTCGACCGAAATTCGCACCGCCTTGCCGCTGGAATTTCCGCTGTCTTCCTTCGATCTTGATCTGCCGCAGGTCCGCGAGAAGATCACCAGCATCGACGGCGTCAAACAGGCTAATGTACGCATCCGCCCCGGAGGCGTGCTGCAAATCGACGTCATTCCGCGCGTGCCCGTCGCTGTTTGGCGGAGTGAGACTGGGCTGGCGCTGGTGGACAACACAGGTGTTCATGTGGCACGGATCGAGGCGCGGCGCGACCATGCCGATCTACCCTTGATCGCCGGGGCAGGGGCCGCCAAGGCGGTACCAGAGGCGCTCAAGCTAATTGCCGCGGCGAACGTACTGGGTGACCGTCTGCGCGGCTTGGTCCGCGTCGGAGGGCGCCGCTGGGACGTGGTGCTGGATCGTAACCAGACGATCATGTTGCCCGAAGAAAATGCGCTGCAAGCGCTGGAACGGGTGATCGCGCTGGAAGGCGCACAAGAGGTTCTCACGCGGGATGTGGCGCGTGTGGATATGCGGTTGGCGGCAAGACCAACCCTAAGAATGAACGAAGATGCCACCCGCGAATGGTGGCACATCAGGCAGCTTTCCGGCCAGTAAGATGGCCATTGGAATCGGGACAGTAACGAAATGATGGACCTATACGACAGTCAGCGTTCGATGCGGCACATGCGCAAATTGGCGATCCAACGCGGGGTGGTGGCCATTTTGGATGTGGGCAGTTCCAAGATCGCCTGTCTGGTGCTGCGGTTTGACGGCATTACCCATGACGGAGAGAATGGCGACATCGGCTCATTGGCCGGGCAATCGGGGTTCCGGGTCATCGGGGCTGCGACCACCCGCTCGCGCGGGGTCCGCTTTGGTGAGATCTGCGCCATGGGCGAGACCGAGCGCGCGATCCGCACTGCCCTTCAGGCGGCGCAGAAGATGGCCGGTATCCGGGTCGACCATGTCATCGCCTGTTTCTCGGGCGGGGAGCCGCGCAGCTATGGCCTTGACGCTTCGGTGGAGCTGGAGGGGCAGTCGGTCTCGGAGCAAGATGTGGCCCGCGTCCTCGCAGGCTGCGACGTGCCGGAGTACGGCGAGGGCCGCGAAGTGCTGCACGCCCAGCCGGTGAACTTTGCGCTGGATCACCGCAGCGGTCTGGCCGATCCGCGCGGCCAGTTGGGCAACAGCCTGTCCGTCGACATGCATATGCTCACTGTCGATGCCGATACGGTCCAACACCTCGCGCATTGCATCAAACGCTGTGATCTGGAACTGGCCGGGATCGCCTCATCCTCCTACGCTTCGGGTATTTCGGCGCTGGTTGAGGACGAGCAGGAACTCGGCGCGGCCTGTATCGACTTTGGTGGCGGCACCACCGGCGTGTCGATCTTTATCAAGAAACATATGATCTATGCCGATACCGTGCGTATGGGCGGGGATCACGTCACCTCTGACATCTCCATGGGCCTGCAGGTGCCGATGGCCAATGCCGAGCGGATTAAGACCTTCTATGGCGGGGTACATGCGACCGGCATGGACGACCGTGACATGATCGAGATCGGCGGCGAAACGGGCGATTACGAACACGACCGCCGCACCGCCAGCCGGGCCGAGCTGATCGGCATCATGCGCCCGCGCGTCGAAGAGATCCTCGAAGAAGTCCGCGTTCGGCTGGATGCTGCCGGTTTTGACCACTTGCCCAGCCAACAGATTGTACTTACCGGGGCGGGCAGCCAGATACCGGGGCTTGATGGGCTGGCCAGCAAGATCCTTGGCCAGCAGGTCCGTCTGGGGCGTCCGCTGCGTGTGCACGGCCTGCCACAGGCGGCAACCGGGCCGGGCTTTGCTAGTGCCGTGGGCCTCGCGCTCTTTGCGGCGCATCCTCAGGACGAGTGGTGGGATTTCGACATCCCTGCCGACCGCTACCCGTCACGCTCGCTCAAGCGGGCGGTGAAATGGTTTAGAGACAACTGGTGACCCCAATATCGGGTGTCAGGCCCGAGATAAGGCGGAAACAGGCAAGATTTTGCCCATATTTAGCGTCAAAATGACGTTTTTTAGGTGACGATCCGGCCCTAGGCCGGTAGGGTCGGGTAAATTTGGTCGAAAAAACCCCCGCGGGATGCGGGCAACTGGACAGGCGGACAGCACATGACACTCAACCTTTCAATGCCAGGACAAGATGATCTGAAACCCCGTATCACCGTCTTTGGTGTTGGCGGGGCGGGCGGCAACGCGGTCAACAACATGATCGAAAAAGAGCTCGACGGCGTTGACTTCGTTGTGGCGAACACCGACGCCCAGGCGCTCCAGCAGGCCCGGGCCGACAACCGCGTTCAGCTTGGCATCAAGGTCACCGAAGGTCTGGGCGCGGGCGCCCGTGCTAGCGTCGGCGCCGCCGCTGCCGAAGAGAGCATCGAGCAGATCGTCGACCATCTTGCCGGCGCGCATATGTGCTTCATCACCGCAGGCATGGGCGGCGGCACCGGGACAGGTGCGGCCCCGATCATCGCCCAAGCGGCCCGCGAACTGGGTGTGCTGACCGTTGGCGTCGTGACCAAGCCCTTCCAGTTTGAGGGTGCCAAGCGCATGCGTCAGGCCGAGGAGGGCGTCGAGACCCTGCAAAAGGTCGTCGACACGCTGATCATCATCCCCAACCAGAACCTGTTCCGTCTGGCCAACGAAAAGACCACCTTCACCGAAGCCTTCTCGCTCGCCGATGACGTGCTGTACCAAGGTGTGAAGGGCGTGACCGACCTGATGGTCCGTCCGGGCCTGATCAACCTCGACTTTGCCGACGTTCGCGCCGTGATGGACGAAATGGGCAAGGCGATGATGGGCACAGGCGAGGCCGAGGGCGAAGATCGCGCCATCCAGGCCGCCGAAAAGGCCATCGCCAACCCGCTGCTGGACGAAATCAGCCTGCGTGGTGCCAAGGGCGTTCTCATCAACATCACTGGTGGCCACGACCTCACCCTCTTCGAACTCGACGAAGCGGCTAACCGTATCCGCGAAGAAGTCGACCCTGAGGCGAACATCATCGTCGGCTCCACGCTGGATGAGAGCCTTGGTGGCCTCATGCGCGTCAGCGTTGTTGCCACCGGTATCGACGCCACTGATGTGAACACCGAAATGCCGGTCCCGCGCCGCTCCATGAGCCAGCCGCTGCGCCAGAACGTATCGGTTGACGATGTGGCGCAGGCCTCTGCTGCACAAGCACCCGCTGCCGCACCGATCGCTGGCGAGATGAAACAGGAAGTTGAGCAGGCCGCACTGTTCCAAGACCTTCAGCCGGTACAGCGCGATCAAGACCGTTATGAGGAAGAGAACGTTGTCGAAGACGACGACGGTCTGCCCGCACCGGCTTATCAGCCCGAAGTCGCCGCATTTGAGCCGCGTCAGGAAGAAGCGATCGAAGCTCAGCCCGAAGCCTTCGTTGCACCACGCGCCCCGACACCCGGCACACCATCCCCCGAGGCGCTGGCCCGCTTGCGCGCCGCTGCGCAGAAAGCAGCGCCCGAACAGCACCGTCAGGCCCAGCAGCAGCAGGGTGAGCAGGGCGACAAGGGTCGCTTTGGCATCAACTCTCTGATCAACCGGATGACCGGCCATGCCGAAGGCGAAACACAGGCCCGCCCCGCGCGTCAGCAGCCTCCGGTGCAGACTCGTGCCTCTGCTGCGGCGCCACAGCCGCAGGAAAGCAGTGATCCCGATCAAGAGCGCATCGAAATCCCCGCGTTCTTGCGCCGTCAGGCCAATTGATCCGATCACGATAGATGAACGAAGGGTCGCCTTGGGGCGGCCCTTTTTCGTTTTATAACAATTCCTTGCAATGGGGTCGGCACGCTAGCGCCCAAATGTTACGGGCATGTTTCAGACCGTTGCAAAGATTGAGTTGAGCAAAACGAACCAGCACCTTAATCCAGAGTTCAACACACAATAAGATGTTCGAAGCTTGAGGATGACCCGGTGCAGACAACGATCAAATCAGCAGTAAGCTTTACTGGCACAGGCCTGCACTCTGGCATGCCGGCCACCGTGACTCTGCGCCCGGCGTCTGCCCACCACGGCATCTGGTTCTCGCGCAGCGATGTGGCTGTCGGCGATCGCCTGATCCCAGCCCGTTGGGACGCGGTGGACCGTTCGCCGCTGTGCACCAAGCTGGAAAACCCCACTGGCCTGTCGATCTCTACTGTTGAGCATCTGATGGCCGCCGTGGCGGGCTGTGGCATCCACAACCTTTTGATTGAGATCGACGGCCCAGAAGTGCCGATCCTCGATGGCTCTTCTCTGCCCTTCGTGCGTGGCATCATGCAGCGCGGCCTGCGCCAGCTTGCGGCCCCTGTAATGGCTTTTGAGGTGCTGAAAACCGTGACCGTGCAGGACGGCGACGCTTCGGCGACGATCTCTCCCGCTGATACGCTGCGGATCGACTTTGAAATCGATTTCGCCGATGCCGCCATCGGCCATCAGCATAAATCGCTGACGATGAATAATGGCTCTTTCGCACGTGAGCTTTGCGACAGCCGCACCTTCTGCCGTCAGGCCGATGTCGAAGCGATGCAGGCCAACGGTCTGGCGCTTGGCGGTGAGGCGGGTGAGAACGCAGTGGTTTTCGACGGCGATGCGGTTGTCAGCCCCGGTGGCCTGCGCCACGCGGATGAGCCTGTGCGCCACAAGATGCTCGACGCGCTTGGCGATCTGGCGCTGGCGGGGGCACCGCTGCTTGGCCATTACGAAGGCAAACGCGCGGGGCACTCGCTGACCAACACGCTGCTGCGCGCGCTCTTTGCCACACCGGACGCCGTGCGTCTGGTGCCCTGTGACGCTGCCCAAACGGCGCGGCTGCCCGGCTCTGGTCTGATCTGGGGTGAAATTCCGCAGGTTGCCTGACCTCGCGGCAGGTTGGGCGTCTCTCAAACGGCAGGGTCCCAGGCTGGCGAAGTGCCATTGAACGCCCCGCCAATGCCTTGTATTCACTAAGCTGAAGTGACAAGCCTGACCCAGCGACGCGCCACCGCGCGCCCGGCTGCGGGCGGGGGTGGAATGGGCGTTTTGCAACGCAGTTTATTGTGCTAGTCACATGCGCAAGAGGGTCAAAGACCATGGGTTGGACGATGCAAGGGGTGCGGGCATGACGGTAGCAGGATCGCGCAAGCGGACGATCAGTGCGGTGCTTCTGGTCGCAACATTGGCGGCCTGCGGCGGTGGTGACGGACGCTCTGACGGCAGCTTTTTCAACCCGCAGGAAATCCCGCTTGAGACCTATTCAGCCGAGCAGATCTTTGAGCGCGGCGAATATGAGCTGACCAACAACAACCCCGGTGAGGCGGCGTTTTATTTCGCCGAGATCGAGCGCCTCTATCCCTATTCCGAATGGGCCAAACGCGCGCTGATCATGCAGGCGTTTGCCTATCACAAGGATCAGGACTACCCCAACAGCCGCTCCGCCGCGCAGCGGTTCATCGATTTCTACCCCGCCGAAGATGACGCCGCTTATGCGCAGTACCTTCTGGCGCTGAGCTACTATGACCAGATCGACGAAGTGGGTCGCGATCAGGGTCTGACCTTTCAAGCGCTGCAATCGCTGCGCGCTGTGATCGAAGGCTACCCTGACAGCGAATATGCCCGCTCTGCGGTGCTGAAGTTCGACCTCGCCTTCGACCATCTGGCGGGCAAGGAGATGGAGATCGGCCGCTATTACCTGCGCCGCGATCACTATACCGCCGCGATCAACCGCTTCCGCGTGGTGGTCGAGGATTTCCAGACCACGACCCATACCGCAGAAGCGCTGCACCGACTGGTGGAATCCTATCTTTCGCTGGGGCTGAACCATGAGGCGCAGACGGCGGGTGCCATCCTAGGCCACAACTACCGTGGCTCGGAATGGTATGAGGACAGCTACAAGCTGCTGACCGGGCGCGGGCTTGCGCCTGCCTTTTACAAAGACAACTGGCTGGGTGCAGCCTATCGCCAAACCATCAAGGGCGAGTGGCTTTAAGGGGGGTGGGGTCGCCCATCCGACGGTTCTAGATGCTGCGCGGACTTGATATTTCGGACATGCTGATCATCGACCGGCTGGAACTTGGCTTCCAACCGGGTCTGAATGTGCTGACCGGTGAAACCGGGGCGGGAAAGTCTATCTTGCTGGATTCGCTTGGCTTTGTTCTGGGCTGGCGCGGCCGCGCCGATCTGGTGCGCCAAGGGGCCGATCAGGGCGAGGTGACCGCTTGGTTCGATCTGCCGCAGGGCCACCCGGCTCATGCCGTGCTCGAAGAGGCGGGGCTGCCTGCCAGTGACGAACTGATCCTGCGCCGCATCAACACGTCCGACGGGCGCAAGACCGCTTGGGTCAATGACCGGCGCTGCTCGGGCGAGGTGCTGCGGCGGCTGTCTGAGACTTTGGTGGAGTTGCATGGCCAGCATGACGACCGTGGCTTGCTGAACCCGCGCGGCCACCGGTCCATTCTGGATGATTACGCTGGAAATGACCGCGCGATTGCTGAGGTTCGCGCAGCATGGGCGGCATTGGGCACGGCCCGCAAGGCAGCCGCCGCTGCCGCCGCCGAACGCGAGGCCATCGCGGCTGAGGAAGAGTTCCTGCGCCATGCCGTGGCGGAGCTAGATAAACTGAACCCTGAGGCAGGCGAGGAGGCCACCCTCGACACCCGCCGCCGCCAGATGCAGGGCGCGGAGAAAATCCGCCGTGATGTGATCAATGCCTATGAGCTTCTGGGCCAAGGCGGGGCAGAGACCGCCATGGGCGACGCGCTGCGCTGGCTCGATGGGGTGGCCGACAAGGCCGAAGGCGCGCTGGAAGGCCCCCTCGCCGCGCTTAACCGTGCGATGGTGGAACTGGACGAAGCGATGTCTGGCGTGGCCGATGCGATCGACGGGATGTCCTTCGATCCCTATGAACTAGAAACCTGCGAAGAGCGGCTTTTTGCGATCCGGGGGCTGGCCCGAAAACATGACGTGCAGCCCGATGAACTGGCCGGTTTTGCCGATACGCTGCGCGCTAAACTTGACGCGCTCGACGCGGGTGAGGCGGCACAGGCCGGGCTGGAAAAAGCCGTGCGCGATGCGCAGGCGCTTTACGACGAACGCGCGGCAGCCCTTACCGAAAAGCGGCGCAAGGCGGCGGCCAAACTCGACAAGGCCGTTGCGGCAGAGCTTGCCCCCCTCAAGATGGAACGCGCGGTTTTCGAGACGCAGCTGACTGAGGAACCCGCCGGCCCCGACGGGCGCGATGCGGTGTCGTTCACTGTAGCAACCAACCCCGGCGCACCGGCTGGCCCCCTTGGCAAGATCGCCTCGGGTGGGGAACTCAGTCGGTTCCTATTAGCGCTCAAAGTCTGCCTGACACAAAGCCAATCCGGCCTCACCCTGATCTTTGACGAGATCGACCGCGGGGTAGGGGGTGCCACCGCTGACGCGGTTGGCCGCCGTTTGAAGGCGCTTGCGGCTGAGGGGCAGGTGCTGGTCGTTACCCATTCGCCGCAGGTCGCCGCCCTTGGCGCGCATCACTGGCGCGTGGCCAAATCGGTGTCCAAAGGCATGACCACCTCGACCGTCACACCTCTCGCCCCCGAAGAGCGGGTGGACGAAGTTGCACGGATGCTCGCGGGCGATACCATCACCGATGCGGCCCGCGCGGCGGCTGAGGTGCTGCTGAACGGGCAAAAGGGCGCGACGACGTCATAAATGACGGTTTTACCTAAGGTCAGCTTGTCTTAGACAGGAAGAGCCCAACTGGTTAAAGTCCCATGCCTCCGCAAGATAACGCATTCTTTTCACACCAATTCGATCAGGCGCTTGGCGGCTGCAAACAGGGTTGGAAAGTGCTGCGCACGCGCGGGCCGGGCAAGATCACCTTTTGGTTCATCGCCCTGCTGGTGGGCATCGCCGCAGGTTTCGCCGCGCTGTTTTTCCGCAAAGGGATCAACTGGTTGCAGGCCACGCTCTATGGCACCGACGATGTACAATTCCTACACAGCTTTCTCGCCGGTTTGCCGTGGTATTGGGTGGTGCTGATCCCGACGTTCGGCGGGCTGCTCGTAGGGCTGATCTTGCACCGTTTCACCCGCGACGGGCGCGCGCGCAGTGTGGGCGATGTGATCCTCGGCGCGGCGATGCACGACGGGCGCGTTGAAACCCGCGCCGGGGTGGCATCGGCGTTGGCCTCGCTCATTACCCTCTCCACGGGCGGCTCTTCGGGTCGAGAGGGGCCAGTGGTACATCTTGCCGCCGTGATCTCGACCAAGGTCAGCCGTTTTATCAAAGCCGATGGGATCACCGGCCGTGACCTTCTGGGCTGCGCGGTGGCGGCGGCGGTCTCGGCCAGTTTTAACGCCCCCATCGCCGGTGCACTCTTTGCCTTAGAAGTCGTGCTGCGACATTTCGCGGTCCATGCCTTTGCGCCCATCGTCATCGCTTCGGCAGCAGGCACCGTCATCAACCGGCTGGAGTTCGGCGGGCTGACAGAGTTCGTCCTTCCAAGCCTCGGCGATGTGCAATTTTACGTCGAACTGCCCGCCTTCCTGCTTCTGGGTCTGACCTGCGGTCTGGTCTCGGTCGTGCTGATGCGCGCGATCTTCTGGGCCGAGGATTTCGGCAACTACCTCCAAGCCCGCACCGGACTGGCGCGCTGGCTGCGCCCGGCGGTGGCAGGGGCGATCCTTGGCATTATCGCCCTATGGTTCCCACATATCATCGGCGTGGGCTATGAAACGACCTCCCGCGCCTTAGTGGGGGAATTGGTGCTGCATGAGGCGATCATCTTTGCCGTGCTCAAAGTCGCCGCCGTGGCGATCACCTTGGGCGGGCGCATGGGGGGCGGGGTGTTCTCGCCCTCGCTCATGCTGGGCGCGCTGACCGGGCTGGGCTTCGGGATCATCGCCACGGGTGTATTCCCCGAGATCTCCGGCTCTTCCTCGCTCTATGCGCTGGCGGGCATGGGGGCCGTGGCCGCCGCCGTGCTCGGCGCGCCGATCTCAACCACGCTTATCGTTTTTGAAATGACGGGTGACTGGCAAACTGGCCTCGCGGTCATGGTCGCCGTCAGCATGTCCACCGCACTGGCGTCAAAACTGGTGGACCGCTCGTTCTTCCTCACCCAGATGGAACGGCGCGGCATCCATCTGGCGGCGGGGCCGCAGGCCTATCTGCTGTCGATGTTTATGGTGGGTCGGATCATGCGCCGCCCAGATGACGAGGACACCGCCTCAGAAGACGCCTGTTGGGATTTGATCGACAAGGGCACCTATATCGACGGCAGCGCCACGCTTGAGGCCGCCCTGCCGCTGTTTGACCAGACCCATTCCAACTTCATCCCGGTGGTCACCCTCAGCGCAGACGCACCGCCCGAATTGCTGGGCGCGCTGTTTCATGTCGATGCGCTGAAGGCCTATAACCGGGCCCTCGCCGCCACCGCGGCCGAGGAGCATTCCTGAGCAGCCGTCAGATACGTTCGATGGCGATTTCTTCCATTGGGGTGAAAGCCAGATAACCCTTGATCGCCGCCATATCCTCTTTGGGGTCTTCGTAAGACCAGACGGCATCTTCCAAGGTGCGGCTTTTGGTCACGACCGAGAAATAGCTGGCCTCGCCCTTATGGGGGCAATGGGTGGTCTTATCTGTACCATCAAGGAAGGCCATCGCGATATCACCGCGCGGGAAATAGATAACCGGGGGATAGTCCCCCTCGCGCAGTTCCAGCGCGCCTGTGCTCTCACCCAGCACCGCCCCGCCAGCGCGGACAACCCATGTGCCCTGGGCCGGAGTAATCGTAATATGGTCGGACATGCCGTACCCCCCTTTTTTACTGAAATCGGACGCTCACAGGGGCGCCGTTGCCGCATCCAACCACAGTTTTGTAACAGGTGATACCCGCGGCCCGATCTTTTCCGCAACGTCGCGGTGATAGCGGTTCAGCCAATCGCGTGCCTCGGGGCTGAGCGCCTTGATATCGATCAAGCGCCGATCAATCGGCACATGCGTCAGGGTGCGCCAATCGAGCATCTTGCGATGCGCGTCACCGCCGGGCAGGGCGGGCGCCTCCTGCACTACCAGCAGGTTCTCGATACGAATGCCAAAGGCCCCCTCGCGGTAATAGCCCGGCTCATTGCTGAGGATCATACCGGGCTCCAGCGGCACATGGCTCATCCGGCTCAACCGCTGCGGCCCCTCATGGACCGATAGATATGCGCCAACACCATGGCCCAGACCGTGGTCGAAGTCCTGCCCCGCCATCCAAAGCGGCAAACGACCCAACATTTCGATATCTCGCCCGGCCAGCCCACGTGGCCAGCGTAGACGGCTCATGGCGATCATCCCCGAGAGCACCCGGGTAAAGGCGCTACATGCCTCAGGATCGGGCGTGCCGATGGCGATGGTGCGGGTGATATCTGTGGTCCCATCAAGATACTGACCGCCACTATCAAGCACCAACAGATGCCCGTCTTGCAGCACACTGTCAGTCTCTTCGTTCACCCGGTAATGGATGATCGCCCCATTCGGCCCGGTGCCAGAGATCGTCTCAAAGCTGATGTCGCGCAGAGAAGGGTCCCGGCCCCGCAGACCTTCCAACTGCCGCACCACCTGTGTTTCGGTGACCGTGCCGGGCGTCTGCGCATCCAACCAGGCGAGCAGTTCCACCATCGCCGCGCCGTCCCGCAAATGTGCCTCTGCAGCCCCGGCAATCTCGGCCTCATTTTTGCAGGCCTTGGGCAAAGCGCAGGGGTCTTCTCCGGCCTCAGCCCGGTCGCCCAGCAGATCCGCAAACAGGACCGGAGCCGACTGCCGATCAAGCCGCACCGGCCCTTCTAACGCGCGCAGGTAATCAGGCAGGCCCGCGGGGTCATGCTGCAACACCTCCGGCCCCAAATGGTCCGCCACATCCGCCAGTTTCTCGGCCGCCATAAACAGATCAACCCGCGCGTCGTCATGCAAGACGGCAAAGCCATGGGCCACAGGATTGCGCGGAATGTCCTGCCCGCGAATGTTCAACAACCAGTTGTGGCTGTCGGGAAGGGTAATCAACGCCGCCTTCTGCCCCGCCTCCCGCAGGTCCGCCGCCAAACGATGCCGCTTGACGTGATGGCTCTCCCCGGCAAAACGTTCAGGATGCACGGACACCTTGCCCATCGGGGCGGCGGGCTGCTCGGCCCAAAGCCGATCCACCATGTTCTCAGTGCGCCGCAACTCAATCCCAGAGCCGTCCAAGGCTTCCACCAACAGATCCATCTGCCCCGGCGTATGCAACGTGGGATCAAAACCAACCACACCGCCCTCAGGCAGCTGGTCCTTCAACCAATCGGCCAAAGACACCTCGGGCCATGCCACGGGCGTAAAGACATCCGCCACCTGCGCCTTGACCTGTGTGCGATAGCGCCCGTCGATAAAGACCCCCGCAACGCCCTGCAGTGCTGCACAAAACCCGGCGGAGCCGGTAAATCCCGTGAGCCACGCCAACCGATCATCGCGCGGGGCGACATATTCCCCTTGATGCGCATCGGCGCGCGGCACCAGAAACCCGTCCAATCCCGCGCGCAGCAATTCTGCACGCAGCGCCGCCAGCCGCGGCGGCCCCTGCTCAGGGCGCGCGGTGACCTCGAAACTTTGGAACACACGCCCCTCCTTCATCCTTTTTTCAAATACCGTCCGACGGTTCAACTGACGCGACGCATGCCCATGACACGCGCCCGTTTGCGCGGATCACTGTCAAAAAGCGCGGCGAGCTGCTCGGTCATCGCCCCCGCCAACTGATCCACATCCGTAATCGTCACGGCACGGTCGTAATATCGCGTCACATCATGGCCGATGCCAATCGCCAGCAGTTCCACCGCGCGGCGTTTTTCGACCATGGCGATCACATCGCGGAGATGTTTTTCCAGATAGCTGGCCGGGTTCACCGATAGCGTGCTGTCATCCACCGGGGCACCGTCCGAGATCACCATCAGGATCTTGCGCGCCTCATGCCGTGCCAACATGCGACGGTGCGCCCATTCCAGCGCCTCGCCGTCGATATTCTCTTTCAGCAGACCCTCTTTCATCATCAGACCAAGGTGGTCTCGGGTCCGCCGCCAAGGGGCGTCAGCGGATTTATAGATGATATGCCGCAGATCATTCAGCCGTCCGGGCTGCGCCGGGCGTCCGTCGTTCAACCACGCCTCCCGCGCCTGACCACCCTTCCACGCACGGGTGGTGAAGCCGAGGATCTCGACCTTCACATTGCAGCGCTCCAAGGTCCGCGCCAAGACATCGGCGCAGATCGCAGCGATGGAGATGGGCCGCCCGCGCATGGAGCCGGAGTTATCCAGCAGCAGCGTCACCACGGTGTCGCGGAACTCCGTATCTTTCTCAACCTTAAAGCTGAGCGGCGTGGTGGGGTTGGCCACCACTCGCGCCAGACGGCCCGCATCCAGCGTGCCTTCCTCAAGGTCAAACTCCCAAGAGCGATTCTGCTGCGCCTGCAAGCGGCGTTGCAGCTTGTTGGCCAGCCGGCCCACCGCACCTTTGAGAGGCTCAAGTTGCTGATCCAGATAGGCGCGCAGGCGTTCCAATTCGATGGGCTCGGCCAGTTCCTCGGCCCCGATCACCTCGTCATGCTCACCCAGATAGACGCGGTACTCTGGGTCGGCGTCTGAGACGGGCGGCGGGGGCGGCGGGTCCATGGGCGCGTCGCCCTCGGGCATATCGGCCTCGTCGCCCAATTCCTGATCGGCCTCATCATCCATCGAGACCTGCGCCTGACTTTCATCCTGCTGCTGCTCTTGGCTGTTCTCGGGCGTGCCTTCGGCCTCTTCCTCGTCCTGATCGTCTTGACCGGTGCTGTCAGGGTCTTGCTCTTCCTCAGAACCCTCTTCGGCCTGATCCTCTTGATCCTCATCCTGTTGGTCGGGGTCGTCGCCCAGCTGATCGCCATAGCCAAGATCAGAGATCATCTTGCGCGCCAACCGTGCGAAATCGGCCTGATCGGCGAGGCTGCCGTCGAGCCCCTCCAGCGTGCCGCCCGCCTGATCCTCAATAAAGCCGCGCCAAAGCTCCATGGCGTTCTCGGCGCCTGCAGGCAGCGGACGCCCGGTGGCGAGATGGCGCACCATATAGCCCGCCGCGACGGAGAGCGGCACGTCACTGGCCTGTTTGGCCTGATCGTAGCCCTTGCGCAGCGCGTCATGTTTGATCTTTACGTCGATATTGCCCGCCGTGCCGGGCATGTCGCGCGCGCCCATCGCCTCGCAACGCGCGGTTTCCATCGCCTCATACAGCTCGCGTGCCATGTCGCCTTGGGGCGCATAACGGGCATGGGTCGCGTCATCGTGATAGCGGCGGTTCAGCGCCAGCGCATCGGCGGTGCCGCGGGCCAGTAAAACCTCCTCGCGGGTCATCCGTCGGCTGACCTGCGGCAGGCGCATCGCATCACCGGAAAGCCCTGAAGGATCAACGGAGTAGCTGACGTTCAGATCGGCGTCATCGGCCATCACCTTGGTCGCCTCAGCGAGGGCCTTTTTGAACGCGTCAGCGGGGTTGTCGGATTTCTTCATGAGCCCATGCCTTTGTCAGCTTTGATAAGAGGTTTGGCAGGTTTTCGCAGAAGGGTCAAAGGGGCAGGGCCAGTGCACAAAATGCGCCAGTTTCCGCCCATGTCACCCGCTAAGCGGGAACCCCCAGCCCAAGATCAGCATTTCCCCAGCAGTCGACGCACCGGTGCCTCTCTGAACCCTGGCAGCAACGCGTCTCAGCAAGTAGGAGTAAGGAAATGACCAATTTCATGCAACATGCGAGCCGTCTGGCCATGATCGCTGTTTTGGGTGCCGTCCCTCTGGCCGCCACCGCGCAGGACGCCACAAAGCCCGCGACTGACGAAGCCACCGCCGAAGCGCCTCAGACCGATGAGGCAACACAGAGCGGTGAGGCCACAGCGCGCGATGATGCGGTAGAGGCCGAGACGGAGACCGACACTGCCGAAGCGCCCGAAGGCGATGCGGAAATGGAAGCCGATACGGCTGAAGCGCCTGAGGCTGACGCCGAGATGGAGGCCGATACCGCAGAGGCACCTGACACGGACGCCGCCACCGATAGTGCCGAAGCACCGGCTACGACAGAGCCGATGACTGAAGACACGGCCGAGGCTCCGGCGACAGAGCCGATGAGCGATACCACAGCCCCCGCTGACGCAACCGCCGAAGCTCCGGCAGAGGAAATTGCCAAGCCGGTAGAAGGTCAGATCACCATGCAGAGCGAGAACACGATTCTTGCCGACGATCTAATTGGCAGCAACGTCTATTCCGACGCCGGTGAAAAAATCGGCGATGTGGAAGATCTGATCGTCAATCTTGATGGCACCGTCGAAGGTGTTGTGATCGGTGTCGGTGGTTTCCTCGGCATGGGTGAAAAGTGGGTAGCTGTAAAAATGGACAGCCTGTCGACCATGACGGACGAAAGCGGCACGCTGCGTCTGGTGTCTTCGGCCACCAAGACCGACCTTGAGGCCGCGGAAGCGTTCAAAACCGCGCAGGATATGGAAGCCGAGCAGCAAGCGCTTGAGAATGCTGCCCCGCAAGACCCCAATGCGGTCGGTACTGAGACTGCGCCTGCCAACTAAACTATGGCCAGAGGCGGAACGAAAAAGGAGCGCTGATATCAGCGCTCCTTTATTTTTGTCCGACGGTCTTTGCGGATCAGCCCAGACTTAGGCTCGCCGCGCTCTCGGGCAGTTCCTCGTCAAACAGGCGCTGGTAGAACTCCGCCACGGTCTGGCGCTCTAACTCGTCACATTTGTTGAGGAAGGACAGGCGGAAGGCATAGCCCACGTTGCGGAAGATTTCCGCGTTCTGCGCCCATGCGATGACGGTCCGCGGGCTCATCACCGTCGACAGCTCGCCATTCATGAAAGCGGTCCGGGTCAGGTCGGCCACCGTGACCATCTGCTTGAGGGTCTTGCGGCCCTTTTCAGTATTGTAATGCGGGTTTTTGGCCAGCACGATCGCGGTCTCGGCGTCTATGCTGAGGTAGTTCAACGTAGCGACGAGCGACCAACGGTCCATCTGCGCTTGGTTGATCTGCTGGGTGCCATGGTAAAGACCCGTGGTGTCGCCCAGACCGACGGTGTTGGCCGTGGCGAAAAGGCGGAAGTAGGGGTGCGGAGTGATGATCTCGTTCTGGTCCATCAGGGTCAGCTTGCCGTCATGCTCCAGCACGCGTTGGATCACGAACATCACATCGGCGCGGCCCGCGTCATATTCATCGAACACGATCGCTGTCGGGTTGCGCAGTGCCCAAGGAAGAATGCCTTCGTGGAATTCAGTAACCTGCTTGCCGTCGCGCAGTTTGATCGCGTCTTTGCCGATCAGGTCGATCCGGCTGATGTGACTGTCGAGGTTGACGCGCACGGTGGGCCAGTTCAGCAGCGCGGCGACCTGTTCGATATGGGTCGATTTGCCGGTTCCGTGGTAGCCTTGGATCATCACACGACGGTTGTGGGTAAAACCCGCAAGGATCGCCAGCGTGGTGTCGGGGTCAAACTTATAGGTGCTGTCGATGTCCGGCACGCGGTTGGTACGCTCAGGGAAACCCTTGACGATCATATCGGAGTCGATGCCGAAAACGTCGCGCACCGAAAGCTCTTCGGTGGGTCTCATGTTCTGTTCCAGTGCGCCGTCAGCCATCGCTCGTCATCCTTTTTCTCAGGCGCGGAGTTCGGGCCGCGCGCGTATCTGGTGCAACATATCGTGCCTATCCGCAAGGGGAAGGGGGCAACTGGCATTATCCGCAAGCACCCATTGGTCTGGCGCTTGGATCAGTCCTTAAAGTTGCGGCTGCCCTTGATCTGATCCCAAGCCCAAACCACCAGCTGCAACTGCTCTTCCTGACTGCGGTCGCCGCCGTTCATGTCAGGGTGCAGCACCTTGATGAGCGCTTTGTAGGATTTGCGCACCTCAGGCTTGGTCCAAGTGTCCTTGGCCTCCAAAATTTCGATCGCGCGGCGCTCGGTCGGGGGCAGGCGGCGGCCCGCTTGCTGGCCTTTGCCCGGGTTCTGGGTGGCGTTCTTGCCCAAGACCTGATGCGGGTCTTCGATGCCAAGACGCGCCCATGCGCGCTGCTCAGGATCGCCGAGCGGCTTGGTGGTCCGCTCCCAAACCTTGTCCTTGGACATTTGTGCGTTCAACTCAGCCTCAGTGGTGCCGTCAAAGAAGCTCCACTTGGAGTTATATTCGCGTACGTGCTGCTGGCAGAACCAGAAGTAATCATCCAGCACATCCGGCGCTTTCGGCGCGCGGAACTTGCCCGCTTCCTCGCAGCCCTCATGGTCGCAAATCCGGGTCGAGGTTTCCGAAGCCCCGGACATGCCGCGACGGCCGCGGGGGTTTTTCTTTTTGGACGACGACACGGACATGTCGAATCCGAAGGGATCAGCTTTTGGCATGTGGATAGACCTTTCCGACTCAGGCCGGTCACCATATACCCTGCGTCGCAGGATTGAAGGGGGCCGAGGTAAAAAACATGTCGACAACACAAGAGATTTCAGACCGGCTGGAAGCCGCATTTGCGCCGCGAGAATTGGATGTGGTGGATGACAGCGAAAGCCATCGCGGTCATGCCGGGTTTCAAGAAGGGGGCGAAAGCCACTTTAACGTGCGCATCCGTTCAGAGCGTTTCAAGGGTCAGAACCGGCTGGCGCGGCACCGTGCGGTGCACAATGCCTTGGGGCCGGATCTGATGGGGCGCATTCATGCGCTGGCGCTGGATCTGGACGAATAAGGCCCGTTCTCAGGGCTTTGATTTATCCTCATCTTCGTCGGTTTTTTCCGGCGAAGATGCTTCCGACGCTTCCTTTGCCGAGGTGCCGGAGAGAAAGGCAGGAGGTGTCGCCACTTCGGCGGGTTCCTCTTTTACGGGCGCGTCATCCTCAGGCGTGATGGAGGCGGGTGCATCGGCCTGAAGCGCCGTGTCGTCGCCTTCAATCGTGGCGGCCAGTGCAGGTGTTGCAGCAACGGCGGGGGACGGCAGCAGATCGGTATCGTCCGGCTGGCTGGCCGCATTTGCCAAGCGGCGGAACACCAGCACATTGCGCCATTCTGTCGTCGTTGAGGTCAGGCCAGACCGTTCTTGCGACGGCAGCGTTTCGGCCCGCTGGTACTCCCAGCCCTCGGCGGCCTGTTCGTTCAGACACTCTTCCAACGTATTGGCAAAGCGCGCCTCGGGGGCTTTCAGACCTTTGGTCTTCTGCCCTTTGGTGGGGGCGGGAAGAATCTTGTATTCGTAGCGCATATTGACCTCGGCAGTTTTGGCGACATGAGCCGCGTCAGGTGAATTTCAGGCGATTTTGCGGCGGATGCCGATGCTCCGTCCCGCTTGCGCCGGTTTGGGCAATTGGGCGTGGATACGGCGCATCTCTTCAAGACGTGTCAGGATATGCTGCGGCATGGGGGCCACCCGCGGCCCGGACTGATCCACATGCAGCGTCAGCCCCTCGGCGGTAGCGGCGAGCCAACCGTCGACGTGCCAAAGCTCCTGAAAACTGTGAAATCGCTTCTCGTCATGGTCGAGCAATTGGAAGGTCGTATAGACGCGGTCACCCTCATGCAGCTCGCGCAGATAGCAGACGTGGAATTCGGCCACATAGGTGGTGCAGCCCGTGCGCTGGTATTCTGGCCCCAGACCGATTTCGCCATAGGCTTGGTCAACGCCCTGATCGAACAGGACGTTGTAATAGGCCATGTTCAAATGACCATTGAAGTCGATCCATTCGGGGAGAACCGTCATCTCGTCCGAACGGAAGGGGACCGGGGCGTCGCTCATTGCAGGGCGAGCTTGCGCGACACGATTTCGTTGACCGCCTTGGGGTTGGCCTTGCCGCCTGTGGCTTTCATCACCTGACCGACGAACCAACCCGCGAGCTTCGGGTTCTGCTGCGCCTTGGCGACTTGATCGGGGTTGGCGGCGATGATTTCATCCACTGCCGTTTCAATCGCCCTGGTGTCTGTGACCTGCTTCAGGCCCTCGGTCTCGACGATCTCTGCCGGGTCGCGGCCAGTTGTATAGGTGATTTCAAAGACTTCCTTGGCGATCTTGCCAGAAATCGCATCTGACGCGATCAGATCGACGATGCTGCCAAGCTGCGCCGGGGTGACCGGGCTTTCGGTGATGCCCTTGTCGTCTTTCTTCAGACGACCGAAGAGTTCGTTGATCACCCAGTTCGCGGCCATCTTGCCATCACGGCCCTGCGCCACGGCCTCAAAATAGCCCGCGCTGTCGAGGTCAGCGGTCAGAACGGAAGCGTCATAGTCGCTCAGCCCGAAGTCACCGATAAACCGCGCTTTTTTCTGGTCGGGCAGTTCCGGCAGGTTCGCAGCAATCTCATCCACCCAAGCCTGCTCGATCTCCAGCGGCAGCAGATCGGGGTCGGGGAAGTAGCGGTAGTCATGCGCTTCTTCCTTGGAACGCATGGAGCGTGTCTCTTGCTTGTCGGGGTCAAAGAGACGCGTTTCCTGCACCACTTCGCCACCCGCCTCGACAATCGCGATCTGGCGTTTTGCTTCGACTTCAATGGCTTGCTGGATGAAACGCATGGAGTTCATGTTCTTGATCTCGCAACGGGTCCCTAGGTGAGAGAAGTCCTGCGTTTCCTGATATTTCTCATATTGTCCGACACGGCAGATCGACACGTTCACATCCGCGCGCATCGCGCCTGACTGCATGTCGCCGTTGCAGGTGCCCAAGTAACGCAGGATCTGGCGCAGTTTGCCAAGGTAGGCGGCGGCCTCTTCAGGCCCGCGGATGTCGGGGCGCGAGACGATTTCCATCAGGCAGACGCCGGTACGGTTCAGGTCCACAAAAGACATGTTCGGGTCCATGTCGTGGATCGACTTACCCGCGTCCTGCTCCATATGGATGCGCTCGATCCGCACCAGACGGGCAGTGCCGTCGCCAAGCTCGACCAGCACTTCGCCTTCGCCTACGATGGGCTCGTAGAGCTGGCTGATCTGATAGCCCTGCGGCAGATCGGGGTAGAAGTAGTTCTTGCGGTCGAAAGCGGACTTCAGGTTGATCTCGGCCTTAAGGCCCAGCCCGGTGCGCACGGCCTGTTCGACGCAATATTCATTGATCACCGGCAGCATCCCCGGCATCGCGGCATCGACAAAGGCCACATTGCTGTTGGGCTCGGCGCCGAATTGAGTAGACGCGCCCGAGAACAGCTTGGCGTTCGACGCGACCTGCGCGTGGACCTCCATCCCGATGACCAGTTCCCAGTCATGTTTGGCACCGGCAATCACGCGCGGTTTCGGGGTGTCGTAACTCAGATCAAGCATCGCGGCCGCCTTCGGTCAATTGGAACTTGGCCGGTCATACTGGAGCGCCTGCCGCGCTTCAAGAGGCAGGCTTAGCCGGGCAGGGCAATCTGGCGGCGACCTTCGGTGAAAATGACCCGTTTGCCGGCATCAATCTCGCGCTGGAACAGGCCGGTAATGATGCGCATCGCCTCATCCCTTCCTGAGGCGGCAAAGCGGCTGGCAGAACGAACGCGCAGGTTGTTGTCAAAGCCACGCGCCGCATGGGCCCAGAGCATCGGGTGCAGTTCGGTCAGGTGATCCCGCACGATCCAGCGCGCGCAATCGGCGATTTCGGCACGTACGGCCCCTGCGGCATCTTCTGAAGGGGCGGCCTGACCGATTGTATTGGCGCAATAGGCGGCCAGTAGGTTCGCGGTATGGGCATCGGGGCGGCGGGCAAGGATATCGCGCAGCCCTTCGATGAAAAACGGCACATCAAGGTTGGCACAGGCCCGCGCATCGCAGCTGATGGCGTCAAACTGCACCCACGTATAGCCGCCCGCGCCCCATGTCTCTTGGGTCCGCGCGGCAGTGCGGCGGGCCTCGAGTTCCAATTGGTCATAGGAGCCATGCCACCGCGGCAGGAGGTGGTTGCCCATGGCCCGCATGGGGCGCGGGTTTTCGGGGTTCAGGTCGATGAGCCGCGCGTAGCGATCCGCCACGGCGCGGGCGTCACCGCCGGTTCCCCCAAGCAGGGCACAGTGCGTCGCCGCGAGCAGGGGCGAGCTGGCTGTGTCCTTGTCGAATGGCGCGAGGATTTGCTCGGCGCGTTCAAAATGCGCCGCGAAGGCCGCGTGGTTGCGGGCGGGCACATCGCTGTCCCAGCCGGTGCCGCGCCACGCCCAGCCGATGTCCATATGCGCTTGGGCCACAATGACCGCGATGACTTGGTTGCCAACATGGTCAGCCAGCACATGTTCCAAGGCTTCGATCCCGGCCATCAAAGGCGCGTCGCTGGCCGGTTTACCATCATAAAGCGCATGTTCCGCGGCGAGAATCACATCCGCCCGCGCGCCAAAGGCCATCAACTCGGCCACCGGCATCGCCCCCGGCGTCATTTCGTGGTTCATATCGGCGTCATGGAGCAGGACTGCCATCTCCTCCCAGCGTTCTTGGCGCACCAGCCATTGCGCGCGGTATTGGTGGCGGTCGCGCTGCATCTCTTCGGCGGTGGGGTCGGGACAGGCGATGCGCAGCAGCGCGTCGCGCGGCGCACGGCGGCGCAGCATCGGCATTTCTAGTGGCGCAAGCTCAGGCGCTTGGGGCGCGGTTTTGGCAAAGAACCCTTGCAAGGCGGACGGGATCATATGCGAAATTTTCTTCATCTTGGGCCGGTCCTGCCTGCTGTTTTCTGATGGTTAAGAATAGCCCGCGTAATGGGGCGGAACCGTGACCGACCTGCGGAGCTTTCGGGAAATTTCTGCAGCGGGTTGGGGCAGCTTTTGGACTGCCCCAAGGCGACAATCCCGCCGCCCTGCGGCGCGTTGTATTGCGATCAGAGGAAATTTGCCGATCCCAGCCCCCGCCGCGCTTGCCAAGCGCCCTTTGGGGCGGTCTTATGCCGCCCATGAAATCTGCCATGATTGCCCTGCTTCTCTGCGCAAGCCCAAGTTTGCTCTGGGCCGAGCTTTTCAAACAGCCCGCCCCCGTTCCGACGGCTGAGGCCGGGCCCGTGGTGCGGACCGCCTCTGCGCCGTTGTCCTTCCCCGATACAGTCAAGCCGCAGGAGAACCCGCCCGCGCTTGAGACTGCGCCCTTTGCCACATCACTGCGCCCGCCCGCGCGCCCAGGCAATCTGCCGCGCACCCGCTGGCAACATATGCGGGGCCATTCGCTTTGGACCCGGGCGGCGATCTCGGCGCTCAAGTCTCATGGCAAGCCCTTGGTAGATATGGTGCCCGCCGATGTGGAGGAGTGGTGCCCGGCCTATCCGACAGCATCAGACAGCCAGCGGCGCGCCTTTTGGGTTGGGTTCATGTCGACGCTGGCGAAACATGAGAGCACCTATCGGTCTTGGGCCGTGGGCGGCGGTGGGCGCTGGTATGGGCTGTTGCAAATCCTGCCGGGCACGGCGCGGGGGTATAAGTGTAACGTGGGCAGCGGCGACGGTCTCAAGAATGGGGCCGCGAACCTCAGCTGTGCCGTGCGGATCATGGCGACGACCGTGCCGCGCGATGGGGTGATTGCCGGAAACGGCAGACGCGGTGTTGGCGCGGATTGGGGCCCGATGCGCAGCGCCTCCAAACGCGAGGATATGGCCCGCTGGCTGCGGCAGCAGTCCTATTGCAAGCCATTGAACGCGACACGGCCCCGCAGCCGTCCGTAAATTATTGGATCAACGTGAAGTGGTGCCGCTCTGTGGCGACACCGCGCGCATGAAGTGCAGCTTCTAACGTGCGGTGTGGCGGTGTGGCTTCAAAGGGCAGTTTGATCTTGCGTCCCGTTGCCAAAACCACCGTGGCGCGTACCGACATATCAAGCCTCGTATCAAGTCGGACGTGGTTAATTTGCGCCAGTGCGATCTTGGCATCACGCCTGCCCGTGAACCACGACAGGTTGCTTTGATCAAGGGTCAAGCCACTGAGCGGATTGGTGAAAACCTCCCAGAGTGCGGGCAGGGTAAAGAGCCCTAGCAGCCCCACGAGCCAACCGGAGGCTTCGAGCCAGTACCATGCCGCCCCCAGTGCTGCCCAGAGCGCGGGCAGCACCAACAGCGCGGTTCGACTGCGGGCATGGCGGCGATACTCGTAGGCCGCTATGCCCTCTGTCTGGGGCAGGGCGTCAGGCACCGCGAATGCGGCTGAGCATCTCTGACGTGTCCCGGCTAAGGTCAGGGTTGGCGAGGATGCGGTCCAATTGCGTTTGGATCATCTCTTGCCGCGCCGCGTCATAGCGCCGCCATGTCTGGAATGCCGAACACATCCGCGCCGTGGTCTGCGGGTTCACCGGGTCAAGCTTGATCAGCCAATCGGCCAGCAGCGCGTAGCCCTTGCCGCTTTCATGGTGAAAGCCCGCATGATGCGTGGCAAGGCTGCCAAAGACCGCGCGGAAGCGGTTTGGGTTCTTCCAGTTGAAATCGGCGTGCTGGGTAAGCGTTTGCGCGACCTCTGCGGTCTTCTCCGGCGCGGCCTGCGAGACCTGTAGCCCGAACCATTTGTCCATCACCAAACGGTCATCGCGCCACTGCTCTTCAAACTCAGCCAGCGCCTTGTCGCCATGGCCCGCGCGCAGCAGGGCCGCCAGCGCACTGAGTTGCTGGGTCATATTGTCGGCCTGATCGTATTGCGCCTGCGCACGCTCCGGGCCCTGCACGCGGGTGAGCAGGGCGAGGGCCGCATTTGTCAGTGCGCGTTTGCCGGATTGCTCGGCATTTGGCTGGTAGGCAGCGTCGACGATGTGCCGGTCGTAAAGCTCGCTCAGGGTTGAGACGAAAGCCTGCGCCAAGGCGTCGCGCGTGGCATCCACCGCTTCATGGATCGCTGCCGGGTCCGGGGTTTTGCCCGTATCATAGAGGGTGTTGGCCAAATCCGCATGGCTGGGCAGGCCCAGCATCAATGCACGGTAGGCGGGCTCCAGCGTCTCATCCCCGAGTACCGCTTGAAGTGAGGCGAGCCATTCAGCATCCGGTGCGCTGCCTTCGGTGATCGTCGCCAGCAAAGACTGCCGCGCCAAAGTGCGCCCGGCCTCCCAGCGGTTGAAGGGATCGCTGTCATGGGCCAGCAGAAGCAGCCGCTCTTCTTTCGAGAGGTCATGTGCAAGCACCACCGGGGCAGAGAAGCCACGCAGTACGGAGGCCACGGGCCGCGCATCAAGTCCGTCGAAGGTAAAGCTCTGCTCGGCTTCGGTCATCTCCAACACGCTGGAGGGGGACACCTCGGCACCCTCCGCGCCAATCAGACCTACTGTGATGGGCAAGACCTGTGGCTCAGGCAGTGGCGTGGCGGTGCTGGGGGGCGTGTGCTGTGTGAAGGTGAGGGTAAAGATGCCCTTTCCCGCGTCCCAAGCCTCCGTCACCGCAAGGCGCGGGGTGCCGGCCTGAGAATACCAACGTTTAAACTGGGTCAGATCGCGGCCTGTGGTGTCTTCGAACACCTTCAGCCAATCTTCGATCGTTGCCGCGTCGCCGTCGTGACGCTGAAAGTAGAGGTCCAGCGCCTTGGTATAGGCATCATCGCCCACCAAGGTCTTGAGCATACCGATCACCTCAGCGCCCTTCTCATAGACGGTGGCGGTGTAGAAGTTGTTGATCTCCTGAAAGCTTTCCGGCCGCACCGGATGGGCCAGCGGGCCTTGATCCTCGGCGAATTGACGGCCCCGCAGATCGATCACATCGCTGATCCGTTTCACCGCCGGAGAACGCATGTCAGAGGTGAACTGGCTGTCGCGGTAGACCGTCAGCCCTTCCTTTAGACACAGTTGGAACCAATCGCGGCAGGTGATGCGGTTGCCAGTCCAGTTGTGGAAATACTCATGCGCGATGATCGCCTCGATCCGCTCAAAATTGTCATCCGTCGACGTCTCGGGCGAGGCGAGAACGGCGGCGGAGTTGAAGATGTTCAGCCCCTTGTTCTCCATCGCGCCCATGTTGAAATCATCCACCGCGACGATATTGAAGATGTCGAGATCGTATTCGCGGCCATAGACCTCTTCATCCCATTTCATCGACGCCTTTAGCGCCTCCATCCCAAAGGCACATTTGCCCTCATCGCCGGGGCGCACATATAGGTTTAGATCGACGTCCCGGCCCGACATGGTGGTAAAGCGGTCGGAATGGGCAACCAGATCGCCCGCCACCAGCGCAAAAAGATAGGCAGGCTTTGGCCATGGGTCATGCCACTCGGCATGGTTCTGCCCCTGTGCCACCGGGTTGCCGTTGGACAAGAGCACCGGATGCGGTCCATTGACGGTGACGGTAAAGATACTCATCACATCGGGGCGATCGGGGTAATAGGTGATCTTGCGAAAGCCTTCAGCCTCGCACTGGGTGCAATACATCCCACCCGACATATAAAGCCCTTCGAGGGCGGTGTTGCCTTTAGGATCAATCTCAACCTCAGCCTCCCAGATGAAGGGCGCGTCAGGTACGGCGCAGGTCAGGCCACGGTCGGTCACCTCTGGCGCGACCGGTTTGCCGTCAATCTGCGCGGAAATAAGCTTGAGCTGCTCACCATGAAGGAAAAATTCCGCATCCTTAGCCGCAGGATTGCGGCGAAAGACGATGCGGCTTCTTACCCGTGTCTTGTGGGGATCAAGGTCAAAGGTCAGCGCAACCTCATCCACAAGAAAGCCGAACGGCTGATAGTCGCTGAGATAGATTGTTTGGGGGGTGGCGTCGCGCATTGGGCCTCCAGTAGCGGGAACGTAATCAGTCTGGGAAAGGTTATGTCTCCAGGAGGCTGCCTGCAAGCCGAGCCCCCGTAACTTCGAGCAATGAGGTATATCCATGTCTGCCCCTGACACCGATACCGAAACGCAGAAGAAACGTCATCGCCACGCTCTGATCGGTATCAAAACCGCTATCATCGCGGGGGCACTGCTGATGATCGCCGGCATTGTCTATGCGGTGCTGCAGGCCACCGACCCCTCACCTGAAGGCGACGCGCAGCCCGTAGACGGCCCGGCGGACGCCGAGCCGGTGATTGCCCGCCCGCTGCCCCCCGAAGGAGAGCGCTAACCCCCTCTGCCGTCCTCGCGCTTGCGCCGCTTTGCCTTTCTGCTAGATATTTCTGAATGGTATTCAGTGCGGAAGAGGGCAGAGAATGACGAGCAAAATAGACAAGAATGGTTTGCAGGTAGACGCCGCACTGGTCGACTTCATCGAGACCTCGGCGCTGCCGGGGACCGGGGTGACGGCAGAGGCATTCTGGGCAGGGTTCTCTGGTCTGGTGCATGACCTGGGTCCTAAGAACCGCGCTTTGCTGGAAAAACGTGCGGACCTTCAGGCGCAGATCGACGGTTGGCATCGGGAACGCGCAGGTCAGCCGCATGATGCGGAAAGCTACACCGCCTTTCTGCGCGAGATCGGCTATCTTTTGCCCGATGGCCCAGACTTTCAGATCGAAACACAAAACGTAGACCCGGAGATTGCCCAAGTGCCGGGGCCGCAGCTTGTGGTGCCAATCACCAATGCGCGCTTTGCGCTGAACGCTGCCAACGCGCGCTGGGGCAGTCTTTATGATGCATTCTATGGCACCGACGCGCTGAGTGATCTGCCTACGGGCAAGGGCTATGATCCAGAGCGCGGCGCACAGGTGGTGGCTCGGGCGAAGGCCTTCTTGGATGAGGCGGCCCCACTCTCCGCTGGCAGCCATGCGGACCTCGCGGGTTACCGAGTGGTAGACGGCCATCTCGAAGGTGTGATGTCCCAAGATGCAGCGCCCTGCGGTCTGGCCGATCCGGCGCAATTTGCAGGCTACCGTGGCAACGCCGAAGCGCCGGATGTGATCCTGCTGCGCAACAACGGGTTGCATATCGAGATCAAGATCGATCCGGACCATGCGATTGGCAAGGACGATCCCGCCAGCGTCGCCGATGTGGTCATCGAATCCGCGCTTTCTACCATCATGGACTGCGAAGACAGCGTCGCGGCGGTGGATGCCGAAGATAAAGTGCTGGCCTATGGCAACTGGCTTGGCCTGATGAAGGGCGACCTGTCCGAGACCTTTGAAAAGGGCGGCGAAACTGTCACACGCCGCATGGCCGAAGACCGCCGCTATACCGCTCCTGATGGCGCTCGTGAGGTTACGCTGAAAGGCCGCTCGCTTATGTTAGTGCGCAATGTTGGCCACCTGATGACCAATCCGGCCGTGCATGACCGCGAGGGCCGTGAGGTCGGCGAGGGGCTGATGGACGCGATGGTGACGACGTTGATCGCGATCCACGACCTCAAGCGCGAGGGCGGCAATTCCGTCACCGGCAGCGTCTATGTGGTGAAGCCCAAGATGCACGGGCCGGAAGAGGTCGCCTTTGCCGATGAGATCTTCATCCATGTGGAGAAGACGCTTGGTCTGCCGCAATATACCGTGAAGCTCGGCATTATGGATGAGGAACGCCGCACCAGTGCCAACCTCGCAGAATGTATCCGCGCCGCGAAACATCGCGTGGCCTTCATCAATACCGGTTTCCTCGACCGAACGGGCGACGAAATCCACACCAGCATGGAAGCCGGGCCGATGGTGCCCAAGGGCGAAATGAAGAACAGCGCTTGGATCGCGGCCTATGAGGACCGCAATGTCGACATCGGGCTGGCCTGCGGATTGCAGGGCCGCGCGCAGATCGGCAAGGGCATGTGGGCCATGCCCGACCGTATGGCCGAGATGCTGGAGGCCAAGATCGGCCACCCGCAGTCGGGCGCAAACTGCGCTTGGGTGCCGTCGCCTACGGCCGCGACGTTGCACGCCATGCATTACCACAAGGTTGACGTGCTGGCGCGACAGGAAGAAATCAAAAAGGGCGGCGCGCGTGGGACACTCGACGCGCTGTTAACCATCCCGGTGATGGAAGGCCGCAACCTCAGCACCGAAGAAATCACCCGCGAAATTGAGAATAATGCGCAGGGTATTCTGGGCTACGTCGTGCGCTGGATCGATCAGGGGGTAGGCTGTTCCAAAGTGCCCGACATCAACGACGTGGGCCTGATGGAAGACCGCGCTACCTGCCGCATCTCGGCCCAAGCCTTGGCAAACTGGCTGCACCACGGCGTCATCAGCCGCGAGGAAGTCGAGGCAGCGCTTAAAAAAATGGCAGCCGTGGTGGACCGTCAAAACGCGGATGACCCAAGCTACCGTCCCATGGCGCCGGGCTTTGACGGGGTAGCGTTTCAGGCGGCCTGTGATTTGGTGCTCAAGGGCCGCGAGCAACCCTCTGGCTATACCGAACCGGTGCTTCATGCGCGGCGTTTGCAGCTTAAGGCGCTGAGCTGAGGTTGAGGCCGCCGTACGAAGCGCCTATGTTCGGGCCATGGTGAATAAGAGGTAACTCATGGCCCGACCCGTCGTTGGTATTATTGGCAATTCCTACCTGCTGAACGATCAATACCCCGTCCACGCGGGCGGGCAGATGAACACCGAAGCGATTGCCGAGGTCTCGGGCTGTCTGCCGCTCATCGTGCCGAGCGATCCGCGCTTTGTCTCGGTCGAAGAACTGCTTGAGGTCTGCGATGGCTTCCTGCTGACCGGCGGGCGGCCCAATGTGCATCCGGAAGAATACGGTGAGCCTGAGACAGAGGCACATGGTGCCTTTGACCGTGCCCGCGATGCCGTGGCGCTGGCGCTGGTGCGGGCCTGTGTGGCGCGGGGCCAACCGTTTCTTGGCCTGTGCCGTGGATTTCAGGAGGTCAACGTGGCCATGGGCGGCTCGCTCTACCCCGAGATACGCGATCTGCCGGGGCGGATGAACCACCGGATGCCCCCCGACGGCACCATCGAAGAGAAGTTCGAGCTGCGCCATGACGTGAGCTTTACCGAAGGCGGCGTGTTTCACCGTGTGATGGGCGCATCCAAGGTACTGACCAATACGCTGCACGGGCAGGGCATCAAGGAGCCCGGTCCGCGCGTTGTGATCGACGGCCATGCGGACGACGGCACGCCCGAGGCGATCTACATCAAAGACGCCCCCGGATTTACTCTCGCTGTGCAGTGGCACCCTGAGTGGAACGCGGCCAAGGATCCGGTCTCGCGGCCATTGTTCGAACATTTTGGTGCGGCGGTGCGGGCTTGGGCTGCGGATGGGTCGGCCCTGCCGGTGATGACTGCCGCGCAATAGGCGGGGCGGTTGGCCGCGCGGTATTGACGAGGCGCGGCCCTACCAAAGGATCCCGCTCGCGGATTTTGCGGGCGACGCCGTTTTGATGGTCCCGTGTAAGGTATGGTTCGTGTTTCCGGGGCAAGGATACCGCCTTCACGTGCTAGCAGGTCGCTATGCTAAGGTGCCAGCTCTGGCTCCAAGCAAATTAACTGTGCAGGCGGCTCGGAAGCGCGGCGGGGGATGTCACGTTCCTCAGTGGTGTCACATCATCGTCCAAGACCGCTTCTTCCGCTGAATGGTCCTTCTTACCCTGTGCGGCGATCTGACGAGAACGGGCGCGGGCGTAGGAACTGTAGGGCCAAGCCTCCGGACGCTGACAAAACCCGGCGTGGACCGGGCTGAGATGCACCAGATCGCAATGCCGTTCGAAATCCGCGTGATCGCGTATCCGATGCTTCCAAAACCGCCGCTGCCATATGCCCTTCTCCCCCCGTTTGATTTGTCGCAGGCTGCGATGCGGAGCCGGGGGGAGGTGCCGCGAAAACCGTCCTTTCCACATGCCGATGCGGTTGGCGTAGTCATGATCCCCTTGCGGCAGGGTCCAGACCGTGTGGATCACATCCGGCAGGATCGCGATGGCGTCGATCTGGAACGGCTTGCGCGCCAAAGTTTCCCGCATTGCATGTCTGAGTGCCGAGATATGGCGCAGCAGCGCATCATCGTCCCGCCGCGCGAGGCGCAGGGTAAAGAAGTAGCGTTCGGAGCCATAAAACGAATCTTTCATGGCCTTTAATTTGGCGCAGCTTGCTTAAAGCACTTTTAACGCGGCTACATCTGCCCGCCTGCAATCTCGATAGACTGACCATTCACGCTCTCGGATCCTTCGCCAACCAGCCAGGCCGCCGCAGCGGCCACTTCGGATGGGGCAATAAGACGCTTGTGGCGGTTGGCGTTGACCATCACATCACGGGCTTTTTCCTCGGACAGCCCGGCGCGTTTTGAGATCGCTTGGGTGTTGCGCGCGATGATGTCGGTATCGACATAACCGGGGCAGAGCGCGTTAAAGGTGAAGGGCTGGCCCATATAATCTTCGCTGAGCGAGCGGATTAGCCCGATCATCCCGTGTTTCGAGGCCGAATAGCAGGCCGCCCCCGGCAGGCCGCGCAGCCCCGCCATGGAGGAGACCGCAATCACCCGTCCCCAATCGGTTTGGCGCATGGATTTGAGGCTTTCGCGGATGGTCAGAAAGGCGCCATCAAGGTTGGTCGCCATCATGTCGCGCCAGAAATCGAGATCGGTTTTGTGCAGCGACCGGCCCTCGGCCACACCCGCATTGGCAACGCAGATTTGCACCGGCCCATGCGCCTCAACCGCGCGGGCGATCGTGTCGATGACCTGCGCCTCGTCGCGGACGTCCATTGCCATCCCGGTGATGCCATCACCCGACACCGCGTCGAGCACCTCCTGCCGGCGCCCGGTGATCGTGACCCGCGCGCCCTTTGCGGCCAAATCCTGCGCAATGGCCAGTCCAATGCCGGTGCCGCCGCCGGTGATGAATGCGTGTTTGTCTTGTAGTGTCATAATGCCTCCCCTTTGAGGGCAGGGTGGCGCGGTGGGGGCGGCAGCACAATAGGCGGGCGTGGATGACGGGGCGTTATTTGCCCGATGTGATTGACGCGGAGCGGCAACAACAGGCCAGATCCCGCCGCTCATTGAGTACATCGTCGCAGACAGCCGGCTTTGTTCTTGCAGCCTTTAAGGTGTTCACGCACTGGTTGCAGCGGGTAACCTGATGACAGGGCCCTCTCAAATGTATTGGAGCAGTATAATGAAAAGCAAAAATTTCCCGGGCTTGACCCTCGTCGCGACTCTCGCCCTTGGCGCTACCACGGCACAGGCTGTCGAAGTGACTGGCGGCTCGGTCGGTCTGTCGTATTCCGCCTTTGCAGATGACACCGATTTCAGCCGTCTTGGCCTTGATGGGTCGGTCGAGATTGGCATTAACCGCAACTTTGGTGTGCAATTCGACGCCGGATACAGTGACTTCGGTTTCACCGGTGTGGACAGCCATTCACTGGGCCTGCACGGAATCTATCATCTGGATGAGGCGACCTCTTTCGGCGCGTTCTATACGCGTGAGGAAGCCCTCGGCGAAGATGCAGACATCTTGGGTGTCGAAGCAGGCTATGAGATGCTGGAGTGGGAATTCGAAGGCTATCTTGCCAATGTAGACAGCGATGCAGGTGATGGCACCTTGGGCGGCCTCAAGGCGCGATACGCGATGGCGGAGGGCTTTGGCCTGACGGGCTCCTTTGACCATTTTGGCAGCGATGGCGACGATCTGTCGCGCTTTGCTGTGCGTCTGGACCGTGACGTTTCCCCTACCACAAATCTGTTCTTGGAGGTCGGTTCTGCCAAGGTAGATGTCGGCGGCATCAATGAGACTGAACCCTTTGTCGGACTGGGTGGCGAGATCGCTTTCGGCGCCGATCGCGGGACCACCTTTGACCAGCGCGGCCTCGCCCGCCTAATTCCGGGTCTGTAAAAAAACGTCTGGCTCCAGTGGGGCCTAGAACTAAAGCATGGCCTTCGGGCCATGCCATCGGCTTCCAATTAGAACAACTGTTCTACCATCGCCCCCAAACCAGCAAACCGTTTCTTTGATGTGGTAGTGCAGCAATTTTGCACCGTTTCACGTAGCGGTTTGCTTGTACTATTGCTGCGCGCGCGCTATCGCTCTGACTAACAAAGTTGCGCCAAAGCGGCGTAACGGGCCAGCAAAGGGGGACTCTTGGTTTGAAGATCGGGACACCAAAGGAAATATTTGAGGGCGAAAACCGGGTCGCGATGACGCCGGAAAGCGCGCAGCAACTGCAAAAGCTTGGGCATACATGCGTCATCGAAACCGGTGCCGGCGCGGCTGCGGGTTTCGACGATGCCGCCTATGAGGCCGCGGGCGTTGAGGTGGTAAACACCGCCGCCGCTCTCTACAAGGCTGCTGATGTGGTCGCCAAGGTGCGCCCGCCGTCCGAGGCCGAGGTCAAGCGCCTGCGCGCGGGCCAGACGCTGATCTCCATGTTCAATCCCGCCGGCAACACCGAGCTGATGGAGGCCGCCGCCAAGAAGGGCGCGACCGTCATGGCGATGGATATGGTGCCGCGCATCAGCCGCGCCCAGAAGATGGACGCGCTGTCGTCCATGGCGAATATCGCGGGCTACCGCGCGGTGATCGAAGCGGGCAACAACTTTGGCCGTTTCTTCACCGGGCAGATCACTGCGGCGGGCAAGGTGCCGCCTGCGAAGGTTCTGGTCGTTGGCGCGGGCGTTGCGGGCCTTGCGGCCATCGGCACATCGACCTCATTGGGTGCCATCACACTTGCCTTCGACGTGCGCCCTGAAGTGGCCGAACAGGTCGAATCGATGGGCGCCGAGTTTGTCTATCTCGACTTCGAGGAAGAGCAGGCCGATGGCTCCGCCTCAGGCGGCTACGCCTCTGTTTCCTCGCCGGAATTCCGCGAAGCGCAATTGGCTAAGTTCCGCGAACTCGCCCCCGATGTGGACATCGTCATCACCACGGCGCTGATCCCCAACCGCGAAGCGCCAGAGCTTTGGACCGAAGACATGGTCGCGGCGATGAAGCCGGGCTCTGTCATCGTTGACCTTGCGGCGGAAAAGGGCGGCAACTGTAAGCTGACCAAGATGGACGAGAAGATCGTCACCGACAACGGTGTCACGATCATCGGTTACACCGATTTCCCCTCGCGCATGGCGACGCAGGCTTCGACGCTCTATTCCACTAACATCCGCCACCTGATGACGGATCTGACGCCCGAAAAAGACGGTGTCATTAACCACGATATGGAAGATGACGTGATCCGTGGGGCAACCATCACCCACGAGAAAGCGGTCACCTTCCCACCACCTCCGCCCAAGGTTGCGGCCATCGCGGCAGCGCCGAAGAAGGAAAAGGTCAAGGAAAAGACCCCCGAAGAGAAGCGCGCCGACGAACTGGCGGCTTTCAAAGCGCAGACGAAGAACCAGGTCACACTGCTGGCCGTGGGTGCGGCAGTGTTGCTGGGTGTGGGCCTTGTGGCGCCCGCCAGCTTCATGCAGCACTTCATCGTTTTTGTATTGGCGGTCTTTGTCGGTTTCCAAGTGATTTGGGGCGTGGCGCACAGCCTGCATACGCCGCTGATGGCGGTGACCAACGCGATCTCTTCGATCATCATTCTGGGCGCGCTGATGCAGATCGGCTCGAACTCGGCATTGGTGATTATTCTTGCTGCTCTGTCGGTCTTCATGTGTGGGATCAACATCTTTGGCGGCTTCCTCGTGACACGGCGCATGCTCGCCATGTTCCAGAAATCCTGAAGGAGCACGCATTATGGAATACGGATTTACGACAGCAGCCTATGTGGTTGCAGCGGTTCTCTTCATCCTCAGCTTGGGCGGTCTGTCGGGTCAGGAAAGCGCCAAACGCGCGGTATGGTACGGCATCGCAGGCATGGCGCTGGCGGTTATCGCCACGCTGATCGGGCCGGGGGCGGGGTTCTGGCTCCTCTCGCTGATCCTGATCGCGGCAGGCGGGGCCATCGGCTACCAACTGGCCACCCGCGTGCAGATGACGCAGATGCCCGAACTGGTCGCCGCGATGCACAGCCTTGTGGGCCTCGCGGCGGTTTTCGTTGGTTACAACGCCCATATCGAATTGGGCAATGTCATGGCGATGGACGAGGTGGCGCGCGCGTCAACCGAAGGCTTCGCCGCGCTCTTGGCGAAGAAGGACAGTGTTGAAATAGCAATCCTGCGGGTTGAACTGGTCCTCGGCATCTTCATTGGTGCCGTGACCTTCACCGGCTCGGTCATCGCCTATGGCAAGCTGGCAGGGCGGGTGAGCTCTGCTGCGACGAAACTGCCGGGCGGTCATATGCTGAACGCTGCTGCCGCTGCGATCTCCTTGATCTGTCTGATCTGGTACTTCAACACCGGGGGCTTCCTGCCGCTGTTCGTGCTGACGCTGGCCGCACTCTTCATCGGCTATCACCTGATCATGGGCATCGGCGGTGCCGACATGCCAGTCGTCGTGTCGATGCTCAACAGCTACTCCGGCTGGGCCGCAGCGGCGATTGGCTTCTCGCTTGGCAACGATCTGCTGATCGTGGTCGGCGCGTTGGTCGGCTCTTCGGGGGCGATCCTGAGCTACATCATGTGTAAGGCGATGAACCGTTCGTTCGTCAGCGTTATCCTTGGCGGCTTTGGCGGGACCTCTGGCCCGGCAAGGGAAGTCGAGGGCGAGCAGGTGGCGATCGAGGCCGACGGTGTCGCACAGGCGCTCAACGAGGCCGACAGTGTCATCATCATCCCCGGCTACGGCATGGCGGTGGCTCAGGCCCAAGGCGCGGTCAGCGAATTGGTCAAGAAGCTGCGTGCCAAGGGCAAGAACGTCCGTTTCGCCATCCACCCGGTGGCGGGCCGTCTGCCCGGGCACATGAACGTGCTGCTGGCCGAGGCCAAGGTGCCCTATGACATCGTGATGGAGATGGATGAGATCAACGATGATTTCCCCAACACCGACGTGGCGATTGTCATTGGCTCCAACGACATCGTGAACCCTGCCGCTCAGGAAGACCCCAACAGCCCCATCGCTGGTATGCCGGTGCTGGAATGCTGGAAGGCCAAGACGGTCTTCGTCTCCAAGCGCGGGCAGGGCACGGGCTATTCGGGGATCGAGAACCCGCTGTTCTTCAAGGAAAACACGCGGATGTTCTACGGTGATGCGAAAGCCAGCCTTGATAAACTGCTGCCACTGATCGACTAATCGTTTTCTTTAAAAGAAAACGACCGGGAATTTTTAAAAAATTCCCGACCTATACATCTTAAACGCCCCGCCAGAAACGGTGGGGCGTTTGCCGTTTCTATGGGCGGTATACGTCGGTACACATTAAGTATATGAAAACATGTCATTTTTTATCTGTTCATTGGCGCCTTTGGCGCTATTCTCTCCGGAACATGACATCTTAAGCAGCGGACCCCGCCATGGCCCCGATCAAAGACCATCCCCAGCGGCTTGCCCTCACCGGTGAAATGCACGCGCGCCCCTTCCCGCAGCTTTCGGCCCCTTCGCGGGTTGCGTTTCTGGCGGTGAAGCTGGCCCCGGGCGCAGTTGCACAGGGGGAGCTGAATGCTCTCTTGGCCCACTACGGCGCGCCGCGGGCGGATGCAGAAGCGACGCATTACTATGGCGAGATGGGACGTTTCACCCTGAAATGGGAGCAGCATACGGAATTCGTCACCTATACGGTGATTGCCCCTGCTGGCCGCTCTGCGCCTTTTGCCGCGTCGGATTTCGATGCCTTTCCCGATGATTGGTTGTCAGAGATACAGGGCGAACGGATCACATCGGCGCTGCTGGCAGTTTTGCCGAAATCCACGGTGGATGAGGAGATTGCAGACCACCTGCAAGACTGGTTCGTACCGGAAAGCCTCGCCGTGGCTGAGGTGCTGGACGGCGCGGCGGTGGTGGCCAGCGATTTCCGCATTGATCCCGCGGGGCATCTGCGGCTGGCGCTCTTTACCGATGCCGCGACCGGGCAGCGGCGGATCGGGCGGATCGTGCAGCGGCTGTGCGAGATTGAGACCTATAAGGCGATGTCGATGCTGGGCTTCATGCAGGCGCGAGAAATGGCAACGGCGCTGAATGATCTGGATGGGCAGCTCTCCACCCTCATGGAGGCCATGCGCAGCGGGGCGGGCACGGCAGCGGAAGAGACTTTGCACGCGCTCTTGGACGTATCGGTGGCACTTGAGGCGCTGACCGCCGAGACGGCCTATCGTTTTGCCGCAACAGGTGCGTATGAGGCGATTGTCTATGAGCGTATCTCTGCCCTGCGCGAGGCGCGTTTCATGGGGCGGCAGGGCTTTGGAGAGTTTATGATGCGCCGCTATGCCCCTGCGATGCGCACGGTCAAATCGACCGAAACGCGGCTGCAAACCATTGCCGCCCGCGCGCTGCGGGCTGCGGAGCTTTTGCGCACGCGGGTGGATGTGGAACGCTCGGCCCAGAACCAAGCGATCCTTGCCAGCATGGACCGGCGGGCCGACCTGCAACTCAGGCTGCAGCATACGGTTGAGGGGCTGTCAGTGGTGGCAATCAGCTACTACGCGGTGTCACTGGTGGGCTATCTGCTCTACCCGCTGGCCGAGCCTTTGGGGGTCAGCAAAGGGCTGCTGACCGCCCTTGTCACTCTGCCGGTTGTACTTGGCGTGTGGTGGACCCTGCGCCGTTTGCGGCGGAAGATCGGCTAAGCAGCGCCTGCATGGTCAGACCGCCCAATGCGATCATCACGATAGCCTCTATCGCCGCAACCGAAAGCGTGGGGACACCCGACAGACCTGCGCCCAAGGTGCAGCCGCCGGCCAGCACACCGCCTACGCCCATCATGGCTGCGCCGGTCAGGTAGCGTCCGGTTTGGCGCGGGGCGTCAAAACTCTGCCAATGGAACTCACGCGCGATGAGGCTGGCGATCAGCGCGCCGACAAAGACGCCGCCCAAAAGCCCGGTACCGAAGCCTGCGGGGATGGAACTGCTGACGATGGTCCAGAATAGGGTGTCGGCGGAAGGCGACGTGAAGCTGAGGCTCTCCATTGCGATCGGATCGAACTCATCCAGCAGGATGTACCCGGTACCGACCCAAGCGGCAGGGACCAAAAGCCCGATCAAAGCGGCCATCACCAGCTGCCCCGGACGGTTGCCCGAGCGCAGCGCATAGGCCAGCGCCGCCACAGCAATCAAACCGCCCCAAATCAGCGCGCCGCCGGGCAGGGTGGCAAGGCTCACGCTCTCCCCCATATCGACAGTCACCGAGCCGAGAGCCACGCGGAGCGGTGCTAACACACCTTTCAGCGTCGCATGGGCTACCACGGCAAAGACCAGCACCACCAGCGCAGCACGGAGGTTCCCGCCGCCGGTTAGCACCGTCAGCCGCGAGATGCAGCCGCGTGTCAGGACCATGCCCGCGCCGAACAGCAAGCCGCCGATGGCAATCGCTAAGAACGGCACTTCAGACGCCATGAAACGATGTGCATCAAAGTTGATCCACCCGGCGGCCACGGCGGCTTGGGTGCCGATCACCGCCAGCGCCAGCGCGGTCAGCCAGACGCCGAGCGCTTGGCGTCGGTCTTCGCCCACAAGGCTGCGACGGAAGCAAAAGCGCGTGCGCTGTGCCAACACGCCAAACGCCAGCCCGATGAAAGCCGCCAGTAGAACGGACGCCTCTTTTGCTGTCGTCTCTTCAAAGCCGAAAGACTCAAACATCGCGAAAACTCTCGAAAACGGAAGTATTTCCCATCTGGAGCGGATGGGGGTCACAATCAAGTGAAAGCTGACGTTGGGGTCACCAGCGCCAGCGGAATTTATTCTGTTTTGATGGAAAAAGCGGCGACGCTGTTCACCCTGCGTCAAGGGGCGCAAAACAACTGGCCCCCGCGCAGTCGAGCGGGGGCCGGTCGGTCCTTATTTCGCTCAGCGTCCGCGAATGCGCGGATCAAGCGCGTCGCGCAGGCCATCGCCAAGGTAGTTCACCGCCAGCACCGTCAGCGAGATGGCGATGCCGGGCAGCATTACCCGCTCGGGGAACTCCTGCATCCGGTCCACTGCGTCGGCCAGTTGCTTGCCCCATGTCGGGAAGTCCGAGGGGAAGCCGACGCCCAGAAAGCTCAGCGCGCTTTCGGTGATGATCGCCGTGGCCAGACCTAGCGTGGCCGAAACCATGATGGGCGAGATCACGTTGGGCAACAGGTGCCGGCGGATAATCTTGCCCGGCGTGGTCCCGATGGAGCGGGCGGCGAGGATGAACTCGCGCTCTTTCAGGGCGAGGATGTCGCCGCGCACGATCCGCGCCGTTTGCATCCATGAGGTCAGGCTGATGACCGAAACGATGAGGATGAACATGCCGCCCTCGGGGCCGAACTGAGACCGCAGCGGTTGCCCAAAGAGCGTCACGGCCAAGAGCACCAATGGCAGAATTGGCAGGCTGAGGATCAGGTCAGTGAAGCGCATCAACCAGAAGTCCATGCGCTTGAAGAAGCCCGAAAGCACGCCGATTGCGGTACCAATAACCAATGCCAGCGCCATGGCCATCCAGCCCACCGCCATCGACACGCGCCCGCCAAAGAGCATCTGCGCAAGGATGTCGCGGCCCAGTTGGTCGGTGCCGAGCGGGTGGATCCAACCCGCCTTGGCGTCCCCGTCCCAGAGGAGCGTATAGATCGGCCGCCAGTCCTTGTTGCGAATGTCCAGCTTCTTGGCGTCAATGTCCCAGATATAGGGGCCAAAGATCACCGCAAGCGTGATGAAGATCAGGAAGGAGCCGCCAAAGAGCGCACCCTTGTGCTTGCGGAACTGGTCCCAGACATCGCGCCATTGGCTGCGCGGCGGCTTTTGCGGGCCCTTGTCTTGCAGGGCTTTCATGAACTCCAGATCGGCTTCGATTGGGCTGGCGGGAATGGGTTGCTCAGTCATAACGGATCCTCGGGTCAAGCAGGCCGTACAGGATATCTGCGATCAGGTTGAACAGGACGATCAACACCGCAAAGATGAAGGTAAGGGTCATGACCATCGGCAGGTCATTGGCGCGCAGCGCGGTCAGCAGTAGCTGACCAATGCCGTTCACTTTAAAGACGTTTTCGGTAATGATCGCGCCACCGAAAATGGCGGGCATGCCGAGCGCGATGACGGTGACCACAGGGATCATCGAGTTGCGCAGCACGTGGACCATGACCACAACGCTTTCTTTCAAACCCTTGGCGCGGGCGGTTCGCACATAGTCTTGGTTGAGGTTGTCCAGCATCGCCCCGCGCATGTAGCGGCTGATCTGCGCCGTGGTCTGCAGCGCCAGCACCATGACGGGCATAATCATCTGCATGAACTGCACTTTAAAGCTGGCCCAGTCGTTCACCACATGGGTGGTGTCATAGATCGACGGAAGCCAGCCTAGCGTAACCGAGAAGATCACGATCAACAGCGGGCCGGTGAAAAAGGGCGGGATCGAAAAGCCGACCATGGTGATGAATGTCCCGGCCTGATCGAAGACCGAGTAATGGCGGTAGGCAGAATAGATGCCAATCGGGATGGCGATAACGATGCCCACGATATAGGCCAGCCCCACGACCCAGAGGGTCTGCGGCATCCGTTGGATCACGATGTCCATCACCGGGGAGCGGGTCTGCCAAGAGATCACGCGCAGCTTACCGTCTGACAGGTTGGTGTCAGGCAGCCAGCCAAACAGGGCAGAGCGGTTGGTCAGATAGTCGATGAAGACCTGCGGCTCGATCCAGAAGACCTGCACGAGCCATTTCCAGTACTGGATGTAGATCGGTTGCCCAAGGCCAAGCGCCTCGCGCATCTTTTCTTTCACTTCAGGCGGGACCGTCAGCGGCACTTGCGCCATCGGGTCGCCGGGGGCGAGTTGCAGCAGCAGGAAAATCACCAGGCTGATAAACAAAAGCGTCGGGATCGACAAAAGAAGTCGTCGGATGGTGAAGGTCAACATGGGCGTCGCCTTTGTAAGTCAGTCTGTGAGGGGGTGGGGGCGAGAGGGGGGCGTGCGGATGTCGCACACCCCCGAAGGTCGGTGAAGAGAGGCGCAGCGTGCCGCGCCTCTGTCTCAGATCACTCTTTCATGCGGTACCAATCGGCGGCATTCCACAGCTCGGAGTCCCATGTGTTCAGCACGACACCACCAAGAGTATTGGCAGCAGCCGAGACGCGACCACGGTCAACCAGCGGCAGGATCGAGTAGGTGTCTTTGGTCAGCATGTCGTTCAGCTTTTTGGCCAGTTCGCCACGCTTTTCCATTTCGCCGGTGCGGCCCAGTTCGGCCACCATGGTGTCATACTCTTCGTCACAGAAGCGGTTGATATTCTCACCCTGCCACTGTGTTTCCGGGCTTGGGAACTTGGCGCAGGTCCGCTGGGCAAGGTAGCTTTGCGGGTCGGTGCCATCGAAGTTGTTGGCGTACATTTCAACGTCTGCATAGAAACGCTGGAACGTGTCGGTCGAACCGGGGTCACCACCGAAGAAGACCGAAGAGTCGATGTTGCGCAATTCGGTTTCAACACCGATCTGGCTCCACCAATCCTTGATCAGCGCTTGGAAGTCCTGACGCACGGCGTTGGTCGAAGTCTGGTACAGCAGCGCCAGTTTCTTGCCGTCTTTGTCACGCACACCGTCGCCATCTGTGTCGGTCCAGCCCGCTTCGTCTAAGAGCGCCTTGGCGCCTTCGATGTCTTGGGTAAGACAGTCAGTGTTGTCAGAGGCGTAAAGCTCAGGTGCAGGCACCATGTTGCAGGTCGCGCGACCGGCTTGGCCGTAGCCAACTTCCACCAGCAGTTCGCGGTCAATCGCCATGGAAAGCGCGCGGCGGACTTTCTCATCGCTAAGGATCGGGTGCGGGTGTTTGGCGGTCGAACGCTCGCCCTCGGGCAGGTCGGGGGAGGCGTCTGTCATGTTCAGCTCAAGACGCTCAACCAACGTGCCGAATGCCGACATGGGCTTGCCCTTGCCGCCTTCGGCCATCTTGGCGATGACATCGGGGGCCAACTGCAGGTTCCAGGCATAGTCGAACTCACCTGTTTCCATCACGGCACGACCTGCGGCTGTCGCGTCGCCGCCGCCTTTGAAGGTCAGCGTGGCGAAGGCGGGTTTGCCAGCTTCGCGGAAGTTTTCGTTGGCAGCCATGGTGATCACGTCATTGGGACGGAATTCCGTGACGGTGAAAGGACCGGTGCCGATCGGATTAAAGTTGGCTTCGGTACACTCAGGTGCCTTGGCGCCCGTACAATCGGCGAACTGTGCCGCCTGAATGATCGGGGACTGGCCGCCCATGAAGGGGCCGTAGGGGTTCGGCATCGGCTCGGAGAAGGTGACCTTAACCGTCTGGTCATCGACCACGTCGACCGAGGAGACGCCTTCGAATTTGGCCAGCTGCGCACAGCCGCCTTCGGGGTTCATGCAGTAATCGGCAGTGAACTTCACGTCATTGGCGGTAACCGGGGAGCCATCGGACCAGACAAGACCGTCTTTTAGCTTCCATGTGATGGTCTTGAGGTCTTCGCTCACGCCGCCGTTTTCCAGCGTCGGGATCTCTGTCGCCAGATAGGGGACCAGCGCGCCGGTCTCATCGTAGCGGCCAAGGGGTTCGAGGATCAGCGAGGAGGCTTCAACATCTTTTGTGCCGCTCGACAGATAGGGGTTCAGGATCGAAGGTGCCTGCCAATAGATAATTTTGACTTCACCGTCGCGGCCGCGCTCGCCCTCATGGGCTTCGGCAAAGGCCATAGGGGCAAAAGCAGTCGATGCGACAGCCCCCATCAATAGGGTCTTCAATTTCATATCTTACTCCATGTTGGACACGTTGGCGTGCCGCTTATTGTCGGCGGGACTAGCCCCACCTTATTGTTGTCGCTCTGGAAAGAACATGAGCTTCACCCGCTAAACATGCCAAAACACGCAAAATTCAACCTGTGATCGAAGCGCTCTTTCCAAACCGCATGAGCCGTATCGAAACAGGTTTCCCAAAAATTGCAAGGGCGGACGTGGCGCATTTTTCACAAAGACCCAAGGCTGCGAGTCAGGTTTGACAGTCTCATGGCATTCGCCGTAGCGTCAGGCAAAATCTGCGCCGATAAAAATAACAGGGAAACAGATGCTGGATCACATAAGCGGGGCGCCAATCGCCCAAATTCAGGGCCTGCGCGTCGAATTTCAAACCAAAGATGGCCCCGTTGTCGGTGTTGAAGATGTCAGTTTTGACATCAATCCCGGTGAGACGGTTTGCGTGGTCGGAGAATCAGGATCGGGCAAATCCGTGTCTTCGTTGTCGCTGATGCGGCTGGTGGAATACGGCGGTGGTGAAATTGCAGGCGGTCGCCTCCTTTTTGAACGCGGCGAAAAAGGTCAGGTCGATCTCGCCGCCAGCAGCGGTAGCCTCATGCGCAAAATCCGCGGCAATGAGATCGGCATGATCTTCCAGGAGCCGATGACCGCGCTGAACCCCGTCTTCACCATCGGCAAGCAGATGACCGAAGGTCTGCGCCTGCATCTGAACATGTCGCGTAAAGAGGCCGAAGCCCGCGCGCTGGAACTGATGAAACAGGTCCGCATCCCCGAGCCGGAGCGGCGGCTGAAGCAATATCCGCATGAGCTGTCGGGCGGCATGCGCCAGCGCGTGGTGATCGCCATGGCGCTGGCTTGCGAGCCGCGCCTCTTGATCGCGGATGAGCCCACCACGGCGCTTGACGTGACCATTCAGGCCGAGATTCTCGCCTTGATGGACCGCTTGAAGCGCGAGACCGGGACGGCGGTGATGTTCATCACCCATGACATGGCCGTGGTGGCGCAGATGGCCGACCGTGTCGTCGTCATGTTCCGCGGGAAAAAGGTCGAAGAGGGCACGGTCGAAGAAATCTTTGAAAACCCCAAACACCCCTATACCAAGGCGCTGCTGGCCGCCGTGCCCAAACTCGGCGAAATGACGGGCAAGCCCTACCCGGAGCCGATGAAGCTGCTGGGTTCGGAAGACAAAGAAATCCTGCCGATCAAGGGCCGCCAAGAGGTGCTCCTTTCGGTCAAGAACCTGACCACGCGCTTTCCAGTGCAGGGCGGTTTCCTGCGCCGCACCGTCGCCAACGTCCACGCGGTAGAGGATCTGTCGTTTACGCTCAACAAGGGCCAGACGCTAAGCCTCGTTGGCGAATCGGGCTGTGGCAAATCCACGGCGGGCCGGTCGATTTTGCGTCTGGTGGAACCGATGTCGGGCGAAGTGAACCTCGACGGCGTCGATATCATGTCGCTGGATCAAAACGCCCTGCGCACCGCGCGGCTTGATATGCAGATGATCTTTCAAGACCCCTTTGCCTCGCTGAACCCGCAGATGCAGCTTTCCGATCAGGTGGCCGAGCCGATCCATAACTTCGCCACCCTCAAAGGGGCGGAGATCACCAAACGCGTTGAGATGCTCTTTGACCGGGTGGAACTGCCGCGCAGCTTCATGCGGCGCTTCCCGCATGAGCTCTCGGGCGGCCAGCGCCAGCGCGTCGCCATCGCCCGCGCGCTTGCCCTGAACCCCAAGCTGATCATTGCGGATGAGGCGGTCTCGGCCCTCGACGTGTCTGTGCAGGCACAGGTCTTGAACCTGATGATGGAGCTTCAGGCCGAAATGGAACTCTCTTTCCTCTTCATCAGCCACGACATGGCCGTGGTGGAGCGGGTGAGCCATTACGTCGGCGTGATGTATCTGGGCCGGATCGTCGAGCTAGGCTCGCGCCAGCGGGTATTTGAGAACCCGCAGCACCCCTATACGCAGGCGCTGATGAAAGCGGTACCGATCGCCGATCCGCGGCGGCGCAAGTCCGAGAAGGATTTGAACTTCAAACCAATCCCATCGCCGATACACCCTGCCTCCTATGTGCCCGAGCCTTCAATCTACAAAGAGGTCGAGCCGGGGCATCACGTGCTCATCACCGACAGCGGCTATTGAAAGAACACCCATGACCGAACGCCTGACCCCGCTCGAGCTGATGACCAAGCTCATCAGCTTTCCCACCGTGTCACGGGACACCAACATCCCGCTGATCGACTGGGTGGCAGACTACCTCGCCTCGCACGGGATCGAGAGCCACCGCTACGTGGACCCCGAGCAGCCGAAACATGCGCTTTTCGCCCATGCGGGCCCGTGGGAAGAGGGGGCTGTCGTGCTCTCGGGTCATACCGATGTGGTGCCGATTGATGGCCAGCCGTGGGAAAGTGATCCTTTCACCGTGACCGAACGTGATGGCCGCTACTACGGGCGCGGTACCTGCGACATGAAGGGGTTTGATGCGCTGGCAATCTGGACCTTGATCGAGGCGCATTATGCGGAAGTGAAGCGCCCGCTGCAAATCGCGCTGAGCTTCGACGAAGAGATCGGCTGCACCGGCGCCCCGCCGATGATCCAAGCGATGCAGGGCGTGGTGCCGAAAGGCTCGGCGGTGATCGTGGGTGAGCCATCGACCATGCAAGCCGTGACCGGCCATAAGGGCGGCATCGGTTTTAACACGCATCTGGTGGGGTTCGAAGTCCATTCCTCGCTCTTGCACACTGGGGTTAACGCGATCATGGCGGGCGCGAAGCTCATCGAATGGGCCAATGACGTGAACAGCGACAACATGGCCGCCCGCCCGACCGAGACCGCGGCGATGTTCGACCCGCCCTTCACCACCGCCCATGTCGGCGTGATCGAAGGCGGCACGGCCCACAACATCACGGCCAAGGACTGCAAGTTCGCGATGGATTTCCGCGTCGTCCCGGGCGAGGACAAGGACAAATGGGGCACCGCCTACCTCAAAAAGGTGCGCGAGGTCGAAAAGCAGATGCAGGCCATCGTGCCGGAGACCTATATCGAGACTTCGACCCGGTTTGACGTGCCGGCGCTTCAGCCCGAGAAAGACGGCGAGGCTGAGCAGATCGTGCGCCAGATCACTGGGGATAATGCGAGCCATAAGGTGAGCTATGGCACCGAGGCCGGGCAGTTTCAGGAGGCAGGCTATTCCGCCGTGATCTGCGGCCCCGGCGATATCGCGCAGGCGCATCAGCCGAATGAATATATCGAGGTGGCGCAATTTGAGGCAGGTCATAACTTCATGCGCAAATTGTTGACCCGTCTACAAGGCTAAGCCGGGGGCGGGGGCCGACAGCCCCCGCGACCCGGTAAGACGATCTGCAAATTTTTCCGGCCGCCTGATGCTGCTCACGCGGCCTTTGCTAAAGGGCCGCGCCATGTCTACTTTCCCCATCACCCTTTCAAGCCCTGCCAGCTATCCCCGCACCCCGCCGCGCGAGAGCGAGGTCGTGGTGATCGGCGGCGGGGTGATCGGCGTTTGCACGGCGCTGTTTCTGGTGCGGGCAGGTAAACAGGTCACGCTATTGGAGAAGGGGCGCATCGCTGCCGAACAGTCCAGCCGCAACTGGGGCTGGATTCGCCAGCAAGGGCGGGATCCGGCGGAACTGCCTATCATGGTCGAGGCGGCAAAACTCTGGCGCGAACTGGCCCCACAATTGGACCGCGACATTGGGCTGAAGCAGACCGGGGTTACCTATCTGGCAGACTCGGACGGCAAGATGCAGGGATATGCCGATTGGCTGACCCATGCGGCTGCGAACGGCATCGACAGCCGCCTGATGGACGCAGGCGAGGTTGCTGTTGCCTTTCCGGGACTGAGCAAGACCTATGCCGGGGGACTGATCACCCCCTCGGACATGCGGGCCGAACCTTGGGTGGCGGTGCCCGCGCTGGCCGCCTTGGCCGTCAAAGAGGGCGTGCGAATTATCGAGAACTGCGCCGTGCGCAAGCTCGACCTTGCCGCTGGCCGCATCGCGGGGGTGGTGACCGAAGCGGGCGCAATCCGAACCGCGTCGGTTGTGCTGGCGGGCGGGGCATGGTCGGCTCTTTTCCTGCGCGCCCATGGGGTCAGCCTGCCGCAACTGTCGGTGCGCGAATCCGTGGTGGCAACCAATGTGCTGCCCGAAGTTCACGCAGGGGCCGTGGCCGAAGCCGGTCTTGCCTTCCGCCGCCGTGCCGATGGGGGCTATACGCTGGCACCGGGGGCGGCACCGGAACTCTATGTGGGCCCCGATGCCTTCCGCGCCTTCCGACATTACTTGCCGCAACTGCGCGACAACCCGTTTGGCCAGCGGTTCCGCGCCTCGGCACCAAAGGGGTTTCCCGACGCTTGGACAACTCCGCGCCGTTGGGCTGCAGACAGCCTTAGTCCCTTTGAGGCGATGCGCATTCTTGATCCCGCGCCTGATCACCGCCGACTGCGCAAAGTGCTGAAGCAGTTCGCCGCGCTTTATCCTGCACTGCCGCCCATCACGGCGCGCACTTCATGGGCCGGGATGATCGACACAATGCCCGATATCGTGCCGGTGGTGGATCACTGTGCGCAAATTCCGGGCCTGACCATTGGCACCGGTATGTCTGGTCATGGCTTTGGCATCGGGCCGGGGATGGGGCGGGTGCTGGCGGCTCTGGTCATGGGGAATGCGCCGGGCCATGATATGACCAGATTCCGCGCCGATCGGTTCAGGGATGGCAGTCCCATCCGCCCCGGTCCGGCTATTTAAACTTATTGTTCAAAGGACAGGTCATGCCGATCAAGAACCGTTTTGCCGAAACGCACGCCGAGATCACCGCATGGCGGCGCCACCTGCATGAGCATCCAGAACTGATGTTCGATCTGCCCGAAACTTCAAAATTCGTTGAAGAGAAACTGCGCAGCTTTGGCATCACCGACATCACCACCGGCATCGCCCAGACTGGCGTGGTGGCGGTGATAGAGGGGCAGAGCAATACCTCTAACCGCACCATCGGGCTGCGCGCTGACATGGACGCGCTCCCGATTATGGAGGCGACGGGGCTGCCCTATGCCTCCAAAACCCCCGGCAAGATGCATGCCTGCGGCCATGACGGTCACACCGCGATGCTGCTGGGAGCGGCGCAATACCTCGCCGAAACACGCAATTTCGATGGGCGTGTCGTGCTGATCTTCCAACCGGCCGAAGAAGGCGGTGGTGGCGGCGAAGTCATGGTGCAGGAAGGGTTGATGGACCGCTGGGACATTGATGAAGTTTACGGCATGCATAATATGCCGGGCCATCCGACGGGGCATTTTGCGATCCGTGAGGGCGCGCTTCTCGCGGCGGCGGATGAATTCAACATCACGCTCACCGGGCAGGGCGGCCATGCCGCCGCACCGCATGAGGCGATAGATACCAACCTCGCCGCCGCTCATGTGCTGATCGCGCTGCAATCCATCGCCAGCCGCAACACCGATCCGCTAAAGCAGGTCGTCGTTTCAGTCTGCACCCTGCGCAGCGATACCGACAGCCACAATGTGCTGCCGCATCAGGTGCTTTTGCGTGGCACGGTACGAACGCTGAACCCCGAGGTGCAGGATTTGGCCGAGCGGCGCTTGCACGACATTACCCGCCTCACGGCAGAAGCGCATCAGTGCAAGGCCGAGATCGACTATCAGCGTGGCTATCCCGTGACCCGCAACCACGCCGAGCACACCCGCTTTGCTGCCGAGGCCGCCGACCAAATCACCCCCGGCACCGAACGCGACACACCGCCCATTATGGCGGGGGAGGATTTTTCCTACATGCTCAATGCGCGACCGGGTGCCTATATTATGATCGGAAACGGCGACGGGGCGACGGTGCACCACCCGGAGTATGACTTTGACGATGCTGCGATCCCGGCGGGCTGTTCATGGTTCGCGCAGGTGGTTGAGGACCGGCTGGCAAGGGCGTAAGCATGTGTCAGATAAATGCGACTGCATGAAAATCAGCGCCCAACCCAATTCTGGAGGATACTTCCCAAATGCCCGTTAAGAACCGATTTGCCGAACTGCATGACGACATCACCGCATGGCGGCGTGACCTGCATGAGAACCCCGAGATCCTTTTCGAGACGCACCGCACTTCTGGCATCGTCGCCGAGAAGCTGCGCGCCTTTGGCTGTGACGAAGTGGTCGAAGGCATCGGCCGCACCGGTGTTATCGGTGTGATCAAGGGCAAGTCCACCGCCTCGGGCAAGGTGGTCGGCCTGCGCGCTGACATGGACGCGCTGCCGATCAATGAGCAGACGGGCCTCGACTATGCCTCGAAAACCCCCGACGCGATGCATGCCTGCGGCCACGACGGCCACACCGCCATGCTGCTGGGAGCCGCGCAATATCTGGCGGAGACCCGGAACTTCGACGGCACCGTCGTTGTGATCTTCCAGCCCGCCGAAGAAGGCGGCGGCGGGGGGCGCGAAATGTGCGAAGACGGCATGATGGACCGTTGGGGCATTCAGGAAGTTTACGGCATGCACAACTGGCCGGGCATGCCCACAGGCTCTTTCGGGATTCGTCCGGGCGCGTTCTTTGCCGCGACGGATCAATTCGACATCACCTTCGAAGGGCGCGGGGGTCATGCCGCCAAACCGCATGAGACCATCGACACCACAGTCATGGCAGCACAGGCCGTGCTGGCGTTGCAAACCATCGCCGCGCGCAATGCCGACCCGGTAGAGCAGATCGTGGTCTCGGTCACGGCGTTTGAGACATCGTCCAAAGCGTTCAACGTGATTCCGCAGCGGGTGCAGATGAAAGGCACCGTGCGCACGATGTCGGCAGAAGTCCGCAGCCTTGCTGAAAAACGCATCAATGAGATTTGCAACGGCATCGCTGCAACCTTTGGTGGCAAGGCCGATGTGACCTATCACCGGGGCTATCCAGTCATGGTGAACCATGATGAGCAGACCGAGTTCGCGGCGGACGTGGCGCGATCCATCTCTGGCGATTGTCGTGAAGCGCCTCTCGTCATGGGCGGCGAAGACTTTGCCTTCATGCTCGAAGAGCGTCCGGGTGCCTATATTCTGGTGGGCAACGGCGATACCGCAGCGGTGCACCACCCCGAATATAACTTCAACGACGAAGCCATTCCGGCGGGCTGTAGCTGGTGGGCGGGGATCGTCGAGCAGCGGATGCCGGCGGCGTAATCTCGTATCGCATGAAACGCGCCTCCCTCGGGGGGCGCGTTTTTGTTTGTGGGGTCAGCCGCGCTCCCAAAGCGCGCGGTAAACCGTTTCGATCCCGTCGGCTTCTGCCCGCGCGCTAAAGCGCTGTTCTGCCCAGTGGCGCGCGGCCTCTGACAGGGCGGCTTGGTCATCCCGCTCAAGTATAGACAACGCGGCATGGGCCGCAGCCTCCGCCGCACCCAGTGGCACCACTTTGCCCACCCGGCCCGCGTTCGAGAAAGCGCCATAATAGCCCGCGTCGCTGCCCACGAAGGGCACGCCCGAGGCCAGCGCTTCGAGCGGAACCATGCCGTAGCCCTCGTAGCGCGGCAGTTGCACAACGAGCGACAGCGCGCGCATTAGTTTCGGCAAGTCGGCGGCCGGATATTCCCCGACAAAGAGCAAGCGGTCGGCCAGCCCCGCCGCCTCAACCTGAGCCTTGAGCTTGGTAAGAAACGCATCATGCTTGCCGCCCGCACGGCCAATGACCAGCGCCACCGCGCCTGGGCGTTCAGGCAGCAGGCGCAGCATTGCCTCTACAAAAAGGTCGGTGCCTTTCTCGGGCCGAATGCGCCCCACGGTGGCAATGCCATGGGTGCCGCCAAAGCCCATCTGCTCCCAAGCGTTCGTTCGGTTCGTGGCGGGTGAAAAGACATTGGTATCCACCCCATGCGGCACCACGGCGCGCACATGAGGTACGAACTCTGCCGCACGTTCAGTTGTCGCAATCACTGCGTCCATCTGCCGGATCAGCCAGCGGGGATAGGCCGAATGCAAGCGCTGCGCGGCTGAGGTAAAAACAATTTTGATGTTGGCGCGGCGCACATCGCGCAGCCAAAGTGCGCTGCGCATCTCTGTATTGCGGCGCACGTGCCAGATCGCAAAGGGATGATCTGCGGGTGGGTGATTGCGGGTGATCCGCGCAGCCGCCGCGCGGGTCAGCGGGGTCGGGCAGCCGGGGAGGGGTTGGCCCACCAGCGCCATCTCGTGGCGCGTGACCTGTTGGCGGATTACATTGGCCGCTGTGGCAGAAACCCCGGTGAAATTGCGGTTGTAATTGGTGACGTAAAGCTCAGGCATGCGGGCCTCTCTCACGCAGACGCAGCGCCGTGATCAGCCGCTCGGCGATACTGTCGAGCTTATCAGTCTGTGCCCCGGCATAGGATTTGGCCGAGGCCACACCGCTGGCGCGGGCGATGTCGTTGCTGAGCAAATCCGCAACCCTATCCGCCAAATCCTGCGTGCCCGCCACTAGCCGTGCTGCGCCTGCGGCCTCCATCTCTGCATAGGTTTCAGCAAAGTTGGTGACATGGGTACCGGAAAGCACCATCGCCCCCGCCTGTGCGACCTCATATGGGTTGTGCCCGCCGATAGGGTGCAATGAACCGCCCAGAAAGACGATGCCAGACAGGGCGTACCACGTGCCCAATTCCCCCAAAGTATCGGCCAGATAGACCTGCTCTTGCGGCATGTCGCCCCGCGTCCGGCGGCCATGGCTCAGACCGACGCTGGCGATGAGACCGGCCACTTCGTCACCGCGTTCCGGATGGCGGGGAACGAGGATGAGGCAGAGATCGGGGAAGCGTTCGAGCAGTTGCCGATGGGCCTCCAATACCGCTTTCTCCTCGCCCGGATGGGTGGAGGAGGCGATCCAGACCGGACCGCCGTCCAAGGCCTTGCGGGCCTTTGCGATTGTTTCGTCGTCCTGCGGCAGGGGGCCTGCCATCGATTTCAGGTTGATCCCCGCCGCGACGCGGTCAGCGGGGGCATTAATTGTACCCATTGCCCGCGCCATCGCGTCATTCTGGGTCAGGATCAGATCGAACACCCCAAAAAGGAACCCCGCCAGAGCAGGCTGTTTCTGCCAACGCGCGATGGAGCGTTGCGACAACCGCGCGTTGATCAGCGCCATCGCCGTGCCGCGCGCATGGGTGCGCCGCAACATCTGAGGCCAAAGTTCACTTTCCACGAAAAGCGCCGCATCGGGGCGCCAGTGGTTCAAAAAACGGTTCAGTGGGCCGGGGGCGTCGAGCGGGGCGAATTGGTGCTGCGTGCGCGGCGGCAGACGGCTCCCCACCAAACGTCCCGAGGTCGCAGTGCCGGAGGTGATCAGAAAATGCGCTTGGGGCAGCGCGCGGCCCATCCGGTCAATCAGCGCCAATACCGACAGGCTTTCTCCAACCGAGGCGGCGTGGAACCAGATTAGTTGGCCCGCCGGGCGCGGTTGGCTGGCATGGCCGAGCTTTTCGCGTGCACGTTTAGGCTCGACTTCGGCGCGGCGCAGTTTGGCCATGGATTGCCGCCCCGCGAAGGGCAACATCACGCTGCTTGCCGCGACCCATGCCCGGTAGAGGAACGGCGTGGCCATCGGGCTCAGCCGCCCGTATGGCTCATGTGGCGCGGCATCTGCCCGTCGACACGCTGGCGGGAATAGTCGAAATCATGCCCCTTGGGCTTGCGGTCGATCGCCGCGCGGATCGCCTCTTGAAGCGGCAGGTCAGTATCGGGGTGTTCGCGCAGTGGAGCGCGAAGATCGGCCACATCTTCTTGACCCAGACACATGAAAATCTCACCCGTACAGGTGACCCGCACGCGGTTGCAGCTTTCGCAGAAGTTATGGCTCAGCGGGGTGATGAAGCCGATTTTCTGACCTGTCTCTTCCAATCGCACATAGCGGGCCGGGCCGCCTGTGCGCTCGGCCAGATCGGTGACGGTGTAATGCTCCGCGTAGCGGGCCCGCACGTCCTTGAGGGACCAGAACTGACCAAAGCGGTCCTCGTTGCCCAGATCGCCCATCGGCATGACTTCGATCCACGTCAGATCAATGCTACGCTCAGCGCACCATTCGGTGATGCGCGGCAGCTCGGGCTCGTTGAAGCCCTTGAGCGCCACGGCGTTGATCTTGATCTTCAGCCCTGCACGCTGCGCGGCATCAATCCCGCGCAGCACCTGCGGCAGGCGACCCCAGCGAGTGATATCCGCGAACTTTTGCTCGTCTAGTGTGTCGAGCGAGACATTCACCCGGCGCACCCCAGCGGCGTAAAGGTCATCGGCGAAGCGTTCCAGCTGGCTGCCGTTGGTGGTCAACGTCAGTTCTTTCAGCGCGCCACTGTCGAGATGCCTTTTCATCCCTTCAAAGAAGGTCATGATACCCCGGCGTACCAAAGGCTCCCCGCCGGTGATGCGCAGTTTCTCAACGCCCAGATTGACGAAGTTGCTACACAATCGGTCCAACTCCTCCAGCGTGAGGAGTTCCTTCTTGGGCAGAAAGGTCATGTTCTCCGACATGCAATAGACGCAGCGAAAATCGCAGCGGTCGGTGACGGAGACGCGCAGGTAGGTGATTGCGCGCATGAATGGGTCAATAAGGGGTGCTGTCATGCCTTATAGGTAATGCTCCGCCCACTGCGGGGCAAGCGGCATTTGGGCGATTGATAAGGGCGCGGGGCACGGATAGGCTGCGGGCATGACACGTATTATCTTACCGCTTTTCTTCGTGGCCGCCACTGCGGGCTGCAGCAATCTGGCTGAACGGTTTGGGATGGATGCCTCCCAACCCGAGCCTGCATCGGCGTCGGCGTCTGTGGAAGCCGATACAGTTGTAGCAGCGCCTGCGCCCACCACTGCTCCGATCAAAGCCTCGGGCAGCAGTGCGGAAGCGCTGGACACAACCACCGAGGCAGAGCGCGAAGCCGCCACCCGCGCGCCTGCGAGCGGAGGGGCCGCCTTGGGAACAACCGTGGTCAGCCTTGGCAGCGCGACAGAGCCGGGGTTGTGGTTGAAAACACCCTTGGTCAAGTCTGAGCAGCCGGGCCGCGTGACCAACCCCTCCACAGGCAAATCCGCTGCTGTGACGTTGATCCCTCTGGATGGCCCTGCGACAGCAGGCAGCCGTATGTCGCTGCCTGCTTTACGTTTGATCGGCGCGTCGTTGACGGATCTCACCACGGTCGAAGTTTCGACCGCAGGTTAGGGCGTAGGGTTCAGCCTGCGCCGTCCGATTTTTTCAGCAGGCGCAGCGCTTCTTTCACCGCGAAAGGTTTCATCGCCTCCCCATGGGTGGCGATAAAGGCGTGGGTCCGCTCGGGATCGTGTTTTGACAGGTCGCGGAGCCACCAGCCAATTGCCTTTTGGATGAACCAGCGGTGATCCGGGGCCATCGTCGCCGCCCAGCCAAGGATGCGGTCGCGGGCTTCGAGTTCCTCCGGCTTGGGATTGTTTTGCTTGGTCCACGGCAGGGTCGAAACCAGCGCCGCGCGCCGAGTCCAAAGGTGATCCGAAGCAACCCAGTTTTCCAATTCGTCCAAGCGTGTCGGATCGGCCATCAGTCGTTTCTGAGCCGCCATGCTGGCATGATCGGCAATCGCCCAACTGTCGAAATCGGCGGTCCAGCTGGCGATCAGCGCCCAAGCGGCTTGATCGTCGGGCCGCAGCCGCGCTTGGGTCAGCAGTTTGGCCGCCGCGACCCGCGCCTCAAAGATGTCCGACTGCCAGAGCCCGTCGGCCAAAGCGACACGGCCCTCAACATCGAGTGCCTCGCGCCAAGCTTGCGCAAGCTCAGCGATTTGCGGGTTGGTCAGGCCAAGGTAACGACGGTCGGCCTTGTGATAGGCGCGCATCTCTTCGGCGCGGGCCGGGTTGGCCTGCGCTTCGAGCTCTTCCAGAGCGGTTTCCAAATTCATTCCACTGTCACCGATTTCGCCAGATTGCGCGGCTGATCCACATCCGTGCCTTTGGCAACAGCGGTATGATAGGCCAACAACTGCGCCGGAATGGCATAGAGAATTGGGGCCAGCGCATCGGGGACCGGGGGCATTTCAATGCTGAACCAGACGCCCTCATTGGCCTCGGCCTGACCTTTGGAATCGGAGATCAAGATCACCTTGCCCTTGCGCGCCATGACCTCTTGCATGTTACTGACGGTCTTGTCGAACAGCGCATCGCGGGGTGCCATGACGACCACCGGGACATGCTCATCCACCAGTGCGATGGGACCGTGCTTCAGTTCACCTGATGCATAAGCTTCGGCGTGTATGTAGCTAATTTCCTTCAGCTTTAGTGCACCCTCGAGGGCGAGGGGGTACATTTGACCCCGACCCAAGAACAGCACATCGCGGGCATGCGACAGCTTGAGCGCTGCTTCTTGCATCGTGTCGTTCTGCTCAAGCGCCGTGCTGACGATGGCGGGCAGTCCCCGAAGGTTTGAGATGTGATCGGCAAAGGCCTCAGCCGTGATTGCCTCGCGGTCCCGCGCGGCTTTGAGGACCAGCGCGAAGAGCACGACCAATTGGCAGGTAAAGGCTTTGGTCGAGGCCACGCCGACTTCGACACCGGCATGGATTGGAAGGGCCAGATCGCTTTCGCGGGCGATAGAGCTTTCGGGCACATTTACGACCGATAGGATACGTGCGGCTTTGCCTTCGCAATAGCGCAGGGCCGCCAGCGTGTCGGCGGTTTCGCCCGACTGGCTGACAAAAACCGCCAATGTACGCGGCGAAATTGGCGGCTCACGGTAGCGGAATTCTGAAGCGACATCGACCTCGACCGGCAGGCGGGCGATCTGTTCAAACCAGTATTTGGCGGTGAGGCAGGCATAGGAGGCGGTGCCGCAGGCAACCATGACTATCCGGTCAAACTGCGTGAAATCAATATCTTGCAAGCTGATGTTGATCTCGCCTTCGGGGGTCAGATAGTGCCCAATGGCTGCACTGATTACACCGGGCTGCTCGGCGATTTCCTTGGCCATGAAGTGCTTGTGCCCGGCCTTGTCGATGCGGGTGCTGTCGACCTGCACGGTTTTGATCGCCCTGTTGGCCAGCGTGCCGTTGCGGTCCGTGATCTCCACCGATGAGCGGGTGAGGACGGCGCAGTCTCCCTCTTCAAGATAGGCGATCCGGTTGGTTAGCGGGGCCAGTGCGATGGCGTCGCTGCCGATATACATCTCGCCCTCACCATAGCCGATGGCCAAGGGCGAGCCTTTGCGCGCGGCGATCATCAGGTCTTCGTGGCCGTCAAAGAGGAAGGCCAGCGCGAATGCGCCTTCAAGGCGGGCGAGGGTCTGTTTGGCAGCCTCAATGGGGCCTGCGCCCTGTGTCATGTAATGATGCGCCAATAGAGCGACGGTTTCAGTGTCTGTCTCAGACTCAAACTGCGCGCCTTGTTCGGCCAATTCGGCCCGCAATTCGCGAAAGTTCTCGATGATCCCGTTATGCACCACCGCCACGGGCCCCGCTTGATGCGGGTGGGCGTTGGTCACGCTTGGCGCGCCATGGGTGGCCCAACGGGTGTGGCCGATGCCGGACTTCCCCGCCAGCGGGTCATGCACCAGCGCATCAGAGAGGTTCACCAGTTTGCCCAGAGCGCGGCGGCGGTCGAGTTTGCCGTCGTTCAGCGTGGCGATGCCTGCGCTGTCATAGCCGCGATATTCCAGCCGTTTTAATGACTCTACAAGAATGGGAGCGACTTCGTGGGTGCCAAGCACCCCTACAATTCCACACATTATTAACTGCCCCTCTGCAATTTAGCCTTCTTGGCCTTTAAAACTTCGAACATTTTGCGCGCCATCCCCGGTTTTTCGACCTGTGGGGCGCGGGACAGGGCCAGGGCCTCTGGTTCCACGTCCGATGTGATGACCGAGCCTGAGCCCGTCATCGCGCCATCGCCGATGGTCACAGGGGCCACCAGCATGGTGTTCGACCCGATGAATGCGCCCGCGCCGATGGTGGTGTGATGTTTCATCACCCCGTCATAATTGCAGGTGATCGTGCCCGCGCCAATGTTGCTGCGTGCGCCGATGGTGGCATCCCCGATATAGCTCAGGTGATTGACCTTTGCCCCTTCGGCGATCTGAGCGTTCTTTACTTCGACAAAGTTGCCGATGCGCACGTCTTCGGCCAGTTCCGCGCCGGGACGCAGGCGGGCGTAGGGGCCGACCACGCCGCCGCGCGAGACATGGCAACCCTCGAGGTGCGAGAAGGCGCGGATCGTGGTGCCGGATTCAACGGTGACATTCGGGCCAAAGACGACATTCGGCTCCACCACCGTGTCGCGGCCAATGTATGTGTCGCGGGCAAGGAAGACGGTTTCCGGCGCGATCAGCGTCACGCCGTCCTCCATCAAAAGCGCACGGGCGCGGGATTGGAACGCAGCCTCGGCCCGAGCGAGATCCGCGCGGGAGTTCACGCCCATCGTCTCGGCCTCGGCACATGTAACAACGGTCGCACTGCGCCCCTCGGCGCGGGCGAGGCCGATGATATCGGTGAGGTAGTATTCTTCGGATGCGTTGTCGTTGCCAACTTTGTCGATCAGATCGAACAGCAGCTCGGATTTGCAAGCCACGACGCCAGAGTTGCACAGGGTGATGGCGCGTTCCTCCGGGGAGGCGTCTTTGAACTCGACGATACGCTCCAGCGTGTCGCCCTGCATCAGCAGACGGCCATAGCGAGCGGGGTCAGCAGCCTCGAACCCCAATACAACGACGTCATGGGTCGTCAATGCTTCCTGCATCTTTTCCAACGTTTCGGGCTGCACGAAAGGGGTATCGCCATAGAGCACCAGCGCCATGCCATCGAAACCTTCCAGCGCCGGGCGGGCCTGTGCGACCGCATGGGCCGTGCCTAGCTGTTCGGTTTGCTCGACCACCTGCGCATCCTCGTCAAAGAGGGTGGCGGCCGCACGCACCTGATCAGCACCATGGCCCGCCACCACCACCGTATGACGCGGAGCGAGCATAGCGCCCGCTGCCATAGCGTGTTCCAGCAACGGGGCAGAGGCGACCCGGTGCAGGACCTTTGGCAGGTCCGAGTTCATCCGTGTCCCCTTGCCCGCGGCGAGGATGATCAATGCAGTTTCCATGTAAATCTCTTTGTCCTTCAGCTTGCATTCTCTTTACGCGCTTCGCACAAAGGCGCAAGGCCACCACCCATCAAACTAGATTGCGGTCTGCAACACGATGACAATTAAAGAGGCGGGGTTCCGCCCTAGGAGTATCCGATGAAGACAGTCGTTTTCGATCTCGACGGCACTTTGGCCGATACCTCGGGCGATCTGATCGCCGCCGCCAATGCCTGTTTCCGCGACATGGGTGAGGGCGATGTGCTGGTCCATGCCGAAGATGCAGGCACCGCGTTGCGCGGCGGGCGCGCGATGCTGACACTGGGCATGCAAAAACTTGGCCGCGCCGATGATGCGGCAACGATTGACCGCTACTACCCGATGCTGCTTGACGCTTATAGGCGCGAGATTGACACCCATACAATCCTCTATCCCGGCGCGATGGAGGCCGTGGCGGCGCTTAAGGCCGCAGGCTACCGCGTAGCGATTTGTACCAACAAGCCCGAGGCTTTGGCAGAGTTGCTGCTCACCCGGCTCGGCGTGCGGGACGCCTTTGGCGCGATGTTGGGGGCGGATAGTTTGGCTGTGCGCAAGCCTGACCCGGAGCATCTTTTTGAAACCGCCCGGCGGGCTGGCGGCGACCCGGCGCAATGCGTTTTGATCGGCGACAGCGATACGGACCGGAACACCGCCCGTGCGGCGGGGGTGCCCTGTGTGCTTGTGACCTTCGGCCCTTCGGGTGAGGATATGGCGGCGCTGGAGCCTGAGGCGCTTTTGGATGACTTTGCTGACCTGCCAGAAGTCATCGAACGTCTGATCGGTAAAGCTGCCTGAGAGCAAATCGCTTCACCGGCAGTGTCACGCATGACCAACGGCTCCTTCATTCCGTTCCTGCTATTGGGGAGGGCCGTGGGGGATGTCGAAGAGGGTTCAGCCCGTTCCGCTGCACGAATTGTCGGGCAAAAATGGGCCGGCGGCGCAGAGGCTAAGGGCGGTATCTGCCGCTACGACACATGGCGGTGTGTAAGGGCTGAGGGGATGCCCGCCAGCGATGCGGTGCTGGCGGGGTTGATGAATGTGGAGATGCCGCTGACCGAAACGCAGGACGTCTGCGCACTAAACGCGCGCATCAACCGGCTTGAGGTCGGGCCCATCGATCAAAGTGTTTAAGCTTAGAAGCGGATCGTGCCGTGTTTGCCCATATCGGGTTTCTCGCCAGTGACATGCGCTTTGCCGATTTCATAAAGAAACTTGAATCCACCATCAGTGGCCCAGACTTCGGCCTCTGTCAGATCGAAGCGGATGAGCTGCACGTCAGGGTCTTGTTTGCCCTCTTCGAACCATGCGCCTGCGATGGCGTTCCAAATTTTGTCGAGTTCGGTGGGGTTAGTAACGGCTGACACATGCCCATCGATCCGCGCCCAGAGGGATTCATCCTTGCTGGCGATGAGGTATTCCGCGGCGGCACGGCCTTCGGCGGATTTCGCCAGATCGGTGCCCTTTGCGGTAATAAACCACAGCACGGCAGAACGGTCGTCTTCGTCGATATAATGGGTCATCGGCACCGCGCGGGCGGTCTTGGTCATCAGCATCCCGGCGCGGGTGTCGTCCAGACGGTCCCAGAACTCTTTTTTCAGATCATCGCTCATTTGCATCTCGCTTTGTTGTAGTGTTCGCTTGGTCGCAGGGCCAACCCGCCGCGGCGCGGGGCGGTTCCACATCGCGCCGCTTGACGCAAAGCGGGCGGGGCGGTAGGTAATGAACAAGCGTTCAATAAATCGGGGGGAGAAGCCGTGTTCAACGCAAGTATGCAGTTTGATCTAGGAGAAGACGTCGCGGCCATGCGTGAGATGGTGCACCGCTGGGCGCAAGAGCGCGTCAAGCCGATGGCCGCCGAGATCGACAGCAAAAACGAATTCCCGCCCGAACTTTGGACCGAGATGGGCGAGCTGGGCCTTTTGGGCATGACCGTCGAAGAAGAGTTCGGCGGCTCCGGTCTTGGCTACGTTGCCCATACGGTCGCGGTCGAAGAAATCGCCCGCGCCTCCGCTTCGGTCTCGCTTTCCTACGGGGCGCATTCCAACCTCTGTGTGAACCAGATCAAGCTCAACGGCACGGCGGAGCAGAAGGCGCAGTTCTTGCCGAAACTCTGCTCGGGCGAGCATGTCGGCGCGTTGGCCATGTCCGAAGTGGGCGCGGGCAGTGACGTGGTGAGCATGAAGCTGAATGCCGAAAAGCGGAACGACCACTTCCGCCTGAACGGCAACAAATACTGGATCACCAATGGCCCGGACGCGGAGACCTTGGTCGTCTATGCCAAAACCGACCCCGAAGCCGGCTCCAAAGGCATCACCGCCTTCCTGATCGAGAAGTCGATGAAGGGCTTTTCCACTTCCAAGCATTTCGACAAGCTCGGGATGCGCGGCTCGAACACCGCCGAGTTGATCTTTGAAGACTGCGAAGTGCCCTTTGAAAATATCCTCGGCGAAGAGGGCAAGGGCGTGCGCGTGCTGATGTCGGGCCTCGACTACGAGCGCGTCGTGCTGGCGGGCATTGGCCTTGGCATCATGGCCGCCTGTCTGGATGAGATCATGCCCTATATGGCCGAGCGCAAGCAGTTCGGCCAGCGTATCGGGGATTTCCAGCTGATGCAGGGCAAGATGGCGGATATGTACACCGCGATGAACTCCGCGCGTGCCTATGTCTACAGCGTGGCGCAGGCCTGCGACCGGGGCGACGTGACTCGTCAGGACGCGGCGGCTTGCTGCCTCTATGCCTCGGAACAGGCGATGGTGCAGGCGCATCAGGCGGTGCAGGCGATGGGCGGCGCAGGCTATCTGTCGGACAACCCCGTGGGCCGCATCTTCCGCGATGCCAAGCTGATGGAGATTGGCGCAGGTACCTCCGAGATTCGCCGCATGTTGGTTGGCCGCGAGATGATGGGGGCGATGTGATGCGCTCCGTCCTGCTGGCCTGTGCGTTTCTTGCGGGGCCGGTGGCCGCGCAGGACATCACCTATTCCGACGCCGCGACAGCAGAGTGTCTGGCCGGGGCCGAGGAGTTCACCGACCAGCGCAATTGCATCGGCCTGTCGTCCAACCTCTGTATGGAAGCGCCGGGCGGCTATACGACCTATGGCATGGGAGGATGTCTGGATGCGGAACTGTCTTTCTGGGACGGGTTGCTGAACGAGAACTATCGCGCGCGGATGGTGCAGTCCAAATCCGCCGATGAGGATGCCGCGCTCTATCAGCCGGAATTGCCTTCTCAGGCCGAAGCTCTGCGTGACATGCAGCGCGCGTGGATTACCTTCCGCGATGCCGCCTGCGATTATGAACGCAGCCAATGGGGCGGTGGCACGGGCGGCGGGCCTGCGACTTTGGCCTGCCTGATGCAGATGACTGGCGAACAGGCTCTGCGTTTGGGAGCGGCCTATTAACCGCGTCACGATGTGTCGGCCAAACGGGACGGAAGGATCGGGATGGAGAACCTAATTGAACTGAAGACGGAAGGCGGTGTGTTGCACCATTTTCTGCCTTGGCTGATTGAGGGTTTTGAGATCATGGCGGCGGTCATCGACATTGCCGCGATCCTCCTGCTGCTGATCGGCGCGGCGCGTTTCCTGACCGGGGTGACGATCGCCGAAATCGCCAAAAAGGGCGCGGAGCGGGTGCGCCGCACCAACCGCGAGCGCATCGAACTCGGGCGCTACATCCTTGCGGGGCTGGAACTCTTCATCGTGTCGGACGTGATCCATACCGCGATCAGCCTGCGGTTTGCCGATCTGCTCTTCCTGCTGATGCTGGTCATCATCAGGTCCATCACCTCTTTCTTCCTTGACCGGGAGTTGGAGCAACTAAAGAAGGAACTCGGCGATGACTGACTTTTCCGACCTGAAGGCGCTCTACGTCAACTGCTCGCTCAAGAAGACACCGGGCGAAAGCCATACGCAGCTTCTGATGAACGCAAGCGCGGGCATCATGGAGGCGCAGGGGGTGAGCGTCGAACACCTCTACCTGCTCGACCATCAGGTGCCACCGGGCGTCTACCCCGACATGACCGAGCACGGCTGGGACCGCGATGATTGGCCCGCGATCTGGCGGAAGGTCTTGGCCGCCGACATCCTGATCATCGGCACGCCGCTTTGGCTCGGCGAGGAGAGCAGCGTCTGCCGGGTGCTGATCGAACGCCTCTATGCGATGGGCGGCAAGCTGAACAACAGGGGCCAGTCGGTCTTTTACGGCAAGGTCGGCGGGACCGTCATCACCGGCAACGAGGATGGCATCAAGCACGTCGCCATGACCACCGGGTTTGCGATGAACCATCTGGGTTACACCATCCCGCCGCAAGCCGATTGCGGCTGGATCGGCGAAGCGGGGCCGGGGCCGTCTTACGGCGATGAGGTCGACGGCAAGCGCGCAGGTTTCGACAATGAATTCACGCAGCGCAACACCACGATCATGACATGGAACGCCATGCATCTGGCACGGATGCTGAAAGCGGCGGGCGGCTACCGCCAAGAGGGCAACGACCGCAACGCTTGGGACGCCGGCGCGCGGTTTGACTTTGAGAACCCGGAGTATCGAAGCTGATATGACACAGGACGATTGGCCGATCTGGCAAGGCAATATGGCGGCGCAATGTCTGGCGCAGTCGGAGGATGCCTTGGCGATCATTGACCTCACCGGGCCTACGCGGCGCGATGTGACTTTCGGCGCATTGCAGGAGATGGCCGACGGTCTGGCCCGCGCGCTGCGCGCTGAGGTTTCGCGCGGCGACCGGGTGGGCGTGCTGCTCAGCCAGTCGCCTTGGTGTGCGGCGGCGCATCTGGCGATCTGGAAGGTCGGGGCGATCTCGGTGCCGCTGTTCAAACTGTTCAAACACGATGCCTTGGCCAGCCGCATCAATGATGCCGGCTGCGCCATTGTGCTGACCGATGCCGAGGGTGCGAACCTCTTGGGCGATCTCGCCACCCCGTGGATTGCGGCGGAGGCAGGCGTGGAAGGCGAGGCGGTGGATTTCGCCGAGGTCGGCCCCGAAGACCCCGCCGTGCTGATCTACACCTCCGGCACCACTGGCACGCCCAAGGGTGCGCTGCATGGGCACCGGGTGCTCTCGGGCCATTTGCCCGGCGTCTCGGTCAGCCACGATCACCTTGGGCAGAAAGGCGATTGCCTTTGGACCCCGGCGGATTGGGCGTGGATCGGCGGGCTTTTCGACGTCGCGATGCCGGCGCTCGCGCTCGGCGTGCCGGTGGTGGCCGCTAGGATGCCGAAGTTCACCGTCGAAGGCTGCGCCGAGGTGATTTCGCAGGGCGGTGTGCGCAATGTCTTCTTCCCACCCACGGCGCTGCGGATGCTGAAGGCCGCGGATGTGTCGCTACCGGGGCTGCGCTCGGTCGCCAGCGGCGGCGAGCCTTTGGGGGCGGAGATGCTGGCCTGGGGGCGGAAAGCGTTCGGGCTCGAGATCAACGAGTTCTACGGCCAGACCGAATGCAACATGGTCGCCTCGAGCTGCGGCGCCGATTTCCCCGGACAGCCGGGCTGCATCGGCAAGCCGGTGCCCGGTTTCGAGATCGCTGTGCTCGACGCCGACGGCCAGACCACGGATGCCGAGGGTGACGTGGCGGTGCGCAAAGGGGCCCCCTCGATGATGCTACGCTACTGGAACCGGCCCGAGGAGACCGCGGCGAAGTTCCACGGCGACTGGCTGCTGACCGGCGACCGCGGCATCTGGGAGGGCGACTACCTGCGTTTCGTGGGGCGAGAGGATGACGTGATCACCTCGGCGGGCTACCGCATCGGCCCGGCGGAGATCGAAGACTGTCTGCTGACCCATAGCGCCGTGGCGACCTGCGGCGTGGTCGGCAAACCCGACGCGCTCAGGACCGAGATCGTGAAGGCTTATGTGGTGCTGAAACCGGGTGCCGAGGTCGAAGCGAAGGAGTTGCAGGACTGGGTCAAGGACCGGCTTGCGAGCTATTCCTACCCGCGTGAAATCGCATTCGTGGAAGATCTGCCGATGACCGTCACCGGCAAGGTGATCCGCAAAGAGTTAAAGCGTCTGGCGGCGCGAGAGAATGAGGACGTAACATGAAACTGACATCGCAAGCCCTGCCATCCTCGGATGCCTACAAGGCCAACGAGATGGCGCATCTGAAAGCCCTGAGCGAGGTCCGCGAGGCCGCCGAGGCCGCCGCCCTCGGGGGCGGCGAGAAGTCCCGCGCACGGCATGAAAGCCGGGGCAAGATGCTCCCCCGCGAGCGGGTGGCGAACCTTCTGGACCCCGGCAGCCCGTTTCTGGAGATCGGGGCGACGGCGGCGCATGGGCTTTATGGTGGGGCGGCGCCCTGTGCGGGCGTGATCGCGGGCATCGGTCGGGTGCAGCGGCACGAGGTCATGGTAGTCTGCAACGACGCCACCGTGAAGGGCGGCACCTACTACCCGATGACCGTGAAGAAACACCTCCGGGCGCAGGAGATCGCCGAGGCGAACCATCTGCCCTGCATCTACCTGGTGGACAGCGGCGGCGCGAACCTGCCCAACCAGGATGAGGTCTTCCCCGACCGCGACCATTTCGGCGCGATCTTTTACAACCAGGCGCGGATGAGCGCCAAGGGCATCGCGCAGATTGCCGTGGTGATGGGGTCTTGCACCGCAGGCGGCGCTTACGTCCCCGCGATGTCAGATGTGACCATCATCGTGAAAGAGCAGGGCACCATCTTCCTCGCCGGGCCGCCGCTGGTAAAGGCCGCGACGGGCGAGGTGGTCAGCGCCGAAGACCTCGGCGGCGGCGATGTGCATACCCGCCTGTCGGGCGTGGCCGACTATCTGGCCGAAGACGATGCCCATGCGCTGGCGCTGGCGCGCCGTGCAGTGGGGCATCTCAACAAGACCAAACCCGCCACGGTGGATTGGGCCAGCCCCGAAGAGCCCGCCTATGACCCCGATGAGATGCTGGGCGTGGTGCCTGCCGACCTGCGCACACCCTATGACATCCGCGAGGTGATCATGCGCTTGGTCGACGGCAGCCGCTTTGACGAGTTCAAGCCGCGCTTTGGCGAGACGCTGGTGACCGGCTTCGCTCATGTAAAAGGCTGCCCCATCGGCATCATCGCCAACAATGGTGTGCTGTTCTCGGAGGCCGCCCAGAAGGGCGCGCACTTTGTGGAACTGTGCAGCCAGCGCAATATCCCATTGGTTTTCCTGCAAAACATCACCGGCTTTATGGTGGGTCGCAAATACGAGAACGAGGGCATCGCACGGCATGGGGCCAAGATGGTGACCGCCGTGGCCACCACCAATGTGCCCAAAATCACCATGCTGGTCGGCGGCTCCTTTGGGGCGGGCAACTACGGCATGTCGGGCCGGGCCTATCGCCCACGCTTCCTGTGGTCTTGGCCGAACAGCCGGATCTCAGTCATGGGCGGTGCGCAAGCGGCGGGCGTCTTGGCCACGGTGAAACGTGACGCGATTGAGCGGGCCGGGGACACTTGGACCGAGGAAGAAGAGACCGCCTTCAAGCAGCCGACCATCGATATGTTCGAGGAGCAAAGCCACCCGCTTTATGCCTCGGCGCGGCTATGGGATGACGGGATCATCGATCCGCGCAAGAGCCGCGATGTGCTCTATCTGAGCCTCACGGCTAGCCTCAATGCGCCGATTGAACCGACGAAATTTGGGTTGTTCCGAATGTGATATGGCGGCGGAAACTGGGGGGTCTGGGGGGCCAGCCCCCCAGACCCCCCGAAGTATTTGGAGCTAAAAAGAGATGAAAAGGGTAGAGCATGTTTGACACGATCCTGATTGCGAACCGGGCTGAGATTGCTTGCCGGGTGATGGAAACCGCGCAGGCCATGGGGGTGCGCTGTGTGGCGGTCTATTCCGATGCGGATGCGGGCGCGAAACATGTCGCCATGGCGGATGCTGCAGTGCATATCGGCGGCTCGGCGCCGGCGGAGAGTTATCTGAAGGGCGATGTGATCATTCAGGCGGCGCTCGACAGTGGCGCGCAGGCGATCCACCCGGGTTATGGGTTTCTGAGTGAGAACCCGGAATTTGTGGAGGCAGTCGAGGCCGCGGGGCTCACCTTCATCGGCCCTTCGGCCAAGGCCATTCGCGCGATGGGGCTGAAGGATGCCGCCAAGGCGCTGATGGTCGAGGCGGGCGTGCCCGTCGTGCCCGGCTATCACGGGGCGGATCAGGACGATGCGTTGCTGGCTGAGGAGGCAAGCAAGATCGGCTATCCGGTGCTCATCAAGGCCGTCGCGGGCGGCGGCGGCAAGGGGATGCGTCTTGTTGAAGAGGCCAAGGCATTTCAGGCGGCGTTGGACTCGGCGCGGTCGGAAGCCAAGACCGCCTTTGGCAATTCCGATGTGCTAGTCGAGAAATTCGTGACCAAGCCGCGCCATATTGAGGTGCAGGTTTTTGGCGATGGCACCCATGCGGTGCATTTGTTTGAGCGAGACTGTTCGTTGCAGCGCCGCCACCAGAAGGTGATCGAGGAAGCCCCCGCACCGGGGATGACCGAAGAGATGCGCAGCGCCATGGGCGAGGCGGCCGTGCGTGCGGCGGAGGCAATTGGCTATGCCGGGGCGGGCACGGTGGAATTCATCGTGGATGGCTCGGGTGGGCTGTCGGCCGACGGGTTCTTTTTCATGGAGATGAATACGCGTTTGCAGGTGGAGCATCCGGTGACGGAACTGGTCACCGGGGTCGATCTGGTCGAGTGGCAGCTGCGTGTGGCGGCTGGTGAAGCCCTGCCGAAGGCTCAGGAAGAGTTGACCATCAACGGCCATGCCTTTGAGGCGCGGCTCTATGCCGAGGACGTGCCGAAGGGCTTCCTCCCCGCGACCGGCACGCTCACGCATCTGTCCTTCACGCCCCAGACCCGCGCCGACAGTGGTGTGCGGGCGGGCGATACGATCAGTCCGTTTTATGACCCGATGATCGCCAAGGTGATCGTGCATGGGCCAACGCGGGACGTGGCATTGTCGCGCTTGCGGGCGGCGCTGGCTGGATGTCAGGTGGGCGGCACGGTGACGAACCTTGCCTTCCTCGGGGCGCTTGCGGGGCATGAAGGTTTTGCCAAGGGCGACGTGGATACCGGGCTGATTGCGCGGGATATTGACACGCTGACCGCGCAGCCCGATGTGCCGGGGCGGCATTTTGCGCTTGCGGGGATGGCGGCGCTTGGGCTGCTGGACCCTGCGCCGGAAGCGGGGTTCAACCTTTGGCGGCCTTTGCGGCGACAGATCATGCTCGGGCGGGACAGCGAAGAGCATCTGCTGAAGGTGCGCGTGCTTTCGGAAGACGTGCAGCTTTGGACCGTTGGCGACAGCGAAGTGCGGGCCGAGCGGATCGGCGGGCGCTGGAAAATTGACGGGCATGTGGCGCCCACAGTTTCGGTTGCCGGGGGGGTGGTCACGGTGTTTGACGCCTATGGCATTGCCTTTGATGTGATCGATCCGCTGGCGCGGGCCGCGGCGGCCCATGGCGATGGCAATATCGTCGAGGCGCCGATGCCCGGACTGGTGCGTGCGATTGATGCTGAGGTGGGGCAGAGCGTGGCAAAAGGTGACCGTCTGGCGGTGCTGGAAGCGATGAAGATGGAGCATTCCTTGCTCGCCGCCCGTGATGGGGTGGTGGCCGAGGTGCTGGCGCAGGCCGGCGACCAGGTCGAGGCCGGGGCGGCACTGGTGCGTCTGGAAGCCGAGGAGGCCGCATGATTACGCTGCACCACTGTCCGCAGACCCGCTCGATGCGCACGCTTTGGCTGTTGCATGAGCTCGACGACGTTGAGTTTCAGGTCAAGATGCATGCCTTCGACCGCAGTCTGCGCGACCCGGAGTATCTCGTGCTCTCGCCCGCGGGCCGGGTTCCGGCGCTGGAGATTGACGGCGAGCGGATGTTCGAGACCGGGGCGATCACCCAGTACCTCTGCGAGCGCTACAGCCCCGACCGCATGGGCCGCTCGGTCGGCAGCCCCGACCGCATGGCCTGGCTCGTCTGGGTGCATTTCGCCGAGACCATCAGCCAGCACACCGCCGCGCTCACCCAGCAGCACATCGCCCTGCGCGAGGATCACATGCGCAGCCCCATTGTGATGAAGCTGGAGGCTGCGCGGATCGGCAAATGCTATGACGCGCTGGAGGCACGGCTTTCGACGCCTTTGGAGAACCGCGATTACCTGCTGACTTCGGGGTTTTCCGCCGCCGACATCTCGGTCGGGCAAGCGGTTTATATGGCGCGGCATTTCGTGAAATTGGATGACCACCCTTCGGTTGCCGCGTGGTATGAACGGATCACGGAACGCGAAAGTTTTGCGCAGGCGCTGCCCGAGGAGGGGCGGCTCTACACGCAGGATTTCTATCCGCCCTGGCCGGTGGAATAAGCCGGGCAAGGGGACCAACAACAACGGGGAGAGCGGCCAATGAGCCTTGGACACTGTGAGATTTTTGAGGTCGGACCACGCGACGGGTTGCAGAATGAGAAGCGGGAAATCCCGGTCTCCGAAAAGGTGGCGCTGGTCAATAAGCTGAGCGAAGCCGGGTTTCGCCGCATCGAGTGTGCCAGTTTCGTAAGCCCCAAATGGGTGCCGCAGATGGCGGGCTCGGGCGAGGTGCTCTTGGGCATCAACCGCGCCGAGGGCGTGCGCTATGCTGCACTGACGCCGAATATGTACGGCTATGAAGATGCGGTGGCTGCCAAGGCGGATGAGATTGCGATCTTTGCCTCGGCCTCCGAAGGGTTCAGCAAGAAGAACATCAACGCCAGCATCGAAGAGGCTTTTGCGCGCTTTGCCCCGATCCTCGAAGAGGCGCGGCACGTGGACATGCCGGTGCGCGGCTATGTTTCCTGCGTGATCGAATGTCCCTATGACGGAAAGGTCGCTCCGGCGGATGTGGCGCGGGTGGCGGACAAGCTGTTCTCGATGGGCTGCTATGAAGTCTCGCTTGGCGACACCATCGGCGCAGGTACGCCCGACAGCATCGCGCGGATGCTGCTGGCGGTGCGCGACGTGGTTCCCGTGGGCCGCCTTGCGGGCCATTACCATGACACCCATGGCCGGGCGATGGCGAACATCGATGCGTCCCTCTCTATGGGCGTGCGAGTCTTTGACGCGGCGGTTGGCGGCTTGGGCGGATGCCCTTACGCGCCCGGCGCTGCGGGCAATGTCGCCACAGAGGCGGTAAACGCACATCTGACGGACCTCGGCTATGACACCGGGGTCGATCAAGCGGTGGTCGAAGAGGCCGCCGAAATGGCACGGGCGATGCGAGGGTAATCATGTACGAGACTGTGACGATCGAGACCGACGCGCGCGGGGTGGCGGTGCTTACCCTGAACCGGCCTGAGAAACACAACGCCATGTCGGCGCAGATGCTGGCGGACCTGACCGATGCGGCGGGCAAACTGGCCAGTGACGATGCGGTGCGCGTTGTGGTGTTGACCGGGGCGGGCAAGTCCTTTTGCGCGGGCGGCGATCTGGGCTGGATGCGCGATCAGGCGGATATGGATGCGCAGACGCGCTCGGCAGAGGCGGGCAAGCTGGCCACGATGCTGGGAGCGCTGAATGCGCTGCCAAAGCCGGTGATCGGCAAGCTGCAGGGCAATGCCTTTGGCGGCGGGGTTGGCATGGCCTCGGTCTGTGATGTGGCGGTCGGGGTCGACAGCCTCAAGATGGGCTTCACCGAGACGCGGCTGGGGATCATTCCGGCAACCATCGGCCCTTATGTGCTGGCGCGGATGGGCGAGGGGCGCGCGCGGCGGGTCTTCATGTCGGCACGGCTGTTTGATGCGGCGGAAGCGGTTGATCTGGGGCTCTTGGCCCGTGCCGTTCCAGCGGATGCGTTGGACGCCGCGGTGGAAGCCGAAGTGGTGCCCTATTTGTCCTGCGCACCGGGGGCTGTGGCGGCCGCCAAGAAACTCGCGCAGGACTTGGGTGGAATCGCCACGCCCGAAGCAGTGAAAATGTCCATCGACGCCCTCGCGGCACGTTGGGAAACCGAGGAAGCCGCCGAGGGAATCGCTGCCTTCTTCGACAAGCGCAAAGCCGCTTGGGTGGTCTGACCCGCGGCTTTGGCGAAATGGCTCTATTGCGGGCCCGTGGGCGGCATTAACCGGGCTTGGCCCGTTGACCCTACCCACGGGCAGAGTTAAACCCGTTCCAAGTTTGTCTGCGCGGGCTTTTGGCCTTTGCCTCATGCCGCGCACCGCGAAAGGAGCATCCCCTTGGACGACATGCTGCGGGAATACCTGCCCATCCTCGTTTTTCTGGCTGTGGCGATTGGCCTTGGCCTTGTGCTGATCCTTGCCGCTGTGGTGGTTGCCGTGCGCAATCCGGACCCGGAAAAGGTCTCGGCTTATGAATGCGGGTTCAACGCCTTTGACGATGCGCGGATGAAATTCGACGTGCGTTTCTATCTGGTGTCGATCCTCTTTATCATTTTTGACCTCGAAATCGCCTTCCTCTTCCCTTGGGCCGTGGCCTTCAAGGACGTGAGCATGGTGGGCTTCTGGTCAATGATGGTGTTCTTGGGCGTGCTGACGGCGGGCTTCGCCTATGAATGGAAGAAGGGAGCGCTGGAATGGCAGTAAATGATGACGCGCTGGTCACCCCGGTGATGGGCGATGGCCACCAAAGCCCGCGGGTAAAATCCGGTGCATCCGCTCCTGAAGCCTACGGGCAGTATGGCGCGGGCGCGGATCGTGACGTCGCCACCCATAGCCTGAACGCCGAGTTGCAGGACAAAGGTTTTCTGCTGACCTCGACCGAAGATATTATCAATTGGGCGCGCACCGGCTCGCTGCATTGGATGACCTTTGGTCTGGCCTGCTGCGCGGTTGAGATGATGCACAGCTCCATGCCGCGCTATGACCTTGAGCGTTTCGGAACAGCCCCACGCGCTTCTCCGCGGCAGTCGGACCTGATGATCGTCGCGGGCACGCTAACCAACAAAATGGCTCCGGCGCTGCGCAAGGTCTACGACCAGATGCCCGAGCCGCGCTATGTGATCTCGATGGGCTCCTGCGCGAATGGTGGTGGCTACTACCACTACAGCTATTCGGTCGTGCGCGGCTGTGACCGCATTGTGCCGGTTGACGTCTATGTGCCCGGCTGCCCGCCCACGGCGGAGGCGCTGCTGTATGGTATCCTCCAGTTGCAGCGCAAAATCCGCCGCACCGGGACGATTGTGCGCTAAGACAAGAGCCTGCGCCGGGTGAGGGGCAGGCGAAAGGACGATGCGCCAAAGGCGCGGGACAGTGAGATGGCGTTGATCGGCGCGTGGAAGGAAGATTTGCGATGAGCGAACAACTGCAGGAACTTGGAGCCTATATCGAAGCCAAGCGGCCCGATTGCGTGCTCGGATGGGATGTCACCAGAGGTGAGTTGAACATGGACGTGGCGCTGGCCAATGTCGCCGGGCTTGTCGAGTTCCTCAAAGGTGATCCGACCTGCCGCTTCTCGACCTTGGTCGACATCACGGCGGTGGACTATCCCGGCCGTGCGAAACGGTTCGACGTGGTCTACCACTTCCTGTCGATGTATCAAAACCACCGTATCCGCCTGCGCGCCGCCGCGCGGGAGAAGGACATGGTGCCGTCGCTCACCGGCGTGCATCCCAGTGCCGATTGGTTCGAGCGTGAAGTCTTTGACATGTTCGGCATCCTGTTTTCCGGCCATCCGGACCTGCGTCGCATCCTCACGGACTACGGCTTCCGCGGCCATCCGTTGCGCAAGGATTTCCCAACCACGGGCTATACCGAAGTGCGCTATGACGAAGGTGCCAAACGCGTGGTCTATGAACCCGTAAGCCTCGTTCAGGAATACCGCCAGTTTGACTTCATGTCGCCATGGGAAGGCGCCGATTACATCCTGCCCGGCGATGACAAATCCGCGCCCGACGGCCATGTGAGCAAGGACGCGAAGTAATGGGCGGGTTCTGGTGGCTAATCCTCTCGGCGCTGACCGCCATCCCGATGGTCAAGCTGCTGCCGTTCTTTGGCATCAATAAATACTGGGCAGCTGCCTGTCTGATCCCGCTGGGCACAATTGCTTTGCTGTGGTGGATGGGTATGAAGCTGCAAGAACTGGAGAAACGGTAATGGACGGCGACATTCGCACAAAAGCCTTTGACGACGGGTCGACCGACTTTGAGTCCGGCGAGCAGAAGATCCGCAACTTCAACATCAACTTCGGTCCGCAACACCCTGCCGCGCACGGTGTTTTGCGTCTGGTGCTGGAGCTGGATGGCGAAGTTGTAGAGCGTTGTGATCCGCATATCGGCCTGCTGCACCGTGGCACCGAAAAGCTGATGGAAAGCCGCACCTACCTGCAAAACCTGCCGTATTTCGACCGGTTGGATTATGTAGCCCCGATGAACCAAGAACACGCTTGGTGTCTGGCCATTGAAAAGCTGACCGAGACGGCCGTGCCGCGCCGTGCCTCGCTGATCCGGGTGCTGTTCTGCGAAATTGGCCGTATTCTGAACCACCTGCTCAACATCACCACGCAGGCGCTGGACGTGGGCGCGCTGACGCCGCCGCTCTGGGGCTTTGAAGAGCGTGAAAGCCTGATGATCTTTTACGAGCGGGCCTGCGGCGCGCGCCTGCACGCGGCCTATTTCCGCCCCGGCGGTGTACACCAAGACCTGCCGCCAGCGCTGCTCGACGATATGGAAGCTTGGTGCGATCAATTCCTGACCAAATTTATGGTCGATATCGATGAGTTGCTGACCGAAAACCGTATCTTCAAACAGCGCAACGTCGACATCGGCATCGTGACCGAAGAAGACATCCTGAACTACGGTTTCAGCGGCGTCATGGTGCGTGGCTCGGGCTTTGCATGGGATCTGCGCCGCGCGCAGCCCTATGAATGCTATGATGAATTCGACTTCCAAATCCCAGTGGGCAAGAACGGCGACTGCTTTGACCGCTACCTCTGCCGGATGGAAGAGATGCGCCAGTCCACACACATCATGCAGCAGGCGATCGAGAAGCTCCGCGCGCCCGAAGGGCAGGGGGATATCCTCGCCCGGGGCAAGATCACCCCGCCTTCGCGCACCGCGATGAAGACCGACATGGAAAGCTTGATCCACCACTTCAAGCTCTACACCGAAGGCTTCCACGTGCCCGAGGGTGAGGTCTATTGCGCGGTCGAAGCGCCCAAGGGTGAGTTTGGCGTCTACCTCGTGGCCGATGGCTCCAACAAACCCTACCGCTCCAAAATCCGCGCGCCGGGCTTTTTGCACTTGCAGGCGATGGACCATATCGCCAGCGGCCACCAGCTTGCCGATGTCGCCGCGATCATCGGCACCATGGACGTCGTCTTTGGAGAGATCGACCGGTGATGCCGCTGGCGTCACCTCGTATTGAAGAAATTTACGCCGGGGGCATCATTGGCCTCCGCCTGACCATAGGTTCGAACTAATGCTCCGCCGTCTACACCCTGACCAGCCCGACAGTTTTGCCTTCACGCCCGCCAACCAAGAATGGGCCGAAGCGCAGATCACCAAGTACCCCGAAGGCCGTCAGGCCAGCGCGATCATTCCACTGCTATGGCGCGCGCAGGAGCAAGAGGGCTGGCTGACCCGTCCGGCGATTGAACATGTCTCGGAAATGCTGGGCATGGCCTATATCCGCGGGCTGGAGGTGGCGACCTTCTACTTCATGTTCCAGCTTCAACCCGTTGGATCCGTGGCACATATCCAAGTTTGTGGCACCACATCCTGCATGATCTGCGGGGCCGAGGATTTGGTCGCTGTTTGCAAAGAGCGCATCGCCAACAATCCGCACGAACTGTCGGCGGATGGGCGTTTTTCTTGGGAAGAGGTCGAATGCCTTGGGGCCTGTTCCAATGCGCCTATGGCTCAGATTGGCAAGGACTATTACGAAGACCTGACCACCGCGCGGCTTAACGAAATCCTTGATGAGTTGAGCGATGGGCGCGTGCCCGTGCCAGGCCCGCAGAACGGGCGCTATGCGTCGGAGCCTCTGGGCGGGTTGACCAGCCTCACGGACCACGAAAGCGGGCGCACGCAGTATAACGCCAGCGCGCAGGCTGCGGTGGATATTGGCGATACCGTCAAGCGGATCGACGGCACCGAAGTGCCACTGCTGACACCCTGGCGCAATCAACCCGACGCGCCACAGGCTGAGACGGTTGAAGAGGTCGAAGCTGAAGAGCCGCGTCCCGCCGAGGGCGAAAGCGCTGATAAGACCGGCGTGACCGAGCAAGAAGCCGAAGCCACGTCAAAGAGCAAACCGCGCTCCAAACGTGACCCCAAGGGTGAGAGCGCCGACGCGGCAAAGGCCGAGACCAGCGCCCCCGCCACGCCCGGCCAAAAGCCTGCCCAGTTGGACGGCCCGCGTGAGGGCGGTGCTGATGATCTGAAAAAGATCAAAGGCGTCGGCCCAAAGCTTGAGCAGATGTTGAACGGTATGGGGTTCTACCACTTTGACCAGATCGCCCAATGGGGTCCTGAGGAGGTCGCTTGGGTCGACCAGAACCTCGAAGGCTTCAAAGGCCGGGTCAGCCGCGACAACTGGGTAGAGCAGGCCGCGCGCCTCGCCAAAGACTAAAGCCGGAGATTTCGCAACGGGCCAAGGAAGGCACCATTACCACCTCGCAAAGCCATAAGCCGCATCGCCCGCATTAAGGGAGAGAAGGACAGTCATGACGGATATTTCGGAACGAGAGGCCTGCACCAAGCGATGCTGGTGGCTGGGTGCCGGTGCCGGTTTGCTGGTGGCATTCCTAATGCTGGCCTTTGGCATCTGGGGGCTGTTGATGTCGATCCTGGCCGGTGTGCTGGTGGCGGTGATCGTGGGCTATCTGACGCTGACCCTACTGTGCAAAGACGTACCCGCCGCTGCCCCCCAAGACAGCACGCGCAGCGCGGCGGCTGCATCGGTCGCAGGGGCGCCGACGGCGTCGGGAAGCGTTTCCTCTGCCGTGGGTTCAGTCCCAGCTGGGGACGCCGGGATCGGGGCGGCGCGCAAGGCAAGCGCGCCGGTTGAACCTGCTGAGGAAACACCACCACAGGAGCCGACAGCGCCCGTGGCCGATACTGCTGCCGTTGAGGCGGCACCGGAACAGGTCGCCGCCAAAGCGGAAGAAGCTGTTGCTGTAGTGACGCCCCCGAAGGAGGCCGTCGAAACCCCTTCCGCGCCTTCCAAGGAAACACCGCCTCAGGAGCCGACAGCGCCCGTGGCCGATACCTCTGCCGTTGAAGCCGCGCCCGAACAGGTAATCGAGGCCGAAGAAGCGCCTGCTGTTGTGGAGACCCCGCAAGAGGTCGTCGAAGCGCCCGCGCCCACAGAGGCCGAACCCGCACCAGTGCCCGCGACCGATAGCCATTCTACCGATGGCAAACCTGCGCTGCTCGACGCGCCGCGTGCGGGCGGGGCAGATGACCTCAAGCGCATCGGCGGCATCGGGCCGAAGTTGGAACAGACGCTGAATGAATTGGGCATCTACCATTTCGATCAGATCGCAGCACTTCAGGGGGATGAGATCGACTGGGTCGATTCCCGCCTGCGTTTTAAGGGCCGTATCCGGCGCGACGATTGGATCGGTCAGGCCAAAGCCCTTGCCAATGGCGGCAAGGCCGGGGTTTGACAGAGCGACGAGAGACATGAGCGAAGCAGAAGACAGAGCGCTTGCCCGCAAGGGCCGCACCGCAGGGCTGGTCATTGCCGTGACCATGTGCTTGTGGCTGGCCATGCAATGGGCTGGCCCGGCGCTTGGCCTGCCGGGGCGTTATGCGCTGCTCTTCGACTTTGCTGCACTGGCTGCGCTTTTCTGGGCGCTGGTCGTGATATATCAAATGTGGCAGGCCCGCCGGGCCAGCCGTGAGAACCAAAGGTAGGCATCATGCTTCAGGACAAAGACCGCATTTTTACCAATATCTACGGCATGCATGACCGCACCCTGAAAGGCGCGCAGTCGCGGGGCCATTGGGATGGCACCGCCGGGATCATTCAAAAGGGCCGCGATTGGATCGTGGATCAGATGAAAGCCTCTGGCCTGCGGGGCCGGGGCGGGGCGGGCTTCCCAACGGGTCTGAAGTGGTCCTTCATGCCCAAGGAAAGCGATGGCCGCCCCTCCTATCTGGTGGTCAACGCCGACGAATCCGAGCCGGGCACCTGCAAGGACCGCGAAATCATGCGCCACGATCCGCATACGCTGATCGAAGGCTGCCTGATCGCCTCTTTCGCGATGAACGCGCATACCTGCTATATCTACCTGCGGGGCGAATACATCCGCGAGCGAGAAGCGTTGCAGACTGCGATTGATGAAGCCTATGAGGCGGGTCTGGTGGGCAAGAACGCCTCCAAATCCGGCTGGGACTTCGATATCTATCTGCACCATGGGGCAGGGGCTTACATTTGCGGCGAAGAAACCGCGCTGCTGGAAAGCCTCGAAGGCAAGAAGGGCATGCCCCGGATGAAGCCGCCGTTCCCTGCGGGCGCGGGCCTCTATGGCTGCCCGACCACGGTGAACAACGTCGAATCCATCGCCGTGGTGCCGACCATCCTGCGCCGTGGGCCGGAGTGGTTCGCGGGCTTTGGCCGCGCGAATAACGCTGGCACCAAGCTCTTTGCAATCTCGGGCCACGTCAATAACCCTTGCGTTGTTGAAGAGGCGATGAGCATCGGGTTTGAAGAGCTGATCGAAAAACATTGCGGCGGCATTCGCGGCGGTTGGGACAACCTAAAGGCCGTTATCCCCGGCGGCTCTTCGGTACCGCTGATCCCCGGCAAAGACATGCGCGACGCGATCATGGATTTTGATTATCTGCGCGAACAGCGTTCCGGCCTCGGCACGGCGGCGGTGATCGTGATGGACAACTCAACCGATGTGATCAAAGCGATCTGGCGGCTGTCGAAGTTCTACAAACACGAAAGCTGTGGCCAATGTACGCCCTGCCGCGAAGGCACCGGCTGGATGATGCGTGTGATGGACCGTCTGGTGACCGGCGATGCGGAACCCGAAGAGATCGATATGTTGCTGGATGTGACCAAACAGGTCGAAGGGCACACGATCTGCGCGCTTGGCGATGCGGCGGCTTGGCCGATCCAAGGTCTGATCCGCCACTTCCGGGACGAAATCGAAGACCGGATCAAACACAAACGCACGGGCCGTGTCAGCGCGGTCGCGGCAGAGTGAAACCCTGTGCGGCGGCAGGCCCGATGGCTTGACGCTTGGCACAGGAGCGGCGATAGCGGGCGCGTGTCAGGCGCGTCCGTCCACAACAGGCGCGGGGGCGGTCGGCAAAGCCGGGCCCAAGGCGCAGCGGAGTAGGTCTATGAAATATGCTTTGACGGTTTTGACGGTCAGCGCTCTGCTGGCAGGCTGTGCCAATAATGGTGAGCGTGTTGCCTTTGACGGGCAGTATTTCAGCACCAAGCTGCGCAAGGTGGATGGCCAGCGCGACGTATTTCAGGTGACGGTCAAGGATGCCGGCAAATCCATCGACGGTGCACGCGCAGCGGCGCGCTATGAGGCGGTGAAATACTGCGTCGGCAACTACGGCAACTCTAAGATCGACTGGACCTTTGGCCCCGATGCCCCGGCAAGCGCGCTGCGGTTCGATGGCGGGGCGCTGACCTTTCAGGGGCGCTGCCCTCAGTGATCGCATCGGCGACATATCGCGGGGCTGCGGCCCATGGGGGCGGTGATATTGAATATCATACCCCCCGAACTCCATCTGTCAGACGGGCCGTTCCGGCCCGCTGCATGAAGGAGAATTGATATGCGCACCCTAATGATCGCCGTGATGGGCCTGAGCCTGACCGCTGCAACCGTGACACCGGCTGCCGCCAAACCGCCGCTGCGCGAAGTGGCCGCGATTGACGACGCGCTCTTGGACATGGGCGTGGCCGACATCATCCGGAAAAACTGCCCCGACATCAGTGCGCGGATGCTGCGCGCGGTCAAGATGGCATGGGACTTGAAGGGCAAGGCAGGCGATCTGGGCTACTCCGACGCCGAGATCGACGCCTATATTGATAGTGACGCTGAAAAAGCGCGCATGAGAGCGCGGGGCGCCGCGTTTTTCAAGGCCAAGGGGGTCGATACTTCGGACCCGCAAAGCTATTGTGCGCTTGGACGCGAAGAGATTCAAAAATCGAGCCGGATCGGTTCGTTACTGAAGGCAAAGTGAGCTTATGAGCGATATCCGCAAGATCATCATCGACGGTAAAGAAGTCGAAGTCGAAGGGGCGATGACGCTCATTCAGGCCTGCGAGCAGGTCGGCATTGAAGTGCCGCGCTTCTGTTACCACGAGCGTCTGTCGATTGCCGGTAACTGCCGGATGTGTCTTGTGGAAGTCGTCGGCGGGCCGCCCAAGCCCGCCGCCTCCTGCGCCATGCAGGTGCGCGACCTGCGCCCCGGCCCCGAGGGCCAGCCGCCGGTGGTGAAAACCAACTCGCCGATGGTCAAAAAGGCCCGCGAGGGCGTGATGGAGTTCCTGCTCATCAACCACCCGCTCGATTGCCCGATCTGCGATCAGGGCGGTGAGTGTGACCTGCAGGATCAGGCGATGGCCTACGGCGTCGACTTCTCGCGCTACCGCGAGCCCAAGCGGGCCACCGAAGACCTTGATCTTGGCCCGCTGGTTGAGACCCATATGACCCGCTGCATCTCCTGCACCCGCTGCGTGCGCTTCACGACCGAGGTCGCGGGCCAGCATGTCATGGGCCAGACGGGCCGGGGCGAGGATGCGGAGATCACGACCTATCTCGGCTCTCTGATCGACAGCAACTTGTCGGGCAATATCATTGATCTTTGCCCCGTCGGCGCGCTGGTTTCCAAGCCCTACGCCTTCACCGCGCGTCCGTGGGAACTCAGCAAGACCGAGAGCATCGACGTGATGGATGCGCTTGGCTCCAACATCCGAGTGGATACCAAGGGGCGCGAAGTCATGCGCTTCCTGCCGCGCAACCATGACGGCGTGAACGAAGAGTGGATTTCCGACAAGACGCGTTTTGTCTGGGACGGTCTGCGCCGCCAGCGTTTGGACACACCTTATATCCGCGAGAACGGCAAGCTGCGCAAAGCAAGCTGGCACGAAGCGCTGAACGCCGCCGCCACCGCGATGAAGGGCAAGAAACTGGCCGGTCTGGTCGGTGATCTGTCCTCGGTCGAGGCCGCCTTTGCGCTGAAAGAGTTGATTGAAGGGCAGGGCGGTGTCGTCGAATGCCGCACCGATGGCGCGAAGCTGCCTGCGGGCAACCGCTTTGGCTATGTCGGCAACGCGCGGATTGAGGATCTGGACAACGCCAAGATGGTCCAGCTGATTGGCTGCAACCCCGCGGTCGAAGCCCCGGTGTTGAACGCGCGTATCCGTAAGGCTTGGAGCAAAGGCGCTGAGATTGGCCTGATCGGCGAAGCGGCGGACCTGACCTATCCGCATCACCATCTGGGCAATGACCGTGCCACGCTCGACAAGTTGATGGGCAGTGACTTTGACGAAGTGCTGGAGCAGCCTTCGGTGATCGTCGTCGGCCAAGGCGCACTGCGCGAAGCTGATGGCGCTGCGGTTCTGGCGAAAGCTATGGAACTGGCCGAGAAGACCAAAAGCAAGCTGATGATCTTGCACACCGCCGCGTCGCGTGTCGGCGCGATGGACATCGGTGCCACGGCGGAAAACGGCATGGATAATGTGGCCGGGGCCGAGGTGATCTATAACCTCGGTGCGGATGAGGTCGAGATTGGCGCTGGTCCCTTCGTGATTTACCAAGGCAGCCACGGCGACCGTGGTGCCCACCGCGCCGACATCATTCTGCCGGGTGCCGCCTATACGGAAGAGCCTGGGTTGTTCGTAAACACCGAAGGCCGCCCTCAATTGGCGCAGCGCGCAGGTTTCGCTCCGGGGCAAGCCAAGGAAAACTGGGCGATTCTGCGGGCGCTCTCGGCTGAACTGGGCGCGCAGTTGGGCTATGATTCCATCGCGCAGCTGCGCCGCAAGCTGACAAAGGCCGTACCGCATCTGGCGGATGTCGATGTGGTGCCGGAAAACGAATGGAACGCACTGCCCGCAGGCAAATTGGGCGATGCGTCCTTTGCGCCTGCAGTGCGCGACTTCTATCTCTCCAACCCAATCGCGCGGGCCAGCCAGTTGATGGCAGAACTGTCGGCACTGGCCGCCGCGCGTCGGGCTGAACCGATGGCGGCGGAGTGAGAACAATGGCGCTGGCCCCCTTGATGCTGCTGGCCGCCTGCGAACCGCAGGTGCCGGTGGCCGAGGATTTTATCCCCGACTACAAAGGGGTTGAAACCCAGCTTTTGGATGGTGATTTGGTGCAGTTTAACGTGGCCATGACCAAGGCGTTGTCGAACCAAGACGTGTCAGATTACGCCGAATGTGCCGCCGCGCAATATACGCTGATCCGGGGCTATGGTTTTGCACGTCATGTGCGGACAAATGTCACCGAAGAGGGTGGCATATGGCGGGCAGATGCTGTTTACACAATCTCGCCGAGCCTGCCGAAAGGCTTGAAGACAATTGATGCCGAAGTGACTGCGTTTCAATGCGCGGAACGCGGCATTCCGACGGTGTGAGGACTTATGGCTGATTTCTTTTACAACACCGGGCTGGGCATCGCCCTGCTGACGGTTGGGCAGGTTTTGCTGCTGGTTGTACCGCTTTTGCTGGCGCTGGCCTTCCTCATGTATGCCGACCGCAAGATCTGGGCCGCCGTGATGATGCGCCGCGGCCCCAACGTCGTGGGTGTCTTCGGCCTGCTGCAAAGTTTCGCGGACTTCCTCAAGTATATCGTGAAAGAAGTGGTGGTGCCCGCGGGGGCTGACAAAGGGGTCTTCTTCCTTGCGCCGATGATTTCTTTCGTCATGGCGATGATTGCTTGGGCGGTGATCCCCTTTAACGAAGGCTGGATCCTGTCGGACATCAACGTGGCAATCCTCTATGTTTTCGCTGTCTCCTCTTTGGAGGTGTACGGCGTGATCATGGGCGGTTGGGCGTCGAACTCGAAATACCCGTTCCTAGGGAGCCTGCGATCCGCCGCGCAGATGATCTCTTACGAAGTCTCGATCGGTCTGATCATCATCGGCGTGATCCTCTCGACCGGGTCAATGAACTTCTCGTCCATCGTGGCGGCACAGGATGGCGACTGGGGCTTGTTCAACTGGTACTTCCTGCCGCACTTCCCGATGCTGATCCTGTTCTTCATCTCGGCGCTGGCGGAAACCAACCGCCCACCGTTCGACCTGCCGGAAGCAGAATCGGAACTGGTGGCAGGCTATCAGGTGGAATACTCCTCCACGCCCTTCCTGCTCTTCATGATTGGCGAGCTGGTGGCCGTGGTGCTGATGTGCGCGCTTGTGTCGCTGATGTTCTTCGGTGGCTGGCTGTCTCCGGTGCCGTTCCTGCCCGATGGCTTCTTCTGGATGTTCGTCAAGATGCTGATGGTCTTCTTCATGTTCTCCATGGTGAAGGCGATCACGCCACGCTACCGCTATGACCAGCTGATGCGTCTGGGGTGGAAAGTCTTCTTGCCGTTCTCGCTGTTCTGGGTGGTCTTCGTGGCCTTTGCTGCAAAATTCGATTGGTTCTGGGGTATCTATGCCCGTTGGACCGTAGGGGGCTGATATGGCACAGATGGATTACACCCGCGCCGCGAAATACTTCCTGCTGGCTGACTACGCCAAGGCGTTCATGTTGGGGATGCGCTATTTCTTTGCGCCGAAAACCACTATTAACTACCCGCATGAGAAGGGGCCACTGTCGCCCCGTTTTCGTGGTGAGCATGCGTTGCGCCGCTATCCCAATGGCGAAGAACGTTGCATCGCTTGCAAACTGTGTGAAGCGATCTGCCCCGCGCAGGCCATCACAATCGACGCCGAAGCGCGCGAAGACGGCAGCCGCCGCACCACGCGCTATGACATCGACATGACCAAATGCATCTACTGCGGTTTCTGCCAGGAAGCCTGCCCGGTGGATGCCATTGTCGAAGGCCCGAACTTCGAGTTCTCGACCGAGACCCGCGAAGAGCTTTACTACGACAAGGCCAAACTGCTGGACAACGGCGACCGTTGGGAATCAGAAATCGCCCGTAACCTCGAAATGGATGCACCCTACCGATGAGTGATCCAACAAACCCCTTTGATGCGATGATGAAACAGGCGCAGGAAATGGCAAAAGCCTTTCCGGCAATGGATGCCTTTTCGCCCAAAGGGTTTGAGGCGATGATGGGCACTATGCCTAAGGAAATGATGGATTTCTGGTTCGGCGACACGGTCAACAAAGGCGGTCTTGATGCCCGCACGCGGCTGCTGCTGACACTGGCCGGGCTGACCATGCAGGGCGCGCAGAATGATGTGGGCGTCCGCCAGACGGTGCGCCACGCGCTCGAAGCGGGCGCCACGAAACAACATATCGTCGAGACCATCGGCCAGATGTCGGCCTTTGCCGGTATTCCGGCGATGACCCGCGCGCTGGAACTGGCGCAATCGGTGCTGGACGAGAACAAAGACACCAAGAAGGAAGACGGCGCATGACGGTCTTTTCATTTTACCTCTTCGCGATCAGCGTCATCACTGGCGGCCTGTTCACGGTGATCAGCCGCAACCCGGTACATTCGGTGCTCTGGTTGATCCTGTCGTTCCTCTCGGCAGCGGGGCTATTCGTCCTGCTAGGCGCGGAATTCGTGGCGATGCTGCTGGTGATCGTCTACGTCGGAGCGGTGGCGGTACTGTTCCTCTTCGTCGTGATGATGCTCGATGTGGATTTTGCCGAGCTGAAAGCCGAGATGGCGCGCTACATGCCGCTGGCGCTGTTGATCGCACTAGTGATCCTGATGCAGTTCGTCATGGCTTTTGGTGCATGGGAGCAGAGCGAAGCGGCCGAGAGCCTGCGCGCCAATGCGATTGACCCCACCCGGTTCAACACCGAAGCGCTCGGGCTATTGCTCTATGACCGCTATTTCCTGCTGTTCCAGCTGGCGGGTCTGATCCTGCTGGTGGCGATGATCGGCGCGATCGTGCTGACACTGCGTCACCGTAAGGACGTGAAGCGCCAAGACGTGGTGGCGCAGATGATGCGCAACCCGGCCAAGGCGATGGAATTGCGCGATGTGAAGTCGGGGCAGGGCCTGTAATCACCGGAATTTTTTGAAAATTCCGTCGCCGGTTTCTTTGAAAGAAAACGGCTGAACCAAGAGAGAAAAGGGACGTCGTGATGTCGAGAACAACAATCGTGGTACTGGTCGTGGTGTTGATCGTCGTGTTTTTCGGCGGCTACAGCTTTATCGGCTAAAACCCGGCAATCCCGGTGGCAGCCGGGGCAAAGTGATACTAAAAGCCCCACCAAATGGGGCGCGACCAAAGCCCATTAAGGGGCGGGAACGTAAGGGACGACATGATCGGACTTGAGCATTACCTGACGGTAGCGGCAACGCTGTTTGTCATCGGCATCTTCGGGCTATTCCTGAATCGCAAGAACGTGATCATTCTGCTGATGAGCATCGAATTGATGCTGCTCGCGGTGAACATCAACCTCGTCGCCTTCTCCAGTTTCCTTGGTGATCTGACGGGGCAGGTGTTTACGCTTTTCGTACTCACCGTCGCCGCCGCCGAGGCCGCCATTGGCCTCGCCATTCTGGTCTGTTTCTTCCGCAACCGTGGCTCGATCGCGGTGGAAGATGTCAACGTGATGAAGGGCTGAGGCAATGGAAACCACGATCCTATTCGCCCCGCTGGTGGGTGCCATCCTCTGCGGTTTCGGCTGGAAGATTACTGGTGAGAAAGCTGCCCAGTGGATCGCGACTGGCTTGCTGTTCCTCTCGGCCTTCCTGTCCTGGGTCGTCTTCCTGACGCTGGACGGCCCGACCGAGCAAATCCAGATCCTGCGCTTTATCGAAAGCGGCACGCTGAGCACCGATTGGGCGATCCGCATGGACCGTCTGACCGCGATCATGTTGATCGTGATCACCACGGTCTCGAGCCTCGTGCACCTTTATTCCTTCGGCTACATGGCCCATGATGAGAACTTCCGCGATAACGAAAGCTATCGTCCCCGGTTCTTCGCCTATCTGTCCTTCTTTACCTTCGCGATGTTGATGCTGGTGACAGCAGACAACCTCGTGCAGATGTTCTTTGGTTGGGAGGGCGTCGGTGTCGCGTCCTATCTGCTGATTGGTTTCTACTTCCGTAAGCCAAGCGCGAATGCCGCGGCGATGAAGGCCTTTATCGTGAACAGGGTAGGGGACTTTGCATTCCTGCTGGGCATCTTCGGCCTTTATATGCTGACGGATTCGATCCGCTTTGACGACATTTTCGCCGCCGCGCCCGACTTGGCCGAGCAGTCGGTAACATTCCTGTGGAACGACTGGAACGCTGCCAATCTCATTGCCTTCCTGCTGTTCGTGGGCGCGATGGGTAAATCGGCACAACTGTTCCTGCACACATGGCTGCCCGACGCGATGGAAGGCCCGACGCCAGTGTCGGCGCTGATCCACGCCGCGACCATGGTGACAGCGGGTGTCTTCCTTGTCTGCCGCATGTCGCCGGTGATGGAGTTTGCGCCCGAAGCCATGGCCTTTGTCACGGTGATCGGCGCGACGACCGCCTTTGTCGCGGCGACCATCGGCCTTGTGCAAACCGACATCAAACGTGTGATCGCCTATTCGACCATGTCCCAGCTCGGCTATATGTTCGTGGCAGCGGGCGTCGGCATGTATTCGGCGGCGATGTTCCACCTCTTCACCCACGCCTTCTTTAAGGCGATGCTGTTCTTGGGCGCGGGCTCGGTCATCCATGCGATGCACCACGAGCAGGACATGACCAACTACGGCGGTCTGCGCAAAAAGATCCCCTATACCTTTGCTGCCATGATGATCGGCACGCTGGCGATCACCGGGGTCGGCATTCCGCTAACGCATATCGGTTTCGCGGGCTTCCTGTCGAAAGACGCGATCATCGAAAGCGCCTGGGGTGGTGGCTCAATGTATGGCTTCTGGCTGCTGGTGATCGCCGCTGCGATGACAAGCTTCTACAGCTGGCGTCTGATCTTCCTCACATTCTTTGGCGAGCCACGTGGCAACAAACATACGCATGAACACGCGCATGAAAGCCCGATGGTCATGCTGATCCCGCTTGGTGTTTTGGCGCTCGGGTCGGTCTTTGCCGGGATGGTCTGGTATGGCAGCTTCTTTGGTCATGCCGATCAAGTCGGCAAATTCTACGGCATCCCGATGGCTGAAATGGCCGAAGGCGGCGACGCTCATGTCGAAGGGGCCGAGGAGGATCATGGCGCCACGGGTCCGGTCGATGGCGACGAGGGAGCCGAGGCGCTGGTCGAAGGCCATCAAGACGCGGGCGCGCATCACGAAAGCTTTGGCGGTGCGCCGGGCGAGGGGGCGCTGTACTTCGCGCCGGACAACCATGTGCTGGACGATGCCCATGCCGCTCCGACATGGGTCAAGGTTTCGCCCTTCATCGCGATGCTGGCTGGTCTGGTCATGGCGCTGTGGTTCTATATCTGGAGCCCCAGCGTGCCGGGACGGCTGGCGGCCAACCAACGCCCGCTTTACCTGTTCCTGAAAAATAAATGGTACTTTGATGAGGTCTACGACGTGATTTTCGTGCGTCCCGCCAAGACGATCGGCCGGTTCCTGTGGAAGCGCGGCGATGGCACTGTGATCGACGGCACGCTGAACGGCATCGCCATGGGGATCATCCCCTTCTTCACCCGCCTCGCGGGTAAGGCACAGACGGGTTATATCTTCACCTACGCCTTCGCGATGGTGATCGGGATCGCCGTTCTGGTGACATGGATGACGATGAGCGGAGGAGCGAACTGATGGATACGCATCTGCTTTCAATCATCACTTTCGTCCCGGCCTTTGCTGCGTTGATCCTTGCGGTCTTCCTGCGGGGCGACGATGCCGCCGCCGGGCGCAATGCGAAATGGCTGGCCTTCATCACCACGACGGTCACCTTCCTGATCTCGCTTTTTGTGTTGTTCGAGTTCGACCCCGCCAACACCGACTTCCAATTCGTGGATGAGGCCGACTGGCTGTTGGGTCTAAAATACCGCCTCGGCGTTGACGGTATCTCGATCCTTTTCGTGATGCTCACGACCTTCATGATGCCGCTGGTCATCGCGGCAAGCTGGAACGTCGAGCACCGCGTCAAGGAATACATGATCGCCTTCCTGCTCTTGGAGACGCTGATGCTCGGCGTATTCATGGCGCTGGATCTGGTGCTCTTCTACCTCTTCTTCGAAGCGGGTCTGATCCCGATGTTCCTGATCATCGGCATCTGGGGCGGGAAAGAGCGTATCTACGCGAGCTTCAAGTTCTTCCTTTACACCTTCCTCGGCTCGGTGCTGATGCTGGTGGCGATGGTGGCAATGTTTACTGAGGCGGGCACCACCTGCATCGGCGGCTGCGAGATCAGCCTGCTCACTCATAACTTCGGTTCCGAAAGCTTTGAGCTTCTGGGCATCCAAGTCGTCGGCGGCATGCAAACACTGATGTTCCTCGCCTTCTTTGCCAGCTTTGCAGTTAAGATGCCGATGTGGCCGGTCCACACATGGCTGCCCGACGCCCACGTTCAGGCGCCTACAGCCGGTTCCGTCGTGCTTGCGGCGATCTTGCTGAAAATGGGCGGCTACGGCTTCCTGCGGTTCAGCCTGCCGATGTTCCCCGTGGGCGCAGAGGTAATGACGCCGCTGATCTTGTGGATGTCGGCCATCGCCATCGTCTATACCTCGCTGGTGGCGCTGGTGCAGCAGGACATGAAAAAGCTGATCGCCTATTCCTCGGTCGCGCATATGGGTTTCGTGACCATGGGTATCTTTGCTGCCAACCAGCAAGGCATCGATGGTGCGATCTTCCAGATGATTAGCCACGGCTTCATCTCTGGCGCGCTCTTCCTTAGCGTTGGCGTGATCTATGACCGTATGCACACCCGTGAGATCGATGCCTACGGTGGTCTGGTGAACCGGATGCCGGCCTATGCAATGGTCTTCATGTTCTTCACCATGGCGAACGTGGGCCTGCCGGGCACATCTGGGTTCGTGGGTGAATTCCTGACGCTGATGGCCACCTTCCAAGTGAACACTTGGGTGGCGGCTGTGGCGACCACAGGGGTGATCTTTTCGGCGGCCTATGCACTCTGGCTCTATCGCCGCGTGGTGATGGGCGACCTGATCAAGGAAAGCCTTAAAGCGATTACCGATATGACCGCGCGTGAGAAATGGATCATTGCCCCGCTGGTGGCGATGACCCTGATCCTGGGCGTCTACCCGGCACTGGTGCTGGATATGATCGGGCCGTCGGTGGCTGCTCTCGTTGACAATTACGACATGGCGCTGGAGGCGGCTGATACCGCTGTGCAGACCGCCGATGCCTCGCATTAAGAAGGACTTGGCGCATGATTTCCGCTGATCTGAACATCATTCTGCCCGAGATTGTGCTCGCGGGGTTTGCCCTGCTTGGCCTTCTTGGCGCGGTCTATACGTCGAAAGACAAGGCCGCCGGGGTGCTCGTCTGGGTGACCGCGGTGGTGATGGTGCTGCTGGCCGGTTGGGTCGCCATGTCCGGCGACGGCACGACCAATATCGCCTTTTACGGCATGTTCATTGACGACAGTTTCGCGCGCTTTGCCAAGGTGGCGATCCTGCTGTCGGCGGCGGCTGTGTTGGTCATGTCGGAAAGCTACATGAAATTGCGGGGCTTGCTGCGGTTTGAGTATCCCATTCTGGTCTCGCTGGCGGTTGTCGGCATGATGGTGATGGTCAGCGCGGGCGACTTGATGGCGCTGTACATGGGGTTGGAATTGCAATCTCTGGCGCTTTACGTCGTCGCCTCTCTCCGCCGCGACTCAGTCAAATCGACCGAAGCGGGCCTCAAGTATTTCGTCCTGGGCGCACTCAGCTCGGGTCTGCTGCTTTATGGTGCGTCGCTTGTCTATGGCTACGCCGGGACCACGGCCTTTGCCGGGATCATCACCACAGCGCAGACGGGTGAAACCTCGCTTGGGCTCCTCTTTGGTCTGGTTTTCCTGATCTCCGGCCTTGCCTTCAAGGTTTCTGCCGTGCCCTTCCACATGTGGACACCGGACGTATATGAGGGCGCGCCGACCCCGATTGCGGCCTTCTTTGCAACCGCACCAAAAGTAGCCGCCATGGCCCTTTTCGCGCGGGTGATGCATGACGCCTTTGGCCAGATCGTCAGCGATTGGAGCCAGATCGTGGCGCTGCTGTCGGTCCTGTCGATGTTCTTCGGCTCAGTCGCCGCGATTGGTCAGACCAATATCAAACGTCTGATGGCCTTTTCGTCGATTGCCCATATGGGTTACGCTCTGATGGGTCTAGCGGCGGGCACGGCCTTCGGCGTGCAGGCGATGCTGGTCTATATGGCGATCTATGTGACCATGAACCTTGGGACATTCGCCTTCATCCTGCTGATGCAGAAGGACGGCGCGCCGGTGACCGATATCACCACGCTCAATATGTATGCAAAGACCAATCCGGGCCGGGCGCTGGCGATGCTGGTGCTGCTGTTCAGCCTTGCCGGCGTGCCGCCGATGCTGGGCTTCTTCGGCAAGTTCTATGTCCTGCGCGCGGCCTATGACGCCAATATGGCATGGCTCGCCGTGGCCGGTGTGATCGCCAGTGTGATCGGTGCGTACTACTACTTGCGGATCGTCTTTTACATGTACTTTGGCGAAGAGCGTTCTGACACGCTGGATCACCAGAACGGTGGCGTGCTGACCGCGGTGCTGATGGCCTCGGCTGTGATCATGATCGTCGGTATCGCGAATATGTTCGGTGTCGAGGGCATGGCCGCCTCGGCCGCGGCGTCGCTGGTGAACTGAGCGGTGCGGCGCAAGACGGGCCGGACCACCGCATGACTCCTTGGCCGGAAGGCTATGGCCGGCGCGTCTATGACACGCTTGATTCCACCCTCTCAGAGGCGGCGCGGTTACAGCAAGAGCTGACCGCGCCGACTTGGATTCTGGCGTTGGAGCAGACCGCCGCCCGGGGCCGGCGGGGGCGCAGTTGGACCACCCCGCGCGGCAATTTCGCGGCCACTTTGATGATGCCCCGTAAAGAGCCACCGGGCGTTGCCGCGCTGCGGTCCTTCGTGACATCACTGGCGCTCTACCGCGCCTTTGTTGCGGTGACCGGGCGTGAGGATGCTTTTGCGTTGAAATGGCCGAATGACGTGCTGCTGCGCGGTGGCAAGGTGGCAGGGATCCTTCTGGAAAGCGTCGGCGATCATCTGGCGATTGGGATTGGCGTGAACCTTGCCCATGCACCGGAGGCGAGTACGCTGGAGGCACGCGCCTTACCTGCTGTGACGCTGCGCGAGGCGGGGGCCAATGTGGCCGCCGAAGACTTCCTCGATATCCTTGCGCAAGAATATGCCGGTCTGGAACATCAATTCACCACCTATGGTTTCGCCACGATCCGCAGCGCATGGCTCGCCCATGCCGCGCGGTTGGGAGAGGTCATCACCGCCCGCACGATGCGCGATGAGATCACCGGCGTTTTCGAAGATGTAGACAGCGCAGGCAATCTGATCCTGCGCACCCGCGACTGCGCGGTGCCCATCACCGCAGCGGACGTGTTTTTCTAAATTCGGGGGAGGGAGGCACCATGCTTCTGGCAATTGATTGCGGCAACACCAACACGGTTTTCTCGATCTGGGACGGGAAAGAGTTCATCGCCACTTGGCGCACCTCGACCGATTGGAAGCGCACGGCGGATCAATATTACGTTTGGCTTAACACGTTGATTAGGTTGAGAAATATCGAGGCTGATATCACCGATATGATTATCAGCTCCACCGTGCCACGCGTGGTGTTTAACCTGCGCGTTCTGGCCGATCGCTACTTTAACACCCGGCCCTTCGTGGTGGGCAAACCGGGCTGCGACCTGCCGATTGACGTGCGCGTCGATGCGGGCACGCAGGTGGGGCCGGACCGGTTGGTGAACACTGTGGCGGGCTTTGACCTCTATGGCGGTGATCTGATCGTCGTGGACTTTGGCACTGCCACAACCTTTGACGTCGTGGCCGATGATGGGGCCTATATCGGGGGTGTGATTGCACCGGGGGTGAACCTCAGCCTTGAGGCGCTGCATAACGCTGCCGCAGCTCTCCCGCATATCGATATATCAAAGCCGCAGAACGTCATCGGCACGAATACGGTGGCCTGCATGCAGTCCGGTGTCTTTTGGGGTTATGTCGGACTGGTTCGTGAGATATGTGAGCGGATAAGGGCGGAACGTGCGAGACCCATGCGCGTTATTGCCACGGGGGGTCTGGCACCGCTGTTTCAGCAGGCAGTCGACCTGTTCGATGATTATCAAGATGAACTCACGATGCACGGGCTGACCGTGATCCACGATTATAATAAGGACAAAGCTGAATAATATGAGCAGCGAACGATTTATCTATCTGCCCCTCGGTGGGGCGGGTGAAATTGGCATGAACGCCTATGTCTACGGCTACGGCAAACCCGGCAAAGAGCGGCTGATCGTCGTCGACCTTGGTGTCGCTTTTCCGGATATGGACAGCACGCCGGGCGTGGACCTGATCCTGCCTGACATCACATGGCTCAAGAAGCGGCGCGATCAGATCGAAGCGATCTTCATCACCCACGCGCATGAGGACCACATCGGCGCGGTCGCCCATTCCTATGAGGCGCTCAAGGCACCGATCTATGCGCGCGCCTTTACCGCGAACATCGCGCGTCGCAAGATGTCAGAGCATGGCCATCCAGAGGATGCGATCACGACGGTGGGCAAGTGGCCCGAGCAGATCAAAGCCGGCCCCTTCACCGTCGGCTTCCTGCCGATCTCGCATTCGATCCCTGAATCCTCAGCCATGGTCATCGACACGCCCGAGGGGCGCACGATCCACTCGGGCGACTTTAAGATCGACCGCACGCCCGGCGTTGGCGAAGCCTTTGACGACGCCCTTTGGGCCGAGGTCTGCAAGGATGGGGTCAACGCGCTGGTTTGCGACAGTACCAATGTCTTCTCCAGCCACCCCGGCCGTTCGGAAGCCACCGTTGGCCCCGAGATCGAAAAGCTGGTCAGCAGCGCCGAAGGCATGGTCATCGCGACGACCTTTGCCTCGAACGTGGCGCGGGTAAAGACACTGGCAGAGGCCGGCGCACGGGCAGGGCGGTCGATTGTACTGCTGGGCCGGGCGATGAACCGCATGGTCGAAGCCTCAATTCAGACCGGGGTGATGAAAGACTTCCCGCCGGTCATCTCTCCCGAAAACGCCCGCGCGATCCCGCGTGAGAACCTGATGTTGCTGGTTACTGGCAGCCAAGGCGAACGCCGGGCGGCTTCGGCGCAGCTTGCACGGGGCAAATATCAGGGGATCGAGTTGAAAGAGGGCGATCTGTTCCTCTTCTCGTCGAAAACCATTCCGGGCAATGAGCGCGGCGTCATCAGCATTATCAACCAATTCTCTGAAAAGGGCGTTGATGTAGTGGATGATTCCTCGGGCCTCTACCACGTCTCGGGCCACGCCAACCGCCCCGATCTGGAAACGCTGCACGCCATTGTCAAACCGCAGGTTCTGATCCCCATGCACGGCGAGCACCGTCACCTGCGCGAGCACGTGAAGATTGCCGATGCAAAGGGCATCACCGGCGTTCTGGCGGTGAACGGCATGATGATTGACCTGTCAGGCAACAAACCCAAAGTGGTTGAGCATGTCGATACGGGCCGCATGTACCTTGACGGTTCTGTGCAGGTCGGCGCCCTTGATGGGGTGATCCGCGACCGTATTCGCATGGCGTTGAACGGTCATGCGACCGTGACGATGATCCTTGACGCGGATGATGAGCCCTTGGGCGATCCATGGGTCGATCTAATGGGCCTGCCCGAAACAGGCCGGTCCAACGCGCCGCTGGTGGATGTGCTGGAGCAAGACCTCAGCCAATGGCTGAACCGTCAAAAGGCCGCCACCCTGCGGGATGATGACAAGCTGAACGACGGCCTGAAAAAGGTCGCGCGTCAGTCGTCTTATGACGAGATCGGCAAAAAGCCCGAAGTCACCGTGGTGGTCAGCCGTCTGAGCTGACCTCCTCCCCACCGCTGCACATATAGACCGCGCCGCCCACCGCGACCACGCTCACGCCCGTGGCCGCAAGGGCGGCGGGGGTCGAGAGCGCGGTGGCCAGCGTGGTGCCCGTTGTCGCCAGATTGGCGCTCAGGGCAGATGCCCCTCCGGTCAGAATGAATGCCCCAGATTTATGCGCCACCGCGCGTAGGTTTTCTGGTTGGCTGATCGTGTCCACCGCAGAGCGTGCAATACTTTTGCTGATCTCCACGGTCTCTTGCTTGGTCGTGTTTACCCGTTCGCAAAAGGTTTTCTTGCAGTTGCCGCGATAGTTCCGCTCGCCCGGGATTAGAAAATGCCCGTCCTCTGCCGTGGCGGTCAGGCAATAGCCGTTGATCTGGTCCAGCGGCACTGTGGTTGCAAGATAGTCAAACAGCACCCCGCTGTTGCAAGCGGGCGGCGCGCCCCAAAGCTTGCTCCATTTCCGCGCGGGCCAGGTCATCAGCCGCTCACGGGTGCCGACCTCATCCGCGAAATTGGCGAAATTCTCGGCTTCGACGACGACTTCGGCCCCGTTTACCACGGCGCGGCATCGCTCGGCGCTGGCGGGGGTGGCCAGAAGGGCGGTCAGAGTGAGGGCAAGGGTGGCAAGGGCAGGGCGCAGCATGATGGTCCTATCTGAGAGGGTCTAAGTCTCACATAGCACAGACGAAAAAGCCGCCAATCCCGGCTGGGATCGGCGGCGAATTCATGCCAGCGGATGGGCTGGTTCAGATGCGTTCGCGAAAGCTCAGACCGATGAAGTCAGGCGTGTGATCACCCAGACCGACAACGCGGTTGTCATTGCCGCCGCGTTTGTCGTTCCGGCCCCGCCCACGCGGGGTTTTGTCGGTATTGCCGCCACGCTGCGGTTTGCGTTCGTCCTGCAGTGGCGCAGGCTGCGCCTCGGCGGCCGCTTCGGGCTTGGGCGCCTCTGCGGGCGCTTCGGCTTGGGGCTGCTTGTCCTCGGCTGGTTTCTCAGCGGCGACTTTCTCGGCGCGCGGGGCGTCGGACTTGCGGCTGCGCGAGCGGGTGCGCTTGGGCTTGTCATCGGTCTTGGCCGGTGCTTCGGCGGTGGCATCTTCAGCGGCAGGCGCGTCGGCTTGCAGCGGATTCTCCAGCCGTGGGATCTCTTTTTGCACCAGACGCTCAACGTCTTCGAAATTCTTCTCGTCGCGTGGCACGCAGATCATGATTGCTTTGCCGTCCCGGCCGGCACGGCCCGTCCGACCAATCCGGTGCACGTAGTCCTCGGCGTGGCTGGGCACGTCGAAGTTGAACACATGGCTCACACTTGGCACATCAAGGCCGCGGGCGGCCACATCAGAAGCAATAAGGAAGCGCAGCTCGCCGTTGCGGAAGCCGTCCAATGTCTTGGTCCGCTGGCTTTGGTCCAGATCGCCATGGATAGGAGCCGCGTCATAGCCGTACTTTTTCAACGATTTGGCAACGGTATCCACGTCCATCTTGCGGTTACAGAAGATGATCGCATTTGTGCATTTCTCGCCTTCAGCGTCGATCAGCATCCGTAAAAGCTTGCGCTTTTCGGTGGCTTCACGGTCCTTGCGGGAGGCTTTGAACATCACCACGCCTTGGGTGATATTCTCGCTTGTAGTGGCCTGACGGGCCACTTCGATCCGCTCGGGATTGCTGAGGAATGTATTGGTGATCCGCTCAATCTCGGGCGCCATGGTGGCGGAGAAGAATAGCGTTTGGCGTGTAAAAGGTGTAAGACCAAAGATGCGCTCGATGTCCGGGATAAAGCCCATGTCGAGCATCCGATCAGCTTCGTCGACGACCATGACTTTGACGTCAGACAGGATCAGCTTGCCACGCTCGAAATGGTCCAGCAGGCGGCCCGGCGTGGCGATCAGCACGTCGACGCCTTTGTCGATTAGCTTGTCTTGCTCCTTGAAGCTCACGCCGCCGATCAGCAGCGCTTTGGTCAGCTTAAGGTGCTTGGAATAGGTATCGAAGTTTTCAGCAACCTGCGCTGCCAATTCCCGCGTGGGGCAGAGCACGAGGCTCCGAGGCATCCGGGCGCGGGCGCGGCCACGGGCAAGCAGCGAGAGCATCGGCAGGGTGAAGCTGGCGGTCTTGCCGGTGCCGGTTTGGGCGATGCCCAGAACGTCGCGGCCTTCGAGAGCGGGGGGGATGGCGCCCGCTTGAATAGGTGTGGGCGATTCGTAGCCAGCCTCTACAACAGCTTTGAGGACCTTGGCGTTCAGGTTTAGATCGGTAAATTTTGTCATGTGCGTCCGGGTTGAGCGGACACTGACTTGGCCCGCGGCAGCAATACAAGCCGGCCCGAATGGCCCAAGGGGCGGCAGGTGCCGCGGCATGTTCCAAAAGCGCATAGCAAGTTGTGGCTCAGCCGTCAAACACTTGGCAGGTCAGCCAGTTGCCTTAGGGGAAATGGCGCGGCAGCTTTGCATCAAGTGCGAGATCAACGCGGCGCAGCAGCCCTTGAGCCTCTAGCGCCGCGCGCAAGACCGGGGTGTCGGCGCAGACCTCATCAAAGAAGGCGCGCAACCCCGGCTCGCCGCCTTCGGTTTCAATCATGGCAAAGAGTTCATGCATCGACAGCCCACCCCGATCACGGGGCCGGTTGGGGGCCAGATCGGCGCGGTAAGAGCCTTTCTCCAAACGGTAGCGATAGGCGGTCAGCCACTCCGGCCAACTTTTGGCGTGCAGATGCGCCAGATCAATGCCGGGCTGCTGCTCTGGCCCGTCGATTATCGCATCGTCTTGAAATACGTTGTGGATCTGGACTCGAATGCCAACCATACCGGTCCGCGCAAAGACCTTTCCGGCGAGATGGCTGAGAAAACCGCCTTTGATATAATTGCCATAGGTCGGATAGAGCTCGGACACGATCTGCGCGCGTTTCGGGCCGTTCGGGATGAAGGCCTTGAAGGCCGTAGCATCCCCCGACAGCGCCTCCATCGGGCGGATGCGGGCAATTTTTTGTTCCATTGGCAGTTCGGCCAACACCTTGCCCACGGGGCGATCCGCGACCAAAAATTCATCTACATCCATGTGGATCAGCCAATCCACGTCATCCGCGCGGTGATAGGCATGGGTGGCATTATGGCTCTGGCGCACCTGATGTTTCTGCGGGCGTTTACCGCAGAGCTTTTGCCAATAGGCATCATCGCAGGTGATCACGCGTACTTTTGGATGGGCCTTGAGGGATGTAAATGCGTCGGGGTTTTCAGCGTCAAGATAAAGGTAGAGCCGATGCGCACCCGCTTCGAGGTGGTAGGCGGCAAAGCGTCGTATCTCATCTGCGGGGGCCAAGATCGTGGCGACAAGGCCCCATTTTGTCGTCGTCGTCATTGCATCTCCCCGGCTGAGATCAGCATGTCATGATCGACCGCGAAATCAAGGCTTTCTGCCTGTGCCGAGGGGCTGCGTCAGACCATCATTTCCTTAGTCGCGGTCAGCTTTACATCCGGGTAATCGCGCTCAACCCGGTCGATATCCCATTGCAGTCGGGTCAGGTAAACGATGTCGCCATCGTGGTCATGGGCGATGTGCTGTTTGTTGGCTTCGGTAAATTTATCAACGGCTTGCTTGACGCCGTTCACCCAGCGGGCCGAAGTGAATTGCGACGGCTCAAACCGCACCGGCAGCCCGTATTCCAGCTCAATCCGGCTGGCGAGCACTTCGAACTGCAACTGCCCGACCACGCCGACGACAAAGCCCGAGCCGATGGAGGGTTTAAAGACCTTCGCGGCACCTTCTTCGGCAAATTGCATCAGCGCCTTTTCGAGATGCTTGGCTTTCAGCGGATCGCCCGCACGGACGCTTTGCAGCAGTTCCGGCGCAAAGGAGGGGATGCCGCTGACGCGCAGGGCTTCGCCTTGGGTCAGTGTGTCGCCGATGCGCAATTGCCCGTGGTTGGGGATGCCGATGATGTCACCCGCCCAGGCCTCTTCAGCCAATTCGCGGTCGGAGGCAAGGAACATGACAGGGTTGGAAATTGTCATCGGTTTTTTGGTGCGCACATGGGTCATTTTCATGCCCCGCTCGAAATGCCCCGAGGCGAGGCGGACAAAGGCCACACGGTCGCGGTGCTTTGGGTCCATGTTCGCCTGCACCTTGAAGACAAAGCCAGAAACCTTTGTTTCTTCTGGCAAAATCTGGCGCGGGGTGGCGGCTTGGATCTGTGGTTCCGGCCCGTATTTGGCGATGCCCTCCATTAACTCGCGCACGCCGAAGGAGTTGATGGCAGAGCCGAACCAGATCGGCGTCAGCGTCCCTTCGTGCATCGCTTTGAGGTCCAGAGGCGGCAGCAACTCACGCGCCATTTCCAAATCTTCGCGCAGCTTTTCCAGCAGGGCGGCGGGGACGTGCTGTTCAAGTTTGGGATCGTCCAGCCCTTCGATCTTGATGCTGTCGGCCACACGGTTCCGGTCGGCGCGGTCCATCAGTTCCAGACGGTCGCGCAGCATGTCATAACAACCGACGAAATCGCGGCCCACGCCGATGGGCCAGCTTGCCGGTGTCACGTCGATCGCGAGGTTCTCTTGAATTTCGTCAATGATTTCAAAAGTGTCGCGGCTCTCGCGGTCCATCTTGTTACAGAAGGTCAGGATCGGCAGATCGCGCATCCGGCAGACTTCAAAGAGTTTCTGCGTCTGGCTTTCCACACCCTTGGCCCCGTCGATTACCATCACGGCGGCATCCACCGCTGTCAGCGTGCGGTAGGTGTCTTCGGAAAAGTCCGAGTGGCCGGGCGTGTCGACGAGGTTAAAGCGGTAGTTAGTGTCGCCACTGTGAAAATCGAATGACATGGCCGAGGCCGAGACCGAGATCCCCCGGTCCTTCTCCATCGCCATGAAGTCCGAGCGCGTGCGCCGCGCTTCGCCCTTGGCGCGCACTTGGCCAGCCATCTGAATGGCCCCGCCGAACAGCAGGAACTTTTCAGTCAGCGTGGTCTTGCCCGCGTCAGGGTGGCTGATGATCGCAAAGGTGCGACGGCGCGCGATCTCGACGGGCAGGGCGGGGCGGTTTTGCGGCGTATCCAACATCCGCCCCATATAGGCTGCGCCGCGACCGGGCGCAATCTGGGCATTGCTGCGAATCGACCGTAGGCCTAGCATGAGAACATAAGTGGTACATGGAGGGATTTGCGATGGAACTGAAAGAGATTGCTCAAGAGTTGGTTGACGGCTGCCGTGCCGGTGCCGCCAAGGTGCGCGAGAATCTAGATAAATTATATGCCGAAGATGCCGTTTCGGTAGAGGCCGCGGATATGGGCGGGCAGGGGCGCGAGACGCATGGGATTAAGGCGATCCACGGCAAACACGACTGGTGGGAAAACGCGATGGAGGAACACGCAACCGAAGTCTCAGGCCCGTTCTATTTCGGCGATGAGCAGTTCAGCGCGGTCTTCAAGGTCGACGCCACCGACAAGCAGAGCGGCGACCGCTTTCAGATGGAAGAGATCGGCGTTTACCACGTGAAGAACGGCAAGATCGTCCGGGAAGAGTTTCACTACGCCGTTGAGGCCCCCTAACGGGTTGAGGCTTTTCTCAGCAGCGCCGCCGCATCGGGGCGGTTGAGCAGCGCCTCGGCCAGATCAAGCCCGGCATGGGGCAGATCGGAATGGCCGGGGATCACCTCGCCCAAGGCCGCGGCCATTTCCGGCGGTAGGACAGAGCGGGTTCGGCTGTCGACCAACATGGATTCGGCAGCAATCCCCTCGGCATAGATGATCTGGTGTCCGTCAAAGAGCAGTTGGAAGTAGTCGACAAAGCCGCCGTCCTGCACCGTCACGCTGTCACCATTGACCAGATGCCGCGCTTTCACGAGCAGTTCCGACCGGCCCGCGCCCATCTCATCACTGCGTTGATAGATGAAAAGCCGGTGGTCGGGGCTAACGATTAGGTCATGTTCGTTGTTCAGCGTGCCTGCGCGGATGCAGATCGGAGCGAAATCGCCCACCGCGCGCAGGGTGCTCTGGCCGATCCAGCGTAGGGTCTGAACGCCATCGTCGCGGGTCAGGATACGGTCGCCGATACGGAGGTCTTCGATGCGGCGTAGCTCGCCGGTGCTGAGCGAGATATGGGTGCCGCGTGTGAAGGACACGCAGGCCAGTTGGCCGAATTTCTGCTGCGCGGTTTGGCTATCAATCCCAACAATGCGGTAGCCCGTTAGCGGGGTCAGCGGCCCCAGTGGCAAGAGGTAAACCTCAGCGGCGTGCCCTTGGCCATCGACCTCGACCAGCAGCAGTGCCTCTTGGGTCTGGCCGTCGGGCGACATCAGTGTGAGCAGGCTGTCGAGATGCAGGTCTGCACCGGGGCTGCCCACGCCGGTATCCTCGGCCAGCTGCAATTGATCCCCCGGCAGGGTCAGCAGAGACAGGCGCAAAGGCTCCGCCGCGCGGTCCAGCTCATAGACATCATCCAGCACCAATTCAGCGGCAAAACTCAGCGTATCGCCCATATTCGCCCCGTCGCTCGCGCGGAGTTGTTCGGCGCGGTAGACGGCAATGCTCTGGGCGGGGGCGGTGCGGGTGCGGGACATGACAGGCCTTTGGTTCAGGGGCTTTCGCCAGCGGGATAAGGTAGAATTGTGGCCCGCATGGGTCAAGGCTCGGGTGATTTGCTGGCATTGGCCGCAGGCCGTGGTAGGCATATGCAAATGCACAGGAGGAATCGCATAATGGATTTGGGAATCAAGGGTAAGAAGGCGCTTGTCTGCGCCTCGTCAAAAGGGCTTGGCCTTGGCTGCGCCGAAGCGCTTGCGGCGGCAGGGGTCAGCCTAGTGATGAACGCACGCGGCGCCGAGGCGCTTGAGGCGTCGGCAGAACGTATCCGTCAGGATTATGGCGTCGAGGTCGTCACCGTGGCGGCGGATGTGGCCACTGAAGAGGGGCAGGCGCTGGTCATCAAAGCCGCTGAGGGCTGTGACATCCTCGTCAACAACGCGGGCGGGCCCCCTCCGGGGATGTGGCATGACTGGGACCGCGAAGATTTCATCAAGGCGCTCGACGCGAATATGTTGGCCCCCATCGCGCTGATCAAAGCGCTGGTGCCGGGCATGATGGACCGTGGCTGGGGCCGGGTGGTCAACATCACCAGCCAATCCGTGCGCGCGCCGATTGGCGTGCTGGGTCTCAGTAATTCCGCCCGGACCGGGCTTACCGGCTATGTCGCGGGCACTTCGCGTCAGGTGGCGGGCAAAGGGGTCACGATCAACAACCTTTTGCCGGGCATTCACGCGACCGACCGCGCGGATTCGCTGGATGCGGGTGTGGTCAAGGCCAAGGGCATCACACTGGATGAGGCCCGCGCCGAGCGGCAGGCTGGCATTCCCGCAGGCCGCTATGGCACGCGCGAAGAGTTCGGCGCGGCTTGTGCGTTCCTCTGTTCGCAGCACGCGGGCTTTATCGTGGGCCAGAACCTGCTGCTGGACGGCGGCGGCACCAACATCACGATGTAAGCAGAGAAGGGGGCCGAAATGGGAATGAAAACCGCAGCGCTGCTGGTCGGCCTCTTCGCCACCTCGGCTAGCGCCCAAGACCTGCTGCCGCGCTATGAGGCGGCGCAGGTCGCGCTGGATGGGCGGATGCTGAGCGTGATGGGAAGTGATCCTACCAAGGCCCGTTGGAGCCCCGAGCGGCGCGGTAAATCTGCCTGTGCGCTGGCCGAACTTGAACGTCTGCGCGGCCGCCCCGTGGCCGAGGCCTATGTGCGCGAGGTTGAATATGCCATTGGTGAAGCCCACCGGCTGACCCTTGCGGCGGACTTTGGCGGATTGGCGGCGCGGATCCATCGCAATGCGGGGATTCGCTTTCAGCGTGATCTGGTGCCAATCACCCGCAAATGCGGGATCGGGCTTTAGCGAGGATTGATCCGGCGGCATGGCGGAGGCAGGCCCTTGCCACGCCGCCGGGCCATCACATTTCTGACAGCGTGTGTTTCGGGACTAGCCCACTTCAAGCCGCGCGGCTAACGCTAAAGGGGTTGTCTCACCGAAAGGGCCTGCCCGATGCAAAGCACCGTTTTAATTGTTCTCTTCGCGGCTGTCATCCTTGCCAGCCTGCTTGTCGCGCCGCGCCGTGCCACAATCGAGGGGTTCTTTGGCGGGGCCAATGCGGCGGGCCGCGCGCCGGGACTTTGGGTGCTGGTGCTGAGCCAAGTTACCACGTGGATTTTCGCCCGCAGCCTGATGAACGCGGCGATCTTGGGCTATTTCTACGGTATCGCAGGCACACTGGCCTATGCGGCCTATTACGGATCGTTCCTGACGGGCGGCTATATCGTCGGCCACCTGCGCCGCGGCGGGGCGCGCTCGGTGCAGGACTGGCTGGGCGGCCATTTCGGCGGGGCGGGCACAGCGGCCTATAACCTCGTGATCGGGCTGCGGTTGCTGTCGGAGGTTTTTGCCAATCTGCTGGTCGTCGCGCTGATTTTCGAGGCCGTCTGGCCCGGGTCTGGCACGCTGGCGGTGCTGATCGTCGCGGCTTTGGGCTTTGGCTATTCGGCATGGGGCGGGCTTTCCGCCGCGCTGCGCACGGATGTGGTGCAGATGCTGGTCTTTCTTGTCGTTTTCGGCCTCGCGCTTGGCGCGCTGCTGCTGAGCCCGGGGTTCGAACTTGGCGCGGTGCTGAGTGCGCCGGGCGTCTCGGGGCCCTATAACGGCTGGGTGCTTTTAGCGGTGGCCTTGTTGCAGGTCTTCTCCTACCCCGCCCATGACCCGGTGATGATGGACCGTGGCTTTCTGGCAGATGAGGCAACCACGCGGGCCTCTTTCCTGCACGCCTTTTGGATTTCGACGCTCTGCATCATCGGCTTTGGCTTTTTCGGCATCCAAGCCAGCCTGACCGGTGCGGCATATGAAGGCGAATTGATCGGCACATGGGGGCAGATGTTTCCGGGCTGGATTTTCGTGGCGCTGATGCTGTCGCTGCTGGTCTCGGCACTGTCGACGCTTGATTCCGCGCTGGCCTCGGCCGCGCGGCTGATGGTCGAAGAATGGCGCATCGCGCCGCGCAGCCTGAGGGGCGGGCGGCTGGTGATGGCGGGGTTCATGGCGCTTGGTGCGCTGTTGACGCTCTGGGGCAATGCCACGCTTTTCGATGCCGTGGCGGTCAGCGGGACCGCGTCGATGTTCCTTACCCCGGTGCTGCTGGTGGGGCTGGTGGCGGGGCGCCGCATCGCGGTCTGGAGTTATCTCGCCGCCTTTGCCGCCGCGATGCTCGGGGCTGCGGCCTATTTCGCGCGGGGCTGGGCGCCGGTGGCGGCCCTCCTGCCCGAGGGGCATAAATACGAGCAATTGTTGGTGATTTGCGTGATCGTGCTGCTGGCCGGGTTCGCAGCGGTGCTTGCGGGGGCGCGGCGAGGCTGATAGCTGGGTTTCCGAGCGATTTGATCGGATACTGCATCTTCTTATGACAGACCCCACCCCCCGCCTGGAAATCAAGAACCTGCGCCGCAGCTATGGCGGGCGGCAGGTTGTCGATGACGTGTCTTTGCAGATCATGCCGGGGCAGGTGACCTGTCTGCTCGGCCCCTCGGGCTGCGGCAAATCCACCACGCTGCGCATGATCGCCGGCGTTGAGATGCAAGACAGCGGCACGATCCACGTCGACGGCAAGCTGATCTGCGACACGGTGTTTCGCGTCCCGCCAGAGCGGCGCGAGATTGGGCTGATGTTTCAGGATTTCGCCCTGTTCCCGCATCTGAGCGTGGCCGACAACGTGGGCTTTGGCCTTAAGAAGGGCACCAAGGCCGAGAAGCGCAAGCGGATTGAGGAATTGCTCGAACGGGTGGACCTGCTGCGCTACATCGACGGCTACCCGCATCAGCTTTCGGGCGGAGAGCAGCAGCGCGTGGCGCTGGCCCGTGCGTTGGCGCCGCAGCCGCGCATCATGTTAATGGATGAACCCTTTTCCGGCCTCGACAATCGTCTGCGTGACGGCATCCGGGACGAGACGCTGAGCATCCTGAAAGAAGAGGACACCGCCGTTCTTCTGGTCACCCATGAGCCGGATGAGGCAATGCGCATGGCCGATGAGATCGCCCTGATGCGTGATGGCAAGATCGTCCAGCAAGGCGCGCCTTACAATGTCTATACCCGGCCCGTTGACCGCGCTTCGGTCGCATTTTTCAGCGATGCCAATGTGTTGGAGGCCACGGTGAACGGTGCACTGGCCGAGACGGTCTTTGGTGAGTTCCTCGCCCCCGGTCTGCCGGATGGCACCAAGGTGAATATCGTGTTCCGCCCGCAGCATCTACGGATCGACTTCGACCGCGCGGGGCAAGGGCCGCGCCCCACATCGACCGATGGCACCCCGGCACGCGCGGTGGTCGAACGCGCGCGCTTTATGGGCAACGAAAGCCTTGTGGAATTTGTCCTCGACCAAGACGGCTCGCGGCTCAAAGCCACGGTGCCGAACGTCTTCCTGCCGCAACCCGGCGCTGTCATGTGGCTGACCGTCCGCCGCGACCGCTGCTTTGTCTTTCCGGTGAAATCATGACCCCGCTGATGGTGGAATTCGGCATGGGCTCGTCCCTGCGCCGGGGCGACTATACCCAAGCCGCCAAACGCGCCGTGCAGGATGCGTTGTGGCACAATTCGATCAATCTGGCCGAACTTTTCGGTTTCGACAAATCCGACATGCGCGTCACCCTCGACGTGGGCGTGCAGCGCCCCGATCTGGTGGATGCCGAGGCGCTGCGGGCGGTCTTCCCTTACGGCGAAGTGACAGTGAACCTGCACCACGGCGGCCTCGACGTGCCGCGCCCCGAAGGGGAGGGCAACCCGACCGTGATGGCCAATGTGGCGCTCTCTGTGGGGTTTGACATGGAGCGCACCGATGGCTGAACAACGGATCATCATCGAGATGGGCATGGGCAACGATCTGCACGGGATGGACTATACCAAAGCCTGCGCCCGCGCGATCGAAGACGCCTTGCGCCATTCTTCCCTGCCGCTGTTTGGCGCGTTGGACGTGACACCGGATGAGATGCGCGTGCAGGTTACCGTGGCAGTGCAGGAGCCTGAGAAGGTGGATGTCGACGCGTTGGCGGCAAAGCTGCCGCGCGGTCGGGCCGAGGTGCGTGCCGTGAAAGGCGGACTGAACGTGCCGACGGGGCAGGACACGATTGTCGTGGCGCAGGCGAGTGTCGAGGCGTTCTTGCCCCAGCAAACCGGTTGGCGGCTCAAGCGTTAATGCGCGCTCAGGCGCGGTAGTCCGCCAAAGTCTTCCCCGGTTCATCAACGAAGAGTTCGGGCAGGGCTTCGGCACTCTCGATCAGGTCCAGCCGGAAGGTGGCAAAGCGCTCCGCGCTCTCGGACCACACGGTCAGCACCCAAAACCGCCCCCAATTCTCGACCTTCAGCGGTCGGACGACTTGACCGCCGCTGTCCGCTACTCCGATCCGTAACTTTTGCCGCGCCTGTACTGCCGCACGCAACACCGGGAGATGGGCGAAGACCCGTGTGGCTTTTCCCTGCGACCTCAGCGCTTGTGACCAAGCGGCCCCCTCGGCAATGGCCTCGGTCGGCAGTACCGCGTCGAACTTCGCGGCCAAAGTCTCCGCCGCCTCTTGCAGCCCCGGATCCCCGACCTCCGCCGCCACCGCAAGACCGAGGTTCAACGCCTCCAGCTCTGCCGGGGTCAGGGTCAGCGGGGGCAGGGTGATCGCGGGGGTGATCCGATAGCCTTCGCCCCGCGTCCCGGCAACGGGGAGGCCAGAGGCGCTGAGCTTGTCCATATCGCGGTAGATCGTGCGGGTGGAGATACCAAAGCGACGGGCCAGATCCTCGGCCCGGTGCACCTGCCCATCCCGCAGCCGGTCGATCAGCGCCACAAGGCGGTCTTCGGTTTTTACTGACACCATGGCGCCCCCTAACGCTCATGACAAAAACATGTCACAAACGAAATTGCACGTCGGAAATTCTGGCTCCCACCCCACGCGGAGGCACCGCCACACCGCTTTGCCCCTTCATGGCCCCGTCGCCGCCCGCTATCACAGGCAGGACAGGCGCTGCATGACTTGCGCCAAACATAATGGGAGAACAGACATGTTGAACAATATCGGATTGCCGGGCCTGCTGCTGATCGCGGTTGTCGTGCTGGTGCTTTTTGGCCGTGGCAAGATTTCCTCGCTCATGGGCGAAGTCGGCAAAGGCATCACCAGCTTCAAAAAGGGCATCAGCGAAGGCGAAGAAGAGACCAAGCGCGCGGACGACATCAAACATGTCGACGAAGTGCACCATGCTGACCTGCCCGAGCATGCCGATCAGGGCACGCATCCAAAGACCGACCTGAAGGCCGACAAGGACCGGGTGTAACCCGATGTTCGATCTGGGTTGGACGGAACTTCTGGTCATTGGCGTGGTGGCCCTGATCGTGGTCGGCCCCAAGGACCTGCCCGTGCTGTTTCGGCGCGTCGGGCAATTCGTGGGCAAGGCCAAGGGCATGGCGCGTGAATTCAGTCAGGCGATGAACGACGCCGCTGATGAAAGCGGTATGCGCGAGATGTCCTCCTCGCTGAACAAATCGCTGAAAACGGCGACCAACCCGTTGGGCAGCGCGATGGACGAGGTGAAGGACGCGACCCGTTCGCTGACCAACTTTGACCCCGACAGCGAGACCGGCAAACTGGCGGCGCAAAAGGCAGAGGATGTGAAAAAGATCCAAGCCAGCACTGCCCGCGCTGCAGCCGAGCGCAAGCAACGCGAGGCGGCAGAGGCCATGGCGCAGGCCGAGGCGGCGGAGGCGAAGCTGTCTGACGCGACCCCGGTAGAGGCTGCCAAACCCGCCACCGCCAAGACGGCCGCGAAAAAGACGGCACCGGCGCGTCCCGTGATCGAGAAAGAGGTGGCCAAACCGGCCCCTGCCAAAGCGGCGGCTAAAAAGCCCGCGGCCAAGAAACCCGCTGCGAAAAAGCCTGCCGCCAAGAAGCCAGCGACAGCCAAACCTGCTGCGAAAAAAGAGTAAATTAAATGAGCGCCTCCGACGACTATGATATCGACGACAGCTCGGCCCCGCTGATCGAGCATCTGGCCGAGTTGCGCACGCGGCTCATCCACTCTGTCATCGCCTTCATCATCGGTATGGTGATCTGCTTTACCGTCTGGAATCCGATCTTCAACTTCCTGACCGAACCGCTGTGCTCGGCCATGGCGGAACGGGGTCAGGACGACTGCGGGCTGATCCTAATCAAGTTGCAAGAAGGTTTCTTTGTTGCGATCTCGATCTCGCTTTTGGGCGGTCTGGTGCTGGGCTTTCCCTTCATTAGCTACCAGCTGTGGCGCTTTGTGGCACCGGGGCTTTACAAGAACGAGAAGGGCGCCTTTCTGCCCTTCCTGATTTCCTCGCCGGTGATGTTTTTCCTCGGCGCGGCCTTTGCCTTCTACGTCGTCACCCCGCTGGCCTTCGACTTCTTCCTTGGGTTCCAGCAGGCTGGCACGCTTGTTGGTGAGGGCCCGGATGGCGAGAGCGGCATCGCCGCCATCGCTTTCCAAGGCTCCGCGCAGGAATACCTTTCGCTTACGATCAAGTTCATCGTGGCCTTTGGTCTTTGCTTCCAGCTTCCTGTTCTGCTGACGCTGATGGGCAAGGCCGGGCTGGTCAGTTCTGAAGGTCTTGGCAACGTCCGTAAATATGCTGTGGTGGCGATCCTGGTGTTGGCCGCGCTGGTCACCCCGCCGGACGTGATCACGCAGGTGATCCTCTTCGTGGTGGTCTATGGCCTTTATGAAATCTCGATCTTCCTCGTGCGCCGGGTCGAGAAAAAGCGTGACGAAAAGCTGCGCGAAGAGGGCTACTTTGACGACGAGGACGAGGAAGACCTGCTGTGATCGACGACCCGATGGACCGTATTGCGGCGGCGCTGGAGCGTATGTCTCCGGCGCCGCTTTCAGCCCCGGACTTTGACGCGGCGACGGCGTTCGTCTGGCACACAGATCCTGATCGACTGGTGCCGGTGCCGCAGGTCGCGCGGATTGACCTGTCATTGCTGATTGGCGTTGACCGGGCAAGGGATACCCTTTTGGCCAACACACGCCAGTTTGCTGCCGGACTGCCAGCAAATAACGCACTGCTTTGGGGTGCGCGGGGTATGGGGAAATCCAGCCTTGTCAAAGCGATGCATGCGGATGTTCAAGCATCACATGAAGCGTTGCGCATCGTGGAGTTGCAGCGCGAAGACCTGCCTTCGGTCGGGCGTCTGCTGAGCCTTCTGCGCGGGGCGTCGCAGCGATTCATTCTCTTCTGCGATGACCTCAGCTTTGGCCATGACGACGCGCATTACAAATCGCTGAAGGCGGTGCTGGATGGCGGCATTGAGGGGCGGCCTGATAACGTCGTGCTCTATGCCACATCGAACCGCCGTCACCTGATGCCGCGCGACATGATCGAGAATGAGCGTGGCAGTGCGATCAATCCCTCGGAGGCGGTGGAGGAGAAGGTCTCTCTCTCTGACCGTTTTGGGCTGTGGCTTGGGTTCCATCCCTGCGATCAAGACCAGTATCTCGCCATGATCCGTGGATATTGCGATGCCTTCGGCGTCAAGATTGACGAGGACACATTGCGCGCCGAGGCCGTCGAATGGCAGGCCACGCGGGGTGCCCGTTCGGGCCGGGTGGCGTGGCAGTATTTCGTAGATTTGGCAGGCCGAAAGGGTGTCCACGTCTCAGGCGGGTGAGTGACGCTTTCTGGGGTCTAGAATTAAGGGGGCCTGCATGATCTGCAGGCCCCTTATGTCGTCCGTTTACTGAATGTATGGCGTTGGATCGACGCTCTCAAAGCCTTTGCGCACTTCGAAATGCACATGCGATTCCGATCCGCCGCGCAGTTTCGCAATCTGCTGGCCTCGGCTGACGGTATCGCCTTTTGCAACATTGACGCCGTCCACATTGGCATAGACGGTCAACAGGTTGTCCGGGTGGCGCACCACGACAATCGGGATGCCCTCTGCGCTCTTGGTGATGGCGGCGACGGTGCCCCCTTCGGCGGCCTTGACCGGTGCGCCGGGGCTGCCTTGGATGTTGATACCTTCATTCTTGCCCTTCGCATAAGCGCGGATGATAGAGCCTTGGACAGGCGGCGTCATTTTGGAGGCTTTCGCGGGTGCAGTTGGCTTGCCGACATCGGCCACGGGTTTTTCAGGCTCGGCTTTGGGCGGCAAAGGTTTCGCGGTCTCATCCTGCGGCAGCGGCTTGGCAGCCGAGGGGGGCGTCGGTGTGGGGCTGCCTGCGCCGGGGGCGCTGGTGACCGGCTCAAGGGGCCGCGATGCGGCGGCGCTGGAGGCGGTGTTGGTGGCCAGACGTGGGGGCGCTTGCTTTTCGACCGGGATCAGTAGGAATTGACCTTCACGGATCGCGAAATCGGGGCCAAGGCCGTTCCATTCGGCCAGCGCTTTGACTGGCACATTATAGAGGCGGGCAACGGTATAGGCCGTCTCGCCGCGCTCCACCCGGTGACGGACGGGCTCTTTGGATTGCGGTGCCGCGGGCTGAGGTGCGGGCGCGCTTGTGGTGGGGTTGCTGCTTGCGGGCGGCAGACTTTGCGTCTGCACCGTTGGCGTCACCGGGGCGCGGTCAATCGCGCTGCCTGCGAGGGTGGTGATGTCGACGCTGCCATCGGTGCCGGGGGCGGGTTCGGCCACACGGCGGGGCAGGGCAATGATCTCTCCTTGACGCAGCGGCACGTCCAGTTCGATGCCGTTGTAACGCGCCAGTTCATTGCCGTTGGCCCCTACACGGTTGGCCACGTCCTTCAAGGTATCACCGCGCCGGGCGACGGCCACCTGATATGTGGGGTAGGCGATCACCCCCCGCGCGTCAGGTTTGGGCCGCTCGGCCAGTGGCCCGCGCGCGGCGTCGGCGGTCGTAAAGCCATCGCCAAAGGTGCTGCGCATGTCGTAGTCCAGCGGCTGATTTTCGCAACCGGCCAGCAGTATCGCACTGGTTCCGGCCATTAGGGTCAGCCGCATGGGGCGGCGCAAGCGTGTTTGGCGCATCTGCAAGTCCTCATCCTCGCCCCTGAACGATATGGGGCGTTGTCTCTCTAACCTATTAACCGTCCTTGCCCAAGCCTTCCAGCAGGGGGACAAAGCGCACGGCACGCAATTCGTCGTATTCCAGCCCGTCAGCGGTCTTTCGCACACGAATTAGGTGCTGAACCGTGTCGGATTGGCCCACGGGCAGCACCATGATGCCACCCTCTTTTAGTTGGGCAAGCAGGGGGCCGGGCGGGTCTTCAGCGGCGGCGGTCACGATGATCCGGTCGAATGGCGCCTGCTCGGCAAGGCCAAAGCTACCGTCGGCGGTGATCGCGGTGATGTTGTTAAGATCCATCGCCTCAAACACGCCACGGGCTTCTTGCACCAAGCGCCGGTGCCGGTCGATCGTATAGACCCGCCGCGCGAGCTTGCTGAGGATCGCCGCCTGATAGCCCGAGCCTGTGCCGATTTCGAGCACCTTATCGCGGGATGACACCTGCAAGGCTTGGCTCATCAAGCCCACGACGGAGGGTTGGCTGATCGTCTGGCCGCAGGCGATGGGCAGGGGCATATCCTCATAGGCGCGGCTTGCGAAGATGCCGCGAATGAAGGGGCCGCGGTCGATCGCTTCCATCGCTGTCAGGACACGCGCGTCCGTCACGCCCTTGGAGCGCAGCGCGTAGAGGAACTGCATCTTGCGTTCGGCCTCAGAGATCGGCTCTTCGTTCATCCGTTAATGCCTGTGAGCGTTTCAAGTGCTGCGTGGTCCGTCAGGTCGCAGCGCATTGGGGTGACCGAAACGTAGCCGTCAAGGTTCACGCAGGCGTCGCTGCCCGCTGCGGTCTGCACACGCTGATCCCCACCCTTGATCCACAAAAAGCGCCGGCCCGAGGGCGACAGATGCGCTTCGGTCGAAAACCCGGTGCCGGGGCGACGGCCCTGAGGGGCCAGCCGGATGCCGCGCACGTCCGCACCCGCGACGGGGGGGAAGTTAACGTTGTAGAAAAGGCCATAGGCGGCCTCTTCGCTGGGACTGTGGTCCAGAATGCGGCGGCAGGTTTCAACGCCGTGTTGGGCGGCGGCCTCAAAAGGATCGGCCAGATCGCGGTTCGCCGGGCCGTAGTATTGCGACAGGGCGATGGCGGGAAGGCCCTGCAGGGCCGCCTCGATCGCGCCGCCAAGCGTCCCGGAATAGAGCGCGTTTTCAGCGGCATTGTTGCCCCGGTTCACGCCGGAAAGCACCAGATCAGGCGGGGCGGCGGTCATCGTGTCGTAGATCGCGGCGAGCACGCAGTCGGCGGGGGAGCCTTCGGTAGCGAAAACACGGTCGTCCAGTTGCGAGATCATCATCGGCTTGGTGTAGCTGATGCAATGGCCCACGCCGGATTGCTCGAATGCGGGTGCAACGGTCCAGACCTCGCCCTTAGGCCCGGCCAACTCCTCGGCAATGGCGCGCAGCACGGCCAGACCGGGCGCGTTGATGCCGTCATCGTTTGTAATCAGAATGCGCATGAAAGGCCCCTTTTTGCCTTGATAGGCGAGGGGCGGACCGGCGGCAAGCGCAGCGCGCCGGTGCCGCGCGGTTCAGGAGGCGGAGTTTTCCGACAGTTGCGCCAATACCGCAGCGGCCTGCGTGGCGGTGTCGCTCAGCGCCGCGCGGTCTTCACCGGGGAAGAAGCGCGCGCGGGTGGCGGTGGGCATCGGGTCGGGCATGAGGATATGGACGCGCGGGCCGATCTGCGCGGTCTCGACCTGCCAAGAGGTCGCCAGCGCGATCTGCGCGGCCTTGGTGGCCCCGTAGCTGCCGAAGAATTTCGTACCAGCGCGCGGATCGTCAAAAAAGACCGCCGTGCCATCCGTCCCAAGAAGCGGCGAGACGAAGGTGATCAGCCGCGCCGTGGCGGTGATGTTGCCGGCAATGGATTTCTCCATATCCTTAGCGTCGATATGGTCGGTCGGGGTGAGCGGTGCCGCATGGATCGCGCAATGCAACCAAAGGTCCAGACCCCCCCAGCGGTCGTGGATACCACGGCAGAGCACGGCCATCGCATCGGCGTTGGTGATGTCCATCGGGGCCAGTGTGGCGCTGCCACCCTTGGCTTGGATGCGGTCATCCAGCTCTTCCAACGCGCCGGTTGTGCGACCGACCGCGATGATATGATGGGTGGGGGCAAAGGCCTCTGCCAATGCGGCTCCAAGGCCGCGCGACGCGCCGGTGATCAATGCTGTCTTGCTCATGACCGCGATGTGCACTGCCCCGCGCGGCAGGTCAAGAGGCGCGGTGTCGCGCCCCTTTGATCGTGTCAGCCCTGCGGCAAGCGCAGTACCTTATTGCCGCGACGGCTAGAGAGCACGAGTGTGCCCTGTCCAATGGCCGCCACAATACCGCCTGCGACTTGATCGCCCACTTCGACGCGGGAAATCTTGCCGCCGCCTTCGCGGATCAGCGCGCCGGGCGTGCTGTCGCTGCCGAAGATGCCAATCAGCGCGGTGCTGGACAGATCGGCCTTTTCAGTTGCCAGATCGGAGACTTTCTTTGGGGTCGGGGTCCCAGTGCTCGCCATGATGTGCCTTTCGCCTGTGGTTGCGTTTCGCGCGGCAGTCCCCCGCGCTCGCAAACCGTCAGCTAACCCCTGCCGCAGTGCAGCGGAAGGGGGCGTTTTGGGGATGCGCAGGGTTCTGCTTGATCGTCGGCAAAGCAGCGCCGACGGCTCCTTTGTAACGCTGCGACCTTTCGTAAGGCTTAACTCGGGTTAGCCCACGAAAGCCTTTTCAACGACGAAATGCTGGGGGTCGGAATTGGCACCCTCGGTCAGGCCAAAGCCTTCGAGAATCTCCATGATATCCTTGTTGAAGCCCAGGCTGCCGCAGACCATGGCGCGGTCGTGGGCGGCGTTGATCTGAGGCACGCCGAGATCTTTGAACACCGTGCCATCCTGCAAAAGGTGCGTGATCCGGCCCATTTTGGGGCTCTCTTCGCGGGTGGTGGTCGGGTAATAGCGGATCTTGGCGAGGTTTTCGGGGCCGATCAGCTCTTGCATCAGTTCGTCGGCCTTCAGTCCTTCGATCAACTGTCGGCCATACTCCAGTTCCGCCACATCGCGGCAGGTGTGGGTGACGATAACCTCGTCGAATTTCTCATAGGTCTCGGGCTCACGCAGCAGACTGGCGAAAGGGGCAAAGCCGGTGCCGGTGGCGAACATCCACAGCCGGTCGCCGGGCAGCAACGCGTCATGCACCAGCGTGCCCACGGGCTTGGGCCGCAGGATGATCTGATCGCCGGGCTGGATGTGCTGCAGCTTGGAGGTCAGCGGGCCGTCCTGCACTTTGATCGAATAGAACTCCAACTCATCGTCCCACGCAGGCGAGGCGATGGAATAGGCGCGCAGCAGCGGTTTTTGCTTTCCGGTTTCGGGATGCGGGTCGCCCATCAGGCCGATCATCACGAACTCGCCCGAGCGGAAACGCAGGCTCGCCGGGCGCGAGACGCGGAAAGAGAAAAGCTGGTCCGTCCAATGGGTGACAGAGGTCACGGTCTGGGCGTCGGGCAACGTCGGGACGGGCTTGGCGGTGGTCTGGTTCACTGTGCTCTGCTCGGTCATCATGATTTCCGCAAATCGGTTTGCGGCCTCTATTTATGGCAAGGAAGGGGTGAGGGCAATGAAGCGGCCTATTCGGCCGCCGCTGCCTGTGGGGACGCCGCGCCGCGCAGACGGGACTGATAGTTGTGTGCCTGCCAGTCAGCGCGGGCGAGCCACTGGTCCTGCGGCTGACGGGCGGCCAGATCATCGTCGATCTCAACCTCATCGAACCCCGCGCGGCGCGCCATGGCGTATTGATCAGCCAGCACATGCCCGCGGGCGCGCAGACGGCCCGTGTAACCGCGCAGGCGCAGAACGCGGGCGATGGTAAAGCCGCGCCCATCCGCGAAAGAGGGGAAGTCGACACGGATCATCTCCAGCGCCGGGGTCAAGGTGACGGCATGGGCATCGGCGTCCGAGCCAAGATCAATGGCGCGGCAGTCATTCGCTGCCCCTTCTTTGCAATAGCCATGGGTCCAGTCGTTGGCGGTGAAACCGGTGTCGGTTACGAGTACGCTCATGATTTGTCTCCTGTTCGGACCACTTTGCCATTCACAAAATGGATGCCGCATTCTTCTTTGTTCTGATCGCGCCAACGCCCGGCGCGCGGGTCTTCGCCCGGAGCCACCGGCGAGGTGCAGGGCGCACAGCCGATCGAAGGGTAGCCCTTGGCCACCAGCGGGTGCCGGGGCAGGCGGTTCTCGGCAATGTAATCCGCCACATCCGAGGTTGCCCAATAGGCCAGCGGGTTCACCTTGATACGCGGCGCGGCCCCGTCTTTGGGAACTTCGGCCTCGAAGAATTCCAAGGCCGCGCGGCTGCCCGATTGGAAGCGTTTGCGCCCGGTGATCCAGCCATCATAGCCCGCCAGCGCGCTCTGCAGAGGCCGGGTCTTGCGCAAGGCACAGCAGGCGTCGGTGTCATATTGGTGCAGCGTGCCATCGGGATCCTGTGCTGCGATCTCTTCGCTGCGCAGGGTGGTGACATTGCGCAGGCCGAGGCGTTCGCTCAGCTCCTGCTGGTAAACCAGCGTTTCGGCAAAGAGCATTTCGGTGTCGATAAAGAGCACCGGAATATCCCGCGACACCATGGAGGCAAGGTGCAACAGCGCCACCGACTCCGCGCCAAAGCTGGAGACGAGGGTGAGGTTCTCGATCTCAGCATCGGCGCGGCGGATGACATCCGTGGCCCCGTGGTGGCGCAGGTCGGCATTAAGCCGCGCTACCTTTTCCTCGACCGCGCGCAGCCCCTCGGGGGACGGCGCAGCGGTATTTGAAAAAGGATGAAGTTCAGGGGTGTCAAGCGGCATTGGCCTGATCCTTGCTGGCCGTCTCAGGGTAAAGCGCGGCCTTGAAGGGGGCGAGGCCGAGGCGGCGGTAGGCTTGCAGAAAGGTCTCCGAAGGATCGTTACGCAGGTCGAGATAGCCCAGAACGAGGCGTTCGATGGCCGGGATGATTTCCTCAGCCGAGAAACCGGGGCCCGCGCGTTCACCGATGCTGGCGTTCTCAGTGCCGTCGCCGCCCAGCGTGATTTGGTAGTTCTCCACGCCCGCACGGTCGAGGCCGAGGATGCCGATGTGGCCGACGTGGTGGTGGCCGCAGGCGTTGATGCAGCCGGAGATCTTGATCTTGAGCGGGCCCACGTCGTGCTCGAGCTTCAGCTCGTCGAACCGGGTCGCGATTTCCTGCGCGATGGGGATCGAGCGGGCGGTGGCCAGCGCGCAATAGTCCATGCCGGGGCAGGCGATGATGTCGGAGATCAACCCGATGTTGGCGGTGGCCAGTTTCGCCTCTTTCAGCGCGGCGTGCAGTTCGGGCAGGTCGCTGCGGTGCACATGGGGGAGGATCACGTTTTGCTCATGGCTGATGCGCAGCTCGTCATGGCCAAAGCGGCGGGCGAGGTCGGCCATCACCCGCATTTGGTCCGCCGTCGCGTCACCCGGCGTGGCGCCATGGGCCTTGAGGCTGATCGAGACGATGGCATAGCCCGGCGCGCGGTGCTCGGCGAGGTTGGTATCGGCCCATGCGCGGAAGACCGGATCGTTGGTATAGGCGGACTCGTAGGCCGCGAGGGAGGCGGTTTTGAACTCGGGTGCTGCGAAATCGGCTTCGATGCGCGACAGCATTTGCTGGTCAACGCCGGTGAATTGGCTGCGGATCAGCGCATATTGCGCGTCAACGCGGGCGCGGATGTCTTCAATGCCGTTTTCGTGGACAGTGATCTTGATGCGCGCTTTGTATTTGTTATCGCGGCGGCCCAGCACGTTGTAGACGCTGACGATGGCTTCGAGCGTGGGCAGCAGGTCGTCGGCGCTGACGAAGTCGTAGAGCACCTTGCCGATCATCGGGGTGCGGCCAAGGCCACCGCCGACGATGACCTCGAAACCCTGTTGGCCGTCACGCTCAACGATGCGCAGGCCGATGTCATGGGCCTTGATCACCGCACGGTCAGCGGCGGCACCGGTGACGGCGACCTTGAACTTGCGCGGCAGGAACTGGAATTCCGGGTGGTCGGTGGACCACTGTCGGATCAACTCGGCCACGGGGCGTGGGTCGGCGACCTCATCGGCGGCGGCCCCGGCGAAATGGTCCGCCGTCACGTTGCGGATGGTGTTGCCAGAGGTCTGGATCGCGTGCAGCTTCACCTCGGCCAGCGCGTCGAGCATGTCGGGCACGTCGCGCAGCTCGGGCCAGTTGTACTGGATGTTCTGACGCGTGGTGAAGTGGCCGTAGCCCTTGTCCCACCGCTCGGCGATATAGGCGAGTTGATCCATCTGGGCGCTGTTGAGCGTGCCATAGGGGATCGCCACGCGCAGCATATAGGCGTGCAGTTGCAAGTAGAGCCCATTCATCAAGCGCAGCGGTTTGAACTCATCCTCGGTGAGTGAGCCGTCGATGCGGCGCTCGACTTGGGCGCGGAACTGGGCGTTGCGCTCGGCGAGGAATTTGTCGTCGAATTCGGTGTAGCTATACATCACAGGGTCTCCTGTTTGCCGTGGGCGTAGTTCGACGGGCCTTTGGCGCGGAACTCTTCGCGGAAATGTGTGGGGCGCGGGCCGCCCGTATCGGGGGCCACATCGGCGAGGTAGACGCCGACGACCAAATCTTGCTGCGTGAGCGCGTCGATCAGGCGCAGGTCAGCGTCGGCCTCATCGGTCAGCACCTCGGCCTCGGAAAGGCTGCGGGTCCAGCCGGTGGCGGTTTGGTAGACAACGTCGCCTTCGAGCAGCGCATTGGCGGTGATGACCTTGGGGGTGAAAGGCTTGGGCATATCAGGCCAGCTCCTCTAGCGGGGTTTCGGTGGCAGCTTGGACGGCGGCGCGCGGGGCGAGGCCGTAGAAGGTGAGCGCGGGGCCGGTCATTTCGGCATCGGCCAGATCGCGCGGCAAATCGTTGAGCGTGGTCGACAGCACCCGCTGATCGGCGCGCGAGGCGTTTTCGATCACGGTGACGGGTGTGGCCCGGTCGGCCCCGTGCATCAGCAGGCGGCCTTGGACGAAACGGGCGGATTTCTTGCCCATATAGATCGCGGCGACCTCGTTGGGGCGGGAGAGGGCGGCCCAGTCGTGATCGGCGAAACCTTTCATGTCATGCCCGGTCAGGAAGCGGACCGAGGCATTGCGGCCCCGTTTGGTCAGGCTTTGACCGATGCCCGCTACGGCGGCAGAGGCGGCAGTGATGCCGGGCACGATGTGCCAGCCGATGTCATGGGCGTCTACGGCGTCGATTTCTTCGTCGAGGCGGCCAAAGACGGTGGCATCGCCGGATTTCAGCCGCACCACCTGCGCGCCGCTTTGGGCGTGCTCGACCAGCAGGGCGTTGATGTGCTCTTGGGCCGTGGAGGGTCCGAAACCCTCTTTGCCCACGTCGATCATCAGCGCTTCGCGGCGGGCGAGTTCGAGAATCTCGGGGCTGATCAAGCGGTCGTAGATCACCACATCGGCCTCATCCAGCGCGCGGCGGGCCTTGAGAGTCAGCAGTTCCGGATCACCGGGGCCGCCGCCGACAAAGGCCACATGCCCTGCGCGGGCTTCGCGGGTGAGATGCGTTTGCAGCAGGTCTTTCAACGCCGGGCGCACGCTATCCTTGCCCTCGTCCATGGCGCGGGGGCCAGCGGCAAAATAGTAGTCGCGCCAGAAATCGCGGCGCGCGCGGCCCATGGGCAGGGCGTCGGCGAGCTTGCGGAAACCTTTGCCGATCCGCGCAAGCGGGCCGAGGGTGACGGGCAGACGCTCTTCCAAATCGGCTTTGATGGCGCGGGCCAGCACCGGGGCGGCGCCTTCGGTGCCGATGGCCACGGTCACCGGGTCACGGTCGACGATGGCGGGGGTGATGAACTGGCTGTCGTGCAGATTGTCGACGATGTTGACCAGCACGCCAGCCGCGCGGGCAAGGGCCGCGTTTTCGGCATCAAGCACGTCATCCTCATCTGCCGCATAGAACAGCAGGGCACCGGGCAGGTCGGCGGCAGTGAGGGCGCGGCGGTGCAGGGTCAGCTTGCCCGCCGCCTGCCATTCGACAAGCTCTGGCGCGGGGGCGGGCGCAAAGATATGCAGCGCGGCTTTGGTCTTCATCAGCAGGCGCAACTTGGCCAGCGCCGCTTCGCCGCCGCCGGAAAGGAGGATCTTTTGCTCGCTCGTGGCGAGGAAGATGGGAAAGTGATCCATGATGCGCCCTGTATTCTGTTTGACGTGACCTCTTATATAGGAAATATTCCCAATAATTGGCTAGTTGCTGGCGCAGATAAGAACATGTGTTCGCTATGGCCGTAGGTTGAGTATGAACGTCCTGCCGGGACGAGAGAGAAGAGAATGACTGTCCGAATTGATGAGACCGACCGGAAGATTTTGGCGCAGCTGCAACGGGATGCGAGCCAATCTCTGGACGATATCGCCCGCGAAGTGGGCTCTTCGAAGACCCCGGTGTGGAATCGGATCCGCAAGCTGCGGGAGGCCGGGGTGATCGGGCAACAGACCGTGGTGCTGGATTCCGAAGCGCTTGGGTTTGAGGCGTGCTTTTTCGTGCTGATCCGCACCTCGGAGCATGAGGCAGCGTGGCAGGCGGCGTTTCTGAAGGCGTTGCAAGACCGGCCAGAGGTGCAAGAGGCGCACCGGCTGGCGGGGGATATCGACTACATTCTAAAGGTACGGGTCAAGAATGCGCGGGCCTATGATGTGTTCTATCAGGCGCTGATTTCGGAGGTGAAGGTGCACAACGTGACTGCGCTTTTGTCGATGGAAGAGATCAAATCGACGACGATGCTGCCGTTGTAAAACCTTGGGGCGGCGCATCTTTTCAGATGGCCGCCCCGGTTGTTTTCAGGACTGCGCGAGCGCTGCGACGATGGGCGCGAAGTCCGCGGCCTTGAGGCTGGCCCCGCCGACTAACGCGCCGTCGACATTCTCCACTGCAAAGATCTCGACCGCATTTGTTGCTTTCACCGAGCCGCCGTAGAGCAGGGGAAGCGCATTGCCGATATCTGCACCGAAACGACTGATGAGGCGCGTGCGGATGAAGTCATGCACTTCTTTGATCTGCGCGATGCTGGGCACTTTACCGGTGCCGATGGCCCAGATCGGCTCATAGGCGATCACGGTATTTTCCGCATCAACAGCATCGGAGAGGGAGCCGTCAAGCTGGCCCCCGATGATGTCGAGCGTTTGGTCCGCGTCACGCTGTGCCTCACTCTCGCCGATACAGACAATGGCGGTGAGCCCGGCAGCCCAAGCGGCGCGGGTCTTGGCTTGCACATCGGCGTCGGTCTCACGGTGCGCATCGCGGCGTTCGGAATGGCCAAGGATCACATGGGTCGCGCCGCTGTCGGCCACCATGGAGGCGGAAATATCGCCCGTATAAGCGCCCGCATCTTCGGCATGGCAATCCTGCGCACCGATCTGGATCGGGCTGCCGTGGGTCGCGTCGGTGGCGCGGAACAGCAGGGTGCTGGGCGGGCAGATCACGACCTGTGGCGGGTTTTCGGGCAGGCCCGTGGCAAGGCTGTGAAGCTCTGCCAAAGAGGCGGCGGTGCCGTTCATCTTCCAGTTGCCGGCGGCGATTTTGGGGCGCATCGGTTCCGTCCTGATCTGTTACTGTTGCCAGATCAGTTCGCAGGCCCGTGGCCTTTCGTCAAGGCCGGGGCAGATCGGCGCGCTTACTTCGCGCCGAGGCTCTCGTCGAATTTAATCGATTCCCCGCAACCGCAGGCTTCGGTCACATTGGGATTGCGGAACTTGAAGCCAGACTCGAGCAGCGTTGTCTCATAGTCGATTTCAGTGCCGAAAAGGAACATCTGCGCCATCGGTGCGATCATCACGCGCGCGCCATCCTGCTCAACGACTTCATCGTTGGGATCGGTCGCTTCGACATATTCCATGGTGTATTCCATGCCCGCACAGCCGCCTTTTTTGACGCCAATGCGCAGCCCCGCATGGCCCGCCGATTGCATCAACTTTGCAATCTGGCCAGCAGCTTTGGGGGTCATGGTGACGGCTTGCTTGCCGGGTATGCCAAACATCAGAAATTCTCCTATGCCGCCAAGATAAGGGTGCGGGGCGGCGATCTCAAGCCGTCAGAAGGAATTCATTGCAGCCTTGGTGGCGAAGGCCGCGATAAGCGCCCAGCCAAAGGACGCCAGCGTGCCGATAATGACGTATTCGCTGATTTTCTGGTTCTTTTTCACCGTGTCGAACCGCAGAATCGATTTTGCCGCGATAAGAAAACCGATGCCCGCAGGCTCTTCAATCATAACCATGAGGAAAATCAACGCGCGTTCCAGCAAACCGATGATACGGCCCGCATTATCAAGCCCATCGGGCTGGGCCTGCGCTTTGTGAGGGAGCATCAGGCCTCCCACCGCTGGGCCACCTGCAAGGGTGGCGGTGATCAACCCCGCAAGGAAGAGGGCGGGCGGAATAAGTGTTGTGCTATGGGCGGCCCAGATGCCACTTGCGAAAGCCTCAGGCAGATAGAGGGCAAGGAGGGCGATGGTGACAAGATGCGCGGTCTGATCGGTGAGATAGGGCCAAAGCCGCTCACGGTGCTGCGCAGGCACGGCGTAGGTTTTGACCGCGTCAATCGCGACATGAGCGAGGGCGAGAAAAGCGGCGGGGATGGGACTACCGCCAAGGGCCAGTGCCGTCAGGGCAAAGACAATGATCCCATGCAGCAAAAGGACTTGGGGTTTGCGTTTGGCGGTGACCATCGCATTGGTTTGAAAGACGAAATCCGCTAGCAGATGGGCGAGCAGGCAAGCGAGGGCGGTGGCGATGGCCTGTTCGGTCATAGAGGTTCCGGCTGTTGGTGGTTGTGGTCATTTGAAAAGCCGTAGCGAGCAATGGCAAGGGTCTTTCTCTGCAGGAAATACAGGTTTATTTGGCTGTAATTGATAGTAACAGCTTGAAAAGGCTGTTTACTGCTCTTCCAGTACGTCGCAAACCTCCCGCAATTCATCAATCCCCGCCGCGTCGACATGGCCCTGCACGCTTTGCTGGGTGAGGTCGAACTGCTGGGCGAGGATGGCTTGTACAGGGGGCTCGGGGGCGAGCATGTAATAGGCGACATCGGCTTGGCGCATCGTCCAGCCGCGAACAATCCGGTCGGCAAGGGGGAGAGCTGCACGCAGGGCGACCGGGGTATCCGGCGCATTCATCCGCCGCGCGCGGGGCATCGTATCAAGTGCGTGGCCGGAACGGACCAGCGCCGCCCCATCGGCGCGGGAGAGGTCATCGCCGGCGAAATGCGCATCTCCCAGCCCGATCCCGAAACGCGTGTCTGCGGTCTTGCCACAACGGCGCACGGCGGCGCGCAGGACGAGGGCCGCGCGAAAGGTGAACTGAGGCGTCACGGCCATTTGCCAGCCGTCACCGCGAAAGCGGGTCATACGTGTGGGCTGGTCTTGCCACGTTGCGACGGCGTCGGCGGCCTCCTCAAGACGGGTAAAAACCGCGTCCAATTCCGCGCGTGTCATCGCGGTGGATTTCACGATATCGCCGGTAAAAATTGCCCAAGTTTCCATGGCTTGCCTCTTGTTTCGCACAATGTCGCAGGAAGGCGAAACCCATGCAAGCCCGGCCAAAGAAAAGGGCCGCCCGGTGAGGGGCGACCCTGAAAGCGATCTAAAGTAGTGGGCGGATCAGAGGCCCATGCAGTTCGCGTAGTAGGTCACGGTCGCGGGCCAATCGGAGAAGACACCGACCACGCCCACGTCTTGGGCCAGCACATCCAGCGCCACCAGATAGTCGCTGTCGTCTTTCACGATGTCATTGACCGACTGGAAGTACCAACCGCCACCGGATGCCAGCGGGCCGGACCGCTCCAGCGTCCAAGCGATCAGGGTCAGACCCGCCTCTTTCGCGGCCATGGCGTAATCGGAGGCGGCAATCGCACCGTCCTTGTTGGTCATCAGCATGTTCAGCGATGGAGCGAGGTAGTTCACGCCCTTGGCTTTTAGATCGGCGAAATCTTCTTTCCATGTTTCTGGGTTCTGCTCATCAAAACCGTCGGGCCATTCGACCAGATAGACGGCCTGCTTGCCGAATTCGGGTGTGTTCTCAACCCAGTAGAGCACGTCGTCGAGATTGAAAGACTGCGGCCAGACGTCAGATCCGGGGATGCCGGCAGCAACATATTCATCCACCAGCTTTTGCGCGTAGTCTTCTTGAGAGAAGCCGTCATGGGGCATCTCTACGGAGGGGGATTTGAGCTCTGGCGTGAATTTGGCACCGAGGGATTTGAACAGTTCGATCGATTCCGCATGGGTCATCAGATCGGCTTTGTCGCTGTAAAGCTCGGTGCGGAAGCTCGCCACGCCGCCTTGATAGTCTTCTGCTGTCGTGGCGGTATTGTCGGCGCTGTCCATCTTGGGCGTGAGGGTGCGGAACTCTGCCAAGGTGATGTCAGACGTGCGGCATTCGGCGCTGGCGGGCGTGTCGCCCGAGGCAGCGGTAAAGCCGGTGGTGCATTTCTCGGCCAGATCGGAGACGAGAATGTTGGTGGTGGTGTGCAGGTCGTTCTGCGCGTGACGGCAGACCAGTTCATGATCGGCGGTAAAGGTCACGTCGCATTCCAGAATGCCAGCGCCCATGCGGGCCGCGGCGACGTTGGATTGCACGGTATGTTCGGGAAACATCAGAGGGGCGCCGCGGTGACCGATGGACAAATCAGACTTGGAGGCATCTTGACCCATGCAGGAGGCCAGCTTGTCCTTCAATTCGCCATCGGGAAGCTTATCCACCAGATAGGCCGGACGGGGGCCGTATTCGACAGGCGTGGCGGCGGCATGGGCATCGGCCAGCGCCATACCGGGGGCAAGGGCCAAAGCAGCGAGAGAAACGAGGGTGCGCATAATGTTATCCGTTCGTGAATGAAGTTCTGGGGCTTCTATGAGGTGCCACTGTAACGGTTTCACGACGGCGTGATGTCAGTCAAATGAACAATGAGCGGCGGGTGTAATCGGCGGGATATAGCCAAAAAAAACGCCGCCAATGTCTTGCATTGACGGCGTTATTCGTTCGCTATGTAAAACAGGCGCTTACATGAAGCCCAGTTCGAGCCGCGCCTCGTCCGACATCATATCCATGCCCCAAGGCGGCTCCCAAACCAGCGCCACATCGACCTGTTTCACACCGGCGATGGGTTCGACAGCATCAGCAACCCAACCCGGCATCTCACCCGCGACAGGGCAGCCGGGGGCGGTCAGCGACATCTTGATATCGACTTCGTTTTGGTCATTGATGTCGATGGTATAGATCAGCCCCAGCTCGTAGATATTTACCGGGATCTCAGGATCATAGACCGTACGACAAGCCTCAACGACCTGCTCATAAAGCGGGTGGTCGGTGGAAGAGGGCGCAATCAGCGGCGTCCCCTCAAGCGGTTGGGTCTGTTCGGTCATCTCTTGCCTCGCATCATTCTCGACACTTTATATAGGGATTGCGGGCGGGGGCGTAAAGTAGCCCGAAACCCTCAGGGCGGGGTGGTCCCCCGTCATCCCCCTTTGCGACGCCGCGCAGGCTGCGGCTTCACGCGGGCTTCGATCTCATCATAGACCTTACCGACGATATCCTTGCTTGTCGCCTTCTCAATTCCCTCAAACCCGGGGGAGGAGTTGACCTCAAGCACCTTTGGCCCGTTTTCCGAGCGCAGCAGGTCGACCCCGGCGATGCCAAGGCTGAAGGCCCGCGCGGCGCGCACGGCGGTGTCGCGTTCCTCTTTCGAGATCCGCACCACTTTGGCCGAACCGCCCCGGTGCAGGTTGGAGCGGAAGTCGCCCTCCGCCCCGGTGCGTTTCATGGAGGCGACGACCTTGCCGGCCACCACGAGGCAGCGGATGTCTTCGCCTGCGGCTTCTTTGACGAAATCCTGCACGAGGAAGTTGGCGCGCAGACCCCGGAAGGCGTCGATCACACTCTCGGCGGCCTTTTTGGTTTCGGCCAGCACGACGCCCTTGCCTTGGGTCGATTCCAGCAGCTTCACGATCAGCGGTGCGGTGCCCACCAGCGCCATCAGGTTTGAGGTGTCCTTGGGCGAGGCGGCGAAAGCCGTGGTCGGCATGCCGATCTTTTTCGCAGCCAAGACCTGATGCGCGTGCAGCTTGTCACGGCTGGCGGTGATCCCGGCAGAGCCGTTGACGCAATAGGTGCCGATCGTCTCGAACTGGCGGATCACGGCGGTGCCATAGGGGGTGATCGACGCGCCGATGCGCGGAATTACGGCGTCATAACGCGGCAGGCGCTTGCCGTCGTAATGCACTTCGGGGGCCAGTTGGTTGATTGCCATATAGCAGCGCGTGGTGTCGATGACCTCAACCACATGGCCGCGGGCTTCGCCAACCTCGACCAGGCGGCGGGTTGAGTAGTTATCCTCACGACTTAACACGGCGATGCGCAGCGCGCGCTGCGGCGCGGTGTGGCGCAGGCTCGCGGTGTGGTAGACGTCATAATTCAGATCAGGCTGCAAACGCCGCTCGGTCGCGGAGATGTTGATGTGTTCCGTCAGCGCCTGACGGCCCAGCAACATGCGGCTTGTCATGCCCGCGCGGTTGGTCAGGGTGACGTCGATGGGCCAGCTTTGGCCGTTCACTTCCAAGGTTGTGGCAATCACGAAACGATGCTCGGATTCGCCGTTGGAGGAGGTCACCTCGCGCCGGTCGATGATCGGCGCCGAACAGGTGATGGAGATATCTTCGCGGCCCGAGATCGGGTGCACGTTAAAGCGGACCTTGGGCTTGGACGCGGGGCCAAAGACCTCAATATCATGGGCATGCAGCGCTGAGGTGCGCGCGCCAGTGTCTACTTTGGCTTTGATCGCGGGCAGGCCAAGATCGGGCAGGGCGACCCATTCTTCCCAGCCGAATGTGAGTTTTTCCATTACCTGCTCCTTGGGTCATTGGTCTGCCTGCCTAACCTGCGGCAGGGATCGCTTCAAGCGGTGCTGTGTTACGGTTTGCCCATATCTGCAGGCGCGGGGGGCAACATGCGGACGTCGTCTTCTTTCTCCATCCGCGCCGCAGCGGCGAGGAGCTCTTCGCGCACCCGGCATTCGATATCCCAGAATGTCGCCGCATTGTCGGTGGGCAGTTCAAAGCGCACCTTGATCCCGAACGCGTCTTGCTCAAGCACATGGACCTTGGCCTTGTCCATCGGTTTGACGTCATTGGGGTCTTCGCGGGCCAAAAGGTCAAAGAACACCCGGCGCAGGGCGGCAACATCGGCGTTTTGCGACAGGGTTAGAATGATGGGGCGGATCATGGCGTGATCCTCAATCGACCAGTTCTCAAAGGCGTCGGAGACGAAATAGCTAACCGGAACGATCAGGCGCGTGCCGTTCCAGTTCAGCAGCTGCACATAGGTAAAGTGGATGCGCTCGACAGTGCAGAAATGCCCTTCAAAGATCAGTTGGTCCCCGATCCGGGCGGAGCGGTTCAGCGCGATCTGGATAGAGGCAAGGATGTTGCCCAGAACCTCACGCGCGGCGAAACCCAGCACGATGGTCACCGCACCGGCAGAGGCCAGCAGCGACAGGCCAAGGGTGTTGTCCGCATTGCTCGAAACCAAGATCACGCCAGAGGCCACCAGCACGGCAATCACGATCACCCCTTTGCGAGCGGCGGCGATCGTGGTCGCGATGGAGCGCATATGCGCGTTCATCGGGTCGGCCAGCTCATAGGCGTTGTTAGGGCTGATCCGGTCGAAAATCTCGTCAAAGGTAAAGACAATGGCGAGGGTCGCGGCGGTCACATAGGCGATCAGCAGAATGGGGCTGAGAACCGCGTCAATGAAACCGGAGACCACCAACACCCGGCTGGTGGCCGTGCCGATGATTGCGGCGCAAAGCACGATGGCGGCGGGCCAACGGAAGGAACGTAGTACAAAGCGCATCCAGCGACGCTTGGCCACTTCGCCCAGACGACGCATAAAGCCAAAGGCGAACCAGCCTGCCGTCAGGGCCGCCACCAACAACAGCGGCAGAAACAGCACCTCCCAAAGGTACATGCCCCAAAAGGCGCGGATCCGCAGCCAATCGGGCAGCATCGTCTCAAGCTCCGTCGGCCCGTACTGCGCGTGAAGGTGGGGAATGTTGTCGGTGCTCTGGCGTGAGAAGACCCAGACGGGCTCGGCGTCCTCTCCGGGTTTGATCCGATTGAGCCGCAGGGGCACATCATGGCCGCCCAGTTCCAGCCGGTCGATCAGCAGCGACCGCCGCACCCGCCCGGTGTCGTTATCCTCAGCCGAGCCAGAGAGCCAACCGTCCGGTCGGTCTGCCAGCTTGCGCCAAGGCACGACGACCTTTCGCTCCATCAGGACCGACAGTTGAAAGGCGCGTTCGGCGCCGATAACCGCCTGATCCCCTTGGGGTAAGTCCGACAGGTCAAGGATGTGGGCCGCGTCCGAGTAGTGACCATTGTCCGTGAGGTAAATGAAACTTTCCAGCGCGGCCATGGGGGTGCCGCGGTCCAGCGTCTCGGGTGGGGACGGCAGGCCGGGGTTCAATTCGGTCGTTTCAAACCATTTTTCCTGCGCCTGTCCGGTAGCCGCCCCAGACAGCATCGCCAGCGCCAGCACAAATGCCCCCAAAAAACGAGGAAATACAGACGCAAAAGCGCGTGGGAGTAAGGCAAGCCGCTGCATGGATAGCGCAATGTAGCGGGGGTTCCGGCAATTCAAGGCTGCACCTTGCCTCTTCGGGCCATTTGCAGGCGCTTAGTTCTCGTTAATATCGCGTGTGACGATCCGCGCACCGCTGGACTGGCGTTTGAAGAGCACCCTCAGTGCCACCCAAGCGATCAGCGATAGCACCGCAAAAAGCGCCAACATCAGGGCTACATTAGCCGGTGCCCAAAAGGCCACCACCACCGCCATAGCGAGCGCGCCAAGGGCAAAGCCCAAGAAGATCGAGCCGGGCAGCAAAAGCTCGACCACGCCAAGGGCAAGGGCGGCGCAGACCCAAATCCACCACAGTCCCAGCCAAGCGGCCATCAGCTTTTTCCTTTCAGCAGTTTGAAGGCATCGCCAAAGGCTTCGAGCGCCTGCGCGGGAACGAGAATGGTTTGGCTGCCCGTGCCTTTGCCCATCGCATTGAGCGCATCGACCTGTTTTAACGCGATCTGATACTGCGCCGCCTCCAGCCCGTTTTCATTGATCGCCGTGGCCACCACCTGTGTGGCATAGGCTTCCGCATCGGCCAGAATACGCCGCGCCTTTGCGGTCTGCTCAGAGGCATAAAGCTCGGCCTCTGCCGCCAGTTCCACGGCGCGTTTCTTGCCCTCGGCTTCCGTCACCTGCGCCCGGCGGGCGCGTTCTGCGTTAAGCTGCTGCATCATCGCCGCGCGGGTGGCGGCATCAAGGTTCACGTCCAAAATTTCGGCGCGGGTGACTTCGATGCCCCAATCGTCCACCGCATCTTCGACGCTGGATTTGATCGTTGTAATGAGTTGGCTGCGGTTGGCCTGCACCTCGTCGAGGTCCATCTTGCCGATTTCGGCCCGCACGATCCCGGCCACGGTGGTTGAGATCGCACTATCCACGTCACGGATGCGGTAAACGGTCTTCTCCGGCTCGGTAATGCGGTAAAAGACCGAGGTATCGACCTGCACCAGCACGTTGTCCCGGGTGATGGCGTCTTGGCTGGCAGTGGGCAACTGACGCTCAAGGATCGAGATTTTATGCGCCACGCTGTCGATGAAAGGCACGATCATATTGATCCCCGGTCCCAAGACCGCACGCAGACGGCCAAAGCGTTCGATGACATGTTGTTCGGATTGCGGGACGATCTTGACTGACTTCAAGATCAGGATCACGACCAGCAGCGCCAGCAGCAACCACGCAAGGTTGTTCTCTAAAAGGCCGATAAGCATATCTTCGAGTTCCAAGGGCGTAATCCTTTGAATTATATTATTTTCGGGCAATTATCGCTATTTTAGCTTTATTGCATGTTTCTCGCCACTGGTTTATCGCGCCAGTCGCAGCCAGAGAGGGCCAGAGTATGACCAGCACCGGATTCACCAAACACGCGCAGGACGGCAAGGCACGCAGCGGCGTGATCCAGACCCCGCGTGGCGAGATCCGCACACCCGCCTTTATGCCCGTGGGCACCGCGGCGACGGTCAAGGCGATGATGCCTGAAAGCGTGGCCTCAACAGGGGCCGACATTCTGCTGGGGAACACTTATCACCTAATGCTACGCCCCACGGCCGAGCGAGTGGCAAAGCTTGGCGGGCTGCATAAGTTTATGAATTGGGACAAGCCGATCCTGACCGACAGTGGCGGCTTTCAGGTTATGAGCCTTGCCGGGCTCCGTAAGCTGACTGAACGCGGCGTGAGCTTCAAGAGCCACATCGACGGCTCGAAACATGAGATCACGCCCGAACGCTCAATGGAAATCCAAGAGCTGCTGGGCTCTGACATCGTCATGTGTTTCGACGAATGCCCCGCGCTGCCCGCCGACCGCGCCCGCATTGCCGAAAGCATGCGCCTGTCGATGCGCTGGGCCAAGCGCAGCCGCGACGCTTTCGGTGACCGTCCGGGGCATATGCTCTTTGGCATCCAGCAGGGCGGGCTTGAGCAGGACTTTCGCCAAGAGAGCGCCGAGGCGCTGCGCGAGATCGGCTTTGACGGCTACGCGGTCGGCGGGCTGGCCGTGGGTGAGGGGCAGGAGGCGATGTTCTCCACCCTTGATTTCGCCACCGACATGCTGCCCGAAGACAAGCCGCGCTACCTGATGGGCGTGGGCAAGCCGGACGATATTGTGGGCGCCGTCGCACGCGGCATCGATATGATGGACTGCGTATTGCCCAGCCGTTCGGGCCGTACAGGGCAGGTGTTCACCCGGATGGGCGTGCTCAATATCAAAAACGCGCGTCACATGGATGACCCGCGCCCGCTGGATGAGAATTGCAGTTGTCCGGCCTGCCAGAACTATTCGCGGGCCTATCTACACCATGTCTTCCGCAGCCAAGAGATCATCTCGTCGATGCTGCTGACATGGCACAACCTGCAATATTACCAAGACATCATGGCCGGCATGCGCGAGGCCATCGCGGCGGGGCGCTTTACCCAGTGGCAGGCGGATTTCCATGCTGGGCGCGAACAGGGCGATATCGATCCGCTGTAAGGGCAGGGCGCGCGGCTAATCTCACGCGAAATTGTGCTGACGGTCCTTGCTGCAACGCGGTCGGGTCTTAGGTGCCCTTGCACAGTCTATTGCAAGGAAAGGCCCAAATATGACCGAGAAGCTATTTACCCCCTTCACCGCCGGTGAGATTGTGGCCGACAACCGTCTGGTCATGGCACCATTGACCCGCAACCGTGCGGATAATGAGACCGGCGAAGTCTCTGATATGCATGTCGATTACTACCGCCAACGCGCCGGTGCAGGGATCATCATCACCGAAGCGACCCAGATTAGCCCCGAGGGGAAAGGGTACTTCCAAACCCCCGGCATCCATACCGACGGCCAAGTCGCCGCATGGCGCAAAGTGACCGACGCCGTGCATTCCGAAGGCGGGCGCATCGTGATCCAACTGTGGCACGTGGGCCGGATCAGCCATACCTCGCTGCAACCCGAGGGCGCCAAACCTGTCGCGCCTTCGGCCATCGCTGCTGGGGTGAAAACATTCACCGCCAATGGATTTGAAGACACTTCCGAGCCACGCGCGCTGGACTTGGATGAGATGCCACGTCTGGTTGCCGACTATGCCCATGCCGCTGAGATGGCAAAGAAAGCCGGTTTCGACGGGATCGAGGTGCATGCCGCCAATGGCTACCTGCTGGATCAATTCCTCAAGACCGGCAGCAACAAGCGTGACGATGCCTATGGCGGCAGCGTGGAGAACCGCGCGCGGTTGCTGTTTGAGGTGCTGGATGCCGTGACAAAGGTCTGGGGTGGTGAGCGTGTGGGCCTGCGGCTCTCGCCCTTCTCGCCCGCCAATGGGATCGAAGACGCCAACCCGCAAGAGACTTTTGAGTATGTCGTCGAAGGGCTGAACCGCTACAACCTGTCCTATCTGCACCTCGTCGAAGGTGCGACAGGCGGCTCGCGCAAGCTGGACGACGGTGAGAGCATCGCCGCCCTGCGCGCGTTGTTCAAAGGGCCCTACATGGCCAACAACGGCTATGACCGCGAGATGGCGCTAGAGGCCGTGGCCAATGACAAAGCTGATCTGATCGCAGTGGGCCGCCCCTTTATCGCCAACCCCGATCTGCCGCGTCGGTGGCAGATGAACGGGCCGCTGAACAAGGGGGACACCGATACCTACTATGGTGGCGGTCGCGAAGGATTTACCGACTACCCGGCATTGGAACAGGCCAAGGTCTAACCTATCCGGGGGCGTCTGCGCGGCGCTCCTTGGCAAAGCGGCGCGGGAATGGCTTAAAAACAGCCAATCCCGCGCTTGCCTCCACCTCGCCAAACCGCGATGATGGCGGCTTAAAACCCCGCAAGGGATTGAAACAGGCGGATAGGATGCACACATGTCCTGTCCAGAAAAGGGGATGTCAGAGGCCGCCTATAACAGGGGCCCGGATGTCTTGCTAAGATAAGGAATTGAGCATGTTAGAGCCACTGAACGCATCCTACCCGGTGCTTCCGCTGCGCGACATCGTCGTGTTTCCCCACATGATCGTGCCGCTTTTCGTTGGCCGCGAAAAATCTGTCCGCGCCCTTGAGGAGGTGATGGCGGACGACAAACAAATCCTGCTGTCGAGCCAGATCGACCCCGCCGAGGATGATCCCGACACCGCCGGTATCTTCAAAGCGGGCGTGTTGGCCAATGTGCTGCAACTGCTGAAACTGCCCGATGGCACCGTCAAAGTGCTGGTCGAAGGGCAGGCGCGGGTGCGCATCACCGAATACCTTGAGAACGACAATTTCTTTGAGGCCCGCGCTGAGTATCTGACCGAGATGCCGGGCGATGCGGCCACCACACAGGCGCTGCTGCGCACCGTGGCGGATGAGTTCGAACGCTACGCCAAGGTCAAGAAAAACGTCCCCGAAGAAGCGCTCGCCGCCGTTGGTGAAAGCGCCGAACCTGCGCGTCTGGCCGATCTCGTGGCCGGGCACCTCGGCATCGAAGTTGAGCAGAAGCAGGACCTGCTGGAGACGCTCAGCATTTCTGAGCGGCTTGAGAAGGTTTACGGCCTGATGCAGGGCGAAATGTCCGTGCTGCAGGTCGAGAAAAAGATCAAGACCCGCGTCAAATCCCAGATGGAGCGCACGCAGCGTGAATACTATCTGAATGAGCAGATGAAGGCCATTCAACACGAGTTAGGCGACGGCGAAGACGGCAAGAACGAAGTGGCCGAGCTTGAAGCCCGTGTCGCTGAGACCAAGCTGAGCAAGGAAGCCCGCGAAAAGGCCGATGCCGAGATCAAGAAGCTCAAGAACATGAGCCCGATGTCTGCCGAAGCCACTGTGGTGCGGAACTACCTCGATTGGATGCTGTCGATCCCGTGGGGCGTTAAATCCCGCGTTAAGAAAGACCTGGGCAAGGCGCAGAAGGTGCTGGATGACGATCACTATGGCCTCGAGAAGGTCAAGGAGCGGATCGTCGAGTATCTGGCCGTGCAACAGCGCTCGACCAAGATGAAAGGCCCGATCATGTGCCTCGTCGGCCCTCCGGGCGTCGGCAAGACCTCCTTGGGCAAATCTGTCGCCAAGGCCACGGGACGCGAGTTCATTCGCATCTCGCTCGGCGGCGTGCGTGACGAATCCGAGATCCGCGGCCACCGCCGGACCTACATCGGCTCCATGCCCGGCAAGATCATTCAGGCGCTAAAAAAGGCCAAGACCACGAACCCGCTCATCCTGCTAGATGAAATTGACAAGATGGGGCAGGACTTCCGGGGCGATCCGGCTTCGGCCATGCTCGAAGTGCTTGATCCGGAACAGAACGGCACCTTCGTCGACCACTATCTCGAAGTGGAATATGACCTGTCGAACGTGATGTTCCTGACCACCTCGAACAGCTACAACATGCCCGGCCCACTTCTGGATCGGATGGAGATCATCCCGCTTTCCGGCTACACCGAGGATGAAAAGCGCGAGATTGCCAAGCAGCATTTGGTGCAGAAGCAGATCAAGAACCACGGCCTGAAAGAGAAGGAGTTCAAAATTGAAGACTCCGCCCTGACAGGCATGATCCGTTACTACACCCGTGAGGCCGGCGTGCGGAACCTTGAGCGTGAGATTGCCAAGGTGGCGCGTAAGTCGCTGACCAAAATCGTTAAAAAGGAAGCCGAAAGTGTCACCGTCACCGGCGACAACCTTGAGGATTTCCTCGGCGTGCGGAAACACCGCTTCGGTCTGGCCGAGGAGAAAGATCAGATCGGTGTCGTGACCGGGCTGGCCTATACCTCCGTAGGTGGCGAGCTGCTGCAAATCGAAGCGCTGCGCCTGCCGGGCAAGGGCCGGATGAAGACCACCGGTAAGCTGGGCGATGTGATGAAGGAAAGCATCGACGCAGCGAGCTCCTACGTCCGCTCGATCAGCCCGCAGATCGGGGTGAAACCGCCGAAGTTCGACACGCTGGACATCCACGTCCACGTGCCTGATGGGGCCACACCCAAAGACGGTCCCTCGGCTGGCTTGGCAATGGTGACTTCGATCGTGTCGGTGCTGACGCAGATCCCCGTGCGGCGTGACATTGCCATGACAGGCGAGGTTTCGCTGCGTGGTAACGCGATGCCAATCGGCGGCCTGAAGGAAAAGCTCCTCGCGGCCCTGCGCGGCGGTATCACCACCGTGCTGATCCCGCAGGAGAACGAGAAAGACCTGCCGGATATTCCGGACAACGTCAAAGAAGGGCTGACCATCATTCCGGTGAACCATGTCTCCGAAGTGTTGGAACATGCGCTGGTCAGCAAGCCGAAGGCAATTGACTGGGACGAAGCCGCTCAAGAAGCCGCCGAAGCTGCCGCGATGAAAGCCCGCTCCGCTGGCGTGGACGCGACCACCACGCATTAAGACTGCGACCGAGGACTAAGACCTCAACGCGCGCCTTTCGAGGCGCGCGTTTTTCATTGGGGAAGGGTGCAGGCCTCCCCGAAACCGCTGCCGATTTTTGCGCCAAACCCTCTTGCAAGCTCCGCCGCAATTGGCTACTTCGCCCCGCAAGGGTGATTAGCTCAGTGGTAGAGCGCTTCGTTCACATCGAAGATGTCAGGAGTTCAAATCTCTTATCACCCACCATTTTTCATAGGTTTGGCAGTCTGCGGGTCGGTTCTTCGACCCTTGACCGACGCCCGCCCGTAAGCGGCCCGCCCATTTCGCTCTGACCCTGTGCGGCCTACGGCGCGTGGTCGCATCCCCCCACGGGGCTGGTCCTTCTCCGGTCACCTGCCCTATACCATGCGCAAAACGGCGGAGAGAGCATGTCAGCACAGCCTAAAATCTGGTTCCTGCGTCACGGGCAAACCGAATGGAACCGCGCATTTCGCCTGCAGGGACATCTCGATTCCCCGTTGACCGATCAGGGCGTCGCAGAGGCCCATCAGCAGGCGCGGATAATGGGGCCGATCCTGGCGCAAAACCCAAATATCCTCGTCTCCCCGCTCGGTCGCGCGCAGCAGACGGCGCAAATTGCGCTGAATGGTACGTCCTACCACTCCGATCACCGTTTGATGGAAATTCACGCAGGGGAGTGGCAAGGGCTTTCCCGCGATGAGATATTTGCCGCGAACCCGGCCCTCGCTGCCCGCGACCCGGCTCCCTTGGACATCTACGGCGCCGCACCGGGCGGGGAGGGGGTGCCCGCCTTTCACGCCCGCATCGGGGGGCTGCTTGACAGTCTGACCGCGCCCACCGTTTTGGTTGCCCATGGCCTTTGGGGGCAGGTGTTGCGGGCTGCGGTTTGTGGCGTCGACTTGGCGAATGCCGGGCGGCTCAGCAATCGGCAGGGCTGTGTCTACCTGCTGGAGGGCGGCACGGAGACGATCTTGGAAGCCGCACCATGAGCCGCTATCCAACGGTCTTTATCCTCCGCCATGGTGAGACGGAATGGAACCTCGCCAACCGGCTGCAGGGGCATTTTGATTCCCCCCTGACGGAAACCGGGCGCGCGCAGGCGGCGGCGCAGAATACGATCCTCCAGCGGTGTGATCTGGCAGGGTTTTCGGCGCTCACCAGCCCGCAGGGACGGGCGGTCACCACGGCTGAGATTGCGTTGGCCGGGCTTGGGCTGGAGGTCGCGACGGATATGCGCTTGGGTGAAATCGGCATCGGCGCTTGGGCGGGTGAGACGCGCGATACTTTGCTGCACCAAACACCTGCTGCGCGTGATTCCTATGACCTTTACGAACATGCCCCAGAGGGGGAAGGATTCGCCGCACTTTACCAACGTTGCCGCAGCTTTCTTGACGCTCTGACAGGTCCTCATGTGCTGGTGACCCATGGCATTACCTCGCGCATGCTGCGCCTTATTTTAATGGGCCGCGCGCCGAGTGCACTGCGGGATATGCAGGGCGGTCAGGGGGTGGTATTCCGGCTAGAGAACGGTCAGCAAAAAAGGCTGACATTATAGGGTTGAAGCCCGCCCCCACCTTGCGCTATGAGGTCCAAGTCGGGTCGTTAGCTCAGTTGGTAGAGCGCTTCGTTTACACCGAAGATGTCGGGAGTTCGAGCCTCTCACGACCCACCACCTTCCCCTAGGTTTCGTTCGTTTCATAGCGTTTTGCCGCAGCGGTGAGCCCGACCGACGCTCGTCCGCTTTGCGGCCAATCTGGGTCGGGAGTTCGAGCCTCTCACGACCCACCACCTTCCCCTAGGTTTCGTTCGTTTCATAGCGTTTTGCCGGAGCGGTGAGCCCGACCGACGCTCGTCCGCTTTGCGGCCAATCTGGGTCGGGAGTTCGAGCCTCTCACGACCCACCACCTTCCCCTAGGTTTCGTTCGTTTCATAGCGTTTTGCCGCAGGGGTGAGCCCGATCGACGCTCGTCCGCTTTGCGGCCAATCTGGGTCGGGAGTTCGAGCCTCTCACGACCCACCACCTTCCCCTAGGTTTCGTTCGTTTCATAGCGTTTTGCCGCAGGGGTGAGCCCGACCGACGCTCGTCCGCTTTACGGCCAATCTGGGTCGGGAGTTCGAGCCTCTCACGACCCACCTTTTCCCCTGCTGCATCAATTAATCCGTTTCAATAGACCGAGGGCGAGCCGCTCTACTGTCAGCTTGGCTAGCGGGCTTAACCACTCTTATGGAACCCATCCTTTCTCGGTCGATACTGCCTCAAAACAGCTTTCAGACCCGCCTCGGATTGTCCGCCCAATCCTACCAATCCAACGCCCCAAACCGCCGCCCAAACCAGCAATAGGAAAATTTCACATTTTCCAGCAAACCGCGCTTGACGGCAGAGCGCCCCCACCATAGAACACCCAAACGCTCCGGGGCGACCTGGAGAGTGCAGCGGGCGGTTGTAGCTCAGTTGGTTAGAGTACCGGCCTGTCACGCCGGGGGTCGCGGGTTCGAGCCCCGTCAACCGCGCCACCGCTGCCTGAAAAGGGGACCTCTTCGAGGTCCCTTTTTTCGTTTCTAGTCCCCCAGAAGCCCCTCGAAAATTACTTTTCAGAAAGCTGATTTTTCTCGCGCAAATGCGCTTGACGCTCTTCGCGCCTTGGCCTATTCCGCCCACATCGCGCGGTTGTAGCTCAGTTGGTTAGAGTACCGGCCTGTCACGCCGGGGGTCGCGGGTTCGAGCCCCGTCAACCGCGCCACTTTCCCTTTTCCACATCAGACATACACTGGGACCACAGCGGTCGCAGCGGCGATGTGCGTCGGGGTTTGGCATTGTCCGAGGTGGCCTATTGGCGACCGGGCAGGCCCGATCGCCGGTAGGGTCAGGTCAGCGCATCAATGATCCGCGCCCAAGACCGGATGCCTTTGTGAAAGCTCTCCATGTCGTATTTCTCATTCGGGGAATGGATCTGGTCGTCGTCTTTGCCGAACCCGATCAACATCGGCTCGGTGCCGAGAATCTTTTGAAAGTGCCCCGCAATCGGAATCGAGCCGCCACAGCCGATATAGGCCGCAGGCACCTGCCATTCGGTGCTGAGCGCCTGGCGGGCGGGTTCGAACATCGGATGGTCAATCTCCACGCCCGAAGCTTGACTGGCGCCATGGCCTGAGAACGCCACCGTGCAATCCTCGGGCAGCATCTCGGTCACCATCTTGCGGAAGTTTTCGCGGATGGCGAGTGGGTCTTGGGTGCCGACAAGTCGGAAGCTGATCTTAGCGTGTGCCTCTGACGGCAGAACCGTCTTGAAGCCGTCGCCGGTATAGCCACCCCAGATGCCGTTTACCTCACAGGTGGGGCGCGACCAGATCATCTCTAGGGGCGTGCGGTCCTGCTCGCCCGCGGGTTTGCTGAGGCCCACATCGCCAAGAAAGGCAGCATGGTCAAAGGCCAGCCCCTGCCACTGCGCTTCGAGATCCTCGGGCAAGTCCGGCACGCCGTCATAAAAGCCGGGGATGGTGATGCGGCCTTCGTCGTCATGCAGCGACGCGATCACTTTGCTGAGCGCGCGGATCGGGTTCATCGAAATGCCGCCGTACATGCCCGAATGCAGATCTTTGGAGGGGGCAGTGACGGTGAGTTCTTCGCCCAGAAGTCCGCGCAGCATGGTGACGATGGCGGGTGTCTTGGATTCGAACAGCCCCGTATCGCAGATCATCGCCACATCGGCTTTCAACTCCTCGGCGTTCTCCTCCATGAAGGGGACAAGCGACGGCGAGCCGGATTCCTCTTCGCCTTCAAGGAAGAAGGTGATGCGGCAGGGCCAGTCGCCCTTCACCTCTTTCCATGCGCGCAGGGCTTCAAGGATGGTCATCAACTGCCCCTTATCGTCGGCAGCCCCACGGCCCCGGATCACGCGGCCCTTGTCGGTGTCCTCAACGGCAGGGTCGAAAGGATCACGGTCCCAGAGGTTCAGCGGATCGACCGGTTGCACATCATAGTGGCCGTAGAACAGCAGATGCGGTTTGCCTTCGCCCACATGGCCCACAACCATCGGATGGCCCGGGGTGGCGCGTTTTTCGGCCTCCACACCCATAGATTTAAGGTCCGCCACCAGCCAATCGGCGGCTCGGTCGCAGTCGGCCTTAAAGGCCGGATCGGTTGAGATCGACGGGATGCGCAGCAGCTCTAGCAAGCGGTCGGTGGCAGCGGGCAGATCGTCGTCGATCCGGGCGAGAACATCGTCGAGGGACATGGCTTGAATTCCTTGCGCTTGTCAGTTTGGCGCGAAGGTATCAGGCGGGCAGGGCATGTCCAGTGGCCGCGGGGCGGGCGCTAGAAAGTGAGCGAGAGGCGGCTGCCCTCGGGCGTCAGACGGTGATCGACCTGTGCATCTAACTGCGACGCTGCCGCCGCCATCAAGGTCTGGCCAATGCTGTCGGGCCGCCGCTTGCCCCCGTTTTTTGAGCCTATGCCGTTGTCTTTGCAGTCCAGATTGAACCGCCCCTCGCGCAGGGTCAGGCCGATTTCAATATGGCCGGGGGCGGCGTCGGGAAAGCCATGTTTTATCGAATTGGCGGCGAACTCACTGATGATGAGGCCCAAAGAGGAAGCGGTGTTGGAGCGCAATGTGGCGTGATCCGTAACATGGCTGATCTTGATATGGTTCGGTGCGGTTTCCTGTAAAAGCCCCACGACCTTGTCGAGGTATTTGTCTGCAGCGACCTCATCCTGCCCGCCGCCGGATTGCAGCTCTCCGTGCAGCGTTGCCATGGCATTGACGCGGCGTTGGATGCCATCAAGGACATCGACCGTGGCCTTGTCATCCAGCTGCCGGGCGTGCAGCCGAACCATTGCCGACAGCGTCTGAAGCGAATTTTTGACGCGGTGATCGGCTTCGCTCATCAGTACTTCCTGCCGGCGCAGGGCAAGGCGAAGATCAAGCTGTTTCATCACCTGCCGGGCCAGAACGGCGACAGTCTTGCGTTGCAATGCTGTCAGCTTGCGCGGCTTGTTGTCGAGGATGCACAGCGTGCCAAGGGGCAGCCCATCGGGCGCCAGCAGCAGGGCGCCCGCGTAAAAACGTATCCCGTCGCCCGCGATGCAAAGCGGATTGTCCGCCGTGCGCGGGTCATTCAAAGTGTCCGGAATCTCGACAAAGGGGTCTTCCAATATCGCATGAGAGCAAAGTGACGTATCAAGCGGCGTTTCCCGCGCGCCCAGCCCGACCTCGGCCTTGAACCACTGACGGTCCTTGTCGATCAGGTTAATGACCGAAATCGGCGCGTCGCAGATCTCTGCTGCAAGCTCAACGATCTCGTCAAACTCCCTCTCGCGCGGGGTGTCGAGAATGTCATAACCATAGAGCGTCCGAAGGCGCTGGTCCTGCTGGGGGTGGGGATTGGCGCGCAAAACAATAGCCCTTTCTGGGTTTGCTCTTGAAGACATGAAAGCGCCCGAAAAGACAAGCAAACAATCGCAAATAGCCACCGGAACCGCGCCCTTGCCTGCGACAGTTCGCCCCGCAGGGGCCGCCCGATAAAAGATTGAAGCTTTGGTCTCAAATCTGTAACCATTCTAAAAGCTGAATATGGAGGGGCCGCCTCCTGTTCGCGCCAAGAAGATGGAGACGCGCATGGACTATAACGAGAAGCTCGACGCGGCGATTGCGCGCCTGCATGACGAAGGACGCTACCGGACCTTTATCGACATTGAGCGTCGCAATGGACAATTCCCCCATGCGGTCTGGACCAAGCCCGACGGCAGCCAGCAGGACATCACGGTTTGGTGCGGGAATGACTACCTCGGCATGGGGCAGAACCCGGTGGTGATCGAGGCGATGGAAGAGGCGTTGCGCGCAACTGGCGCAGGCTCTGGCGGCACGCGCAACATCTCGGGCACGACCGTTTATCACAAGAAGCTTGAGGCTGAACTGGCCGATCTGCATGGCAAGGAAGCGGCGCTGCTGTTCACCTCGGCCTATATCGCCAATGACGCCACGCTTTCCACGCTGCCCAAGCTCTTTCCCGGCCTGATCATCTATTCCGACGCGCTGAACCACGCCTCCATGATCGAAGGGGTGCGTCGCAATGGCGGGGCCAAACGCATCTTCCGCCACAATGACCTCGAACATCTGCGCGAATTGATGGAAGCCGACGATCCTGCCGCGCCCAAGCTTATTGCTTTTGAATCGATCTATTCGATGGACGGCGACTTCGGCCCGATCGAGGAAATCTGCGATCTGGCGGATGAATTCGGCGCGCTGACCTATATCGACGAAGTGCACGCGGTGGGCATGTATGGCCCACGCGGGGCAGGGGTGGCTGAGCGTGATCGCTTGATGCACCGGCTCGATATCATCAACGGCACGCTGGCTAAGGCCTACGGCGTGATGGGCGGCTATATCGCGGCCTCTGCCAAGATGTGCGATGCGATCCGCTCCTATGCGCCGGGTTTTATTTTTACCACCTCGCTGCCGCCTGCGGTGGCGGCTGGCGCAGCGGCCTCTGTCGCCTATCTCAAACGTGCGCCGGAACTGCGCGAAAAGCACCAGCAGCAAGCTAAGGCGCTGAAACTGCGTCTCAAAGGTCTCGGCCTGCCGATCATCGACCACGGCAGCCATATCGTGCCTGTGATGGTCGGCAACCCGGTGCATACCAAGCTTTTGTCGGACATGCTGCTGGAAGATCACGGCATCTATGTCCAGCCGATTAACTTCCCGACCGTGCCGCGCGGCACCGAACGGCTGCGCTTTACCCCCTCGCCAGTGCATGGACCCAAAGAAATGGACGCGCTTGTCCGTGGTATGGACAAGCTCTGGTCACATTGTGCGCTAAATCGTGCCGAAGCTGCAGGATAACGCAGCGCTATTCGTGTTTTGCGTTGTCTTGTGGTAGTCTTTTGTCAAGAAAAGGCTACATCCGAATCGTTGGGGCGTTTTTGGATCAAGGCTACAGGCATAACAGGGACAGGGCATATTGATGATCGGGCGATGGGCCTCCAGAACCGCTGAGGACGAAACAGTCGAACCCAAAGGGTTCGATGCATTCGAATTGCGGTTGGGGGATGTCATGCGCGGCGAACGTGCCACGCTCGGAAAATCCCTGCTCGACGTCCAGCGCGAACTGCGCATCAAAGCCTCCTACATTGCGGCCATTGAGAATTGCGATCCGGGTGCGTTCGACACCCCCGGTTTCATTGCGGGCTACGTGCGCTCCTACGCGCGCTACCTCAATATGGACCCCGATCAGGCCTTCTCTGCATTCTGCAAAGAATCCGGTTTCTCTGTCGCCCACGGTATGTCGGCTGAAGCCTCGGTGGTCAAAAAGCCGAGCTTTGAAGAACGCCGTAAGTCCCCGAAAGAAGCCGACCTTTTCGCCCGGCCTAACACGCCCTTCGTGCCCACCGGCGATGGTCTGCTTAGCCGGATTGAGCCGGGTGCCGTCGGCTCCTCGCTGGTGTTGGTCGCGCTGATCTCTGCCATCGGCTTTGGCGGCTGGACCGTGCTGAAAGAGGTGCAGCGTGTGCAGGTGGCTCCGGTGGACCAGACCCCGATCGTTCTGTCCGACCTTGATCCGCTGGATGGTGCGCTGGCTCGCGCGCCCGACACGGAAGATGATTCCGCTGCGCCGCAAAGCGTTGAGAGCCCTCGCGCCGATGCGCTTGACCGGCTCTATCGTCCACAGGCCTTGGACGTGCCGGTGTTGGTCGCGCGGGATGCGCCCATTGCCTCCATTGATCCACGCTCCGTCAGCAATTTCCCGACCCCTGACCGCCCCGACACGGCAGAGCAAAGCACCGCCGTGGCCGAGGCTGGCACGATCAATGACGCCATCGACGAAGCCCTGATGCTTGCCAATGCCGACACTGGCCTGCCCAAACCGCAGGTGGTTGAGCCCTTGGGCGACAAGGTGCGTATGGTCGCGGCCTATCCCTCTTGGGTGCGGGTGCGTGCGGCTGATGGCACGGTGATTTTCGAAGGCGTGATGAACAAGGGCGACACATGGGATATCCCCGTCACCGAAGAGCCGCCAACCCTGCGCACAGGCGAATCCGGTGCGCTTTATTTCGCCATGGCGGATGGGTGCTTTGGCCCCGTCGGACCACGCGGCGCTGTCACATCCAACGTCCCGCTTCATGCGCAGGCGCTGGCCGAGCTGTATCAGCCGGTTGATCCGAAGGCAGAGCAGTCCCTCAGCCGGATGTTTGCCGATCTTGAAGGTTCGCTTGACCCTTCCGCGCTGGCGTCAATGCCCTGTCAGGGCAGCTAAGCGCGCGGGTCTTCGCTTCCCATTGCACATGAGGCCCCGGCTGAATAGGTAGGGGCCATAGCCCCTGATCCCGCGAAAGGTGTCTTCATGTCGCTTCATTCCATTCGCCCTTGGCGCGATATTCCGCGTCGAAAGTCCCGGCAGATCATGGTGGGCAATGTGCCGGTCGGGGGCGATGCGCCGATCACCGTGCAGACAATGACCAATACGCTGACAACCGATGTGGCTGGGACCATCGCGCAGGTGCAAGCTGCCGCAGATGCAGGTGCGGATATCGTGCGGATCTCGGTTCCGGATGAGGCGTCCTCCAAGGCGCTGCGTGAGATCGTCCCCGAGGTAACTGTGCCGATCGTCGCGGATATCCATTTTCACTACAAACGCGGGATCGAAGCCGCCGAAGCCGGTGCCGCCTGCCTGCGGATCAACCCGGGCAACATCGGCGATGAGAAACGTGTGCGCGAGGTCATCAAAGCCGCGCGGGACCACAATTGTTCTATCCGCATCGGTGTGAACGCTGGCTCTTTGGAGCGGCACCTGCTTGAGAAATACGGTGAGCCTTGCCCCGATGCGATGGTGGAAAGCGGGCTGGATCATATCAAAATCTTGCAGGACAACGATTTCCACGAGTTCAAGATTTCCTGCAAAGCGTCCGATGTTTTCATGGCCGCGGCCGCGTACCAACAGCTCGCTGATGCTACCGACGCCCCCATCCACCTTGGCATCACCGAGGCGGGCGGCTTGATGTCAGGCACGATCAAATCGGCCATCGGTCTGGGCAACCTGCTGTGGAGCGGCATTGGCGACACCATCCGCGTTTCACTCTCTGCCGATCCTGTCGAAGAGGTGAAAGTCGGCTACGAAATTCTTAAATCCCTCGGCCTGCGCCATCGCGGCGTGAACATCATCTCTTGTCCCTCCTGCGCGCGGCAGGGGTTTGATGTGATCAAAACCGTCGAAGCATTGGAAAAGCGCCTCGAACATATCAAGACGCCCATGAGCCTGTCGATTATCGGCTGTGTGGTGAACGGCCCCGGAGAGGCGCTGATGACCGACGTCGGCTTTACTGGCGGTGGGGCGGGGTCCGGTATGGTTTATCTCGCGGGCAAGCAAAGCCATAAGCTCGGCAACGAGGGCATGATCGATCATATCGTCGAGCAGGTTGAAGAACGTGCCGCGCAGATCGAAGCCGAGGCGGTGAAGGCGGCGGAATAGGCTGGTGGCTGGGCCGCTGGCCGGGTGCTGGCGGACAGGGTGCGCTGCGGTATTTTTAAAAGGATGAAGATGGGAAGGGGGTGTGCGAACCGTGAGGGGCGCGCGCTCTGTTTTCTGTTGGAAGATATCTTGTAATCAGTGGGTTGACGTGGACTGCTAATGTTAATTAGGGGCGAGGTGCTTTTCGAGGACCACCGGCGGCATCTGGCCGTTGAGGATCAATTCGGGCAGCACATAGAAGGGGGCTGCGTCGAGACCTAGGGCGGCGGCCCAGCGGGCAGATTGGGGCGCCTGTAAATCGTGTTGGATGAAGGACAGGCCGTAACGCTCTGTGATTTCGGTCAGATCTCTGACTGCGGCCGCGCAGGTCTCGCAGTCCTTTGCGGTAAAAAGCGCCACGGCGTGACCTGCCAGAAGGTCGGGGGCAAGGCGTTCGAGCAGGGTCAGATCATCCTGAATATATTGCCGCATTTCGGACTGAGCGGGCTGTGGCCCTGCCAAAGCCTCTGCTATGATATCGCCATTCGCCAAGATGGCGGCGCGCATTTCGGCATTGAAGGCAGCGCGCGCGGCAGGGCCGAGCGCGCTGAGATCATTGGCCCAGGCAGGCAGGGCCATTGCAAGGGCCGCCATGACTGCCGGAGCGCGCATCGTTAGCCGCGTTTTTCTTCCACCAGTGCCATCATTTGATCGTAGGGCAGGTAACCGCGCAGCATTTCATCTTGCATGACGAATGTGGGGGTGCCGGTGATCTGCAGCTTTTGCGCCAAGGCGCGGGTCTGGGCGATTTCTTGGGTAACTTCATCGCTGTCCATCTTGGCCTCGATCGCCGCGACATCCAGTTCAAAGCTTTCGCCCAAACGGCGCAGCGCAGGCAGGGAGACTTCACCGTTGAAGGCCATCAGTGCGTCGTTCAACTGCTTATAGGCATCGCCCCCCGCGACCAGTTTGGTGGCCACGGCAAAGCGTGAAGCGAGCAGGGACTGATCGCCGAGGATTGGGAACTCTTTGACGATAAGTTTGATATTGCCATCAGTATCTAGCAGCTTGGCCACTTCGCCATGGGCGCGTTTGCAATAGCCGCAGCGGTAGTCAAGGAATTCGACCAGCGTGATGTCCCCATCAGGGTTGCCACCGACCCAAGAATAGCCGTCGTCAAAGATCTCATCGGCGTTGGCGGTGACCAGATCGAAATCCGCCTGCATCTGCGCTTCGGCCTGACGGTTTTGCATCTGCTCAACCGCTTGAAGGATCACCTCGGGGTTTTCCATCAGATAGGCGCGGACTTCGGCGCGGAACTGTGCGCGCTCAGCGTCGGTGAGCTCGGTCAGGTCCATGGCCACGGCGGGGGTGGCGAGGGCCAGTGCGCTGGCAAAGGCAGGGGCGACGAGGCGGGCGAACATGGGCGGTCCTTTCGGTAAAGCTGCGAAATAGGGGCCAAGGGTTGACGCCCGGCATCAGGCGCGGTGAAAGCACATGCCGAGAGTAGGAGCAAGCCCATGCGCAATTCAACCCGATCTGCCGTTGATCCCTTTATCGTGATGGACGTGATGCAGGCCGCCAGTGCCGCCGAAGAAGCGGGCCGCCACATCATTCATATGGAGGTCGGGCAACCCGGCACCGGTGCGCCCAAAGCGGCCACTGAAGCGCTGACCAAGGCCATGGGCGAAGGGGCGTTAGGCTATACAGTGGCGCTTGGTTTGCCTGCGTTGCGCGCAAGGATCGCGCAGATGTATGGCGAGTGGTACAACGTTGACCTTGATCCGGCGCGGGTGGTGATCACCCCCGGATCCTCGGGCGGTTTTTTGCTGGCCTTCACCGCGTTGTTTGATTCCGGTGATCGCGTCGGCATCGGCGCGCCGGGCTATCCCAGTTACCGTCAAATCCTGCGGGCCTTGGGCATGCAGCCAATTGATCTGCCCGCCGCACCAGAGAACCGCTACCAGCCTGTGGCGGCGGATTTCGCGGGGCAAGACCTGCGCGGGTTGCTGGTAGCCTCACCTGCCAACCCTTCGGGCACCATGCTGGACCGCCCGGCGCTTTCGGCGCTCACAGATGCCTGTGCCGCCAATGACATGTCCTTCATCTCGGATGAGATTTACCACGGTATTGAATATGACAAGAAGGCCGTGACCGCGCTGGAGGTCACCGACGACTGCTATGTCATCAACTCCTTCTCCAAGTATTTCTCGATGACCGGGTGGCGCGTGGGTTGGATGGTGGTGCCCGAAGATCAGGTGCGCGTGGTTGAGCGGATCGCGCAGAACATGTTCATCTGCGCCCCCCATGCCAGCCAGATTGCGGCACTGGCGTCCATGGATTGTGATGATGAATTGCAGGCCAATCTTGCGGTCTATCGCCGCAATCGGGATCTGATGATCGACGGGCTGAAGGACGCCGGTTTCACCGATATCGCCCCGCCCGATGGGGCGTTTTACGTCTATGCGGATGTTTCGCGTTTCACCGATGACAGCCGTGCCTTTGCGGCGGAAATTCTCGACAAAGCAGGGGTGGCCGTGACCCCCGGTCTCGACTTCGATCCGGCGCGGGGCCATAAGACGCTGCGCTTTTCCTACGCGCGCAGCACGGCGGATATGGAAGAGGGCATCGCCCGGCTCAAAGCTTTCATGGCTGCACGCTGAACGCTGGTTTGCCCGCGCGGCAAATGGTAGAAGAGCCAAAACGAGCAGGGTGATCAGACATGCGGGCAGTTCTAAAGGGTCTGGCAATGGCGCTGGCCTGTGCAGTGCCGGTGGCCGGGGCGGCGCAGGAGTTGACCGCATTGGCGCGGGTCGATCCGATGGAGAGCACGGTAAAAGACGGGTGGTTCGGCAAGACCGACCTAACCGTGGCGCTGAGCCAAGGGGTGCCTTTCCGTGTTTTCTTGCTGGATGACCCCGCCCGGTTGATCGTCGACTTCCGCGAGGCGGATTGGAGTGAGGTGGCTCGCGGCGATTTGCTGGACAAACCCGGTCGCATTTCGGCCCTGCGTTATGGCGCGTTTCAACCCGGTTGGTCGCGGCTGGTCGCCGATCTGGCCGAACCGATGGTGCCTGCGGAAATCGGCATGCCGGTGGATACGGCTAGCGGCAAAGCGCGCCTGGAAATTACGTTGAAATCCGTCGATGCCGAGGTCTTTGCCAAGGCTGCGGGCGTGCCGATTGATCCGGCGTGGACCACAGCGCTCACCGCGCCGCCAAAGCCGCCAGCGGTCGACAAAAACACCTTTACTGTCGTGCTCGACCCCGGCCATGGCGGCATCGACCCCGGTGCGCAGCGCGAAGGGCTGGATGAAAAAGACCTGATGCTGAACTTTGCCCGCGACCTGCGCGATGCGCTGCGGCGCAAGGGGGTGGATGTGCTGCTGACCCGTGACGATGATCTTTTTGTCGCGTTGGAGCACCGCGTCGCCATTGCCCATCAGGCCGAAGCCGATCTCTTCATCTCGCTTCATGCCGACAGCCTTTCGCATGGCGGGGCAAGCGGGGCGACAGTCTATACGCTTTCCGATGATGCGAGCGATGTGGCGACCGAACATCTTGCCGCGCGGCATGACCGGTCTGACATTATAGCTGGCGCAGACCTGACAGGGTCGGACGATCAAGTGGCGGGCATTCTGCTTGATCTTGCGCGCCAAGAGACCGAGCCACGCTCGGACGCCTTGGCCAAGGTCTTGGTTGAAGGGATGCGCGAAGCGGGCGGGCCGATGAACAACCGCCCCCTGCGCCGCGCCGGGTTTTCGGTCCTGAAGTCTGCGGATATTCCGTCGGTTCTGGTCGAGGTGGGTTTTCTCAGTTCCAAGCGGGATTTGACCAACTTGCGTGATCCGGTGTGGCGCGCGTCTATGGTAAGTGCGATGGCCGATGCGATTGTTACCTGGCGCGATCAGGATGCAGTGCTCAAGCCTTTGATCAGAAAGTAAAATAGAGAGATATGGCCGGTCCTGCGATGGGCGGACATTCGCCCCCCGCTGGCGGCCATGTGTTTTGACCCGAGCCAGTGCTTCCTGTATAGGCTCGGAACTGTCCCTAGCCAATGGTGGTCCGCGCGCGTGTTTCGATTTGTCCTGTCCTTTCTGGGGGGTATTTTTACCACCCTGACCCTGAGCGTCGGCATGGTGGCTTTGACCATCGGGGCGGTGTTCTGGATGTATGGCCGGGATTTGCCCAGTCATGAATCGCTGGCGCAATATACGCCGCCGACAATCAGCCGGATTTACTCGGGCCAAGGTCGTTTGATCGACGAATTTGCCAAAGAACGCCGCCTTTTCGCCCCGGCAAACACCATTCCCGATCTGGTGAAACAGGCCTTCATTTCAGCGGAAGACAAGAACTTCTACACCCACGAAGGCTATGACCTTCGCGGCATTGGTGCGGCGGCGGTTGATGCGGTGAAATCACGCGGGCGCGATGTGCGCGGCGCGTCGACCATCACGCAGCAGGTGATGAAGAACTTCCTGCTCTCCGGCGACCGGCGGGCCGAGCGCAAGATCAAAGAGATCATCCTCGCCACGCGGATCGAAGAGACGCTGAGCAAGGAGAAGATCCTTGAGTTGTATCTCAACGAGATTTTCCTTGGTCAGAACTCCTATGGTGTCGCCGCGGCCAGCCAGACATATTTCAACAAAACGTTGAGCGAGTTGGCCCCGCATGAGGCGGCTTTCCTCGCCTCACTGCCCAAAGCGCCGTCGGATTATCACCCGGTGCGCCGGAAGGACCGCCTGCTGGCGCGGCGGAACTTCGTGCTGCGCGAGATGAAAGAAAACGGCTATATCACCGCGGCAGAATATGAGACCGAGGTGGCGCTGCCGCTACGCTCGGTTCAGAATGGCGATTTCGAGAGTTTCAAGGCTGAACTGCCGCCGCGGGATTATTTCACCGACGAAATTCGTCGCCAGTTGAGCGAAGACTTCGGCGAGGGTGAATTCTTTACCGGTGGTCTGACCGTGCGTGCGACCATCGACAATGAAATGCAGCCCATCGCCGCCAATGCGCTGCGCCAGCAGCTAGAGCAATATGACCGCGGACAGGGCATCTGGCGCGGCACGCGGTTTGATATTCCCGCCGACCAGTTGAGCAGCGAAGAGAAATGGCGCGCTGCCCTCGCGGACCTGCGGGTGCCGCGCGACATTGATCTGGAGAACCAGTGGTATCCGGCGGTGGTGCTTGAGGTCGGGGCCAGCGATGCCCGGATCGGCATTGAAGGGGTCGAGGAAGACGAAGACGGTCACTGGATCCCCGCCAAAGACGTGCAATGGGCGCGCAAGCGCTTGGACGACGGCAAGCTGGGGCCAAAGGCGCAGGTGGCGGGCGACTTGCTTGAGGTTGGCGAAGTGGTCTTGGTGCGCCGTATGACCGCTGACAGCGACGGGTCGTTTATCCGCTGGACGCTGCGGCAGGTGCCCGAGGTGCAGGGCGGTTTCGTTGCGATGGACGTGCACACGGGCCGGGTAATCGCGATGCAGGGCGGGTTCTCTTACCAGTCGAGTGTCTTTAACCGCGCCACCCAAGCCAAACGCCAGCCGGGGTCGAGCTTTAAGCCCTTCGTCTATGCTTCTGCGCTCGACAGTGGCTATAGCCCCGCGACCATCGTGGTGGACGCCCCGATTGAGATAAACACACCGCAGGGCGTCTGGCGGCCACAGAACGCCTCGCATAAATTCTATGGCCCCACGCCTCTGCGCACCGGGATCGAACAGTCGCGCAACCTGATGACCATCCGACTGGCCCAAGAGGTCGGGATGGATGTGGTTGGCAGCTACGCGGAGCGTTTCGGGGTCTATGACGATCTGGCGCCGCTGCTGTCCAATGCGCTCGGCAGTCAGGAAACCACGCTTTATCAAATGGTTTCGGCCTATGCGATGTTCGCCAATGGTGGGGAGCGCGTGCAGCCCACACTGGTGGATCGGGTGCAGGACCGCTATGGCCGAACCGTCTACAAACATGACGAGCGCAAATGCTACGACTGTGAGCAGATCAACCTCGCGCCGGGCGCAGCGCCTCGGATCATCTCGAACCGTGAGCGGGTGATGGACCCGGTGACGGCCTATCAGCTGACCTCAATGATGCGCGGCGTGGTAGAGCGCGGCACGGCCCGCAATGCCATCAATCTGCCGGTGCCAATCGCGGGCAAGACCGGCACCACCAACGATGAGAAAGACGCATGGTTCGTCGGCTTTTCGTCCAACGTTGTGGCGGGTTGCTACATTGGTTTCGACACCCCGCGCCCGATGGGCCGGGGGGCAGGCGGCGGGCGGCTTTGCGCGCCAGTGTTCCAAAGCTTCATGAGTCAAGCGATCAAGAAATACGGTGGCGGTGACTTCAAGGTTCCCGAGCAGTGCCGCTTTATCAAGATCGACCGTTTCACCGGCGCGCGGCTGAGCGATAATGCGTCGGGTGCCAATGTCGTGTCGGAATGTTTCCGCGACGGCGAAGAGCCGCTCTTTGGCATCTCATTCGACGGCGGCTTTGCCATGGGCGCCGATTTGCCACTGGTCGAGGAACTCGGCGGCTCTGCTGCTTCCTCGTCGCGTCAGGTCACCACATCGACGGGCAAAAAGGCCACCGTCGGCCCCAAGGCAAGCTTTGGCACGCTGAGCTCGGGCGGTCTTTACTAATCAGGCCGAGGGGGGGCAGGGCGAAGGCTCGCTTTGCCTCCCCCCACTTGCCGCCGCTGGCGGGCTGGTCTATCTCTCATGCGGCTCCGGTTTCGGGGCCGCATTACTTATCAAAGGCAGGCACACATGCGCGCAGAGGCACAGAATACCGCGGACCAGATCAGCAAATCGCTGGAATTGCTGGCCCAGCGACTGGATGTGGAGACCGCGCCTTACCGGCTGGAAGAATTCAACGCCCGAGTCGAAGACCCGAACCTTTGGGACAACCCCGATGCGGCGCAGAAGCTGATGCGCGAACGGCAGTCGTTGGTGGATGCCATCGACACCTATGAAGGCATCAAGCAAGAGCTGGCCGATAACGTCGAGCTGATCGAACTGGGTGAGATGGAAGGCGACGAAGAGGTCATCAAAGAGGCCGAAGTCGCGCTGAAAACCCTCGCTAAGACCGCCGCGCAGAAGGAACTCGAAGCGCTGCTGAACGGCGAGGCTGACAGCAACGACACCTTCCTCGAAATTAACTCTGGCGCGGGCGGCACGGAAAGCTGCGACTGGGCTAGCATGCTGGCGCGGATGTATGTCCGCTGGGCCGAGAAGAAAGGCTATAAGGTCGAGCTTCAGGCCGAAAGTGCGGGCGAAGAGGCGGGGATCAAATCCGCGACCTATAAGATTGAAGGGCATAACGCCTATGGGTGGCTGAAGTCCGAAAGCGGCGTGCACCGTCTGGTGCGCATCTCGCCCTTTGACTCGGCGGCCAAGCGGCACACCTCCTTTACTTCCGTGAAGGTCTACCCGGTGGTCGATGACAATATCGAGATCGAAGTGAACCCCTCGGACATCCGCATCGACACTTACCGGTCGTCGGGCGCGGGCGGTCAGCACGTGAACACTACCGACTCGGCGGTGCGGATCACCCACCACCCCACCGGGATCGTTGTAACCTCTTCGGAAAAGTCGCAGCACCAAAACCGTGACATCGCCATGAAAGCGCTGAAATCGCGGCTCTATCAGATGGAGTTGGACAAGCGTTCGGCGCTGGTCAACGAAGCGCATGAGAACGCGGGCGATGCGGGCTGGGGCAATCAGATCCGGTCTTATGTGTTGCAGCCCTACCAGATGGTGAAGGACCTGCGCACTAATTACGAGACTTCGGACACCAAGGGCGTGCTCGACGGTGACCTTGATGGTCTGATGGGGGCAACGCTGGCACTGGCGGTTTCGGGCAAGAGCCGGGCCGAGGCGCAGGGCGACTGAGCCGGTGCCGTCCCCTTTCATGGAATAATATGTAGCAATAGGGGGACATGATGGATTTGCTAGATTGGGACGCTTCGGACCTGTCCGAGGCGCTGGTCGCGCGCAGGATTTCTGCAGTCGAGTTGATGCAGGCGACGCTGGCGCGGACCGAGGCGGTGAATGGCAAGGTGAACGCCATCGTGTCGCTGCGCGACCGTGACACACTCTTGGCCGAGGCGCAGGTGGCGGATGCGAGCCCCCGTAAAGGCTGGCTGCATGGGATCCCCATGGCGATCAAGGACCTGGCGGATGCTGAAGGGCTACCAACCTCGCAAGGGTCGCCCCTTTTTGGCTTAGAATCAGCCACGCGTGATCATCCCGCCGTTGCGCGGCACCGCGCGGCAGGGGCAATTTTCATCGGCAAAACCAACACCCCGGAGTTTGGCCTTGGCAGCCATACGTTCAATCCGGTCCATGGCGCGACGCGCAACCCTTACGACCTGAGCCGCTCGGCGGGCGGGTCCTCAGGCGGGGCGGCGGCGGCACTGGCGGCGCGGTTGGTTGCGGTGGCGGATGGTTCCGACATGATGGGCTCGCTTCGCAACCCGGCGGGCTGGAACAACGTCTACGGGATGCGGCCCACGTGGGGCAGCGTGCCCTCCGATGACGGCGGCGATCTGTTTTTACATCAGCTTGCGACTTTGGGACCGATGGCACGCAGCCCGCGTGACCTCGCCGCCCTGCTGGATGTGATGCGCGGCGCGGACCCGCGCCAACCTCTGACCCGCTTCGGCCCGGATACAGCCCCTGATATCGACGCTGCACTGCCCGCACAGCGTGTGGGCTGGCTCGGCGATTGGGGCGGTGCCTTCCCTTGCGAGCCGGGGATCATTGACCTCAGCGAAACCGCTTTGAACCGTTTGGCCGGGCTGGGGCATGAGGTCACGCCGATCGCCGCGCCCTTTGATGCAGATGCAATGTGGGAAAGCTGGATCACGTTGCGGTCCTTTGCCGTGGCGGGTTCCTTGGGGGCAATCTACGACGATCCGGCGCGGCGGGACGGGTTGAAACCCGCAGCGCAATGGGAGGTCGCGCGCGGGCAGGGGTTCTCGGCCGTGGAAATTCAGCGCGCCAGCAGCATTCGGTCGGACTGGTTCCGCGTGGTTCATGCTCTGTTTGAGAAGGTCGACGTTCTGGTTCTGCCCTCGGCGCAGGTCTGGCCCTTCGATGTCGAGCAGGTGCACCCGACCGAGATCAATGGCCAGCCGATGGACACTTATCACCGTTGGATGCAGGTGGTGGTGCCGGCAAGCCTGATAGGGCTGCCGGTGGTGAACATCCCCGCAGGATTTGACGGGCGTGGTCTGCCCTTGGGGCTGCAATTGATCGGCAAACCCGGCAGCGATGCGCAATTATTGAAGCTGGCACAGGGCTGGCACCGGGCGACAGGCTATCCACAGGCGCAGCCGCCTCAACTGTAAGGCGCGTCAGTTAAACGGCGCGTCGGGCTGAAGCAGGCGGCGGTGATAGGGCATCAGCCCATCGATGTTGGTAAACCCCGCCTGCCGCGCTGCTGGAAGCACCGTTTTGGGGTCTTTGCCAATATACTCATAGGTCAGCCGCGTGACTCGCGTCCCTGCCGCACTTTCGGGGGCCGTTCGCGTGACATAGCCCACCCAGAAGTTGTTTTCGAAAGAGGCCACGCGGTTGAGGTAGTTGAACGATCCGGTCAACGTCCGGCGCCGCGAGACGACGATAGAAACACCATTCTCCTGCTGCGACACGATACCCCGATATTCCCGCGCGGCGGGGTTGGTGGGCAATCCCTGTTCGCGCAGGGAACGCGCACTTTCATACCCGCGCAGGAAGGTGCTGCTGCCGTGCCGCGCGACGAACACCACGCCCGTAACGAACCTGTCGTGATCCAAGAAAGAGCGTCGGGCAAAACGGTAGAAACCGCTGGGGAAATCCGCTTCGGGCACGTTCTGAACCCCTGTACCCAGAAAATCGCGCAGGAAGCCGTTGTTGATCGGGTCTTGGTTCAACGAAATCTCGGTGACAGGCTCCAGCAACACCCGTGCGTCGATCTCGAAGAACCGACAGATCCGCGCGAGCACGTCAGGCCGGGGGAAGCTTTCGCCGGAGAGGTAGCGGTTGAACTGGGTGCGGTTGATCCCAAGTTTCCGGGCAAGCTCCGAGATCGAAGGATAATCCGCCGCCAGTTGCCGTAAATTCGCCCCAAACATGTTGCGAAGTTCTGAAGGGGAGCGTGTTGGTGCGGACATTCTGCCTCGTTCTGATCTGCTTCACAGCCAAAGTTAGAGGGCTGTTCTTGCTACATTATTAACAGTCTGATGCGAAAGCGCGTCAGGGGTGACGCGAACTTGGGGCTGACCCTACTGGAACCGTCACAAAATGCAAGCGCACGTTGCATTTTAACCTATGTTACACCTCTTTCGATTGTCGCACAGTAGAAGCCAATAATCTGAAGCGGGGAATACTATGATTGGTGTGGTTCTGTGGAGCGATAACAGTGCTGGCAAAGCTGTCTTCTGGTGCGAAGATCAAGGCGATTTAGCCTATTACGAAGAGCCATCGGTACAGGTGGGGGCCGGCTCTGGGTTTGATACTGGCGACATGGTGCAGTTCGATATTTCAGTCCATCGCAAATTACGGATCGCCGACAACCCTCGGCTTGTTCAGGAAAAAGCCGGTACACATCTACCGGAAGCTCTGCGTGATAGCCATGCAGCCCAAACGCTGCAAGAAGCACCGACTCCAAAAGGGACTGCGCAGATTATCTCTTTTGCCGCAAAAGCTGAACCGCGCTGTTTCCACGCAGCCCAGCTAAAAGCTTAAAATCGCGTAATATCAAACACCACGGGCGAGGGCAGCCACGCCCGTGCGCGCCACATCGGCAAGGCCGAGCGGACGCATCAATTCGGCAAAAGCGTCAATCTTGTCCGGCGCACCGGTGATTTCAAAGACGAAGCTCTCCAGCGTGCTGTCGACCACATTGGCACGGAAGATATCGGCCAATCGCAGCGCCTCAACCCGGAGATCTCCCTTACCGACAACCTTGAAAATGGCCAGTTCACGCTCCACGCTGGGGCCTTCGACGGTGAGGTCATGCACCTCATGGACTGGCACGATTCGACCCACCTGCGCCTTGATCTGCTCAATCACCTGCGGGGTGCCGCTGGTAACAATGGTGATGCGTGACAGATGCCCGGTGTGATCGACCTCGGCCACAGTGAGGCTGTCGATGTTATAGCCCCGACCCGAGAACAGGCCGATCACCCGCGCCAGCGCGCCGGGCTCGTTTTCAACCAGCACCGCCAGCGTGTGTTTTTCGACCACATCCGAGAAGTTGGGCCGTAGGTTATAGGCGGAATGCGAGGTCGCACCTTTCTTGATTTTTAGGGCAGCCATTTCTTTGTCCTTCTATCTAGCTGCGGAAATTTTTCAAAAATTCCCGGTCGTTTTCTTTCAAAGAAAACGGGTCACACCAGCACTGAGCCTTTTGCGTCGATCACACCTTGGGTCTCATGATCACCCGGCAGCAGCATCTCATTATGCGCCTTGCCTGAGGGGATCATCGGGAAGCAGTTTTCATGCTTCTCGACCAGACAGTCAAAGATCACCGGCCCATCGTAGTTGATCATCTCCATGATCGCGTCATCAAGGTCATCGGGGTCAGAGCAGATGATCCCTTTGGCACCAAAGGCTTCGGCCAGTTTGACGAAATCGGGCAGGGCTTCGGACCAGCTTTGCGAATAGCGCTCGCCGTGCAGCAGCTCTTGCCACTGGCGCACCATGCCAAGGCGTTCATTGTTGAGGATGAACTGTTTCACCGGCAGGCCGAATTGCATCGCCGTGCCCATCTCTTGCATGTTCATCAGCCAAGACGCTTCGCCCGCCACGTTGATCACAAGGCTTTCCGGATGCGCCATCTGCACACCGATAGAGGCGGGGAAGCCGTAGCCCATCGTGCCCAAACCGCCTGAAGTCATCCAGCGGTTTGGCTCTTCAAAGCCAAGGTATTGCGCAGCCCACATCTGGTGTTGGCCCACTTCCGTGGTGATATAGCGGTCGTGGTCTTTGGTCAGTGCTTCGAGCCGCGTCAGCGCGTGCTGGGGTTTGATCACCTTGCCGGATTGGGTAAACTTCAGGCAATCCTTCGCACGCCATTCTTCGATCTTGGCCCACCATTTGGCGAGCCCTTCACTGTTGGTCTTGCGGCCGCGCGACTTCCAGACCTTTAACAGGTCTTCCAACACATGGCCCACGTCACCGACAATCGGAATGTCGATGCGGATTACTTTGTTGATCGACGAGGGGTCGATGTCGATATGCGCCTTGGTCGATCTGGGGCTAAAGCTGTCGATGACGCCGGTGATCCGGTCGTCAAAACGCGCGCCGATGTTGATCATCAGATCACAGTCATGCATCGCCATATTGGCTTCGTAGAGCCCGTGCATCCCCAACATGCCGAGCCATTTGTCACCCGACGCCGGGTATGCGCCGAGACCCATCAACGTCGACGTGATCGGGAAACCCGTCGCATCCACCAATTCGCGCAAAAGCTGGCTTGCCGCCGGGCCGGAGTTGATGACCCCGCCACCAGTGTAGAAGATCGGGCGCTTGGCCGTCTCCATCGCGGCGACCAGTTCTGTGATCTCTTCCATACTGCCTTTGACCTGCGGCTGATAGCGCGAGGTTGAGGGTTTGGGGGACTCGTAGCTGCCGGTCGCAAATTGCACGTCTTTAGGAATATCGATCAGCACCGGGCCGGGGCGGCCATGGGTGGCGACGTGGAAGGCCTCGTGCAGGGTGGCACCCAGATTGTCGGTCTCTTTCACCAGCCAGTTGTGCTTGGTGCAGGGGCGGGTGATGCCCACGGTGTCGGCCTCTTGAAACGCATCCGAGCCGATCATGAAGGTCGGGACCTGACCCGTCAGCACAACCAGCGGGATCGAGTCGAGCAATGCATCCGTCAGGCCGGTGACCGCGTTGGTCGCACCGGGGCCGGAGGTCACCAGCACCACGCCGGGTTTGCCGGTAGAGCGGGCATAACCTTCGGCGGCATGGACCGCTCCCTGCTCATGGCGCACCAGCACGTGTTTGATCGAGTTTTGCTGAAAGACTTCGTCGTAGATCGGTAGCACCGCGCCACCGGGATATCCAAAGACGGTGTCCACACCCTGGTCAATCAGGGCTTGGACGATCATTTTCGCTCCGGTCATCTGGCGTTTCATCTTAGGTGCTCCGTAAGGCAGGTTATTGGCGTTTGGCATAAAAAAACCCCCGGTCTGACGGGGGCGCATGGGAAGGATTATGGCTAACCGTTACCGGCCCATGCGCGTGTGTCTTACAATAATGACTAGGTCGATCATCTCAGGGTCCTCTTAGCGTGGCGTGAGATTATGAGGGCTGGCGGGGGGCGTCAACAGTGAAATGGCAAAAACCGTGGACTTGGCAGGGTAATCAATGATGTTTTATTTCCGGAAAACGGTATTTTGAGACATATTTGGAAAGAATTCTGCCTCAAAGGGTATTTTTATCGAATTGAATCTGTGGAAATGGCGCGTTCGGAGAGGGCGCGGTCCAAGGGACCGACGCTGCTTTGGTTGCGAAAACAGAAGGCTTCAGCGCGGGCTGACATCCGGCAGCTGGATATTCGCCACCTGTTCGGCAATTGGATCATTGCTTAGCGGATGCTGATCAGGCACGAACTGTGCCGGGTCGCGCATCTTTTGCCAACGCCCGCCCATATAGACCTCAAGCCCCGAGAATTTCGCCTTATACCCCATCTTCTGGCTGCCCGGCACCCAGTAGCCAAGGTAGACATAGGGCAGGCCGGCAGCGCGGGCGATTTCGATATGGTCAAGGATGATGTAATTCCCCAGCCCGTTGCGCGGACGATCGGGCGAGTAGAAGGAATAGACCATGCTCACCCCGTCGCCCAAGACATCCGTAAGGCAGACGCCGACCAGCGCGTTGTCATCTTCGGGATCGGTATATTCGATCACCCGGCTGCGGATCGGGGTTTCTTCGATCATCGCGGCGAATTCAAAGACATCCATATCGGCCATACCGCCATCCGAATGTCGGCTGTCGAGGTAGCTGCGGAAGAGGTCATATTGCTCTTCCGTGGCCCAAGGTGAAGTGGCACGACGCTCAAGCGCTGCGTTGCGGTTCATGATGCGGCGCTGGCTTTTGCTGGGGCGGAAGGCTGCTACGTTGATCCGTGCCGACAGGCAGGCGGCGCAATCGGCGCAAGAGGGACGGTAAAGCACGTTCTGAGAGCGACGAAATCCTTGGCTCGACAAGCTGTCATTCAGGCGTGCAGCATTCTCCCCCTGCAGGGCAGTGAACAGCTTGCGCTCCATCCGGCCCTCTAGGTAAGGGCAGGGCTGCGGCGCTGTGACATAGAATTGCGGTGTCAAAGGCAGTGTATGTCGCATGGGTTTCCAGCATTTCTGGGGAGATGCTACCAACCGCCCCCCGCTGCGCCAAGGGCAAATTTGCGTGATGTCTTAACGGCTGAGGCGGCGATTCACCGGCGCAGTGCCAAGTGCCATGTCCGTCAAGCTTTGACGGCGCGCAGTGGTACAGATCAACACGGCCGAGATTACCTGAATGATCGTGACCGTCATCGACAGCGAATAGCCAATGGTATGCAAAAGGGCGGTCATGAAATCAAAGGGCCGGTCGCGGTGGTCGCGCAGTTCCATCGCCATCAGGCGCATCCCCCATGTGGCCGAGCCACTTGTCAGCGTAGCCACCCGGTAGGCAAAGCCCACCACCAGCGTGAGAAAGGGGAAAAAGAACAGCCCGGTAAAGGCCGTGAAGGGCAGGATCAGCAGGCAAAAGACGATCACAAGGGTTACATCGACGATCCAAGCCAGCAGCCGTTTGCCAGCGATGCCGTCATAGAATTGCGGGTGCAGATCGGGGTCGGGTGTCTGGGTCATGTCTTTTCCTGCAAAAGGCCTCCCGGCGCGGGGCCGAGAGGCGGGGGTCAGGGTTGATTTAGGCGCTTGTAGCCGTGTCGTCACGTTTGGCACGGTCGTCCATGAACTGGTCGAACTCGGCCTTGTCTTTGGCCTCGCGCAGACGCTCAAGGAAGGCTTCGAAGTTGCCTTGCTCCTCTTCCAGACGGCGCAGCGTGTCGGCCTTATAGGCGTCGAAGGCGCGGTTGCCGGTGCTGCGTGACATCGTTACGCGGCTGGATTTGCGGGTGCAGGATTTCGAAGAGAACATGCGTTTGCTCCAGATCATATAAGCCAGAAGGGCAAGGCCGAAGGGCCAGAAGAAGATAAAGCCAAGCACCATGGCGGCGATCCAAGCGCCTTTGCCACGGGCGTCCATCCACGCTTCAGTCCGGGCAAGCCAGTTGCTGCTGCGGCCATAGGTCGGGTCGGTGGTCACTGTTGTCATTGTTGAGCCTTTCGGTCCTGACGGGCCTGTCGCCGGCCCGGGCGTTTCGGTTGATGTGAATGTCTTTCACATTGAATAGATCGGAACGCCGAACCTGTTTCGCAAGGGGCTATGTGAATGTTTTTTACATTACTTGGCAAAACGCAGTAAAATCAGAAATTTGCGCGCCGGAAAGCTGCGCCATTTTCTGTGGCTCAAGGCAGAATACGTGATGCGGCGTGCCCGCGGCGGCCCAGACCAGCGGGAATTTTAATAGGTTTCGGTCAAACCACGCACGGGGCGGCGTGATATGGCCCAACGGGGCGACACCGCCAATGGCAAAGCCGGTCTGCGCCCGGATCAGCGCGGCATCGGCCTTGCCCAAGGGTTCCCCAGCCAGCGCGGCTGCACGTGTCAGGTCAACTTGTTGCGCGCCTGCGGTGATGAACAAAACTGCCGCCCCGCTGTTTTCGCCGCGCAGGACGATGGACTTGGCGATCTGGTCAACCTCGCAGCCAAGTGCGGTGGCCGCATCGACTGCGGTGCGCGCCAGTGCCGTCTCGCGAATTTCGGTCGTCACCCCGGCGGCCTCCAGCGTGGCGCGCACCCGTTTCAAACTCTTGCTCATCTTCTTCCCTTTACTGCCCGGCCCCGGTGGCGGGGCACAGGCCGAAGTCCTACCAAGGCCGCGCGATGCCGCAACCCCCATTGACGCCACCCGGATCAGCCCGCAAAGCTTGCCCCATGACAGACCCATCGCTTGCCGCCCGGATCACCCGCTCGCCCCGTATCTATCACCGCGAACGTGCGCAGGATGCGGCGGCGCTGTTGCCTGATCTTACGCCAGACCTGCGCGACATGGTCTCTGCTGCGGCCTCTACCGCGCCCTATCTGATGGCGCTTTTGGAGAAGGAGGCTGACTGGCTCACGCAGGCGGTTGAGAACCCCGAAGCTGCCCTTGAGGCCAACCGCGATGCAGCAGCCGAACTCGCGCCCGACCGGCTGGCCGATGGGCTGCGTCAGGGCAAACGGCGCATGGCGCTTCTGACCGCACTGGCCGATCTGGGCGGTGTATGGTCGCTCGAAGAGGTGACTGGCGCGCTGACCGATTACGCCGATGCCGCTTGCGGCGCGGCGCTCCGCGCCGGGTTGGCGGCCCAGATCAAACGCGGCAAGTTGCCCGGCATGACGATGGATGATCTGGCTGATTGTGCGGGCATGGTTGTCTTTGCCATGGGCAAGATGGGCGCGCGGGAGCTTAATTATTCCTCCGACATCGATCTTATTTGCGTCTTCGACGAAAGCCGTTTTGAGCGGGACGACTTTCACGCCGCCCGCAGCGCCTGTGTCAAAGCAACACGAACCATGTCAGGCACGCTGAGCGACATCACCGCGCAGGGCTATGTCTTTCGCACCGATCTGCGCCTGCGTCCCGATCCCGCCGTTACCCCCGTCTGTATCGCCATGGAGGCGGCTGAGCGCTACTACGAGAGCCTTGGCCGTACATGGGAGCGCGCGGCCTATATCAAAGCCCGCCCCGCCGTGGGCGACATCGCGGCGGGGGAGCGGTTCCTGCAATCGCTGCGCCCCTTCGTCTGGCGCCGTCATCTTGATTTTGCTGCCATCCAAGACGCCCATGACATGCGTCTCGCCATACGCGAGCACAAGGGCTTGGGCGGTCCGATCACCCTGCCGGGCCATGACATGAAGCTGGGCCGGGGCGGCATCCGCGAGATTGAGTTTTTCACCCAGACACGGCAGTTGATCGCGGGAGGGCGCGACGCCGACCTGCGCGCGCGCGGCACGCTCGCGGGGCTCAAGGTGCTGGCCGAGAAAGACTGGGTGCCTGAAAAGGTCGCTGAAACCCTTAGCGATCACTACCGCGCGCACCGCACGGTAGAGCACCGCCTGCAGATGGTTCAGGATGCCCAGACCCATACGCTGCCCCGGAGCGACGCGGATTTCGCACGTTTGGCCGCCATGATGGACATGGATGTCAAAGACTTGCAAGACGAGCTTCATAGTCGCCTACAGGCCGTACACGATCTGATCGAAAGCTTTTTTGCCGCCACCCGAGAAGAGCCAGAAGCCGCCCGTCCAGCGCATCAATTCGACACGTCGGTGCTGGACCGCTGGCCCAGCTACCCGGCGCTGCGCTCAGAACGGGGGGCGGATATTTTCGGGCGGCTGAAACCGCTGCTGCTTGACCGTCTGGCGCAATCGGCCAAACCGGATGAGGGGCTCCTGGCCTTTGACGGGTTTCTTGCCGGGTTGCCTGCCGGGGTGCAGCTGTTCTCGCTTTTGCGGGCCAATCCGCAATTGGGCGATCTGCTGGTCGATATTGTGGCCACATCGCCGGCGCTGGCCGCGCATTTATCGCGTAATTCGGGTGTGTTCGATGCGGTGATCGGGGGGGATTTCTTCTCGGACTGGCCGGGGCAGGCCAAGCTGACCGAGATGCTACACGCGCATCTGGCTGAGGAGGCCGATTATGAATTGCGCCTTGACGGCACCCGCCGTTGGGCGCGCGAGTGGCATTTTCGCATCGGCGTGCATCTGCTGCGTGGCTTGATCGACGCGGCGACCGCCAGCCGCCAATATGCAGAACTGGCCCAAGCCGTTTTGCAGGCGCTCTGGCCCGTGGTTGTCGATCAATTCGCCACCCGCCACGGCCCGCCGCCGGGACGTGGCGCGGTGATCCTCGGCATGGGCTCGCTTGGGGCGGGGCGGCTGACGCCGACCTCTGACCTCGACATGCTGGTGATCTATGACGCCGATGGGGTAGACACGTCCCAAGGCCGGCGACCGCTTGCAACGCGCACCTATTACGCGCGGCTGACCCAAGCAATGATCACGGCGATGACCGCGCCGATGGCCCAAGGCAAGCTTTATGACATCGACATGCGGCTGCGGCCTTCGGGCAATCAGGGGCCGGTGGCCACCAGCCTCGCCAGCTTTGAGAGCTATCAGAAAGAGCAGGCGTGGGTTTGGGAACATCTGGCCCTGACCCGCGCGCGGGTGATTGCGGGGCCAGAGGATTTGGGCCGCGATGTGGAGGCCTTGCGCGAAGAGATACTGCGCCGTGCCGCGCCGCGCGACAAGGTGCTGGGCGAAGTGGCCAAGATGCGTCAGCGCATCGCCGCCGCGCGCAGCCCTGCCGGACCACTCGACGCCAAGACCGGCGCAGGCCGCTTGCAGGACATTGAGCTTTTCGCGCAGGCGGGCGCGCTCATCGGCGGCACCGGTGCGCGCGAGATTGACGCGGGCCTTGCTGCGGCTCGCGCTGCAGGGGTGATCGACGCGAAGGCCGAAGCAGCATTGTCCGCCGCCTATACGGATGCCTGGACGCTGATCTGCGCCACGCGCCTGCTCTCGGCCAAACCAATTGATGCCGAGGCGATGGGGCAGGCGGGGGCGAGCTTTCTATGCCGCGTGTTGGGCTGTGAGGGGCTCTCAGCGCTAGAGGCCAAGGTGCAGACCGATTACGCCAATGCTGCCGAAATCATCAGTGCAGCGCTGCCAGAACCGGAGCAGGAGGCTACATGACCGATCCCGATGATCCAAAAGGATTGATCCGCGAATCCTACCGGATGGAGGGGATTGGCCCAGCCGAATGCCGCAGCGTCTTTCTCGATTGGGCGCTCAGCCTGCCGGACGGACGTGACAGTGCGGCTGCCATCACCCGCTTGCTGGAACGACACCGCGCCGCCGCCCCCGATCACCCGATGACGCAGGTGCTGCGTGAGGGGCAGACGACGCTGACAACTCCGCGCCGCCGCGGCGGCTGGCGGGGCAGAGCGCGCAACTGACTGCCAATGGGGCCTGCGAAATCTCTTTCCCCAGCCGCGCGAACACAGTACGAGGTCGCCATGACAACGCCCCAAACCCCCTCCGCCCCGCAGCCCGCCACGCTTCCCGTGGTGCGCCTTTTGCCCAAGGCCAATGCCCGCGCCATCCGCCATGGCTTCCCTTGGGTCTATGCCAACGAATTGGTCACCGACCGCCGCACCCGGGGCCTTGCCCCCGGCACGCTGGCGCGGCTTGAGGACGAAAACCGCACGCCCATGGGGCTGGTCGCGGTCAATCCGAACTCCAAGATCATCGCCCGGATGCTGGACCAAGACCCGGAAGCTGAGATCGACCAAGCGTGGTTCGAGACCCGCATCACCCGCGCCCTTGCCCTCCGCGGCCAGCTTTACGATCAGCCTTACTACCGTCTGATCCATGCCGAGGCCGATGGCCTGCCCGGCGTGATCATCGACCGTTTTGGCGACACCTGTGTGATCCAGCCCAACGCCGCTTGGGCCGATGCGCTGCTTGAGCCGCTCGTGGCTGCCCTGCAATCGGTGACCGGTGTGACCAATGTGCTGAAAAACGCCGCTGGCCGCACACGCAAGCTCGAAGGGCTCGACGATGTCTCGTCCACCGTGGCTGGCACCACCCCCGAAGGCCCGCTGCCCGTACCGATGAACGGGGCCACCTATATGGCCGACCTCACCGGCGGCCAGAAAACCGGTCTGTTCTATGACCAACGCCCGAACCACGCTTTTGCCGCCAATCTCGCGCGCAATGGCGCACGGGTGCTGGACGTCTTTGCCCATGTCGGCGGCTTCTCCCTCGCGGCCCTCGCAAACGGCGCGTCATCGGCACTGGCTGTCGACGGCTCCGCCCCCGCGCTGGAACTGGCCGAGGCCGGGGCTGCCGCGATGAACATGCAAGACCGTTTCGCCACCCGTCAAGGTGATGCCTTTGACGTACTCACCGCCCTGCGCGATGAGGGCGAGACCTTTGACGTGGTGATCTGCGATCCGCCCGCCTTTGCTCCCTCGCGCCAAGCGGTTGAGGCAGGCTTGCGTGCCTACGAGCGCGTGGCACGTCTCTCCGCACAGCTGGTGGCGGAAAACGGCATTCTGGGCCTCTGCTCTTGCTCGCATGCCGCTGACCTGAACCAATTCCGCACCGCCTCCGTGCGCGGCATTGGCCGGGCCGGGCGTCGCGCCATGCTGCTGCACACCGGTTTCGCCGGAGCTGACCACCCGCAACTGCCGCAGTTGGCGGAAAGCGGCTATCTCAAGTCGCTGTTCTTCCGCCTGTAATGCCAAACTGTCCGCGTGTGCTGATCGACACCTGCGTGCTTTACCCCACGGTGATGCGCGAAATGGTGCTCGGCGTGGCCCGGACGGGCGCGTTTGAGCCAATCTGGTCGGCGCGGATTTTAGAAGAATGGGCCCGCGCGGCGATCAAGCTTGGCCCCGCGGGCGAAGCACAGGCGCGGGCCGAGATCGCGCTTTTGCGCGGCAATTGGCCCGGGGCGGAACGCGACGCTGCCCCCGGTTTGCAAGCGCGGCTGTGGCTGCCCGATGCGGATGACATTCATGTGCTGGCCGTTGCGGTGGCCAGCAGCGCCGATATGATCCTGACGCTCAATGCTAAGGACTTTCCGCGCCAGATCCTCGCCGAAGAGGGGCTGAGCCGGGCCGATCCCGACAGCTATCTACACGGCATCTGGCAGGCCACGCCCGAACTGGTCGCCCCCGTGGCGGAAGATGTGCTGGAAGAAGCACGGCGGCTGTCGGGCGAAGACTGGGAACTGCGGGCGCTGCTGAAAAAAGCCCGTCTGCCACGGCTGGCCAAGGCGCTTGGTTAGCCGTCCCACCGCAACTGCATCTGCCGCAGCTTGTCTATCCGCTCTTCGGTCTTGGGGTGGCTCAGGAGCCACGCGGGCGGTCTGTTGCCGGATGATTGGGTCAGCGCGTCCAGCTTTTCAAACAGTGAAATCTGCGGGCCGATACCGATCCCGGCCTTGGTAAGTAGTGCTGCCGCATAGGCGTCGGCCTCATATTCATCGTTGCGCGACAACCGCGCCGCTAGCAAGCTTGTCAGCCCGCTGGCGATCAGCACACCGATACCGGGAATGATCCGCCCCAGTACCATTGCCAGCGCCGTACGCAGGGCGTTCTGTCCCGAGAAATCAATCATCCGACGGCGGGAATGCCCAAGGGCGACATGACCCAATTCGTGAGCGATGACGCTTGCCAATTCTTCAGCCGTCACAGCCCCTTGGCGGAATTTATTATAGAAACCACGGGTGATGAAGATACGCCCATCGGGTGCTGCCAGCCCGTTGACCGGCTCGATCTCATAAAGATGCACCTTGATGCGCGGCAGGTCGAGCGCCTTGGCCATCTTGGCACTCATGTCGTTGAGTTTGGGGTCTACTAATGGCGTGGACTTCGCATCCAACTCCCGCGCAGTGCGCCAAGCGGAGAAACGATACATAGCCAGCGCGTAAAGAATGGCCAGCAGGATGGGGAGAAATCGGATCATGCGCTCAATATGGGTGGCGCGGGGGCCGGGGGCAAGCGGCACAAGGCCGCGCCCCCGGTTTAACTGAGCCGATTAGACGAGTTTAGCGTCCATCGTGATCTCAGCGTTCAGCAGCTTGGAGATCGGGCAGTTTTCCTTGGCGGTTTTGGCAGCTTTCTCGAAATCTTCCGCGCTGGCGTTCGGGATTTTCGCCTTAACGGTCAGGTGCACTTTCGGGACATGGAAGCCACCGTCTTTCTGCTCCAGATGCACTTCGGCCTTGGTCTCGATGCTGTCCGGCGTCAGATCGCTCTCGCCGAGGATCATCGACAGGGCCATAGAGAAACAAGACGCGTGCGCCGCGCCGATTAGCTCTTCGGGGTTGGTGCCCTTTTTGCCTTCAAAACGGGTGTTGAAGCCGTAGGGTTGGTCAGACAATACACCGCTTTCGGTGGAGACGTGGCCGTTGCCCTTTTTGAGCGAGCCTTCCCATTTTGCACTGCCGGTTTTCACGATCGAAGCCATTTGAATGTCCTTTCAGTGAGCTTGCGTTCGTCCCCTCAACTGGCGCGCGATCAAAAGGTTTCAAGGCCAGTCGATCAAGATCGCGTCATCGTTTTGATGCCCCGGCTTAGCCCTTCGAGGGTCATCGGCACCATGGCCTCGGGGCCGAAAATCTCTTGGATCATCGCGATCGACTGGGTGTAGCCCCACTGTCGTTCCGGCACCGGGTTGATCCACAGATGGTTTGGCCAGTGATCTCGCACGCGGGCGAGCCATGTGGCACCCGACTCCGCGTTCCAATGCTCATTCGCGCCGCCGGGATAGGCGATCTCATAGGGCGACATCGACGCGTCACCGACAAAAATGCATTTGTAATCAGAGCCATAGCTGTGCAGTACCTCATGGGTGGGGATCTGCGCGTCCCAGCGGCGGCGGTTGTCGCGCCAGACGCCTTCGTAGAGGCAGTTGTGGAAATAGAAATGCTCAAGATGTTTGAACTCGCCACGCGCCGCGCTGAACAACTCTTCAACGACCTTCACATGCGGGTCCATTGAACCGCCGATATCGAGAAACAGCAGCACCTTGACCGCATTGCGCCGTTCTGGCCGGGTTTTCACATCAAGATAGCCATGCTCCGCCGTGGCGCGGATGGTGCCGTTGAGGTCGAACTCCTCGGCCGCGCCGTCACGCGCCCAACGGCGCAGACGTTTCAGCGCGAGCTTGATGTTGCGGGTGCCGATCTCGACGTTGTCATCCAGATTGCGGAACTCGCGTTTGTCCCAGACCTTGACCGCGCGCTGGTGGCGGCTTTCCTTTTGGCCGATGCGCACGCCTTCGGGGTTGTAGCCATAAGCGCCGAAAGGCGAAGTGCCCGCCGTGCCGACCCATTTCGAGCCGCCCTGATGCCGACCTTTTTGCTCTTCGAGCCGCTTTTTGAGCGTCTCCATCAGCTTGTCGAAACCGCCCATGGCTTCGATCTCGGCCTTTTCCTCGGGCGTAAGGTGCTTTTCAGCCATCTTGCGCAGCCAGTCTTCGGGCAGGTCCACGGCGTCGAGCACATCATCTAGGCTGATGTTCTCCAACCCTTTGAAGGCGGCTGCAAAGGCGCGGTCGAACTTGTCGATGTTGCGCTCGTCTTTGACCATCGACACACGGGCGAGATAGTAAAACGCTTCCACGTCATAGGTGGCCAGCCCCGCCTTCATCCCCTCCAGAAAGGCCAGAAACTCGCGCAGCGAGACTGGAACACCGTGGCGGCGGAGTTGATCGAAGAACGGCAGAAACATCAGAGGCTCAGCGCGCGGTCCAGAAGAACCGTGGCGATCATGCCAACGATCAGGAAGGCAAAGCCGTAGCCTGCGGCATATTGCGCGATGTCCTTGCGGTTGCCGCCACGTTTGCGGGCGGTCAGCCCGCCGATTATCGCGCCGAGTATCGCCAGTCCGATTGCTATCATTGTCTATCGCCCGTCTATGTTGCGGGCCTATCCATTGCGCGGGTTCAGGGACGCGATTTCGCGCAGCTTGGCCCGCACGGCCCAGTCAGGGCCAAAGCCGTATCGCGCCCAGCCGATGCTGTCCAGCCTGACGCGGCGCGCCTCAATGCCGCGGCCTTCGATCTCCAGCGCTTCGGCCTTGAGCAGCATGAGCGTGGCCAGAAGGGCGGCGTTTTCGCTGGCTTCGGCAATAGGCAGATGCGGCTCGATCAGGGCGAGCGCGCCTGCGCCGTCGCCAATGGTCACCGCATAGCCCGCGCGCTGTGTGGCGACATAGGCGCGATGCAGCGTAGTGCCGGGGGTGCGGGCGTAGAGGGTGTCGGCTGTCTGGTAATGCGCCTGCGCGGCGGCCGGTTCGGTCATCTGCGTCACGCGGCCCATAGCGTAATGCGAGAATGCGTGGCGATTGTCTTGCCAACCCTGCGCTTGGGCAATGCGCAGCGCATCTTGGGCCGCAGCCATCCGGGCGTTGCGGCTGACCTCTCGACCAAGAGCCGTTTGGATCGCGCGGCTCCAGACCTGCGGTGTGGCGCGGGCAGGGCGTGGGGTGACAGTGCCGCCGCCGGGGTTCACCCGGGCCAGAATGCCCGGCAACCGGGCGGCCACTTCTTCGCGGCGCATCCCAGAGCGCAGCGCCGGATCATAGTAGATGCGTAGCACCAGCATGTCGAAACCGGTCAGCACCGTATGCACATTGTCGTCGTTAAAAACCGAATCCGGCAGGCGGTAGAGATCGTTCAGCGGCCCAAGCGCTTGGGCCAGTTCCTCATGCAAACAATCGCGGCTTTCCTGTGGGCTCACGTCATTGGGCAGGAAAATCGCCAGCTTGCGTCGTTCGGTCAGACGGGTCCAATCGGTGACGGGTGAGCGCCGTGTGCGGCGATATTCTTCAAGCGTGCTAACATTCGGCACTACGAAACAGGCCGCCTGCGGCAAAAGCCGCCGGATCTGGCTGCGGGTCACCGCTTGGACGGTGATGCTTGCCTCTCCGCCCGTGACCTCACGCAGCTCAAGTCCGGCTTCGCGGCGCAGACGGGCGAGCAGCCGGGCAAGGTCCGGCCCCATCGTGGCGGTCGGCTGACCCAGAACACGCAGAGTGATCGGCCCTTCAAAGCGAGTCAGAACGGGCAGGGCGCGGCCACTTTCCATGCGGAAGGACAGATCAAGGAAATCTTCGGCCAAGGCGGCGTTCGACACCTGCGGCGTTCTGGGACGGGCTTGGGCGAATTGTTTCATCGGGGGCAGGGTGCTATCGGCGATCACCGCGCGGGTGGCGACCTCGGAGTGCGAGGCGGGCACGCAGGCATTCAGCAGCATCATCAGCGGCAGGATCAGCCGTGCCTTCACCCCGCGCCTCATGCGCTTGGGCCTTTGCGCTGCCCCATCAGGCGTGATCTATCAGAAACTGCGTGCGGCGCTGCCGCTGTCTGTCCTTGCATTTGCCTGCCCCATCGGTCGCTTAAACCCGGGTCTTGATGCCCGTGATTGACCTCAGCCTAGGCAGGCAAAAAATCAAAAGCGAGGAAAATACCCGCTTTTGACGTAAAGTCGTTGAGGTGTTGCCGCCCTACCGCTGGCGCCGTGCCATGAAGGCCAGCCGCTCAAAAAGATGCACGTCCTGCTCGTTCTTCAGCAGCGCACCATGCAGTTTAGGCAGGGCATTGGGGCCATCCTTGGCCAGATCCTCGGCCTCCATATCCTCGGCCAGCAGCAGCTTCAGCCAATCCAGCACCTCGGATGTCGAAGGCTTCTTCTTCAACCCCTGCTGCTCACGGATCTCGTAGAATTGCGTCAGCGCCGTGGTCAGCAACTGCTGCTTGATGCCCGGATGGTGCACTTCGACAATCTGCTTCAGCGTCTCCATATCGGGAAATCGGATGTAGTGGAAGAAACAGCGCCGCAGGAAGGCGTCGGGCAGCTCTTTTTCGTTGTTGGAGGTGATGATGACGATGGGGCGCTGACGCGCGCGGATCGTCTCACCCGTCTCGTAGACGAAGAACTCCATCTTATCGAGTTCCTGCAACAGATCGTTTGGGAATTCGATATCGGCCTTGTCGATCTCGTCAATCAGCAGCACGACCTTTTCATCCGCATCGAACGCCTGCCAGAGCTTGCCCTTGCGGATGTAGTTCTTGACGTCATGCACCCGTTCATCGCCGAGCTGGCTGTCGCGCAACCGGTTCACGGCATCGTATTCATAAAGCCCCTGCTGCGCGCGGGTGGTCGATTTGATGTTCCACTCGATCATGCGCAGGCCCAAGGCATCGCTGACCTGCCTCGCCAATTCGGTTTTGCCGGTGCCGGGTTCGCCTTTCACAAGAAGCGGACGCTCCAAGGTAACCGCCGCATTCACGGCGATTTTCAGGTCGTCGGTGGCGACGTAGTCTTTGGTGCCTTGAAATTTCATCTTGTTTTCAACCTCGTGTGACGGGCGCTTGATCCTTGGCCTTTAACCAAAAATCAAAGGGATTGTGTAGTGACAATTGTTACCCGCTCAGATAGACGCTGCGGCAGGGAAGATGTCGGGAGACAGGCCTTTTTAATGTCTGAGTTGAAAACCGCCGGGGAAAAACAAATGAAGCAGGAAGTTTTCCTGCCGGACGATTACAGTCCGGCCGAGGACGAGCCATTCATGAATGACCGTCAGCTTGAGTACTTTCGTCGCAAGCTGATCAATTGGAAATCGGAACTGTTGGCAGGCAGCCGTGACACCATCGAAGCTTTGCAAGACGGCACGCGGAACATTCCGGATGTGACCGACCGTGCCTCGGAAGAGACCGACCGCGCGCTGGAACTGCGCACCCGTGACCGGGCACGCAAGCTGGTTGGTAAGATCGACGCGGCGCTGCGCCGGATTGACGAGGGAGAGTTCGGTTACTGCATGGTTACCGGCGATCCTATCTCGCTCAAACGGCTGGATGCACGTCCCATCGCCACCATGACGCTGGAGGCGCAAGAGCGTCACGAGCGGCGCGAGAAAGTCCACCGCGACGACTGACATCACCTGAAACATCACACGCCGAGGCTCATGCTTCGGCGTTTGTGATTGGGGCGCGGGGCCAGCACAATCTGGCGCGCGCGATCTGGGGCGTGAATGAAACCTTCCAATGCGATTGTCGTAGGCGGCGGGATCGGCGGGCTGGCCTTGGCCACGACACTGGCGCGCAAGGGCGTCGCGGTCACCTTGCTGGAACAGGCCACGCGGTTTTCCGAAATCGGAGCGGGCTTGCAAGTCAGTCCCAACGGCCTTGCAGTGCTGCGCGCGCTTGGGTTGGAACATGGATTGAAAGCCCGCGGTGCCGTGCGGGGGCAGGCGGTTTGCCTTTGCGACTACGCAAAAGGCGCGCAGGTGGCCCGGCTGGATCTGACCCGGCTGCCGAATGACCAGCGCTACTACTTCCTTCACCGGGCCGATCTGATTGATCTTCTGCGTGAGACCGCGCAGCGCGCCAACGTCAGTTTTGAGACCGACGCGCAGGTTGCCTCTATTCATCCCGGCGCTTTGCCACAGGTGCAGATGGCACGGGGCGGGCGGCGGCGGGCGGAGCTGGTCGTGGCCGCCGATGGCATCCACTCAGTCGGGCGGGTGCAGTTGAACGGTGCGGATAAAGCCAAGTTCTCTGGCCAAGTGGCATGGCGCGCCCTGATCCCGAATGACGTGAACCATGGGCCAGAGGCGCGGGTGACGATGGGGCCGGGGCGGCATTTGGTCAGCTATACCCTGCGCGAAGGCCGTCTGGTAAACCTCGTCGCAGTAGAAGAGCGCGACGATTGGGCCGCCGAGGGTTGGCAACACCCTGACGATTCCGCCAACCTGCGCCGCGCCTTTGCAGGCTTCGGTGGGGAAGCAGCACAGATGCTGGACGCGGTGCGGGAGGTGACCCTTTGGGGGCTGCACCACCATCCCGTCGCCGCCAGTTGGCAGGCCGAAGGCGTGGCGCTCGTGGGTGACGCGGCCCATCCGACGCTGCCCTTTCTGGCACAGGGCGCGAATATGGCGCTTGAAGACGCTTGGGTCTTGGCCGATTGCCTGACCCGCCAACCCCGCGACGCCGCACTCGCCGCTTATCAAGCCGCCCGCATCGACCGCGCCCGGCGCATCGTCAAAACGTCAGAGGGCAACGCCGCACGCTATCACCTACGACCGGGGCCGATCCGTTTCGCGGCTCATAGCGGGTTGCGCATCGCCTCCAAACTCGCCCCCGGCGTGATGCTGGGCGCGTTTGATTGGCTCTACGCCCATGATGTCACCAAAGGGTAGAGGCCACCGACCTTAGCCGGTGGCCCAAGGGGTTAGCCTGCCCGTTGTAGCATTCCGAAAAGATCACGCGGATCATCGGGATCGGCCAGCAGATCAAGCGGCTGGAACAGCCCCGTCTCGGCAATCTGGTCGCGGACATAGCGCAGGGCTGAGAAATCCTCGATGGCGAAGCCTACAGAGTCGAAGAGCGTGATCTGCTCCGCAGTCCGGCGGCCTTCGGCCTGACCGGTCAGAACTTGCCAGATCTCGGTGACCTCGTGATCTGCTTCCAACTGCTGAATTTCGCCTTCAATTCGCGTCTGTTCGGGGAACTCCACAAAGATATCAGAGCGGTGCAGGATCGCTGGGGCCAGTTCTGTCTTGCCCGGGCAGTCGCCGCCGATGGCGTTAATGTGCACGCCGGAGCCGACCATATTGTCGGTCAAGATCGTGGCATATTGCTTGTCCGCCGTGCAGGTGGTGATGATCTGCGCGCCAAGGATCGCGTCCTCAGCGGTGTCGCATTCCACCACTTTGATACCGGCGCCCGCCAGATTGCGCGCACATTTCGCGGTCGCCGCGCGGTCGATGTCATAAAGCCGGACCTCGTCCACGCCGCAGATCGCCTTCATCGCAAGGCTCTGAAATTCGGACTGTGCGCCATTGCCGATCATTGCCATCACATGTGCGCCCTTGGGGGCCAGCAAACGCGCCACCACAGCCGAAGTCGCCGCCGTGCGCAATGCCGTGAGGATCGTCATCTCGGTCAGCAGGACCGGATAGCCATTGTCGACGTTCGCCAGCAAGCCAAAGGCGGTCACGGTCTGGAACCCGTCTTTGGTGTTGTCGGGGTGGCCGTTGACGTATTTGAACCCGTAGACATCACCATCCGAGGTGGGCATCAATTCGATCACGCCTTTCTCAGAATGGCTCGCCACGCGGGGGGTCTTGTCGAACAGCTCCCAGCGTTTGAAGTCGGCCTCGATATACTCGGCCAGCCCACGCAGCATGTCTTCGACGCCGATATGGTGGATCAGCTTCATCATCTTGTCGACGGAAACGAAGGGCACCAGCGCTTTGTCGGAGGGTTTGAGGTTGGTCATATTTAGGTCTTTCTAATTGCGGCGGGCAAGGTGCAGGCCGGCGATCATACACCGGACAGACCCGCCTGCGGTCTCGATTGTAGGAATGGTCAAGGGCAGAATGCGGGCGTGGGCCTCGATCCTTGCCACCTGATCGGGGTCAAGAGCGGCCAGCGCGCGGGCAGAAATGGCCATTATCAGCCCGTCGTCACCGTCCAGCTCAATGGCATTACCGGCGAACTCGTCGATCTGATGCGCGGTCAGCGCGATCACATCCCGCCCAGTTTCAGCGAGCCTCTCTCGGACCATCTCACGCCGTTCAAGGGCGCTAATCAAATCAAGCCCGACCAGCGCTACCTTGGTGCCCACAGACATCAAAACATTTGTATGATAGACCGGGCGGCCTTGGGCATCATGGGCATCAAAGACAATCGGCTCAAAGTTGAAGTTGGTGCAGAACCGCTCCAACAGAATTGGATCGGCGCGGTGCGAGCGCGCCACATAGGCCACGCGCCCGATGTGATCGAGCACCATCGCTCCGGTGCCTTCGAGCGCCAGATCGTCATGCTCAAGGCCAGAATAGTCGATCACGTCCTGCACCCTGTAACGGGTCTTGAGCAGGTCGATCACATCCCACCGACGCTCGCGGCGGCGGTTTGCAGCATACATCGGATAGACCGCCACGTGCCCGCCGGCATGGGTTGAGAACCAGTTGTTCGGAAACACACTGTCGGGCGTCTCGGTGCCGGTGTCGTCGAAATCATGCACGGTGATGCCGACGCCGCGCAGCGCGGTGACGACGTGGTCAAACTCGGCCCTTGCAGCCTCGGCAACATCCCCAACGCTGGCGCGTTGAAAGGCATTGTCGGCCTGTGTCTCAGGGTTGGACCGGAAATGATGTGGGCGGATCATCACAACCGCCCTCGGTGCCTGTGCCTGCATGATCAATAAGCGCGTGTTGGGCGGTCGAACACGCGGCGGCCAAAGGCCGAGGCGGTGAGGTCCACCATCAGTTGCGCGGTGCGGCCCCGTTCATCAAGGAAGGGGTTCAATTCGACCAGATCGAGCGAGGTCATCAGACCGCTGTCCGACAGCATCTCCATCACCAGATGGCCCTCGCGCACGGTGGCACCGCCTGGCACAGTGGTGCCCACGGCGGGGGCGACAGAGGGGTCGAGGAAATCGACATCCAGCGAGACATGCAGCATCCCGCCCGCCGCTTCGACTTTATCAAGGAAGCGCTGCAACGGCTTGGCGATGCCGCTCTCGTCGATCTCGCGCATGTCGACGTAGGTGACGGTGGTTTCCTGCAGCGCCGCGCGCTCGAGGGCATCGACAGAGCGCAGGCCGATCATGGCAATATTGTCGTGGGGCAGGGGTGTTTCGATCTTGGGAAAGCCGTCAAACCCTTCGCGCCCGGTGACATAGCCCAAGGGCGTGCCGTGCAGGTTGCCGCTGTCGCTGGTCTGGGGCGTGTGGAAATCCGTATGCGCATCAAGCCAAAGCACGAAAAGCGGGCGGCCTGCTTTTTCAGCGTGGCGCATGGCGCCCAGCACGGTGCCGAGGGCCAGCGCATGGTCGCCGCCCATGAAGATCGGCAGCCCATCGTCCATCGCCGCATCAGCAGCGGCTGCGAGGCTTTCTGTCCATGCAATCGTCTCTTCCAGTGCGTGCAGCTTCTCATGCTCTTGTGCATGGAAAGGCGCGGGCGCGACGTTGCCGCGATCGGTAACGCTATGACCAAGATCGCGCAGGGCGCGTTCCAGCCCGGCTGTGCGGTAGGCGTCTGGCCCCATCAAGCAGCCGCGACGGCGCTTGCCGCTGTCCAGCGGAACGCCCAGTAAGATACAGTTTTGTTGGTTCGACATGGGGGACTCCTGAGCTGTTTAAACCCAGATAATCCGCGCATCTGTCTAACGGCAAGCCGTCAAACTGACCGTTTCGGGGGTGTTTTTGACAAACTGGAGGTGCGACTGTCCAGTTTGTCGATTTATGTGGGTTAGACTGCCTTGCGCGCAGCGGCCACCCAAAGACCAACCAAGATAAAGGAGAAGATCGCATTCCACCCCGCCATCGACAGGCCCAGAAACTGCCAGACGATCTCATCACACATGACAAGGCCGCTGGGGCCGTCGGTGGACAAAAGCGAGCCCCCGTCCAGGCTGCCCAAATCCATGCCGCCTCCGGTGCAGGAGCTCGGCCCCGGCCACCAGCCCCATTCAACGCCCGCATGATAAGCCCCGATCAGTCCCGTCACCGCTGCCGCCAAGGCCCCCAGCCACGCCAGAACGCGCGGTCCGCCAAGCAGCACGATCGCCCCAATCAGCACCGCCGCCGCATGGGGCCAGCGCTGCCAGAGACACATTTGACAGGGCGCATAGCCGCCTAGATGTTGAAAGCCAAAGGCGCCAAGCAACAGCGCAGCAGAGCCGAGTGTTGCCAATAAAGTCAAAGTCTTACCAGTCATAGAACCTTTACCACCATGAAGCCGCCAATCAGCAGGGCGACGGCCAATGTGAACATCAAACCCAAACGCCGTTCAATGAAGTCCCGGATCGGTGCGCCAAAGCGCCACAGCAGCCCGGCCACCACAAAGAATCGCAGCCCGCGGGCAAGGATCGAGGTCATGATAAAGGTGCCCAACGGCATTCCGGTCCAGCCCGACATGATCGTGATGACCTTGTAAGGAAAGGGCGTGACCCCCGCGACCAACACCGCCCAGAAGCCCATATCGTTAAATCGGGTCGAGAATTCCGCCATTGCATCCGCCTTACCCAAGCTCGCAAGGATCGGCTGTCCGAGGCTCTCGAACGCCAACGCGCCAATGGCGTAGCCCAAAAGCCCGCCCAGGACCGACGCCAGCAGCGCCACGCCTGCGATCAACCACGCGCGATTGGGCCGCGCAATGATCATCGGAATCATCAAGATATCAGGGGGGATGGGAAAGAAGGAACTCTCGACAAAAGCCACTACGGCTAGCGCCCAAAGGGCATGGCGATGTTGGGCCAAGCCCAGGGTCCAGTCATAAATGCGGCGGATCATTCGGGGGCTCCGGCTGTTTTATATGCCTCACCATGTCGCGCGACCAAGGTCAAGCGCAACACTGTGCAGAAGCATGGTGAAAATCCACTTGCCCCACGCGCTTTTGCAGGCTACATCGCCCCACGTGCCCAAGTGGCGGAATGGTAGACGCAGGGGATTCAAAATCCCCCGCCGCGAGGCGTGCCGGTTCGAGTCCGGCCTTGGGTACCACCTTGTTTTTAGCAAGGGTTTCCGCAGAATATCCGATTGTGAGAAGGTTTGGTTCCGGGCTGACGCCCACATGGGATTCCTCCATCAAAACTATCCAAGTTATCAGGTAGATTAGTTATCTGGCCGACACAGGGCCCTTGGCATGTTGGCCTGTCGCTAAACCGTGTGCAGATTGCTTGCGATCGTGAATTTGCCTTTAAGCCGTACAAACATGCCACTGCCTTGCAGTCGGTAAATCTATCCCAATCAGAATGTATTGAACGAACTTCATCACTGTTGGTGCTGCTTTCGTGCCGCGTATGTGGACAGTCCTTGCCCTAAGAGACGCGATCTTTTTCTCGTAGGGATAAAAGGTCCCTTGTGTGCGGCTGGCTTTACCGCTTTGTGATATGTGTAGGGTTCGACAAGCAATCGGATGAGCAATTAGCTCCGCCAGCGCGTCAGCGGCGTTTGCCGGGAGCTTTCGTGATTTTGTTTCCGCGAGGCCCGGACTGAATGGCCGTATTGCTCAGGTTTTCCTCCGTCAGTTTGCGCCATCGGCTTAGGCGGGCCGGATCTAGTGTTCCATCCTCGGTCGCACTCTGCACCGCGCATCCGGGTTCATGAGCATGGGTGCAATCGCGGAAGCGGCATTGGGACGCAAGCTCGACGATCTCAGCAAACAGAGTATTCAACCCGGCGGAGACGTCGCTGACATGCAGCGTTCGCATGCCCGGCGTGTCGATCACCCAGCCGCCACCAGCAATCGCATGGAGTGAGCGCGAGGTGGTTGTATGACGCCCTTTCGCATCCGCCGCGCGAATGGGTCCTGTAGGCTGTGCGTTCTCGGAAGACTTCTTCGACAGCGTGTTCAGCAAGGTCGATTTCCCGACGCCGGACGATCCGACAAGGGCAACAGTCTGCCCCAGGCCGCACCAACGGGCCAATGTCAGTGCCGCATCCGGTGCTTTGGCGTTCAGCATGACGACATCTAGCCCAAGCTGAAGGGCCTGCGCCTGCTTAAAATAGGGTGCAGGATCAGCCGTCTGGTCTATCTTGGTCAGGACAATCACCGGAACCGCCCCAGCTTCATTGGCCAGCGCCAAATACCGCTCCAATCGTGCCGGATTGAAATCGTCATTACAGGACGTAACGATAAAGAGCGTGTCGACGTTCGCTGCAATAAGCTGTGCTTGCCGACGGCCTTCGGCTTTGCGCTGCAGCAGCATCCGTCTTTTCAGCCGCCGGATGAGCAAGCGGTCCTCGCGGGCTACGAGGGCCCAGTCCCCTACGGCCAAGTCCGTCGTATTTGTCTGAGCGGAAAGTTTCAGCTTCACTGGGCCGAGTTCGGACATCCCAGTGACCCGATCCCGATGGACGGTTGCGATGCGCATAGGGGCAAGCTCTGCGTCGCCGGGCTCCAACTGCTTGTCGAAAAACGTCGACCAACCGAGAGTGGCTAATGAAATCGCGGACTGATCTGATGAATTGGTCATTCCCGACTGAATGGCGGTGGAACCACTTTGTTGCAAGCTTTCCTTTAGGCCTGCGCAAGGACCATCACACAACAGATCAAGCCCCGCGTACGCATTTACTGGCGCATATAGCCGCTCGGATGGTTGCGCCCGACGCGTCAATGCAGGAGGCTGTTGAATTAACGCTAAAGGGAATAATGGCATGATAATCTACGGATTACAGACTTGCGCAATCTGTCAGAGGGCCCGCAAAGCATTGGAAGCGAAAGGAATTGACGTTTCCTTCCGGGATGTTCGGTCAGAGCCGTTGAGCGAGGCAGAATTATCAGAGCTGATCGAAGAGTTCGGGGACCGCCTCGTGGACCGCAAGTCAAATGACTACCGCGCGCTTAGTAACTGGTTGAAGGAGTCGGAGGCCGAGGCGCAGATCGCGGCCCAGCCAAAGGTAATGGCCCGTCCGGTAATCCGTGACGTCGACAGGTTCTTTCTGGGGTGGGATGAGGGTGTTCAGGCGGCTTTGTTTGCGGACTGATGTGCCGAAGTGGATTGCACCTACGACAGGCCCCAATTGAACTGCTTGGGTCGACACTTGAAATTGGAACATGACGGTTGAATGGTTGAATTAGGTTTGACCAAAGCGCATCCCGGCGGCCGATCTTGATGAAATAGGGCCCGATCAACCACAGGGGCAGCGGGATCAACACCAACGCGCTGAACAGCAGCGCGGCCAGCATCGGGCCGATCAGCCCGGCCTGATCCGTCATCAATTGCGGGCCCGGCTGGATGCCTTTGATTGCCAGAACGCCGCGCATGATCGCCATGATCGGAGCGCCGGGAATGCCAAAGGTCAGCATCGGCACCATCGCCCCGTCACAGACCGGGTTGTTGGCATTTTTCAAGGCGGCAATACCCTTCGGGTTGCGCTTGCCAAAGGTCTCAGACTAGGGTTTGTCGTCGGCCACCGTCATCCAGTCCCCTTGAAACTGGTCCTAACGTATTAAGATCACAGCACTTGTTCTGTGACGGTTCGGATGAATACTGAAATGCTGCATTGCTTGACCACGCCAACTGTCGGAGTAGTTCATCTGTACTTAGGGCACAGTTCTGAATGGTTTCCAAGACAGCTAGCATTTCTCACAAGCCATCGAACGGACCAAGGCGAAATCATCGCCGCTCCAGCGTCCGTGCATCCAGTTCTGTGAGATCCACCCCTTGTTCAACAGCGTATAACCGGGTTTTTCGCAATATCTGTTCAGCGCCCATAAGGTGGCCGGCAACGGCACGCAACAGGCTCGTCGCCACCGCCGCGTCGTTTTCGATCACCGCCAACAACTCCCGCCCGCCGATGCGCAAAAACTTACTGTCTTCGATAGCGACCAGATGCATGGTCCGGTCTTCGTTCATGATAACGGCAAGATCGCCAATCAGACGACCGGGTTCAATTGTAGACAAAAGGATGTTGGATGTTTCGGATTCTGACAAATACATCCCCGCCAGCCCCGAAACACACAGATAGGCAGCGTCGGCCTTTTGCTGGGACTTGAAGATCACCTGCCCGGCCTTTGCTTCATACCATTGTGCGCTGAACGCCAAGAGGCGTTGCTGCTTGCGGTCCAACCCTTGGAAGAGGTCAGCTTCGGCGACGATGCGTAGCTTGCGGTTCAAATCCCGGCGTGCATCCTCGTCTAGCGTTTCGTCCTCTGGCGCCTCGCCGTCTATGCGACCGTCTTGGATTTCAACGAAGAGATCGTAGTACTCGGGGTTGGAGAACTTCTTCTCAATAAAAATCTTGGTGGCGTCAGGGAGCAGTTCACTGATCCGCTCCCGCATTCTGGAACGCATGTCACTATCGTGATTGGCCATCGCATTTTGTAGGATCAGGACATCCGGTTTCTTGATCCCGGCACGGCTGAAAGAAAGCCGCTCGCGGAACATAGAGGGGAGGTTTTCGCCGCCTTGGGTCGTAGGCAGATCAAATATGCTTTGCGCGATCAAACCCCGCAGACCGTGTTCGCTCAACACCTCGACAACGATGTCTTCAACTTGCTTTTCCTGCGCACCGGCCAGACTTGAAATCCGTCCAAATATCGCATTGCCCAAAACAGTCATTACCGGGAAGTATTTTGCCGGATCGATTGTCTCAAACAGCCCATCGAGTTCAGCGACCATCTGCGCGGCGCTTTCGCGACGGATATCGAGAATCCGCTCTCTGAAAACATCGCGGAAGGTGGGGCCAATCTGCTCGGCGGAGAATGCGAAGGGGACGGTCAGCAACAGGGCAAAGTCTGCTGGGGGCAGCCCGGCGTCGCCGACCTCGCGTCGCTTTGCTGCGATCTCGCCCAGACGAAGATACAGCTCCTCTGACAGGTTAAGACGCCGGAACAGCGGGTGGTTCAGATCCTCTTTCCCAAAGGTCGCGGTCAGCCCTTCGATCACGCCGGCGGAAATTTGAGCCAATTCTTCGACGAGGCCATGTGCACGCAGGATCGTAATGAACTTTTCTTCCTGAGCCAAGGACTCCTGCGGCAGCTTCCGGGTCGGCAAAGCGTAGAGAAGGTTCGTGCCCAAGGGCGATACCGGGCTGAATTTGGCAGGGTCAAAGCTATGTACGATGTCGTTCAGCCCGGCCTCAGCCAGCCGTTCGGCGATCACCGGGCGGAGCCGAACGATAGCTTCTGCCAACTCCCGTTGTGAAGTCGGGTCGATGCAAAAGCTCAAGGCCCGCCGCACCATGAAATCATCAATGCCCATCGCCTCGACCAAGCGAAACCACCAATCGCGGATTTCGTCCGAACTTTTCAAACCGGCGAAACCGGGTTCGATCCAGTCGGTGTCAAAGGGGTCGGTGCTGTTACCTGTAAGCGCGGCTTCCGCCTGCCAAAGTGCCACTTCATCGAGCAGGGCGTCGACGGCAACCGGCTTGTTTTTGAACGGCATCAAAAGGTTTTCGCCGATGGTCCCCTGAAAGATATAGGGCGTTGAACTTGCATAGCCGATCTTGTTGGCAATGACGGTCTGGTGCAATTCATTCAGCGGGTGCCCGGCGATCAGCACCTCACCGCGCGAGGGGATGACTTCGCGGGTTAGCACATCCGCAAGCGCGAGTGCTGCGGTCTCATTCCGGGTCTTGATTGCGATACGTGCCCCTCTGGGCATGACAAGGTTAATGTCTTCGAGAACAGGAAAGCCGTTTTCATTCAGCACCGTGACATCGCGCAGCTCAATATCGCCATCCAGTTGCGGGATCGTGTCAGGTGTACCCTCAAACAGCGCTTCGTCGACGAGAGAATTCTGCGCAAATTTTTCGGTGACGACTTCCCATCTCAGGGACATATCTTGGGTTTGGTTGTAATAGGCGAGAACCTCTTTCCAAGGTGATGACAGGTCTTTGTAAGCTGCCAGTGCCGCGACAAGCGCGCCGACGGTGATGTCCCCGGTGATCGCCAGATACCCCCCGACCGAGTAAAAGAAGAATGGGGTCAACTGATTGATGAAGTTGTTGAGAAACTTCATGAAATATTTTTTCTTGTATAGCTCCAGACGGATGCTGAACAAAAACCCAAGGCGCATGGAGAAGAGGGACATCCTGTGGCGGGCGCCGCCATTTCTGCGGATGTCACTGACACCTGCCGCGGTCTCACCAATCTCGCCGGCCAGTTTGCGCACCTCTTGAATGCGCTCTTTGTTCAGCAAGCTGACTTGGCGCTGCAACTTTGGGATGATCCATGCCTGCAAGGGAATGAGCGCGATGGACACCAGCCCAAACCAAACGCTTTGGGCAAAGAGGAACACCAAAATCGTGAGCATCTGCCCGATTTGAAACACAGGCTGCGACAGCATATCGCCCATCAACCCGCCCATCGGCTCGGCCTCGGAAGTGACCATCGACACCAGCTCGCCTTGGCTGGTTGAGCGAAAGAAGGGGCGGGGAAACATCAGCATCCGCGACAAAAGCTGAAACCGGAACCGCCGCAGCAACCGCTCGGCCAGCACGCCCTTCATTGTGTTGAGGCGCATTTTCAGCAACCCGTTCGCCAGCACGGACGATAGGAAGGCCAGACAGAGAACCATGAGGAAATCCACTTGGCTCAGAGTAAAACCCAGCACTTCGATATCCGCGCCGGTGCCGCCAATCGCATCGTTGATAATGCGCTTGGGCAACTCCAGAGAGATATAAAGCAAGGGGAACGTCAGTAGGGTGATGGCAAGCAACAGGAACTGATCCCGCTTTGAGTTTTTCCAGATGAACTGAAAGAGGCTCTTGTCCATTAAGGCCATCCGTTATTCGAAGGTCAAAGATGTATAGCGATTTTTTCGGCGCAAGGCATGGCCGATTGGTCAAGCGCTTGGAAAAAGGCCTTAGCTACGAAAATCCAAGGCAGGTCAAGTGGTTCACCTAGAAGTGACTGGGTTTGGCCCCGCCGTCGAGCAGTTCGGCCAAGAACCCCCGCGAAAAGTCCCAGATCGCTTCGTCGTGAACCAGATGGTGCGTGAGAAATCCCAAGGGTTCGGTGCAGTCGGCGCGGCCTTCGCGCCGGTCCTGCAAAAGCGTGACGGTCTTGGCGATAAGCGCCTCAGGGGAGACCAATCCGCCGCCCGAACGCCATGCGATGGGGTCGACATGCGTGTTGATCTGCGCCAGCCCCGCGCAGCGTTCGCACTTGCGGGGCGTAAAGGTCGAGAGGGCGACATAGCCTTGCGCGGCAAGGCCCGACGTTACAGTTGCATCAATCCGGTTCCAAGGTGGGACGAACATCGCCAGCATATCAGGACCGAAAAGCTGGCGCATACGTGCCAATGCGGCCTCGGTTTTGGCGCCTGCATCCGCATGGGGATGACCAAACTCGGCCTTCTTGGCACCTGAGGGGGCTAGGTTTTCATGCGCCCAGCCGTGGACGACCGGCACCATCAAAGGCGTGGCAGCGGCAATTTCGGCAAGCTCGGGCGTAGCTCCATTGGGGATCACGGCAATATGGACGGGCAGGTCAAGCTCTGCGCTCATACCCAGCAATCGGTGCAGCGCGGGCGTGGGCGCGGTCGCATCGTCGTCGCGCCACCAAATCGGCAGGCTCAGCCCCTCTGTCCGGTGGCGCGATAACTCTGCGCGCAAAGGGGACCAGTCAACTATCATGGTGACTGCTCTCGTAGCGAGGCCACATGTCGAACCGTCTCCCGCGCCCCGTCAAAGCCGTCGGTTGCTGGCGCGCGGTCGGGCGAATGTTCCAAGACGCGAAGAGCGCTCAGGAGGCTATCCGGCGTGAGGTCGGCGCTGCGCAAAACTTCGATGCCCGGCAACTTGGCAAGCGCGGTCGCCCTGATGGTTTGCTCAACCTCGGCCCCCGCATCGAAAGGAATGAAAACGGACCTACAGCCTGCCTGCAAGACGTCGATCGCGGTGTTGTATCCGCACATCGAAACGGAGGCCGCAGCGCGATGTAGCAGCGCCCGAAAATCGGGCCGCGTTGCTTCGACGATGACATTGGCGGGGGCGTTTGCGCGCAATTGGGCAATACGTTGGTCGGCCTGTGCGCCACCAATCAACACCCGCCATACCCGCGCGTCAGACTGCGCAGCGCGCAATGCTGTATCGAAAATCTGCGCCCCGACATCACCGCCCCCTGCGCTGACGATAATCTCGCCTTCGCCAGCCGTTTGGTGGGGTGGTGTTGTATCAGCCGGGGCCATAAACCCTGTGTAGTGCAACTTTGACCGAAGCCCGTCAGGAACCGGCCAAGACGCGTCGAGCGGCATGACTTGCGGGTCGGCGTGAACCAGAACCGCGTCGTAGTAGCGCGCCAGCACACTATGGGTTTTATCGGCCTTTTGCGGCGAGGAGGGCGGTGCAAGAATGTCGCGCACAGAGGCGCAGATCAGCGGACGGTCGGCCAGCTTATCTGCGGCCATTAACACAGCGGTAAACTCGTCCCGAAGGACACGGCGTCCGAAAGGGTAAAGTTCAGTTATCAACACATCGGGCCGTATTTCATCGAACCGATGCAGAAGCAGAGCTTTGCGGGCGTTTAGCGTCTTTTGCTCAACCAGTGCGCCACTATCGTCCAGCAACTGGGCGAAGTTCACACCATCCGAGCGCAAAGGCGGGAGTTGCGCCAATGGGACATCGCCACGGTCCAGCACCGGCACCGGCATGCCGCCCGACACCACAGTCGCGCGATGGCCCGCATGCTGAAACGCTCGGGCCAGGATCAAAGCGCGTGCCAGATGGCCCGAGCCTAAAAGATGGGTGACGACGATCATTACCTTCATGAGCAACGCTCCACCAAACGTATAAAACCGGGCTCTAGCCGCCAGCCGTCTTGCTTTATCTCAATGACATAAAGTCGATTGCGCTTGATCTGAAAAGGCGGGGGGCTGGCGAAGTCCCAGCCCGTCGCCTGCGCCATCAACACCCGCATTACCCCGATGTGACAGACCGCGACTGCATCTGTCGTCAGCCGCTCGACCCATTGGTTCAGGCGGTTTTTCACTGCGATGAGGCTTTCGCCCCCCGGCGGGCAAAACGCCCAGCCCCAATCTTCGATGTGACGAAAACCCGAAGAGCCGTCCGCAAAAAGGTCTTGGCCCCGGCTGCCTTCCCAATGTCCAAAATCCATCTCGAGAAGTGCGGCGTCCGTCGCAGGAAGGCGGCCACTCACAATCTCGGCGGTTTCCGAAGCACGTGAGAGGGGGCTGGACCAGATCGGGGCACGATCCCAAGGGGCGGGCAGGTGCAACTGCTGCAATTGCGCCCGCGCGGCACCGTCCAACGGCACATCTGTGCGCCCCTGTATCCGCCCCTCCCGGTTCCACGCGGTGTGGCCGTGGCGCAAAAGGGCCAGACGGGGCATCAGTGGACACCTACGCTGACAAGACCCCGTCGCAGGGTTGTGACGGCGGCGGGCAACAGGTGGTTTTCAGCGACATACTCACGCGCCGCCCGTCCTTTGGTACGCCGCGCTTCTGGATCGCCTAACAGCCGTGATAGTTCCTTGGCGAGCGCGGCGGGACCGGCTTCTACCGATGGATATGGTCCGGGGGACAACACTTCTCGTACACCCGGTCGGTTCTGGGCCACTATCGGCAGCCCGGCAGCCTGCGCCTCTAGATAGACGAGCCCAAAGGCTTCGTTCACGCCCGGCCAGAACATCATCGCCGCACGGGCATAGGCCGCGTTGAGGTCTGGAGCACCTAAATTGCCCAGAAACTCAACGTTGTCGCCGAAGGGGGCCATCAGCGCCCTGACTTCGCCCTCCGCAGGGCCATCCCCCGCAATCTCAAGTCGCCATGTATCCTTTGGCAGCAGCGCAAGTGTTTCGGCAATGATGCGGTAGGATGCCAGTTTATCGCCCTTGCGCATCATACCCACGCTCAAGATCGGCCCACCTGGGGCAAAAGTTTCAGCGGGCAGGGTGTTGCTGTTCAGAAAGGGCGGCAGGTAGAGGAGGGTCTGTGCTGGTGGCGCGTCTCTGCGCAGGGCGGTTTCATCTCGGCTGGTAAGGTAGAAGATGACGTCGGCCAGATCGCAGGCCTCTTCGGCGGCGCTGGCATATTGCGCCCACTGCCCGGTTAAACGCTTGGCCGCGCGTGTCGCTTCAATAAGCAAATAGGGTATGCCGAGTGCCTGCGCGACCGAAGCGCCGATCAAATCAGGGGCTTTGTAGTAGTTGTGGTATGTCACCCAAGCACGCCAGCCCTCAGCACGCCCGCGCGAGATCAGGTCGGGCAGGGCGGCATGAGCCTTTGCGATGAAATCCCGTTGCTGCGCGGCATTTCCTGCGCCATCGCGACTGCGCAACTTACTGGCAAGCGTGACTGTATGCCCCGCCGTTTCCAGTGCTTGTATCAATGCGCGGGCCATTGAGCGATCCCCCGATGGTACCGGATGATCTGGGGGTTTCATGGGGGCGTAAAAGGCGAGGGTCATGCCTCAAGCATCGCATGCAGGCGGTGGTGGAGCTGTGCGATGCCGGGCGCCATGGTGAAATCTTGGATCAGACGCTCATGCGCGGCGTCGGCCAGACGGGGGCCAAGCGACGGGTCCGCGGCGAACTCTGCGATGGTTTGTGCAAGCACCTTGGGGTCGTCGCTGCGAAGTAAACCGTGCTTGCCGTTCTCGATAAACTCCGGAATGGCAGACACCGGCGTGCTTAGAATGGGCAGCTTCTGGCTCGCGGCTTCCATCAGGACATTCGGTAGGCCATCTCGATCCCCGTCATCCGCAATACGCGAGGGCAGGACGAAGAGATCACTGCCGCGCATCGCCTCGATCACCTCCAACTGGTCGCAAGCGCCCCGCCAAATGATACGGTCTGCGATGCCCCGGTCGGCAGCGCGCCGACGCATTTTTGCATCCAACGTGCCTCCGCCGATGTGGGTCCAGTGCCAATCAAGGCTTTTGGGGAGCAGTGCCAGCGCATCAATCAGGTTGTCAAAGCCCTTCTTCTCCACCAGCCGTCCGACCGACATGATTTTGAGCGGGGTACCATTGATACGCGCAGCGCGATCTGGCGGGGCAGGGAAGCGGGAAAGGTCCAAGCCGTGATAAACGAGGCTGACGCGCTTTGCGCTGTCGGCCAGGCCTTGGAGGTGCTTTGCGCCGAAACCGGTGCAGGTCGCGCCAAAGGTCGCGCCGTGGTGATCTGGCGAAAGCTTTTCGCGCAGTTCCCAGTCAGGTGACGTCCAGATGTCCTTGGCGTGGGCCGAAAAGGACCACGGCAGGCCCCGCATAATCGCGACATAGCGCGCAACGGAAGCGGGCGTATGCAGAAAATGGGCATAGAGCCCGCCGGCATCCTGCGCCATTTCACGGGCCATGACACAGGCCTGCCCCCACCGCCGCCGTCGGTTCGGCGTGTCGTCGCGGGCCAGATCGCGGGCGTAGGCCTCGGCGGCAGCGTCGAAACCGGGCAATGAGGCCGCCGCGCCCATAGCCTCTGCGACCCGGCGCGGCTCATCCCTGAGGTATTCTGGCAGATAGCGCACCGGCGCTTGCAATCTGGCGTGCAGCGGATGGGTCTTGGTGTCGGTGGGGTGGCGAAGTGACCAGATATCTAGATCAAGACCCGCTTCCTCCAGCGCCACGAGTTCCTGCGCGATGAAGGTTTCCGAAAGGCGGGGCCATCCCTTTACGACGACGGCAAGGCGGGGTTTGGTCATTGTGGTCCCATGTTATTCATCAGCGCATCGACCCGTGCGATTACGGTATCAAGCCCGCCCAGCAGATCATTCGCACCCGCCTCAGAAGGTTTGTTCTGCTGCGGCAGATTGCGGATAGCGTCGATCATCGCCCGGGTGGTCATACCGTCACGGGTTTCTTCTAACATGCGCACCAAGCCCATTTCCTCGGCCCGGCTGGCGCGAAGCCATTGTTCCAGACGGGGGGTGGTGCGCGGAACGATAACGGCGCGTTTGTCAAAGGACAGCACCTCGCAAAAGGTGTTGTAGCCGCCCATGCTAATCACGCCCTCTGCACCAACAAAGAGCGCTTCGATGTGCCTGTCAAAACCGGTTGCTGTGACCCGCCCATTCAGTTTGGCCACCCGCGCTTCAAAGCGGTCGCGCAGCTCGCCCGAGAGGAAAGGCCCGTAGACCAGTACCGCCTTCGGCTCTAATGTCGGGTCTTCCTCATAGGCAGACAGGACAAGTGACACCATAGCCGCGCCATCGCCGCCGCCGCCGGGCGTAATCAGGATATAGGGGCTGTCGGGCACGTCGACATCAACTGCGAACTCGCGGCGCAGATATCCGGTCCAATGCATTCTTGAACGCGCGTCTTGGGAAAGGGGCAAGCCTTTGGTCGGGTCGTACATCTCGCGCATGCCGTATACCCAGATCTCGTCATAGAGCTCCTCGGCAGCGCGCGTGGCGCCTTTGCGCTCCCATTCGGACGCGAGGGCGGTTGGCTCATCCAGCACGTCCCGCAGACCAAGTACGGTGCGGGTATGCCCGCGCTCGCGCAGCCAGCGCAAAGAGGGGAGCAACTCCCCGCGAAACCCTGTCGGCTCCTTGTCAACCACCAGCAGGTCAGGTTCGTAGCGTTCTATCGCGGCTTGGATCAGACCCGCGCGAAGGGAGGTTGTATCCTCGATACCAGCGCCAAGGGTCTGGCTGATATAGCTGCCATCGGAAAGTTTCGTCACGCCTGGCAGTCGGATGTGATCGACACGCTCGGGAAACGTAAAGCGCCCTGCAACCGGCGAACCGGTGAGGATAATGGCAGATGTCTGGGGGTCGGTTTGGGTAAGCGCCGTGGCCAAAGTACGTGAACGCCGCAAGTGGCCTAATCCGAAAGTGTCGTGGCTGTAGAACATGATCCGGAGCGGCGGCATGTCCTTACGGTGTTGTTGGGCAGCTTCTTGCTCCGCGCGTTCGTCCATATCCACCGCCTCTAAAGCCGCAAGTCACTACCGGATTTTCCGAAAATACCCTTAATGTCAAACAATACCGCTCCGGGTTTCCCCAGATTGCGCAGAGCATCGCTGCCCATCTCGACAAATTCCTTTTGCCCCACTGCCACGACCACAGCATCGTAAACGCCGTCTTCGGGTGTTTCTATGCCGTTGACACAGTGTTCAGATGTTAACCTGTCTGCCCCCACCCAAGGATCATGCACATCGACGTCCACGGAATAGGCGGCAAGCTCGGACACGATATCGGCCACCTTCGTGTTGCGGGTGTCAGCGCAGTTTTCCTTAAAGGTATAGCCCAAGACCAAAACCCGCGCCCCGCGCACGCCGATATCGCGGCTCAGCATCGCTTTCACAAGCATCTGCGCCACATGGGCGCCCATCTGATCGTTGATACGTCGGCCTGCGAGGATAACTTGCGGGTGATAGCCCATCTGCTCGGCACGGTAGGTCAGGTAATAGGGATCGACCCCGATGCAGTGCCCCCCTACCAGACCGGGGCGGAAGGGGAGGAAATTCCACTTGGTGCCTGCCGCCTCAAGCACCTCTAATGTATCAAGGCCAAGCCGCGAAAAGATCAGCGAGAATTCATTGACCAGCGCGATGTTCAGATCGCGTTGGGTGTTTTCGATGACCTTGGCCGCTTCCGCAGTCGCAATAGAGGACGCGCGGTGAAGCCCGGCTTTGACCACCGGCGCATAGATCGCTTCAACACGGGCAAGCGTTTCAGCATCCTGGGCGGCGATAATCTTGACGACATTCTCCATCGAATGTTCGGCATCGCCGGGGTTTACCCGTTCGGGGCTATAGGCCAGTTTGATCTGGCGTCCGGTTTCCAGCCCGCTGCCAGCGGCAAGGGCTGGCCCGCAAACCTCCTCGGTAACACCAGGATAGACCGTGCTTTCCAAAATCACCAAAGCACCATCGGTCAGATGGGGGGCAATGGCAGCGCAGGCGTTCAGGATGGGGTTGAGGTCCGGAGCCTTGGCGTCGGTGATCGGGGTCGGGACGGCAATGATGAAAACGCTGCATCCCGCAAGATCAGAGGCCGCGTGGGTGTAAGTCGCGGAACTTGTCGCGACGGCGTCGTCCGATACTTCGTCATTGGGATCACGGCCTTCGCACAAGGCAGTGACCGTTGCGGTGCTCGTATCAAAGCCAATGACATCGAACCCGTTTCTGGCCAGCGCCAGCGCCAGCGGCAGACCGACATAGCCAAGGCCCAGAACAGCAATTCGAGTGTCAGTAGCATCGCGGGGCAACGGTATATCCTTGGGATTGTGTCAGTCCGGGCCGCGCGCAGTGTGTCACGGACAAAAGGTGGGTTGCCGCGCGCGTTCCAGATAGTTTGACACCTGCAGAATTGCAATAGGACGATTGCTGGCATAGCCTTAAAGCGAATTAGGTTAATTTATTGGGGACCACATGCGCGCCATATTCCTCATTAGCCTTCTGTGTTTCGCACTGCTTTCGATCCTCCCGGACGCCGGCCAGTCGCAAGGCCTCGGCTCGCTGTTTCCCGGAACGAACCCTGTAGAAGCAACCGAGGATCCGGATGCTGACCGGCGCGGCTCGACTGACCTTGACGCCAATCCCGACGGTATTGCTCCGACTTCGAGCGACACGCCCGCCCCGGATACGGAATTGACCGAGAATGGCAGTCCGTCATCTATGCTAGACCTGCAAGGCCGTGTCTCAAAATTCCGTGATGCTCTTGTCGAGCGGGTGGTGACACTCCCCGTGGCGTTTAATGAAGTCCTCTACATTCTACGCGCCTCTAGCCCGGACGGAACCTTGCGGGCCTTTGGGATGGCGCTGGTGCTAAGTCTGCTGATGTTCGGTGTGGGCGCTATTGTAGAAAAAGAGGTTTACGGCAAATACTTGATGAAAAGGCTGATCGCCAAGCGTATCAGCAAGAACCCCGAAGGCTATTCCGAAAAAATCCCCTTTCTTGCGCTTCGCTTTGTCGTCGGTCTGGGGGGCGTGGTTGTGTCAATGGCGGTGGCCTATGTGCTTGGCGCCTCAATCTTCGGCCCGTTGACTGACACAGCGATGCAATTCACGGTTTCCCTGATCAATATCGGCTATTTCACCTGCCGCGTAGTCGCCATCCTGTGGCGCATGATCCTGTCCCCTTTTCTTTCGCAGTACCGCATTCCACCGTTCAGCGATCGGGACGCCAAACAGTTGCACTTTTGGCTCTGGTTTCTGGCGTCCTGCGAAGTCTGTGCCATCTTGTTCGGTTTCTGGATTGCAGAACTGGGGCTGAACTATGATGCCTATGCGTTTTTTGCCTCGGTTATGTCCGCTATTTTAGTGCTGCTGAACATTCTGCTGGTGCTGGTTAACCGCCGTGCCATCAGCCACGCGCTGCGTCATGGCAAACCGCCAGAGGAGACGTCGACCACCGTACGCTTTTTATCGCGTGCATGGGTGCCTGCCGTTTTTATCTATGTGATTTTTGCTTGGGTCGAACTGACGATTGACCTCGTTCTAGGCAAGCCCAGCTCGGTCCCCTTGATCGCAGGCGCCTATGGAATTCTGCTCACGATCATCGTGGTCTATGGGCTGATAAACTTCGGGATTGAACGCAGCTTTACCAGAACCCGCAGACTGCGGCTGCTCAACGCCGAAAGGGAAGCGCAAAGCGCGACCGATGCATCGGGCCAAGACCCTGAGGGTGATCAATCGGCAGAGATTGACGATACGGTATTGGCAACTGACGTGATGCCGCAACGGTCATTGAACACATTTGAAGAACTGGCACGCCGGGTATCGGGCATATTGTCCTTTGTCGCTGGCACCTATGCGTTTTTCTATATTTGGGATAACGACGGCGCAGAAATGATCGAGAGCTTTGCCAGTCAGGTCTTGGACATCTTGGTCGTCATTTTTATCGGCTATGTAATTTATCACGCCTTTCGCATCTGGATTGACAGCAAGATCGCGGAGGAGACAACCGATGATGAAGAGGTCGAACCCGGCGACGAAGGCGGAGGCTCCAGCGCCAGCAGACTTGCGACCCTGCTGCCGTTGTTTCGTAACTTCACGCTGATCCTTGTAGTTGTCTCTATCCTGCTGATTGTCCTTATGGAGATCGGCGTCAATGTAGGCCCATTGTTTGCCGGTGCCGGGATTATTGGCATTGCCATCGGTTTCGGCAGTCAAGCGCTGGTACGGGATGTGTTTGCCGGGGCGTTTTTCCTCTTTGATGATGCTTTCAGGAAGGGTGAGTATCTCGACGTTGGCAATGTCAAAGGCACGGTTGAGAAAATCTCGGTGCGCTCTTTCCAGCTTCGTCATCACTTAGGCGCTTTGCACACCATCCCCTTTGGCGAATTGCAGGTGATCACCAACTACTCCCGCGACTGGGTGATGATGAAGCTGCCATTGCGGGTGACCTATGACACCGATGTGGAGCAGGTCCGCAAGCTGATTAAGAAGTTAGGGCAAGACCTTCTGACTGATCCAGAAATCGGAGAAGCTTTCATCCTGCCTTTGAAATCGCAAGGTGTGATTGAGATGCAAGACAGTGCGATGATCATCCGGGTGAAATTCATGACCAAGCCGGGGGACCAGTGGCTGGTGCGCAAGAAGGTCTATCAGGAAATTCGCAACCTGTTTGAGCGTGAAGGCATCAAATTTGCGCATCGCGAGGTGACGGTGCGGCTGGCCGATGCGCAGGCAGACGATCTTACGGATGCACAAAAGCATAAGATCGCGGCGGCAGCCCACGCCTCGCTTGAGGAGGACTTGCTGGAAGGTGACGGTCAGGACAACAACGGCGGCGATGATCGCTGAAGCGGTTCCGAATGCCGGTCCTCGGATCAACTTTTGTAAGGGTCCAAAGAGGCACGCAGCCCATCGCCAAGAAAATTGAATGCCAAGACCACCACGATGATCGGCAGCATCGGAATTGCCGTCCACCAGTAGATCTCAATGCTGGCGAGGTTCTGAGCGTCGTTCAACATGACTCCCCAGCTTACCGCAGGCGCGCGCAGGCCCAGCCCAAGATAGCTAAGCGCCGTTTCACCAAGGATCATCGCAGGTATCGATAGCGTCGCACTGGCAATTAAGTGGGACATGAAGTTTGGTAGCAAATGGCGGCGAATGACACGCCCCGGTTTGGCCCCCATCATCTCGGCGGCCTTTACATATTCCTCTTCGCGCAGGGACAGGAATTTTGCCCGCACTGATCGCGCAAGGCCCGGCCAATCGAGGATGCCCAGAATGATTGATATGATAAAGAAAACGGCCACCGGACCCCAGCTTGAAGGCACCGCAGCCGAGAGCGCGAGCCAAAGCGGCAATTCGGGCAGGCTGCGCAGAATTTCGATGATGCGGTTGAGGATCCAATCCGTCTTGCCACCGAAATAGCCCGCCATTGCCCCGAATGTAATGCCAAGCGCGAAGGACACGGAGATGCCGATCAGCCCCACCGTCAAAGACAATTGTGCGCCGTATAGAATGCGGCTGAACACATCGCGGCCCAAGCGGTCAGACCCCCATAGGAACAAGCTCGCGCCATCAGGAGGGCAGAAAAGATGCGTATCTGATGGGATCAACCCAAAGAGCTTGTAGCTTTGCCCTTCGCAAAAGAGCTTGAGCGGCAGGGGCTGGGTTTCATCGGTGGTATAGGTCCAGCGATAGTTTTCCAGATCGGCCTCAGCAGTGATCGGATAGACAAAAGGACCGATAAAAGCACCTTCGTGCCACAGGTTGATGCTCTGCGGCGGGGCGTAAAGATAATCTGGGTTGCGTTCGTTTGGCGTGTAGGGCGCGATGAAACCGGCGATGGGCAACATCAGATAGGCGCAGAGCAGAAAGATGCCGGAGACAAGCGCGAGCTTATGGCGGCGGAAACTGCGCCACATCAACAGCCACGCAGGCGCGTCGAGTTCCTTGCGTTCGGGTGCCGAGAAATCAGATGTATCGACCCAAGGCTCGGTATCAACAAAGCGGTTGGAGGGCTGCGTGCTCATGTACGGCGCCCTCCATAGCGGATTCGCGGGTCGAGCAGCACCAATAGCATGTCAGAGATCATCGTGCCGATCAGTGTCAGCAGGGCCACGAACATCAACACAAAACCCGCCAGAAACTGGTCCTGCGACTTCAGCGCTGTCAGCAAATAGGGCCCGATCGTCTGCAAACCCAGCACCACAGAAACCAAGACCGAGCCTGAGACCATCGCGGGCAACAGGTTTCCGATATCTGCGACGAAAGGATTAAACGCCACGCGCAGCGGGTATTTCACCAAAAGCCGCGTTGGCGCCATGCCCTTGGCTTTGGCGGTTTCAACATAGGGTTTGCTTAATTCGTCCAGCATATTGGCGCGCAGACGCTGCATCATCGCAGCCGCCCCTGAGGTGCCGATGACAAAGGTCGGGACGATCATATGTAATAGGATCGACTTGACCTTCGGCCATGACATCGGTGCGCCCTCAAAAGCCGGGTCCATCAGCCCACCAATCGGCAGGTCGAGGTATTTATGCCCGTAGTAGAACAAGATCAGCGCCAACAGGAAATTTGGTGTGGCAAGGCCCAGATACCCAACAAAACCTGCCGTATAATCGGCCCATGTCTCAGATTTTGCGGCGGCAAGCACACCCAAGGGCAGTGCCACCGCATAGACGAAAAGCACAGCCGCAAGATTGACCAATACCGTCAACCACAAGGCATCCCCCACAATCTCACCCACGGGGCGGTCAAATTCGAACGACCAACCGAAATCACCCTGAATGAGGCCGGAAAAACCCTGCGGTCCAGGGGCGAAGCCGACCCAGATCAGATATTGTTCCCACAATGGCCGGTCGAGCGCGTATTCGGCGCGTAGAAATTCGGCCTTTGCCACGCCTTCAGCCTGACCAGTGGCGCGCAATTCGGCGATCTGGTTGGACAGGTAATCACCGGGCGGTAAATTGATGATCACAAAGACGAGGACCGAGACGACCAGCAGGGTCAGCAACATCGTGAAAAAGCGGTAGACGGCGTAGCGGAGGAACATCATTGGACAACTTGCTCCGACGGTTCGCCAAAGTAAAACTCGTCAATGCGGTGAACACCGAAATGCGCACCCGGTTCATAGGCCCAAACGCCTTGTTCGGGAACGTTGCGCAACCGCTTTGATACGACCACAGGTTGGGGCGCTTCTGAAAGAAGGCCGATGGCATAGACCTCTTGAGCATGAATGCGCAGCATCTCGCGCCACAGGGATGCGCGGGCGAGATCGTCATCTGCGCGATTCCAGCGGTCTGCCAAGGCCAGTAGGCTTTTCGGCGCTGCGCCCTGTGGTTCCTCCCCCAACTCGCCCTTGGATTGGTAATATTGCCCCCACATGGGCCAAGCGAAAAATTCCTGATTGGTCGGCGCGAGATACATCGGAGAGGTTTGAGGCGTGGGCAATCCGTTGTCCCAGCCGAACCACACAGATGCCATGCTCAGGCCCGCGTAAACCCGGTTCCGAAGAATGTCGCGATCGAGCGGACGCATAACCAGCTTAATGCCCAACTCGCGCCACGTGTCGGTCAGGATGGCAAGCGCGTTTTCAACCTCTTGCCGCTCGCCCGCTGTTTCAACCACGAATTCCATAGGACGGCCATCGGACAGTTTGCGGATTCCGGCCTGAGTGCGCTCAGTCAGGCCCATCTCATCCAGCAAGGCGTTGGCTATGGTCGGAGAATATTCTGAATAGGCAGAAAGGTTGTCGGGATCATACAGGGGGCTTTGCGAAAGTGCTGTCATGCCGCCTTCTTTGGCCAGCCCAAAATAGAGCGCGCGATTGATCATATGTCGGTCAACGCCGTGGCTAAGCGCGCGGCGGAAGCGCACATCGCGCATGACCTCTCGCCAAACCGGGTCGGCAAAGTTCAGGTTGGGATAGATGGCGATCTGGCTTGCAGCCCCGTTCTCCCACAGCAGCGTGCGATAGTTGCCGCCATCCGCTTCGCCCTTTTTGAGGATCGAGATGTCGGGAAAATCGAGGCCACGCGCTTGAAGGTCCGTCTCGCCCGCATTGGCCTTTGCCGCGATAAGACCGCCGGTCGCGATCGTCATCTCGACCCTGTCGATATAGGGCAGTTGTACACCTCGGGCATCGATGCGGTGGTAATATGGATTGCGGACAAACAGTTGCCGTGAGGTGCCGGTCTCGCTGACATTGACCCAAGGTTGCAAGGTCGGCTGTTCCGGGTTGTCGAACTTACCCATATTGTCGCGTTTGTTATGCAGCGCCGCCCAACTCTTAACGCGGGCCTTGATGATCGCGGTATGAAGCGCACCGGGGGCGGTGAACTGCTGATGAAACTGCTTGAGGTAATGCGCAGGCCGATAAATAAACGGCGGGCTGGCCTGCGCCAATTGGGGTAGGAAATTCGGGTTGGCGGCGGGCCACTCAAAAACGACGGTATAGGCATCGGGGAAATCAACCGTGCCTAACTCGCCATCAACATACATAAAGTCCGGCGGGCCGGAGGGCGTGATGTCGGGGTCCTGTGCCACATTCTCCCACCAATAGCGGAAATCCTCCGAGGTGAAGGGCTCCCCGTCTGACCAGCGGTGACCGGGGCGCAGATGCAATGTGAACTTGCGGTTCTCCGACACTTCAACATCGCGGAGGATATCGGGCAGGAGTGTGTAATCCGACGTATAGCCAACCAGCCGGGCATATCCATAGGCAGACATCAGACGCACATCCTTGGAGCGCGTCCCTAAGGTGCGCAATGTGCCGCCTTGGGTACCATAGCTGCGGCCTTTGGTCTCAAGATCAACGATCAAGGGCACATCGGGCAGACGTTCGGCAATCGGCGGCAGATCGCCTTTCTCCACCTTCGCAGCCCAAAAGGCGGTTTCCTGCAATGTTGGGATGGCCCAAGCTGGGGTGGCCAGACACAGCAGCAGGGCGAGCAGTTTAGACATGACAACGGACCATGTGACCGTCGCCTACATTTTGCAAAGCCGGTGCAACCCCGCCGTCGATGCGGAACATTTCTGGCCAAGTTGATGGCGCACCGGCCCCCTTGGCGACCAGTTCAAGATCAATAGGTCTGGCGATATCCGGTTCCGGCTGAGCGGCGATCAGCGCCTTGGTATAGGGATGGCGAGGATCGTAAAACAGCGTCTCGGGCGGGGCTTGTTCGACAATAACGCCGGCCCGCATCACGATAACCTCGTCAGCAATACGCGCCACCACGGCTAGGTCGTGGCTGATGAACAGATAACTCAATGAGGCGCGATCACGGATTTCTTCCAGCAACCTCAAAATCTGCTCTTGCACTGAAACATCCAAGGCGGATGTCGGCTCGTCACAGATCAGGAGTTTGGGGTCCAGCGTTAAGGCACGGGCAATCGAAAGACGTTGCCGCTGGCCGCCCGAAAAGGCATGTGGATAGCGGGTCATCATGTCGGGGTTGAGACCGACCAGTTTCAGCATCGCGGCGGCCTTGTCGCGCCGCTCGGCGCGCGACCCGATGCCGTGGATTTCCAGTGGTTCCGTCAATGCCGCCCCAATACGCATCCTTGGCGAAAGCGAGGAATATGGGTCTTGGAACACCATCTGCGCTTGTCGTTGAAAGGCGCTGCGTTGCGATGCCGACATGCTGTGAACGGGCAGGGCTGGGGCACCCGGTTCGGAATAAAACAGCACCTCGCCGCCGGGATCAGGCAGCACGGCGCCCAATGCCATATGTGCACAGGTGGTCTTGCCCGATCCGCTTTCGCCGACCACGGCAAGGGTCTTGCCTCTTACCACTTGCAGATTGACATCTTTGCAAGCGGCCACGGTGCTTGGTTTGCGCCAGCCTCCGGTGCGCAGAATGAAGGTCTTGTCGACGCCCCGCATCTCAAGGATCAGGTCTTTGTGCGGGACCTCGCGGGCAGGTGCTGCGACCTCGGGGATCATCGTGGCGGCGGCAAAGAGCTTGCGCGTGTAGCCGTGTTCAGGATGGCCCAGAACCTCCGGCGCGGTGCCGCTTTCCATGACGCGGCCGCCGTTCATGACAACCACATGCTGGGCCATGTTCGCCACGACACCCAGATCATGCGTAACAAGGATAACCGCCATCCCGGTTTCCGCTTGCAAGGTCTTGATCAGCCCCAGCACTTGCGCCTGCGTTGTCACATCCAACGCTGTCGTAGGTTCGTCCGCGATTAACAGTTTGGGCTTGGCCACCATTGCCATCGCGATCATCGCGCGTTGCCTCATCCCGCCAGATAATTCAAAGGGATAGCTGCGCCAAATCCGCTCAGGTTCCATGAACCCTACGCGTTCGAATTTCTGAAGCACCGTCCGCTTTGCCGCTGACCGGCTCATGGAGCGGTGCAGGCGCAGCACCTCCGCCACTTGGTTGCCCAGTCGGTGCAGTGGCGAAAGGGAGCGCATCGGCTCTTGGAAGATCATCGAGATGCGGTCACCCCTGATCTGGCGCATCTCTGGTTCGCGCAGGCTCAGCATATCTACTGGCCCGTCGCCCCCGGCAAAGACGATCCTGCCACTTCGGATCTGAGCGGCTTCGGGGAGGATGCGCAGCACGCTGCGACAGGTCAAGGTTTTGCCAGAACCGCTTTCGCCGACCAATGCCAGCGTCTCACCCGAGCGTATGGAAAAACTAACATCGCGCACCACCGGATCGGCTTTGCCAAACCCGATCGTCAGCCCGTCAACTTCCAACAAAGGTGTCATCGGTGTCCCATTCCATACCCGCGAGAGCGCGGTCTGCAAAAGAGTGAAGCCGATTTACTAAGATGCGTCCAGTGCCGCGATTGTGTTAGGGGCACTTTATTCAATGTTGACCGCAACATAGAGGGAATGCGGGGAAAAGTGAGTGTACATTAAGGCGCTTGGATGGTTCAATCGGCGCTGAAGTTACACCTGAAGGGGGCAGCTCTTGGCGACCTGGGCAGAATTAGGCGAAGAGCTCGGAAAATGGTCCTCGCAGGGTGAGACGCCAACATTCTGGTGGCGCGACGATGATACGGAAGCCTGCACCGATCCGTTAGACAGGCTGATCTCCCTGTCAGAGCGCTTTGACGCGCCGTTGCATTTGGCGGTCATCCCCCACGCTATAGATGTCAAACTTGCCGATCGCCTATCGGCTTCGCCACAGGTTTACACGCTGCAACATGGATATGCGCATAAAAACCACGAACCCAAAGGCACCCGCGCGTCCGAAGTGGGCAAGTTGCGCGATCTGGCGTTGATCGAAAAGGATCTTCGCGAAGGGTGGCGGCGGATGCAATCGGCGCGTTTGCCAAACTTGTTGCCTGTCTTTGTCCCGCCGTGGAACCGAATTGGCGAGAAGGTATTGCCCTACTTGCCAAGGTGGGGATACGCTGCGTTTTCGGGGTTTGACGCACGTCCTCATCCTGAGCCCGTTCCGGACTTGCAGCATTTCAACGGTCACATCGATCCTATCCGCTGGAAGGAAGGCGCAAAGTTTGCAGGCGTAGAGAAGACTTTGGAACAATGCGTGCGCCACCTGCGCAAGCGTCGGCAGGAAGAGGCATATCAGCATGAGCCGACCGGATTTGTCAGCCATCACCTGCAGACTGACGAAGACACATGGAGCTTCATGGAAGCGCTTATGTCGCGGCTGACGCATAACGCAGCGACACGGTGGATATCGTTAGACAGCCTGATAAAATGAGTCTGATATGCTAGATATTGCCTATGCGTCCCCCGCCGAACGGGAGGAAGTCGCCCAATTCATGAACGCTGTTTTTGTCCGCGCGAAATGGGGCATTGAAAGCTGGCGCGCCTTGCTGGCCGGAAGATGGTGCGGACCCGAGGGGCGCTATGCCATCACCGTGCGCGATGACAGCAAGCTGATCGGGGTTTTGGGGCTGGTCTATGCCGAGCGTCAAACCTCGAATGGGCCGAGAACCACGGCAGATATGACCTCATGGTATGTGCTCAAAGACTATCGGGGGCAGGGGGTCGGCAAAAAGATGATCGCCTTGGCGACCCTTGACCCGGATGTAACGGTGACGAACTTTTCCAGTGCCAAGGCGGCGGTCAATGTCTTGGAGAAGGCGGGGCTGCGGGAGTTGGACCGCGAGCGGCTGGTCTGGCATCCGTCGAAAGATGCGGGCTTTGACGTCCATGAGGACCCCTTGTCTTTGGGTGATCGTCTGCCCGCAAAAGACCGTCGTATTATCGAAGATCATCAGGGGCTGCGGCTTAGGTTTCTTTCGGTGGAAACGCCTGAGGGGCTCTGCACGATGGTCATCTACCCTCAGAAAAAGCACGACGACTATGTGACCCATGAAATCATGTATCTCGCGGATCAACCGCTCTTTGCCCGCTATGCAAAGCAAATCGCGGCTTCGGTCCTTCCTTCAGAAGCTGCGATTCTTTCTTTAGATCGTCGTTTCGCGCGGGATGGAATTGTCTGCGATGAGGTCAGGGCGTTCGCGACACCCCGATACTGCCAACACGGGCTTCTGGACCCATCCGAGATCGATATGCTGTATTCGGAATGCGTGCTGCTTAATATCAAAATACATTGATGCGCGACAGCCTTCGCTCGGGTCACGCTTTGTAGAAGTCGCGGTACCAGTCCACGAAATGCTGCAACCCTTCGCCGACCGGCGTGGAATGTTGCTTGCCCACCAAAGTTTGCAGCAATGTGGTATCTGCCCATGTGGCGGGCACATCACCGGGTTGGATTGGGTGGAATGTCTTGATCGCCTCTTGCCCACAGGCAGTCTCAATCGCGGCAATGAAGTCCATCAGGGAGACCGGAGAGGCATTGCCGATGTTAACGGTTCGAAACGGAGCAACAGGTGAAACACTATCGCCCGGCACCGGGCTGGTCGGATCGGGGGGGACATCGATCAGGCCCATGATCGCGCGGACCAGATCGTCGACATAGGTGAAATCGCGCTGCATCTTGCCATGATTGTAAACGTCGATTGGCGCGCGATTTAGGATCGCCTTGGTGAATTTGAAATAGGCCATATCCGGGCGGCCCCAAGGACCGTAGACGGTGAAAAAGCGAAACATCGTCGTAGGCAGAGCGTAAAGATGGGCATAGGAATGCGCCATATTTTCAGTCGCCTTCTTGGTCGCCGCATAGAAGGACATCTGCGTATCGACCCTATCCGCCTCTTTGTATGGCATCTGGCGATTGGCACCAAAAATGGACGAACTCGACGCCAGCAGCATATGCTCAGGCGGGAAGGCGCGGGCGGCTTCTAGCAATTCAAAGGTGCCGATGAGATTGGCGTTCAGATAGGCACGCGGATCATCAATGGAATGGCGCACGCCCGCCTGCGCGGCCAGATGTATGACAACGTCCGGGCGGTGCTCTTTGAACAGGGTCATCAGAGCTTGCGGGGTTTCCAGCTTTTCATTCACCACGCTGAATTGGGCATATTCGCAAAGCTGCGATTGACGGTTCAGCTTTAGATTAACGTCATAGTAATCCGACAGGCTGTCGAGCCCGATCACACGCCAGCCCGCGCGCAGCAGCGCGAGAGACACGAAATATCCGATAAATCCGGACGATCCGGTGACAAGTGCGTTTCTCATTCAAAACACTCCACTTCTGACTTTCGAAAGCTCTGGGGTGAGAGGTAGATCACTTGCATGACGTAATACGAACTTCCGTGTCACGGGGGTAGAACAGGGCGCTTTGATAGCTGGTACTTACTGAGCAGAGGGAAGGCAACCGGGCGCAGGACCGGCATGGGGTTACAAGGTACTATCATGGCAGGACCCTTATATTGCCCGTTTAGACAGCCAACCTGCAATGTCATTTGGGCTTGTTCCGAACTGGATCGCGCCCGCGATCAACATAGGTACTTTGCTCCGGCGGCGACCGTCTATGGCTCGGCGCACGCCAAGGGACAGCGTTCTGCTCTCTGCACGCCCCGTCCTTTACAACATAGCCCACTCCGCGATTTCCCTGCCCTTTGTAGTTTCATTCGCGGGCTGCAGTGCGACTGCGTGTTCGCAGCGCATCGCCAAATCATTCGACGGATCGCCTGCGAATGGCTAGCATCACCCGGAAACGGGGGCGTCGCTGGCCGCTCCGACTCTAAACGGAAGAGGGGGCCAAGATGTGCGATCCGGTCAAAAAGGGCACGGCAGTTCCAACCATCCTGATCGACAACTCCCGCACCCGCGTCACGCGCTGGAGTTTCTCCGGACGCGGTGACAATACCGGGTGGCATCGGCATGAGTATGACTATCTTGTCGTGCCGATTCAGGACGGTGGGCTGGATATCCGTTTGGCAGACGGTACTATCAGCCGATCAGAATTAAGGGTCGGTGTGCCCTATTTCCGTATGCAGGGCGTGGAGCATGATGTTTTGAACGGAAACGATGGGAGCTTCGCCTTCATCGAGATTGAATTTCTGGAGGAGGCCTCCAGCTAGTCGATCCAGACTTATGAGGAAGGCCGCGGTTTAACTGGGGCGAATGTGCAATCACAGGTGGGTTCACGGGCGAGTAAGCGCGATCGTGACAAGACTGCCATGACGGTGTCGGTTCGCGTTCGTGGTGAATATGCTAGGTTGAAGGACGCAAAGAAAAGGGTTGGCTCTTTGTTTGCGCTGGTTTCGCTCCCGCCGGGGGCAGCCTGGCGGCATCTGCCTGCGCCGAGATTTCGCGCGCGTAGGGTAGAAGTCGGCGCCATCGAAAGACAGCGAAACCTTACGCGTGGTTCGCCTCAACAGCTCCACCCCAAGGTCATGCTGTTGACACGCTGAAACCCCGCACCGTTTGTATTTAATTCGCCACGTTCCACAAATGCGAGCTTTCAATGACTGCGTAGAGGATACTGAGTGCTCCTCACTTAAAAGAAAAGACTGCCTCTTTCAGCATCATATCGGCAAGGGAGTCCGTAGGGTTCTTGTCCAGCACAGGCGTTCGATTTTGGAAGGCATTCTTAAACAAATACTTGCATGAAGTATTTCTGGATAGTTATCAAACCTCACCCCAAAACTCCGCAATAGCGCTCTCCGCGGCCTTATTCTGCACGGTAAAATCCGTATCCTCCGCGCCGCCGCCGTCGGGATCGGTGAACCAGCGCCAAATCCAAACGTCTTGAATGCGGCGCGCGTGCAGCGCTTGCAGCCAGCGGCGCAGAACCTCGGCCTGAAGTGCCATATCACTCTGAGCCGCGCGTTCCTCGGCGCTTTCCCATGGCCGCACGGTTGCCCCTTCTGCGGAGCGAATACCAATCTCTGCGATCCAGACCGGTTTGGCGTATTTCTGCGCGACCGCTTCAACCCTGTCCAATTCTTCAGCGATGGCGCGGTCCCAGTCGGTGACTGCTCCGGCAGCGCCTAGGACGGGATAAAGCGATACAGCAACCGCATCCAACTGGGCCCAGAACCCGACTTTTTCTGCCTCAGCCGCGCCATGGGCGACATAGGTGATTTGACCGCTGAATACGTCGCGTAGCCCGGCGATCAGGCGGTCCCATCGGTCGGAGCCTGACACGCCGCGCAATTCGGTGCCGATGACCAACGCCTCGGCGCGGCTTCGCTCTGCCGTCATCGCTATGTCGTGCAGGATCTTCTCATAGGCCGTATGCCAATCACCTTCCGTTTTGGCCTCAGGTTGAATCGCGCCTGCCCAGCTTTGGGGCACCCAGACATGCGGTTTGACGATAGCGGCAAGCCCGGCTGCATGAAGCTGTGCAATCCCCGCTGCCATCCTGTCGCGCGGCAGTGCATCCCCCATCACGATAGCGGGGGAGGTGGCGGAAGGCTGCCACAAGAAAGGAACCACCGCTGCGGCTGTGGCACCCGTTTTCGTCATCCGCGCGATACTCAATTCGGCGGCCTTGCTTCCGAAGCGAGCGGTCGGGGTTTCAATAAGATTAAAACCTCGCAGAACCTGGCCTCTCTCACTCTCAGAGAATGATCCTGTTGGGGCCAAAGCGGTAGAGCCGAGAGCCCAGAGAAACGTGCGACGTCTGATCATGCCGCTAGGCTACGATGAGTTTGCGCGCCTCACAATGTTATCGTCAAAAACGTCTAGGCCATTTTCCGGCGGGCAGGCTTGTTCGTGCGCCTTGCCAATTTTGTTTTGCGGACACCTTCCATATCGCGCGCTCTGCTCGGCCTCTCCAAGCGACAATCGCCTTTCCCCCAGCGGCCCGAGCGCGTAGGCAGCGCGTAACCCTGGAAAACGAGACATATCATGGCGCAGAATGCCACCATCTACAAAGTCGAGCTTTCGGTCTCCGACATGGACCGCCATTATTACGAGACCCATAAGCTGACCATTGCCAAACACCCCTCTGAAACCGATGAGCGGTTGATGGTGCGGCTCGTGGCCTTTGCGCTGAACGCCCATGAACATCTGGAAATGACCAAGGGTCTCTCCACGGATGATGAACCGGACATCTGGCAGAAAAGCCTCAGCGGGGAGTTGGACGTTTGGGTGACACTGGGCCTGCCGAGCGAAAAGGTCCTGCGCCAGTCCTGCAACAAGGCGGCACGGGTTCTGGTCTACCCCTATGGTGGCCGAACGGCAGAGGTTTGGTGGGACAAGATCAAGAACAGCACAACCCGCTTTGACAACCTTGAAGTGATCAATCTGGCCGAGGCAGACACCAAGGCGCTGGCCGATCTGGCAAGCCGCGCGATGAAACTTCAGGTGATGATCCAAGACGGCGAGGTGACGGTCAATCTTGAAGAGGCGCTGGTGACTTTAACGCTCGACCGATGGAAAAATGCTGCCTGAGAAAGCGGCAGAGCGGCAGCCGGGCAACCCGCCTGCCGCCCCTGATTTACGCTGCCTGTCTGCGCTGTAGCACGGCGATGACATAGCCAATCACCACGGCCATGCCCAGATGCCCGACAAAGGATGACTGCGTGTAGGCGCCAAACCCCATCATAAAGCTGCGGCCCACCACTGGGGCCAGCAGCCCCTGCGCAATGAACCAAAGCGCCGCGCCCGACAGCGCGCCTGACAGGACAAACCCCGTCCGCGTCAGGTGATGCACCAGCCAAACAAAGGCCGAAAACCCGACGATCCCAATGGCGACATGCAGCGCAAAGCCAAGCCAATAGGGCAGGGTGATCCCAAGGAGGATCTTGGCAAGGGCAACCACAAGGTTTGCCGGGGCCAGTGCAACGCCGAACAGCGTTGGGGAGAGAAGCCAGGCGTAAAGTTCAAAAGCGATTTCGCCTGCGATCCCGGCCATCAGAAGGGTGCGAAGGGTCTGTGTGAATGGCATGATTGAGGTCTCTTGCAGGGGGGCAGCATCATTTTCCCGCCCGCGGCCTTTGGGCGCGGGGAGTGATCTGTCAGTAATGGGAGGGGGAACACCGGGATCATGTTTGCCCGCGTGGATAGGAAAAAGGCGCGCCACGGTGGGGCGCGCCTGTCGGTTTACACGTCGAGCTTCTTGTCGCTGCGGCGCCATGCCAGCGGTTGGAAAACCTCATCCACCGGAGTTTGGGCCACATGGTTGACGTAGTTTGACATGGTCTTCTGCGCCATGCCAAGGATCACGTCCAGCACCGCGCGGTGGCCATAGCCCGCGTCAAAGAAGGCTTGCATCTGGGCGTCGGAGACAAAGCCCCGGTTGCGCACCATCTGCACGGTAAAGGTGCGCAGCGCTTCGAGCTTGGGCGTCGGCAGGGCCGTCTCATTGCGCAGCGCCTCGCTAATCCCGTCCGAGACTTTCATCATCTTGGCGATGCCGGTGTGGGCGGGCACACAGTAGTGACACTCGTTCTCCACGTTGATTGACTGCCAAACGACGGTCAGCTCTTCGGCGTCGAACTCGGTTTCGGTAAAGAGCTTGTGAAGTACCTGATAGCCTTCATAGGCCTGCGGGCTTTCGGCCAGCACCTTGTGCAGCCCCGGCAAACGGCCAAAAGCCTTTTGCGACGCCTCCAGCAGTGGCTTGGAGGCTTCGGGTGCAGTTTTTTGGTCGTGGGAGGGGAATGTCATGTTCTTTGCCTTCGTAAATCGTAGATGCATGTAGATTAGGCTTTCTTGAGCGATCACTCAAGTATATATTTGAGCGATCGTTCAACATATGGTGATCTCATGCCACGCAAACCGAACCACGACCGAGCCGAACTGATCGCCCGCGCGCGTGATCTATTTTGGCGTCAGGGCTGGGCGGGCACCTCGCTGAAAGATCTCGAGGCGGTGCTGAATATGAAGCCCGGCAGTTTCTATGCAGCCTTTGGGTCGAAAGAGGCGCTGTTTGAAATTGCTCTAGACAAATACGCTGAGGATGGCGCCGGGCGATTGGCCGAATTGGTTAAGACCCACGGTGCGATGGAAGCGCTAAAACGCTATCCCGAACTCGCCATCTGCCGAGAGGACGCCCCGGCCAAGGCCTGTATGTTGTCCAAGACTTTGCTGGAATTACAGGCGCATGGACATCCGCTGGCGAAACGGGCGAGCGCACATCTCATGGGTATGGAAGAGCAATTCGCCGCGCTTTTCGCGCAGATGCAACGAGATGGTGAAATCGCGGCGGATCACGACCCGAAATCGCTGGCACGGCGTTATCAAAGCGACCTGCTGGGCCTTCGTGTCTCTGCCGAACGGGAGGGAATCGACGCCCCTGCCATCACGCGTGAGATTGCAGAAGGCCTGACGCGGCTTTGACGCCTCGGTTTTAACGGGCGCGAGTTAAACACTTAACGCGGATGTGGGCCAAACTCGCTCTCTAAAACGAAAAACGGCAGGGCCAATTCTCTGGCCCTGCCGCATCATGTCACGCTGAAATGCGATTAGTCGTTGGACCAGCCCGAAACGGCTTTGACTTCGCAGAAGTCCTCGATCCCCCAGACGCCGCCTTCGCGCCCGTTGCCCGAGCGTTTCATGCCGCCAAAGGGCGATCCGGCACCACGGCTTTCGCCGTTCATCTCAACCATGCCCGACCGCAGCTTGGCCGCCAGACGATTGCGCCGCGCGCCATCGCTGGATTGGACGTAGTTGGTGAGACCGTAGACCGTGTCATTGGCCATCTTGACGGCTTGATCTTCATCCTCGAACTTCATGATCGCCAAGACGGGGCCAAAGATTTCCTCGCGGGCGATGGTCATGTCGGACGTGACATCGGCAAAAACCGTGGGTTTGACATAGAAACCCCGGTTCAGATGCTCGGGCCGTCCGGTACCACCGGCAACCAGCCGCGCGCCTTCGTCGATGCCTTTCTGGATCAGGTCTTGGATCTTGCCCCATTGCGCCTCGTTCACGACTGGGCCGATGTGGCGACCCTCTTCGCTGGCGGGGCCGACTTCGACCTTATTGGCGACTTCGGCGGCCGTCTCGACCGCTTGGTCATAGGCGCTGGCTTCGACGATCATCCGGCTTGGTGCGTTACAGCTTTGGCCGGTGTTGTTCATCATATGCAGCACGCCGCGTTTCACGGCCTTGTCGTCGGCATCGGCGAAGACAAGGTTCGCGCCCTTGCCGCCAAGCTCCAGGTGGACCTTTTTCAGCGTATCCGCCGCGTTCTTGGAAATCGCGATACCGGCGCGGGTGGAGCCGGTGAAGCTCACCATATCCACGTCCTCATGGCCGGTCAGGGCGGTGCCCACGGTCATACCATCGCCGTTCACAAGGTTAAAGACACCGGCGGGAAAGCCTGCCTCATCCATCATCTCGGCAAAGATCACCGCGCTCAGCGGGCTTTCCTCGGAGGGTTTCAGCACCATGGTGCAGCCAGCGGCGACAGCAGCGCCCACTTTCAGCATCACTTGGTTCATCGGCCAGTTCCACGGCGTGATCATCGCCACGACGCCAACCGCCTCATGAATGATCCGGTCGTTCGGCGCGTGATCACCCAAGGGCTTCACGAATTTGAAGTCTTTCGCCGCTTTGATGAAGTTCTTCAGGTGGCTATAACCAGCGCCCCATTGCGAGCTGCGCGCCATTTCGATGGGCGCGCCCATCTCGGTGCTGATCGCTTGGGCCATGTCCTCGGTCCGGGACTTATAGACCTCGGCCAGTTTCTCCATCAGCGCGATACGCTCTTCGGGGGCGGTTGCCATCCAGCCGGGCAGGGCTGCCTTGGCGGCAGCAACGGCGGCATCCACATCCTTCGGCCCGCCGAGCGAGATCACGGTGCAGGGTTCTTCGGTCGAAGGGTTAATGACCTGATGTTCGCGGCCCTCAAGCGGGGCGACCCATTTACCGTCGATATAAAAATCACGTTTTTCGATCATGCTCTGTCTCCGTTATTGGCAAAGCGGGCGTCTTGACTGCCGCTGAGATGCGTCCGGGAATCGCCGGCTCCCGATATGCCTAGGACAATTTTACGGGGCGGAAAAGTTCAGAGGTGATTTTTGATCAAAAAGACTGGCGCAGCGGCGGAAAACCACGGGGGCGGGGCAAGATTAATCCTGCGCCGGGAAATGGATCTCAACGCAAAGCCCGTCTTGGCCTTCGACCTTCAGCGTCGCTTCATGCTGGAACGTCAGCGTGCGGATCATTCGCCAGCCGAGTGAATCCGACCGCTCGGGCCGTTTGGCGTCCTCAGGCAGGCCAACCCCGTCGTCATAGACCTTGAGCGTCAGACCTTCGTCGTCCTCTGGGGTGACCTCAATGGTGATCACCCCTTTGTCGCGCCCTTTGAAAGCGTGTTTATAGGCGTTGGTAATCAATTCGCCGACAATCAGCCCGATATCGACGGCTAGCTTGTTGTCCATCTTAAGGCTGGGGCAAATCAGCTTGATCGCGATGCTCTGACGATCCCCGGTAAAGGCGCGTTCGGCGTTTTTCGCGACTTCATCCAGCATATCCGCCAGATCAAGATCGGTGCTGTCGGTCGAGCGTTGCATTAGCTCATGTGCTTTGGAAAGTGAACCCACACGGGTTTCCAGCTCGCGCAGCACCTGGCGGGTCTCATCCTCTTTGGCTTGGGTCTTGCTCATCCGGATCAACGCCACGATCAGGGCGAGGTTGTTGCCGGTGCGGTGGTGCAATTCCTGCATCAAAAGGTCGCGGTCAGCGATGCCTTCGGTCAGTTCGCGGTTCTGTTCGGTCAGCGCGGCGGTCGGATCTTTGGCGTTATAGGCCTCCAGCGCCGCCAGGGCGTCTGCTTTGATCTGCTCTACCGCACCTTGCGGTTCTGGCAACAGAAACTCCGCATGGACCCGCGTGCCCTCTTGGCCGGTGTCCACATCAAAGCGGGCCGCAATACGTTGCACGCCGCGCAGGCCCAGCCCCATGCCGGTCTCGGATACGATGTCGCGCGCGGGGTCCAGCTTCTCTTTCTCGATGCCGCGCCCCTGATCGATCACCGTCAGGCCGAGGGCGGGCTTGCCATTGACATCCGTCAGCGAGAACCGCGCGCGGCCCTTTTGCCCATGCTCAATGGCATTGCGGCCCAGTTCCACGGCGGCAGTGACGGTGCGCGTCCGTTCGAAAGCGGTAAAGCGCATCGCTTCGGTCAGGGTCAGGGCGATCTGGCGCAGGGCTGCGATATCGCCGCCCTTTTCAAGGTTCACCGAGGTGAGGTTCGTAGCTTTCATCAGTCCGCGCCCCGTGCAATGCGTATGACCACGATGGAGGCATCATCCCGCCCGCGAAATGCCCGGTCGAGCAAGAAGCCAGCGATCAAAAGCGGAGATTTCCACAATAGACCCTGAGGGAGATAGCCGTCGCGCAGGGTTTTCAACCCATCGCTGTGCAAGATCAGCAGATCCCCCGGTGCGAGGTCAAAGGTTTCTTCATAGCCACGGGTGGCGCGTGCGCCGATCCGCCCATCCCGGACGGGCAGGCGTTTGATGTCGCCGTCGCGCACCCGCAGGGTCGCGATATTGCCCAAGGCCGCATAGCGCAGGACCATTTGCGGCTGCGCAATATGCACCAGCGCCCCCACCGCACCGCGTTTGCCGATCAATTGCTCGGTCACCTCATACATCACGGCGCCGGGTTCACTGTTGAAACTGCGCGAGCCCTTGACGGCTTCGGTCACCTCCAGCGATGCGGCTGCGGCTTCTGGGCCATGGCCCAAGCCGTCACATAGCAGGATATCCAAGGCTTTCGGCGTTTGGCGCAGCAGATAATCGTCGCCGCATTCGTCTTCGTTTGGGTGACAGACCCGCAGGCCCACGGCCTCGACCCCATGGGTGGGGCGGGGGGCCTCTTTGGCAAAGCTGCAGACGATCGTGGTGCCCACCTCAGGCCCGCTGAAAATATCAAAACCGGTCGACAGACGGCGGATTGCGCCAAGACCGAGACCCGCAGAATCGCCGCTGCTCATCCCGTCTTGGAACATGTGATCCATATCGCTGATGCCGGGGCCACGGTCGGTAAAGATCATCACGATCTCTTCGCCCTTGCCCTCTGCCGGTGCGTCGATCAGAACCCGGCCCTTTTCGGCATAGCGCAAGATGTTGGTCGTGGCTTCGGTGGCGACAATGGCCAGTTCATCGACTTTCAACTTGGGCCAATCGTGCCGCGCGGCTAGACTGCGTGCAGCGCGGCGGACCACGGCAATGGCACTCTGGTCTTGGACTTCGACCCATTGTTTCATAGATTCACACTCATCAACACGCTGGTGCCCCCGCCGACGGCGGTGCGGATTTCAAATTTCTGCGCCAATCGCTTGGCACCGCCCAAGCCTCGGCCAAGTCCGCCGCCCGAGGTGTAGCCGTCGGTCAGGGCCAGTTGTAAATCTTCGATCCCCGGCCCCTTGTCCCAACAGACCACGCTTAGCTGTTTGGCCTTTGGGTCGACATAGATGGAAAATTCCCCCCCGCCAGCGTGAACAATCGCATTGCGCGCGATTTCACTGACGGCGGTGGCAAAGCGTGTCACACTCAGCGCCGAGGCGCCATTTTCTTTCATGTAGCGTGCAACGGCCTGTCGGACCGTGACCGCGTCGCCGCTGGTGTTTAACTTGAACTGTGAGAGAAGAACCTGCGCCCCAAGGTCCTTTTCGTCAAACGCGTCGTAGCTGGGCAAGGGCATGTGTCAGGCTTAACGCGGTGCGGATTTCTGGCAGATACATGCCAAGCTCGACCAGCGTGACCGCCACCGTGGGGCGCATGCCGACAACATAGGTATCCGCCGCCAGCAGGCGGGAGATCCCCGCCAACTGGGCGATCACACGGCCCACGAAGGTATCCACGATCTCAAGCGCTGAGATATCAAGGATCACGCCATCGACGCGGTTCTCGGATATTTTGGTCGACAGCCGGTCTTGAAGCTCCAAGATCTCGGTGTCCGTGATGTCATCCTGTATCGAAACGAGGAGCGCATGTTCGACCAGATTAATCGACGTGACACCGGCCACCTTATTGGCCCTCAGTCTTCTTGATCACATAGCCGACGGTCAGCAGCGCGTCCGACAGGGCGGTGCGGATGCTCGACCGGGTGGAAACGGTGCCGACATCAATGCCTAGCTGAACCATGGTCTGGGCGATCATCGGGCTGATGCCGCTGATGATGCACTCGGCCCCCATGAGGCGTACGGCAGCGGCGGCGCGCAGCAAGTGTTGCGCCACCTGCGTGTCAACGGTGCCGACGCCGGTGATGTCCATGATGACCACTTCGGCTTGCCGCTCCAGAATGGTCTGAAGCAGGTTCTCCATCACCTCTTGGGCGCGGGCGGAATCCAGCGTGCCGATCAGCGGCAGCGTTAGGACGCGGTCCCAAAGCTCGACCACCGGGGTCGACAGTTCCAGCATCTCCTGGCGTTGGCGATCAATGATCTGCTCGCGCTCAAGAATGAAAATTTCGTTGGTGTAGATGGCAAAGGCGTCAACCAAACGGGTGACCAAGATCACATCGCGGATCAGGACGCCGTGATCGCTTGCCAGCAGCGTTTCCAGCCGCTTAAACAGCGGGGTCTTCAGCGCTAGAATGAAGGTGGCCATCTCAGTCGGGGTCACGCCTCGGTTGACCCGCTCCCGGCTCACATCGGCCAGAACGGCGCGCAGATCGTCCCATTGGTTGTCGTCAAAGTCAAAATCCTCACCGGTGACGCCATCGCGTACACCTTTGGAGAAGGCTTTGAGCAATTCGCGGTTCTGGTTCCGGCTTTCGGCGTCCGAAAAGAGGTCAGAACGCTTTACGCCCTCTTTGACCTGCGTTCCCAGCCACTCCTCGATGATACCTGCGAAGTCGGTGTCGAGAACAGTCAGTATATTGGCCGTAGCAGATTGCGGCATCTTGAACCCCAGTGTTTATTTCAATTCCCATAGGCCAATCGTGGCGCAAAGTGTCAATAGGATGCACCCAATTTGGTCGGCGGCAATGCGCCGTTTTGCAGAATGAAACGCCACATAAGCCGCTGTTTTTATGCGGGCTATTGCGGTGAAAACGCAGGCAGAGCTTGCGAAAAGGGCAGCACCAGCGCTTTGGCCGGGCGCTGCCCCTGTTATTTCATAGTCAGGTTGCCGTGGCGTTATTCTGCCGCTTTGCCGGGGTGGCGCGGCACAAGTGCGCGCACAAGATCGCGCATATGCAGCACGCCGACCTGACGGCCCTCACGCATGACGCGGTAATTGTTGGTCGTGTCACCTTCGGAAACCGCGATGATTGTTTCCAGCGTGTCGTCGTGGTCAACCTCGCCCGCCACGTCGCTGGGTGGCACATCAGTCTTCTCCATGACCGAGCGGACCCGTAGCACCCGCGCGCGGTTAATGTCGCTGACGAAGGCTTCGATATAGGGATCGTTCGGGTTCAGAAGGATATGCTGCGGCTCGCCCTGTTGCACGATGAACCCATCTTTCAGGATCACCAGGTGGTCCGCCAATTTCAGCGCCTCATCCAGATCGTGGGTGATGAAGATCACCGTCTTGTGCAACTCGGCCTGCAATTCGATCAGCAAATCCTGCATGTCGGTCCGGATCAGCGGATCGAGGGCCGAAAACGCCTCGTCCATCAGCATCACGTCAGAGTTCGACGTCAGTGCCCGCGCGATGCCCACACGTTGCTGCATCCCGCCCGAAAGCTGGGCGGGGAACTGCTCTCCCTGACCCTGAAGACCCACGCGGTCGAGCCATTTTGTCGCCTCAGCCGCGTATTTCTTCCGGGTCTTGCCTTCGATCTCCCAAGAAATTCCGGCGTTCTCCAACACGGTCCGATGCGGCAGGAGCGCGAACTTCTGAAACACCATCGACATCTCGTGCTTGCGCATCTCCCGCAGGCGCCGCTCGTTGTAGTCGAGGATGTTCTCGCCGTTCATGATCACCTCGCCCGAGGTGGGATCAATGAGCCGGTTGAGGTGCCGGATCAGCGTGGACTTGCCCGAGCCGGAAAGTCCCATGATTACCGTGGTCTTGCCCGCAGGCATGTCCACGTTGATGTTGTTGAGGCCCAGAACATGGCCGGTCTCGGCCTGAAGATCGGCCTTGCTCATGCCGCCGCGCACCTTCTCGAGCGCGCCCTGTGGGTCATCGCCAAAGATTTTATACAGGTTGCGAACGCAGATTTTGATTTCGTCTGTCATGGCTGGTCTCACTTCTGCGATGCATTGATCCGCGCAAGCGCGGCTTTGGTGACCCGGTCAAGGATGATCGCCAAAAGGACGATCCCCAGACCCGACAGAAGACCGACACCCAACTCAAGGCTTCGGATACCGCGCAGCACCAGCACACCCAGACCGGGGGCCGAAACGAGCGAGGCGATGACGACCATGGCAAGGCTCATCATGATGGTCTGGTTCACACCGGCCATGATGTTGGGCAGCGCCAGTGGAATCTGCACCTTGTAGAGCTTTTGACGGTTGGTCATGCCAAAGGCATCTGCGGCCTCAATGACGTCCTTATCGACCAGACGAATGCCAAGGTCCGTGAGGCGCACCACTGGCACGATGGCATAAAGGATGATGGCGATGCCGTAGAGTTTCGGCTCGGTCACCGAGAACAGGAAGATCAGCGGGATCAGATAGACAAAGGGCGGCAGGGTTTGCAGCATGTCCAAGATCGGGATCATCGTGCGCTGCACCCGGTCGCTGCGCGACATGGCGATGCCAATGGGCACGCCCAGAAGCACGCATATGAATGCGCAGACAAAGATGATCGCCAGCGTCTGCATCGTGTGGTCGTAAAAGTCGATAAAGGCCAGAAAGCCAAAGACCAGCGCGACCAGACCGACCAATTTCAGCGAGCGGCCCACGGCAAATGTGATCACCATCAACAGCGGGATCATGATGAACCACGGCACCGCCTGCATGATCCACAGCGCGTTCTCCAAAGCCCAGCTCAGCGGTTGGGTCAGCGGGTCGACAACGACTTTGAGATTATCCTTGATGGCGAGGAAGCCTTGCTCCAGCCCTTGGGTCAGGTCGCGCGACTGCGGGATAGCATCGCAGCTGTCGTGCAGCGCGTCCAGTGAGGGGAAGGGCATGTCCCAGAGCGTCGTATCGGTATCACCACCCGCTTGGCCCATGAGATCGGCCATGGAGCTAAGCCCACCGCCTTGGTCGTCGCCGCACCAACCGCGCAGGCCGAGCGTGTCAAAGAGGTTATCGTAAGTCGCCATCTGTCGCTTTCCCGGTCTGCATCAGACCGTTTGCTTTCGGGGAGGGGACCGGTAGGGCGCGCAGGCTGCGCGGCGTCGGCTGCCCCATGCAGAGGCGGCAAATCAAACCTATGTCCTTGCAAAGAAACTGCGCGATGGGCGAGGGGCCAAGGCGCAGTCGGTGTGAAAAGACGTAAGTCTTGCCGCCGGTCATCGAAACGAACGGGCGGGAAACCCTGAAGAGTTCCCCGCCCGCCGTCTTGTCAGTCTGTCTTACTGCTCAAGCAGCTTGGACAGGTTGCCGCGGGCGTCGTCGCTCAGCCAATCGGCCCAGACGTCCTTGTTGTTCTGCAGGAAATACACCGCCGCTTCCTCATTGGAGGCGTTGTTCTCACCCTGCCAAGCCAGCAGCTTGCTCATCTCGTCGGTCTTAAAAGTGACGTTGCCGATGAATTCCGCGATCTCAGGATTGTTGTCGTGGAAATCTTTGGTCATCACGGTCAGAACAGGTGCCGTCGGGAAGGCCGAAGGCTTGGGCTCTGGGTTGTCGGCGTTCTGGTTGGCGGTATGCGCGGCTTCGTCATATTCGCCCATGTCGACGCTGGTCATGTCGAATTTGCCCAGCGGCGTGGTCGGGGCCCAGTAGTAGCCGAACCATGGCTCTTCGCTCTCATAGGCCGAGGCCATGGAAGTCGACAGTGTTTCGCCGGAACCGTGGTTGAACACTTCGATGCCGTTGCCTTCGAGGTCATAGGCGCGCGACAAGTTGTCGTTCACGATGCGGCAGCCCCAGCCATCGGGGCAGTTGTTGAACATGCCACCAACCAGTTCGGGGTTTTCCAAGATCCCTTCGATGGTGGTCAGTTCGGGGTGCGCCTCGGCAAGGTACGTAGGGATCCACCAGCCTTCGACGCCGCCGGGATCAAGCACGCTTGTCAGCTCGACAATCTTGCCGTTCTCTTTCAGCTTTTTGTAGGCGTCACCGGCGGAGTTAATCCACATCTCAGGCACGATGTCCGGCTCGTTGTTCTCAGACAGCGATGTTACGGCGGGGGTGGTGTCGGACGGGACAACAGTCACGTCGCAGGAATAGCCCTGAACCAGCAGGAATTCGGTCACAGCGGTGACGATCTGCGCCGAAGCCCAGTTCATTTCCGCGATCGAGACTTCGCCGCAGTCCTGAGCGGCGGCAGCCATGGGGGTCGCGACGGCGAAAACCGTGCCAAGCAAATAGCGTTTCATAGTGATATCTCCTCTATTGTATCCGCAGTATCACGCAGGCGCGCACCGCTGATCTTTGGCCCGTTCCATCAGGAAAAAGCCGGTCGCGTGCTAGGGCGCGACAGCTTTCGACGGTCGGGTTTGCTGGAGACACAAAAAACATGTCGCTTGCCCATGTGCAACACGTTTGCTGGGCGGAAGGCGCAAGTTCAGGCACCGCGCCATGTGCGGCGCGGTGGGAGTGCGGGCAGCACCCCATGCGGGGCGCTATATTTATAAGGCCATCCGCCACCCCCTAAGCGGGCGCGCGGTCTTGGCGGATCATCGGCGGGAAAAACTTTCCATGCCGCGGATATATTGGGGGATGTCCTTCCGGTTCAGGCCGATATCCTGCAGCAGACGGTCGTCCATGGCGTTGAGTGTCGACAGCGTGCGGTTACGCTCCCAGCGGCGGGCCGTGTCGCGCAGCACACGGCGCAGCATGGCGACGAGGGCCAGACCTTCGGAGGCGGTCGTTTGACCCATGGCACCGCCAGCAAAGGCAGTTCCGGGCATCCCGGCGATTTGGTTGGTGTTCTTCAGCAGGCGGAAATGCATGGCATGCTCCATATCAAAAAGGTCGAGGAAGGATGGTTCCGCAAGAGACGACGGTTAGTGCCAAAAGGCCGGGCCAGGTCGGTCGTGTGGGTCTCATCCCGATTGTGATCCGGAAAGTCAGTTGGAACCCCCATGGTCCGGGCAGGCGGATCGGCCTGTCCGACCGGGGTTACCGGCGGTTCAGCAGTGTGCCCGGTCTGAGCGGGCGCCTCTTATGAACAGCATACATCAACATGCCGCGCATTTCGTTCACCCGGCCGGGCTTTGCAATAGGGGAATTTGGGGTGCGACAACCTGCCACATCTGCGCGGCGCAGAGCGCAGTATGGCTGGCCTTTGCGCCGCATAGGTGCGGTGTCGTTTGCGGCGTGTGAAGGGTCGTTTTGGAGGGGGGATTTGGCGCAATTGAACGGGTTGGGCAGGAGGTTTAATCGGGGGCGGCAAAATGTACGTTTGCGACGCAGGGAGGCGGTTCCGCGCAATTGATCGTGTCGTACGGGGGCAGCGGGTGGCTCCAAAATTGCAAACCGCTAATTGGCGGGACGGGGGCAACCGCATACCAATCGATATGCGGTCAAACCCTCTTCTCTGGACGCGGTTGATTCGGCGGGAATAAGGCGTTGGATGTGGGCTATCGTCACCAGTTCCGCTGGTTTTGCGGGCATTGGTTCCGGGTTGTGAACAAGCAATCAAAAAGAATGACGAAAACAAGGCGGCGAGGATGCGGCTCTTTTAGGGCGGCATTGTCTCTCTGGGCGAAACAGTCTTGAGGGCACCCCGGCGAGTGCCGCTGCAAAGTCGCGATAATTTTCCTTAATTCTATAGCGATCCGCGTATTGCGCCCGATTGGGCGGGGAAACAATCACCGTCCGCAAACCCGCTAAGCCACCTGAATTGCGGCAAAACTTCATTTGGTTCCGGCAATTTTCAAACATTTTTCACTTTGTCCATTCGTATAGCTTGGCTATTCCTATAGGTGCCCAACTGGGGGGCATAAGAAGTCTGTAGGTCACGGGGGCGGCCGCATTAAGCGCATCGAGGATGCGGGAAATGTGAGTACGCCGCAAAATTGCGACCGTATACACAACGTCACCGAGAGGGGTTTCCTCTGGGGCGTGGGCCTTGTGCCGACTTTTCCCCTTCGTTGCAGCAAGGTGCGTGCCGTCCGACCTGGATTTCTACCAGCGGGGCGCGTGTGAACGGAGGGAGAGACAAGATGATCAATATGCGACAGGCCCTGCCACTGGCCTTCCGCGGGGCAAGAAATGCCCAATCCAGCCGCTCTGCCGTTCGGCGCTCCATTCGTCAGATTGAAACAGCATCCACTTCCAAGACGGCCGCGTTGCGCGCCGCGTGCAACACCGCTCAGGAGATTTCACAATGATTAGAACACTTGATTTCAATGCGTTCAGCGCAGGCACCATTGTTGACGACGAATACGCAGATATGGGCGTCACGGTTTCGGCCAGCGGCGGTTCCGGTCAGGCGATGATCTTTGATAGCGCCAACCCGACGGGCGGCGACGACGATCTGGCCTCTGATACTCTGGGCGGGTTGTTGATTGTCTCCGAAGACGGCGATCAGAGCGATCCTGACGACAACGCGGGCGGCGGCAGCCTGTTCTTCGACTTTGACGACGGCGTCATGATGAAGAGCCTGACATTTAAAGACATCGAAGAGACCAGCGGTGAAGGCACCCGGATGATCTTTTACGATGCGGATGGCAATGTCATTCAAAACCAATTCGTCAGCCCGACGGGCGATGGCGGCGAGCGCACGGTACAGTTGAACGTGCAGGGCGTGTCCCGCATGGAGGTCCGTTTCGAGGGCTCCGGCGCAATCGACAACGTGACCTTCGACGACGGCAAGCCGCAGGGCGGCGGCAACGATGCGCCCGTGGCCGAAGACGACGTGCTGGAGATCGACGAAGACACCTCTGGCACCGTTGACGTGCTGGGCAATGACACAGACGCCGACGGCGACACGCTGACCATCACCATGGCAAGCTGCCCCGTCGGGGATGTTGTCATCAACGATGATGGCACGCTCACTTTCACGCCGAACGCAGATTTTAACGGTGACACCACCATCACCTACACCGTGGATGACGGCAACGGCGGCACCGATACCGGCACTGTTAACGTCACCGTTAACCCGGTGAACGACGCGCCCGTCGCAAACGACGACACGGCCAGCACCACCGGCACCGATGCGGTTGTGATCCCGGTTCTAGAAAACGACACCGACGTTGACGGCGACGTGCTGAGCGTGGCGGATGCCTCTAGCGACGATGGCACCGTGACCATCAATGACGACGGTACCATCACCTTTGAAGCCAACGACGGTTTCACCGGCGACGCGACAATCACCTACACCGTGTCCGACCCCGACGGTCTGACCGATGAGGGCACCGTGACGGTCACCGTGAGCGAGGGCGGCTCGACCCGCGACGGCTATGTTGACGGCACGGCGGGCGCAGACCTGATCGACACCGCCTATACCGGCGATCCCGATGGCGATATGATCGACAACGACGACGCGCTGCTGCCCGGTGCGGAAGGCGATGACGACTACGTTCGCGCAGGCGACGGCGACGACACCATTCTTGCGGGCGACGGCGATGACATCGTCGAAGGCGGCGCAGGTTCTGATGAAGTCTATGGTGGCGACGGTGACGATATGATCACCACCGGCAACGGCGATATCGCACCCGATCTGGGCTATCCAGAAAGCGACAGCGACAGCCTGAGCTTTGACCCCGACGCCGATCCTGAGAATGACCGCGACTATGTCGATGGCGGCGCGGGCAATGACACCATCAGCACCGGCGACGACCGCGACACCATCTATGGCGGCACCGGCGACGATGTGATCAACGCAGGCATCGACGATGACTTTGTCGACGGTGGCGACGGCGATGACCGTATCGTCGGCGGCGAAGGCAATGACAGCATCCTCGGCGGCGCTGGCAATGACACGATCTATGCCGGCAACGATCCCGATCTGGGTCTCGACGTGCTCGATATCCCCGACGATATGGACCCGTCGAACCCCTTCACCCCTGACCGTAACCCGAACAACGGGATGGACACGGTCGACGGCGGGTCAGGCGACGACGTGATCTATGGTGCCGATGACGCCGACATGCTGCGCGGTGGATCGGGCAACGATTACATCGACGGCCAGATCGACGACGACATCATCGAAGGCAACACTGGCAATGACACGCTGCTTGGTGGTCAGGGCGACGACAGCATCTCCGGCGGTCAGGGCAATGACATGCTCTATGGCGGCACTGGCGATGACACGCTGCGCGGCAACCGTGACGACGACTATCTCGAAGGCGGCGCGGGCAATGATGTGCTCGACGGTGGCGGCGAAAATGACACGCTAATGGGCGGCGAGGGCGATGACACGCTGCAAGGCGGTCAGGGCGACGACCTGCTCGACGGTGGTGCAGGGGTCGACCTGATGACCGGTGGTGCCGATCAGGATACCTTCGTCAACGTCAACGCGGGCGATGATGTCGACGGGGGCAGCGCAGGCGTGGACTATGACACGCTCGATCTGCGCGGCTCGGCTCCTGAAGGTGGTAGCTTTGACATCACCTATACATCGGACGACCGCGAAGACGGTTTCGTCGACTACTTTGATGCAGACGGCAATGACGCCGGGCGTTTGAACTTTGTCGAGATCGAGAATGTGATCCCCTGTTTCACACCTGGCACCAAGATCGCCACGCCAAAAGGCGAGGTCCGTGTCGAGGCGCTTCAGGTCGGTGACCGGGTCATCACCCGCGACAACGGCATCCAGACGATCCGCTGGGTCGGCGCGCGTGAGATGACCGGGGCCGAGTTCGAAATGGCCGCGCATCTCAAGCCGGTGCTGATCCGCAAGGGCGCGCTTGGCAACGATCTGCCCGAACGCGACATGATGGTCAGCCCCAACCACCGCGTGCTGGTCGCCAATGAGAAGACGGCGCTCTACTTTGAAGAGCGTGAAGTGCTGGTGGCGGCGAAACACCTGACCGGGATGGAGGGCATCGACGTGGTTGATGTGTCGGGCACCACCTACATCCACGTGATGTTTGACCGCCATGAGGTGATCCTCTCTGACGGCACATGGACCGAAAGCTTCCAGCCCGGTGACATGTCGCTGGCCGGTATCGGCGAGGAGCAACGTAACGAGATTCTCGAGTTGTTCCCGGAGCTTGCGACCAAAGACGGCATCGAAGGCTATGCCGCCGCCCGCCGGTCGCTGAAAAAGCACGAGGCCAGCTTGCTGGTGAAGTAAACCCGCGGGGGGCGGAAGCGATGCAGCTTAGAAACGGGGCGGGTGACCGCCCCGTTTTCTTTTGTGCGGGGGCGATTGTGTTGCGATCAGAGGTTTATCCCCGTCCTTTGGCCGATGCGTGTTATCTGTTCCCGCGGCTATTGCCGGGCCGTCAAGCCTGCGGAAGTGTCGGGAGCCAGTGCCGCCTGTCAACGGGTTTGCGCTTGCCATCTTTGCTTTCCTCGCCGAACAGCCCGGTCCTCGGGCGCGACAAGGTTCAGCCGCACCTGTGGATGCGCGTTTGCTATTGCTGCCGATCTCGCCACGCCGCCCAGTCTTCGGGCGTGTCGAGGTCCAGCCGCGCCCGTTGGCCGGGCAGGGGGACCAGTTGTACCCGGCCTGCCGCATCGCGGACCACCGCGCGGCCCCCGTCATCGCCGCGCAGGTGTTTCAGCTGATCGAATAACGCGGCGGCAAAGATGATCGGGTGCCCCGGCCTGCCGTCCTCCGTCGTCGCGCGCCAGATCAACGTATCGCTTTCAAGGTCCACTGACGCCGCGAGCTGGGCCAGATCGCCAATCTCCAACTCCGGCATATCGGCCAGCATTACCATCGCCGCGCCCGTGTCTGCGGGCAGTGCGGCAAAGGCGCGGCGCAGGCTGGCGCCCATGCCCTCAGCGGCGTCCGGCACCGGAAGGGCGGTCACGTCCAGACCGCTCAGCGCCGTGTAGCGCGGATGCGGTGCGGGCGGCAGGGCGACGGTAACCGGGCCGATGCTCTGCGCCAGCCGCGCCTGACGGCGCAGCAATGGCTGGCCCTGCACGTCTTCCATCAATTTGTCGCGTCCGCGCATCCGGGTTGAGGCACCGGCGGCGAGCAGGATCACAGGCAAAGAGGCTATTGTCATAGCGCCAGACTACCGGGCTGGACGCGCGGGGATAAGACCTTTCTTGCGGCACGTCGCAGGCCAGACGCCCACCACGCCGTAGCTTGCAAATTCCTGCTAAGCTGCCGTTGGCAAGGAGCTTTTTCGTGCTACCCTTGCCCCATGAACATCAAAGACCTGATCCCGCATACGCTGTTTCGCAAAGCCCGCGAATATTCTCGCAAACTCTGGGTGCGGGTGGCCTTCATGGGGCTGTTGGCCTTTGTCGCTCTCGGGATGACCCAGCTTTTCGAACCCTTGGTACCCAAGGAGGTTGCCACCCGGCTAACCGGCGAAGCGGCGGACCGGTTGTTGCAGATCATCGCGGATGCGATGCTTGCGGTCACGATCTTCTCCATCACCATCATGGTCACGGTCTACCGCGCGTCTTCCGCGCAATTCACCCCCCGCGCGCATCGTTTGATCATTCAAGACCGGACCACACAGAACACGCTGGCGGTGTTCATCGGGGCCTATGTCTATGCGCTGGTGGCGATCATCATGCGCGAGCTTGGGATCTACGTCGACGAACGCTCTTTCGTATTGTTCCTGACCACGGTGATGGTCTTGGCGATCATCGTGATCTTTCTGATCCGCTGGGTCCTGCATCTGCAAAGTTTCGGCAGTCTGATCGACACCACCCGCCAGATCGAGAATGTGACCACTTCGCTTTTTAAGGAACGCCTTAAAACACCCTGTATGGGCGGCCACCCTTTGACCGGCCCCGCGCCCGAAGACGCCCGCCCAATCTTTGCGCCGGAAAGCGGTTATCTGAAACACATCTACCCCGAAGCGCTGGACCAGCAGGCCCGCGACCACGGGGTCGAGATCTATCTCACCCGGCGCATCGGTGACTTTATCTTTGTGGGAGAGCCTTTGGTGATGGTCGCCCGCCGGGGCACGCCGCAGGATAAGGACCATGATTGGGACAGTCTTGAGCAAAAGGTGTTCGACACCGTGCAACTGGGCGATCTGCGGACCTTTGACCAAGACCCGCGCTTTGGCCTGCGGGTCTTGGGCGAGGTCGCCTCCAAAGCGCTGTCGCCGGGGATCAACGATGGCGGCACGGCGATTGATGTCATCACCCGCATCGGGCGCATTCTGTCTTACTACTCTGACGAGGCGAAGCCGGGCGGCAAGATCAACCTGCCCAACCTGCACATCCCGCCGATCCCGTCGGATGCCCTGATCGAAGACGGTTTTGGCGCGCTGGCCCGTGATGGGGCCTCGGTCGTTGAGGTGCAGATGGCCCTGCAAGAGGTGCTGGCCGGGTTAATGCATCACCCTGACCCCGGCCTTGCCGCCTCGGCACGTGAGGCGGCAGAGAACCATCTGCGCCGGTCTTTTGAAGAGGTGCCCTTCGGCCCCGACCGGGCGCGGATCTGGGAGGCCGCCTGCAAAGAGGTGCGCGCGGCTGTGGAATCGCCGGATTAAACGGCGCTTAGAGGGGGCGGATTTTCAACTGCGTAATGCGGTTGCCGTCCCGCTCCATGACTTCAAACCGGAAGTTGTGGAAGGAGAAAACCTGACCCACGGTGGGGATCATCTGCGCCTCATGGATTACCAGCCCGGCCACGGTATTGGCCTCATCATCGGGCAGGGACCAGTCGGTGGCGCGGTTAAGATCACGGATCGTCATGGCCCCTTCAACCATCAGATGCCCATCCTCGGACTGTTTGAGCGGGTGATCCGCGTCAGGGTCGAATTCATCCGTGATCTCGCCGACGATCTCTTCGAGAATGTCTTCGAGCGTGATCAGCCCCTGCAATGAGCCATATTCATCCACCACCAGCGCAAAATGCGTGCGGCGACGCAGGAACTGGCGCATCTGCTCGTCCAAAGTCGAAGTTTCGGGCACGAAGTAAGGTTTCATCACCACATCGGCCACGTTGAACCCGTTAAGCGCCGCGGCATCGCCTTTGGGGCCGCCGATCAGCTTGTACATGGCACGCAAGAGGTCTTTGGCGTGGATTACGCCGATGATGTTTTCCGGATCGTCCCGAAAGACCGGCAGGCGGGTGTGGTTGGATTGCAGGCATTTCTCCATGATGTCGGTCGGATCGGAATCCGCGTCGATCATCTCAATCCCCGAACGGTGCAGCATGACCTCTTCCACCGCGCGTTCGCGCAAGTCGAGCGCGCCCAAGATGCGGTCGCGGTCCTCTTTTTCGACGACACCCTCGGAATGGCCCAATTGCAACGCCCCGGCGATCTCTTCGCGCACGGCAAGGATGTTGCTGTCAGGGTCGATCTGTACCCCGAAAAGCCGCAACACACCGCGCACGAAATAGCGTACCGCCGTCACCACCGGCGAGAAAAGCAACACCACGATGCTGATGGGCCGCGAGACGAGTGCTGCGGCCCTCTCGGCATTGGTGATGGCATAGGTCTTGGGCAGAACCTCCGAGAAGACGAGCACCAAGAGCGTCATCACCAATGTCGCCAGCGCCACGCCGCTTTCACCGAAAAGCCGCGTAAACAGCGCCGTTGCCATGGAGGCGGCAAGGATGTTGACCAAGTTGTTGCCCAGAAGGACCGAGCCGATCAGCCGTTCGTTATCCTCGGTGATTTTGAGCGCCCGTATTGCCCCGCTTGCCCCTTTGTCGGCCTGCGCGCGCAGCTTCCCGCGCGAGGCGGCGGTCAGCGCCGTTTCGGACCCCGAAAAGAAGCCGGACAGGACGAGGAGAAACAGGATAATTCCGGTACTGATCCAGAATGCGGTGTCAAAAAGGGCGGGGCCCGTTTCCATGAGGTCTAAATCCATCCATTATGTGTTGTGATTGTTATGGGCGCAGGGGCTGCGTCATTCAAGGGTTGCAACGGGTGAGGGTGGTGTGATGCAGGCGAAAATCAACTGTGCAGAGCTTGGGGTTCTGGACGGGCCGCTGCTATTGTTCGGTGGGCCTTATTCCAACCTTCAGGCGGTAGAGGCGCTGGCGGATTTTGCCGCCGCGCGCGGCGTTGGCGAGGATCAGATGATCTGCACCGGGGATATCGTCGCCTACTGCGGGGCACCAAGCGAAAGCGTGGCGGCGATCCGGGCGCTTGGCTGTGCCGTGGTGGCCGGGAATTGCGAGTTGCAACTGGCCAGCGGAGCTGAGGATTGCGGCTGCGGATTTGCACCGGGCAGCAACTGCGACATGCTGTCGGGCGCGTGGTACGCCCATGCCGCGCAGGCGTTGGCCGCAGAGGCGAAGACGTGGATGGGGTCACTGCCGGATGTGGCGGTGTTCCAGCATCACGGGCAGCGCTATGGCGTGATCCACGGCGGGGTACGCGACGTGGCGCGATTCATCTGGTCTGAGAGTGCCGAGGCGGTGTTTGAGGAGGAGTGGCAGGCGCTGGAGGAGATCGTTGGCCCGGTCGATCACATTATCGCCGGGCATTCCGGCCTGCCGTTTATACGAGAGACGCCGCGCGGGCGCTGGATCAATGCGGGCGTCATCGGCATGCCGCCCCACGACGGAGCCCAGCAGTCGCGGGTGGCGTTGCTGGACGGGGGCGATGTGACGTTTCATCGGCTCAGCTATGACGTCGCAGGTGCCGTGGCCGATATGGCCAAGGCCGGTCTGCCGCGCGCCTATGCGCACGCGCTGCAGAGCGGTTACTGGCCCTCGGAAGACGTGCTGCCGCCCGGTTTGCGGGTGCCGTCTTTGGCCAGAGGGTGACGCTCTAGCACAAGGTCGGACAGACGCTCTTCCAACACATGGGTGTAGATCTCGGTCGTGGCCACATCGGCATGGCCCAGCATGGTTTGGATCGCGCGCAGATCTGCACCATTGGCCAGAAGATGCGTGGCAAAGGCATGGCGCAGCGTATGCGGCGTGACTTTGTCCGGGGCCACACCCCCGGTCACGGCGAATTCCTTGATCAGCAGATAGAAACGATGCCGCGTCAAATGGCCCGTCGCCCCGCGCGAGGGGAAGAGATGCCGCGCGGGCGGTTTGCCCTTGGCTTGGGCCGCCTCATCCGCCTTGTCACGCACCACCAGCCATGCCGCGAGCGCATCGCGTGCGGGTTCCGACAGGGGCACCAGCCGCTCGCGCCCGCCTTTGCCTGAAATCAGCAGAAGGCGCGGATCTCCCCGCGCGGCGCTGACCGGCAGGCTGACCAATTCGCTGACCCGCATGCCAGTGGCATAGAGCAGCTCCATCAGGCAGGTGTTGCGCAGCTGATCGGCCAGCGCCCGGCCTGAGTTGCGCGCGGCATCCAGAAGGCGGTCGACCTCTTCCTCGGACAGGATCTTGGGCAGGCGCTTGTCTTGCCCCGGTCCGGCGATCTGCACTGCGGGATTGTCCTCGCGCAGCCCTTCTTCAAAGGCGAAGCGGTAGAGCTGCTTGATCGCCGACAGACGCCGCGCGCGGGTCGATTTGGCAAGGCCTTGGGCATCGCAATAGACGAGGTAATCCTCAACCTCGCCCCGGCTCGCGGTGAGGAAGTCATGGTTCTGCCGCGCCAAAAAGGCGTCAAAGTCCTTGAGGTCACGGCCATAGGCCAGCTGCGTGTTCGTGGCAGCGCCCTGTTCGGCGGCAGCGGCCTCTAGAAAGCTAGAGATCCAGTGGAAGGTTTGGGTATGGGACATCATCATTGCTGAAGCAATACAATCTGCAAGGCGGCACGGCGGGCGGTGTCTTCCAGCCCGAGCGCGCGCAGGGTGGCTAGGGCGTCGCGGAGCGCCGATGTGTCACCACTCGCCCCATCATGCAAGAGCGAGAGCAGGCGTAAAATCGCCATGCCCAATTCCTTGTCCCGCGCCAGCGCCATCAGATCTGCACGCGTGGCAGGGTTGCCAAAGGCGTCGTAGACGGCGGCGGCCAAGGGGGCATCGGGGGCGGGGCCGACAGGCGCATCACCCCGTGCCACGGCCCGCAGCAATTCGTCTTCGGGGGTTTTGCCGATCACCCGCGCAGCTGCGGCCTCATAGTTCGGGGACAACAACGCCACATCTCGCGCCAGAATGGCGGCTTGGCCTGCCAGCGGGATGGTCGACAGCGGCTCGGCAAAAAGCGTGGCAAAGGCCACCTCAAGCGAGGCTTCGCGCATTGCCTCCCACGCGGGCGGGAGGGTCTTGGCCACAGCCTCTGCGCTAGCGGTGCTCAGGGCCGTCTCAAAACGCTGCAGTGCCGCGACACGGTCCCAGACGCCTCCGGAAGCGGCGGGCTGTCGGTCGGTATACAGTCCCAGCAGAAGGTTGTCGGGCAAGGCACCGGCGCGTGTCAGCCGTTCGGCGGCTTCAAGCTGGGCTTTCCATCCTGCGATGTCGCGCAGATCGGCCACCGCATAGGCGCGGGGCAGGATGCTGGAGGGGAGCGGCTCGCCAATGGTTTCAAACAGGCGGAAGGTCATCGGGTCCATCTGGCGCGGCACGCGCAGCGGCTCGGCCCCCTCGTAGAAATCGGGATTGAGGAACCGGTCAAAGAGCTCAAGCTGCTCTTCCGGCAACAGGCCAAGCGCCTGCGCCGAGCCAAAGGTCAGCGCCGCGTTTTCCCAATTCCCCGCCCGGGCGTTGCAGAAGATCCGTGTGCCATAGTCGCGGGTCAGATGCGGCGCTTTCACGAGGCGTTCGCAAACGCGGTGTTCGGTGCCGGTCAGCAGGGAAAGCTGCATCCACAGATCAAAATGCGCGGTCGAGGTTGTCACCCCGGCCTGTTCAATCAAAGACAGCGCAGGGTCGAGCGCGCCCAGTTCCATCAGTTTCTCGCCCCGCGCCAGTGCCAAGAGATCGCCATTGCGCGCCTCGCCCTGCGGGGCCTGCGCCTCGGCCAGAAGCACGGTGTAGAGCAGTGCCTGGGCGGCGGGCAGATGTAGGTCCGGCAGGTCGCGGATGCGGTCAATCAGGGCGGCGGTGTCGCTGCCCAGCCAGATGTCCCCGCGCAGCCCGGTGACCGATCCGGGCACCAGCCCGATGCGGCGTGGCGCGCCATCGCCCAAGGGCGTGACCTGCACTTCAGGGGCGAGCGCGCTGATGGCGACCGGGGGTTCCTCTGCCCGGCCCGGATTAGGCGGGCGTTTGGGGCGGTTCTCGGGCGGGGATTGCGCGCCGAGCCAGTCGATCACAGAAAGGGGCTGGTCGCTGGCGGCGGGGGGGGATTGCTCTGCCGCGCGGGCGTCGCCGGTTCTGCGCGATTCGCGGCCCAGATCGCGGTCTTCGGGAGACTCGGCCAGCAAGGCGCTGGCACTGACCGAGCAGATCAACGCAGCACAGACGGCCCAGCCGCGTTTTGACAGGGCGATTGCCACCCCGTTCAATCCGCTGTCAGCGTGACAGGCTGGCGCGTTTCGATTTGTTCAGGTGAAAAATCCACACCAAAGAAAGGACCGACATAAGCATAGCCGACAAGCCCGATGAAGCCGACAATCAATAGAAATATCAAAAGCTTAAAAATTTTACCCATGAACCATGCCTGCCCGGAATTCTGCTATTTTGCCAAACTATATATGGCCTTTTGGGCAAGATCACGTCATTCAAAGAAAAATGAGCGGAATTAAGCACAGCATGACCGATGGCGAAGAAACGCCGCCTCGTTACCGTCTGAATAAGACGGTGGCGCTGGTTGGCATGATGGGGGCGGGCAAGACGGCGGTGGGGCGTGCAGTCTCTGCCAAACTCGGCGCGCCCTTTCTGGACAGCGACGCTGAGATTGAGGCGGCGGCCAATCTCAGCGTGCCGGAGATCTTTACCCGCGATGGGGAGCCGTTCTTTCGCAAGCGTGAGACCGAGGTGATCGCGCGGCTGCTGGCAGAGGAGCGGTGCATCCTCTCCACCGGCGGCGGCGCGTTTTTGGCTGAGGTGAACCGCGACAATATCGCGGCCTATGGTGTGGCGCTTTGGCTTGATGCGGATCTGGACCTGCTGTGGAACCGGGTGCGCTATAAAGACAGCCGTCCGCTGTTGCGCACGGCAGACCCCAAGGCCACGCTCGGCGCGCTTTATCGCGACCGGGTGCCGCTCTACCGGCTTGCGGACCTGTCGGTGCGCTGCGATCCGCGTCTGTCGATTGATGCGATGGCCAATCGAGTGATCGACAAGCTGCTGACAAGGCCCGATGTTTTGGAGAAATTGGATGCGTGAAACGGTTTCCGTGGCCCTGCCGGGGCGGGAGTATGATGTGGTCATTGGGCCGGGGCTGCTGGCGGAAGCTGGTACTCTGATCGCACCCTTGCTGCGCCGCAAACGGGTGGCGGTCATCACCGAGAGCCGTGTCGCCGCGCTGCATTTGCAGACCCTCCGCGAGGGGCTGGCCGCCGAAGGCATCACGATGTCGGCGCTGGAACTGGTGCCGGGCGAAGGCACCAAGGATTGGCCTAATCTTCAGCGCTGTGTCGACTGGCTGCTGGACGAACAGGTCGAGCGGGGCGATATCGTCGTAGCTTTTGGCGGCGGGGTGATCGGCGATCTGGTGGGGTTTGCCGCCGCCGTCCTGCGCCGCGGGGTGCGGTTTGTGCAGATCCCCACGTCGCTACTGGCGCAGGTCGACAGTTCTGTGGGCGGCAAGACCGGGATCAACGCGCGACAGGGCAAGAATCTGATCGGCGCCTTTCATCAGCCGAGCCTCGTGTTGGCCGATACCGAAGTATTGAGCACCATGCCTGAGCGGGATTTTCTGGCGGGCTATGGCGAAGTGGTCAAATACGGGCTGCTGGGTGACGCAGGTTTCTTTGACTGGCTAGAGGCGCAGGGGCCAGCCCTTGCCGCAGGCGATATGGCCGCGCGGGTCGAAGCGGTGCGCCATTCAGTGCAAATGAAGGCCGATATCGTCCAGCGCGACGAGACAGAACAGGGGGACCGTGCGCTGTTGAACCTCGGCCATACCTTCGGTCATGCACTGGAGGCCGCGACGGGCTACTCTGATCGTCTGCTGCATGGCGAAGGTGTGGCGATCGGCTGTGCGCTGGCCTTAGAACTCTCGGCGCGTTTGGGGCTGTGCCCGCAAGAAGACCCTAGCCGGTTGCGTGCGCATCTGGTGCAGATGGGGATGAAGACCGACCTGCGCGACATTCCCGGTGTTTTGCCGAACGCCGGTGAGTTGCTGCGCCTCATGGGGCAGGACAAGAAGGTCGTCGACGGGCGCTTGCGCTTTGTTCTGGCGCGGGGCATCGGGCAGGCCTTTGCCGGGGCCGAAGTCGACAACGCCGACGTGCTGACCTTACTGCGCGATGCGTTAAGCGCGCGACAGTGATCCGCAACGGGCATGGCCCGGCGGTTCATATCCTCTGATCTGTGCAGTTTCGGGGCCGTTTAAAAAGGGCGGCGCCGCCAAATCGGATGTCTGAGACAGGCGTCACCCTGCATGTCTTAACGTCTCGACATGGCCCCGAGCTGGAGCCTCTGATTCTGTTGCCGAACAATTCACCTGCTCGGCGGGTATCGCGATGGGGAGGGTTCTATTGCGGCAAGGTTAAGCGCGGATAACGCCAGCGGCCGCAGGGGGTGGGCAGGGCGCAACAGCGCCCCGCCGAAAATCGCGCTTGGCTTAGAACGGGATTTCGTCGTCGAGGTCACGGCTGCCGCCGCCGCCGCCGGCCCCACCGCCCGAGGAGGACGGGCCGCTGTCATAGCCGCCACCGTAGTCATTGCCACCGCCGCCACTGCCGTAGTCGCTGCCGCCACCACCGTAGCTGCCACCGCCACCACCGCCGGAGCCGCCGCCGGGGCCGTCAAGCATGGTCAACGTGCCGCCAAAGCCCTGCAGCACGACTTCGGTGCTATAGCGGTCTGCACCGGATTGATCCTGCCATTTGCGGGTCTGCAACTGGCCTTCGATATAAACCTTGGAGCCCTTCTTGAGGTACTGCTCGGCGATGCGGACCAGACCTTCTTGGAAGATCGCGACCGAATGCCATTCGGTCTTCTCGCGGCGTTCGCCGGTGTTGCGGTCTTTCCATGTCTCCGAGGTGGCGATGCGCAGGTTGCACACTTTACCGCCGTTTTGGAACGACCGCACCTCGGGGTCGCGCCCGAGGTTGCCGATTAGGATCACTTTGTTCACTGAGCCGGCCATCTTGCCCCCTCGTTTGTCATTGCTGTGTCATTGTCGTCAGGCGCGAATCCGAGCGCGCCCAATTCGGCCGTTTATACCGTGGTTGTCTGTCGGATGACACCGGCTTTCCCACCTGCGCGCGCATCCTTGCACCCTGACAGGCGGGGGGTAATCCGGGGCTGGCACGCGGCGCTGTTTTAGATATACTGCGCGCGATGCAACGGCAGGGGGCAGGGTGATGCGAAAGACGGGACTTGTGGCCAGTCTGGCTGCGGTGGGTTTGACTGCGGCTGGGATGATTGCGATGGGGGCAGCGCCAGCGGCTGCCGATATGTTCGCTTCCAAGAACCGCGCGGGGTTGTTTGCCTCGCAGAAAAGCATCCTCGATAACCGCGCTTCCAAACAGTATTCCGCCTCTGTACGGCTACAGCCGCCCAAGGTTGTTACGCCCACGAAATGGGACGTGCCGACATATAACGGGTCTTACAAAGGCGCATTTCTAGCCACCGCGCGTGAGGCCGCAACGCGTCATGGCATCCCGGTTGATCTGTTTCTCAGGCTGGTTCAGCAAGAAAGCGGGTGGAACCCCAAGGCACTTTCGCACAAAGGCGCGATGGGATTGGCGCAGCTGATGCCGCAGACGGCACGGGCGCTGCGGGTGGACCCGACCGATCCGGCACAGAACCTTGAGGGCGGGGCGCGCTATCTCAAGATGCAGTACCGCGCTTTTGGCAGTTGGGAACTTGCACTGGCCGCCTATAACGCAGGGCCGGGGGCGGTAAAGAAGTATGGCGGCGTGCCGCCCTATCAGGAAACGCGCAATTACGTTAAAGTGATCTCTGGCAGCTAAGTCATTGATAGTTTGAGCGATTGCCCGCGTGTTTTACGGTATAGCAGCCGGAAGGCTGTGTTTGTGACGCGCCATAGACGGCACCTTCGGGAACCACCGGGGCTTTCGTGGTGTTCTCTGATCAGAACCTCTTGCAGCGGGATTGGCCCGCCGCAGAGACGGAAAAGATCGTAGGAGAACAATATGTTCACGAATATGAAAAACATCGCCCTCGCCGCTGGCGTAAGTGCTATTGCACTGGGCGGTTCCGCCTTCGCCGATGAGAAGATCATGGTCTCGAAGATCGACGTTGAATCCTCTGTCGCCGCCTCCGCGGAAAGCAATGCCATGAATTTCTATCCTGATCTGGAAGAAGACCTGCGCGCCGAAGTAGCCCAGCGTGTGCCGCTGAGCAGCGATGGTGCCGATCCGCAGATCAAGATCGACATCCGTAAGATCGCCCTTAATGGCGCGACCATGCTGCCAGAAAGCAAGGAATTCAACCAGTTGGAAGGTGTTGTTGACATCACAAGCCCGACCGGTGAGAGCGCTGGTCTGAGCTTCCCTGTGATGGTCTCGGCCTATAGCGGCGATCAGATTGCCCCCGAAGGCTATGTAAACATCCAGCCGACCGAGACCGAGTTCTACGTGGCCCTCGTGTCGACCTTTGCCGATGTTGTGGCTGAGGGTCTGGCAAATGTGAACACAGCCGGCTCGCCCGTTGATCCGTAAACCCGGATTGTAGAAATCTCAGGTCGTTCCCTGTGAACGGCCTGATAAACAAAGCGCGGATCCTCGGATCTGCGCTTTTTTCATTCCGCCGCGGTGCCGACTTCGATCACTGGCTCCATCTCGGCAAACTGCTGGTCGGAGAGGTGGCATTTGATCTGATGGCCGTCCGCCATGGTGACCATCGGCGGCACCTCACGCTCGCAAAGATCGCCCGGCACCTGAGATTTCCACCGGCAGCGCGTCTGGAAGGGGCAACCGGGGGGCGGGTTCATGGCCGAAGGCACGTCGCCTTCCAGCACGATATGCTTTTTCTTTACCTTGGTATCGGCAATCGGCACCGCGCTGAGCAATGCTTCGGTATAGGGGTGATAGGGGGGCGAGAAGACCTGATCGGTGGTCCCAAGCTCAACCACATGGCCTAGATACATGACCATGACCCGGTCCGACAGGTAGCGCACAATCGACAGGTCGTGGCTGATGAACAGGAGCGTGGTTTTCTGTTCGCGCTGAATCTCCATCAACAGATCCGTCACCGCCGCCTGCACCGAGACATCAAGCGCCGAGACCGGCTCATCCGCCACCACGATCCGCGCGTCGCCTGCAAAGGCACGGGCGATGCCGACGCGCTGCTTTTGCCCGCCCGACAGTTGGCGTGGCATACGGGTGGCGAATTCGCGCGGCAACTTCACCAGATCGAGCAGTTCCAGCATGCGCTGCTTGCGCTCTTTCTCATTCTTGCCGATGCGGAAGATTTCCAGCGCGCGGATGATCTGCCGCCCGACAGTCATTGAGGGGTTGAGCGTGTCGAAGGGGTTCTGAAACACCATCTGCACATCAGCGACATTCTTGGTCGTCCGGTTCTCGATGGGCACATCGCCGATATCTTTCCCGTCGAGATAGATATGCCCCTCGGTCGCTGTCTCCAACCCCATGAGCACCTTGGCGAAGGTGGATTTGCCGCAGCCGGATTCCCCGACGATGGCGAGTGTTTCGCTTTCATGGGCCTCAAAACTCAGGCTTTCGTTGGCTTTCACCACTTTCTTGTTGCCGCCGCCGAACATGGCATTGGCCGCGACCTGATAGTATTTCTTGAGGTGGTCCATTTTGAGGACCACTTCGCCCACATCGCCCTTTTCCTTAACGTCGGCCAGTTCCAGCGGCGCTTGCCAGTCGATTTCTTGAAAACGGATGCAGCGGGTTTCATGCCGGTCATTGCCGGGGACCGTCTCCATCGGGATCGGCGCCCCGTCGCAGCGGCCGGGCACGAAATAGTCGCAGCGTGGCCCGAAGTTGCAGCCGGGCGGACGCTCATGGGGCAGGGGGAAGTTTCCGGGGATCGCCACAAGGGGGCGGGCATTTTTGTCGGCACCGGGCAGCGGGATGGAGCGGAACAATGCCTGCGTATAGGGGTGCTGCATCTCGTCAAAGACATCGTGGATGGAGCCTTTCTCCACCGCCTCGCCTGAGTACATCACGCAGATACGGTCGCAGGTTTCCAGCACCAGCCCGAGGTTGTGAGAGATGAACAGCATCGAGGTGCCGTATTTCTTGCCCAAGTCCTTAACCAGATCCACAACCGCCGCTTCGACGGTCACGTCGAGCGCTGTGGTCGGCTCATCGAGGATCAGGAGCGAGGGTTCGGACATCAACGCCATGGCGATGACGATACGTTGCTGCTGCCCGCCCGAGAGTTGGTGCGGATAGGCTTTCAGGATGCGTTCGGGGTCGGGGAGTTTCACATCCGTGACCACTTGAAGCGCACGCGCATGGGCTTCTTTCTCGGACATGCCCGCGTGGATCATCGGCACTTCCATCAGCTGTTTGCCGATCCGCATGGCGGGGTTCAGGCTGGCCATCGGCTCTTGATAGATCATCGCGATCTCACTGCCGCGGATGTCGCGCAGTTCTTCGGCGCTCATCTCGCTCAGATCGCGGCCCTTGAACTTGATTGAGCCGCCGACGATCCGACCATTGCGGCCCAGATCCTGCATCACACCCAGCGCCACGGTGGATTTGCCACAGCCGCTTTCGCCGACCAGCCCCACGGCTTCGCCCGGTTGCACGATCACGGAAAAATCCATCACGGCGGGGATCTCTCGCAGCCGGGTGAAAAAGGAGATCGACAGGTTGTTGATCTCAAGAATTGGGCCGTCGTAATCTGTTTTTGGCATTTGTCTCTCCCAGTCGGGGGATCAAAAGGGTCCGGGAGGGCGCGCCCCCCGGAGGATGTTTCTTAGTCGCGCAAGGATTCTTCGCGCAGGCCGTCGGCCAGTAGGTTCAGACCCAGCACGAGGCTCAGAAGTGCAAGCGCGGGCGCGATGGCCGCGTGTGGATACAGCGACAGCAGGCGGCGGCCTGCGTTGATCGTGCTGCCCCAATCCGGACTTTCGCTTTCCAGCCCAAGACCGAAGAAGCCCAAAGTGCCTAGAAGGATCGTGGTATAACCGATGCGCAGGCAGAAATCGACGATCAGCGGGCCACGGGCATTGGGCAGGATCTCCCACAGCATGATGTACCACGGGCCTTCGCCGCGGGTTTGGGCGGCAGCCACATAGTCGCGCGTTTTGATGTCCAGCGCGAGGCCGCGCACGATGCGGAACACCGTGGGCGAGTTCACGAAGACGACCGAGACAAAGACCACCAGCACGCCGGGGTCGATATCGAAGAGGTCAATCATGCTCGGCAATCCGGGGATGCGGTAGGTGTCCGTCGCCACGATCGCGCCGTCGGTGGACACCAGCGACAGATAGAGCCAGCCGACAATACCCAGCACCACGATCAACAGCGGCGTGCGGAAGGAGGGCTGCGTGTAGTAGCGTGAGTTCAACAGCACAGCGAGGAAGATCAGCGGGAAGACGAACAGGAACACGGCCATATAGTTCGGGATGCCGGTCAGCACGATTTCGGGCGTCACCAGCAGGTAGAACAGCAGGATTACCGGGAAAGCGAGGATCAGGTTTGCCAGAAAGCTAAGGATCGTATCCAGCCGACCGCCGTAGTAGCCCGCTGGCAAGCCCAGCGTGATCCCCACCATAAAGGCAAAGAGCGTCGCCAAGGGGGCGATCTGCACAACGACCCATGAGCCCTTGATCAGCCGCGAGAAGACATCGCGGGCAAGGTTGTCACCGCCCAACAGAAACCACGGGTATTCGCCTTCATCCGGGCTGCGTAGCGGGGTGCCGGGCAGCTTGTTTTTCATGCCCGACGTTTGGCTGAGGCTGTCATGCGTCACCAGCAGGTCGAACAACCCGCCGAAGACTCCGGTGAAGACCCAGAACATGACGATGGCAAAGCCGATCATCCCCACGGTGCTGTCGAATAGCTTGCCGTAGAGGCCAAGGCGGCGTTTGAAGTGGATGGAGACGGCGAAGGTCAGGATCAGCGCGATCCAGACCGGCAGCATCTGTTGCGACATGCCACCAAAGATGCCCGCCTGCGGCCCCATGAAGGCACCGGCGACGATATAGATCAGCAGCACGAGGATCAGCAGCGCAAACAGCAGGATGACGGCGCGGTTCAACCCGCCTGTCAGCCCGCCCCGCCGGGCGACGGTGCCATCGGGGTTGATCTCCTGCGCGTCACTGGCAGGGAGGAAAGAAACGACGATCTGCATCGCGACGGCCAAGGCCAGCATCACGCAAAGGCCAAGGAAGATGATGTTGAGCCCCGTAAGAGACCCGGTCCATGTCAGTTGTTCCATGTCCATGCTCCCTTAAGAAATGCGAATGCGCGGGTTGAGGAAGACGTAGCCGATGTCAGAGATCAACTGCGTCACGAGGACAACAATGACCGACACGACCGAAACGGCGAGCAGCAGTTCGATGTCGTTATTAGCCGCCGCCTGTACCAAAAGCCAGCCGAAGCCCTTGTAGTTGAACAGGGTCTCGACGATCACCACGCCGTTCAGCAGCCATGGGATCTGAAGCATGATCACCGTGAAGGGGGCGATCAGCGCGTTGCGCAGGGCGTGTTTCAACACGATCTCCGAGAACTTCACGCCCTTAAGCCGCGCGGTGCGGATATATTGCGCGGTCATCACCTCCGTCATCGAGGCCCGCGTCATTCGCGCGATATAGCCCATGCCGTAGAGTGAGATGGTCAGCACTGGCAGAAAGAAGTTCCAAAAATTTGCGTCTTTCATGGCGGAAGTGGCAGAGCCGAGAAACAGTGTTTTACTGTCGATCCAGCCCCATTCGGCAAGAAGCGGCGAGAGGCCGAAGCGCGAGGAAGCCAATACGGCGATGAAGATCACGCCCGAGACATACTCCGGCGTCGCGGTGGTGGCGATGGAGAAGGTCGAAAGTGAGCGGTCGAGCTTGGAGCCTTCGCGCATCCCCGCCAAAACGCCCACGATTAGCGCCGAGGGGACCATCAGCATCAACACCCAGAACATCAGCTTGCCGGTGAGGGCGAGGCGCGTCATGACGGTTTCGCCCACGGGTTCTTTGAAGACGGTCGAAAAGCCCCAATCGCCTTGCAGAATGCCGCAGCGGGTGGGGCGATCCTCTACCGGGGTGCCGGCGGCGAAACAGCGCCCGAATGTTTCATCCGGTGTTTCACCTTCCGTTACCCAACCGGGCAGTACGCCCAGCCATTCGCCGAATTTATCGACCGTGGGTTGCAGATAGCCGCGGCTTTCAAGGTAGCTGGCCACGGCCTCGTCCGACATGCGGAAATTGCCTTGGGTTTTGGCGAGCTTTTCGAGGTTCGGATAGAGATTGGTCAGCCAGAATACGATGAACGTCAGGCACAGCGCCGTCAGCAACATCACACCCAGCCGGCGCAAAATAAATAGTCCCATATGGTCCCCTGTAGCAGGGTCGGGCGGTGACTTGGCCCGACGATGCGGCCTTTTTGGCCTTTTTAATTCGTGCGGCGCCATGACAGCGCCGGTACTGGTGGCGGCAGTTTTTGCCGCCTTGTTGAGCTATGGCAGCACGGCCCTAAGGCAAGGCATTTTTAGCGTCATGTGCCTGGCCGTTCATTTGGCTCTTTGCAAAGCGGTTCGCCCATGAGGCATGGAAAATAGCCGCGCGTCAACATTCGCCTGCGGAGCTTGATGTGGTTTTTGCGACATTGTGATAGGCTGAAAGCGACGTATGTAAGCCGCTTTAGCGCAGTTTGCTGGGGGGCAAACCGCTGTGCTGTTGCATGAAGCGGGTGAAATAGGCTGCCGAGCCGAAACCTAGAAAGGCGGCGATTTCTGCGGCGGTTTGATCGGTCTCACCCAACAGTCGCCGGGCGGCGTGGGAGCTGTATTCGTTCAGCAATGCGGCAGCGGATTTTCCGGTGGCTGCTTTGACGGCGCGGGTCAGATGGGTCGGGGTGACCCCCAGTTCCGCTGCGTGTTCGGCCATGCTGCCACCTTTGGGCGTTCGCCGCGCGACCAAGGCGCAGAACCGCGCGCTGAGCCTGATGCCTGCTTTGGGACGGGCCGCGGCATGTTCGTCCAACATGATTTGACGGCGCAGCCAGACCGACATGAGAGCCGCCTGCGCCTCTATCGCGTCTTGTTGCAGGGGGCGGCCCTGCTGCATCTCGCGTTGCGTCTGCTCTATGAGAGCCGAAAGCTCGGCCTGGGCCTGCACGTCGCGGATGCGCAATTGGCGCGGCGTGTCAGGCAGGGGCAAACTGCTGTCTTCGGGGATCAGCACCGCATGGCCCGCACATTGATAGCCCAATTCCACAGCGAAGAGCGACCGCGCTGGTATCCAAAGGGCGTTGTGCGGGCCAAGGCCACGGCGCTGCCCCTCAAGCAATAGCCGCCCTTGGCCACGGGTGATCCAGATCAGAAGATGGTGGTCGCGGTCATGAGCAAGGGCCAGCCGCCAGTCCTGCCCTCCAGAAAGCTGGGCCAGCGTGAGAAGCTGTATCTGTGAATGCAGCACGCGAACCTTTCGTTAAGACATGGAAACCCTAGGGGCCATCCAATAAAATCAGGCTATCCGATGGTCCTGATTTTGCAAGAACTTCTGAAGCGTCCGTGCTTACTCGGGTGTGACCCGCTGCCAATCCGCCATTTTACTGCGCATCCAAGTGCGCTGCCGTTTGGCGAAACGGCGGGTGGCAACCACGGCGGCTTCGCGGGCGCGGTGCAGCGGCCAATCCCCGTCAAGATGTCGCATCAGTTCCGGCACGCCGATGGCGCGATGGGAAGGGAGGGTGGGATCGTAGCGCGGGCGGAGGGCGGCAGCCTCCTCAAGCGCGCCTTGCTCCAGCATCAGATCAAAGCGCTGCGCGATACGGGCGTTGAGCCATTCCCGCTCCACGTCGAAGACAATCGGCAGACAGTTCGCGAGCGGCAAAAGCGGCGCGCCGGTGTCGCGCTGCCAGTCCGAGAGGCCGCGCCCGGTGGCGGTCCAAACCTCCCAAGCACGCTGCACCCGTGCGCGGTTTTGCTGGTCAATGCCCGCGGCGGTTTCCGGGTCTAGCTGCGCCAACAAGACTTCGAGCGCCGTGTCGTCGCCTTGGGCGCGGACTTCGGGCGGGGTTTCCGGTATCTCGGCCAAGCCCTGCGTCAGAGCAGAGAAGTATAGCCCGGTGCCGCCCGTGATGATCACCCGTTGATCGCCCTTAAGCAGCGGGGCAACTTCGCGCAGCCAATGGCCGGTGGAATAGGGCGCGTTCTCCGACAGATGACCATAGAGCAGATGCGGCGCGCGGGCCTCCTCCTCTGGCGAAGGGCGGGCGCTGATGATGCGCAACGGCGCGTAGACCTGACTGGCATCTGCGTTGACGATCACACCGCCCTGCGCCTCGGCAATGGCGAGTGCCAGGGCGGATTTGCCGCTGGCGGTCGGCCCGGCGATGAGCACCGGGCGCTCGGGCGGCAGGTCTTGCAGCAGCGCGTCAAACTGGGCTTTGGGAATATCCGGCATTTCTTTGCGTCTTCCTTACGTCCCGCATTGAACCTTGGGCGTATTTGCGACATTTTGGCGCGAAATGAAAACCCTTCACCGCCGCAAGGCTCAAATCTCCCCCGGTTGGTGAAATAATAAGGTGTGCCCGATGTCCCAAGACACCCCCCAAGTCTCCTTTAATCGCGTGATGCTAAAGATTTCCGGGGAGGCGCTGATGGGTGACCTCGGCTATGGTCTGCACCCGCCAACCGTCGAACGCATCGCCCGCGAGGTGCAATCGGTGCACAGCCTTGGCGTCGAGATCTGTATGGTCATCGGTGGCGGCAACATTTTTCGCGGGCTGCAAGGCTCGGCGCAGGGGATGGAGCGGACCACGGCGGATTACATGGGCATGCTCGCCACGGTTATGAACGCGTTGGCGATGCAATCGGCGCTTGAAGGTCTGGGCATCCATACACGGGTGATCAGCGCGATCACCATGAACGAAGTGGCCGAGCCCTATATCCGCCGCCGCGCCGTGCGCCACCTTGAGAAGAAGCGGGTCTGCATCTTTGCCGCCGGCACCGGCAACCCCTATTTCACCACCGACACCGCCGCGACCCTGCGCGCCAATGAGATGTCTTGCGAGGCGATCTTTAAGGGCACCAAGGTCGATGGCGTCTATGACAAGGATCCGGCCAAGTTCGACGATGCGAAACGCTATGACATGGTAAGCTATGACGACGTGCTGCAAAAGCGGCTTGGCGTGATGGACGCCTCTGCCATCGCGCTGGCGCGGGACAACAACCTGCCGATCATCGTCTTCTCGCTGGACGAGCCGGGCGGCTTTCAGGGCATTTTGGCGGGGCAGGGTACTTACACCCGCGTCGGTTAAGACGCGCACCACAGCGCGGGGATCGTCCTACGGCGGGGCGATTGGCCCGAGGTCGCCGCGCCTCTCGCAAGGGGGCGCGGTTGTCAGATGGTGGCGATATAATGGGCAGTTGTGAAAGCGCCGCGCCACCGTTAGAAAGCCGTAACGCAAGGAAACAACAAGCAGGCTCGCCATGTCAGACGAATTTATGCTCGATACCGATGATCTTGAACGGCGGATGAACGGCGCGATTGCGTCGCTTCGGACCGAGTTCGCATCGCTGCGCACAGGCCGCGGCTCGGCCTCCATGCTGGAGCCGGTGATGGTTGAGGCCTACGGCCAGATGACCCCGGTAAACCAAGTCGGCACCGTCAACGTGCCCGAGCCGCGCATGGTGACGATCAACGTTTGGGACAAAGGTCTTGTCGGTAAGGTTGAAAAAGCCATCCGTGAAAGCGGTCTGGGGATCAACCCGCAGCTCAATGGCACCATTATCATGCTGCCGATCCCTGAGCTCAACGAAGAGCGCCGCACCCAGCTGACCAAGGTTGCCGGGCAGTATGCAGAACACGCCCGCGTTTCGATCCGCAACATCCGCCGCGACGGGATGGACCAGATTAAGAAAGCCAAGAACGATGGTGCGATGTCCGAAGATGACCAGAAAATCTGGGAAGGCGAAGTGCAGGATCTGACCAACCGCTTCATCACCCTCATTGATGACCAGCTTGAGACGAAACAGGCCGAAATCATGCAAGTTTGACCCGCGCTTTCGCGCAGGGACATAGAACTTGAAAGAAAAGGTCGAGACATGAGCACCGCCGAAACCCAGCCCCAGACGATACCCGGCGGGCCACGCCATGTGGCGATTATCATGGACGGCAATGGCCGTTGGGCCACCCAACGCGGGCGGCCCCGGCTTTTTGGCCACCACGCCGGTGCCAAGAGGGTGCGCGAGATCGTGGAATGCTGCCCTGATGTGGGGGTGGAATATCTGACGATCTTTGCGTTCTCGACCGAGAATTGGAAACGCACGCAGGTCGAAGTGGCGGGGCTTATGTCGCTGTTTCGGCGCTATATCTCCAAAGAAATGCGCAGCCTCAGCGAATATGGCGCGCGGGTCCGTTTCATCGGGGATCGCGACCGGCTGGATGACAAGCTGATCAAACTGATGGGAGAGCTTGAGGACCACACCGCGCATAACACCCGCATCAATCTGACGATTGCGCTCAATTACGGGGGCCGCGATGAGGTGGCCCGCGCCACGCACCGCTTGGCCCAAGATGTCGCCAGCGGCAAACTTGACCCCGACAGCGTGGACGAAGAGACCCTGCCGCGCTACCTCGATACCCATGTGCTGCCCGACCCCGATCTGGTGATCCGCACCAGCGGCGAGGCGCGGATTTCGAACTTTCTGCTGTGGCAGTCGGCCTATGCGGAATATGAGTTCATCGACACGCTGTGGCCGGATTTCACCCGCGAGGAATTCGCCCGGCTCTGCGCCGCCTATGGCGGGCGTGACAGGCGGTTCGGTGCGGTCAAGACCTGAGGAGAAGCGCGATGAAATCACCTGAACAATGGTCCGACCTCCGCGCGCGGATGCTATCGGCCAGTGCGATGATCCTGATCGGTCTGCTGGGCATCTGGTTGGGGGGCGTTGCCTTTCACCTTTTGGTGGCGCTGGTCTGCGGTCTGATGGTTTGGGAGCTTGTCGGCATGCTGCGCGGCCCCGGTCAGGCGGCCTCTTGGCAGCTTGGGCTGGTGACGGGCGCGGCGGTGTTGGCGTCGGTCTATCTGCCGGTAGGCTTTGGCCTGCCGCTGCTGTTGGCACCTGCGCTTTTGGGCTTTGGCCTGCTGGCGGCCAACCGCACGCTCTACATGAGCTTTACCGCCATGATCCTGCTGGCGGGCTTTGGCCTGATCCAACTGCGCGATGACATGGGCTTTGGCTGGTTGATGTGGCTGGTGTTGGTGGTCGTGGTCACCGATGTGGTGGGCTATTTCGCCGGCCGTGCCATCGGTGGGCCCAAGTTTTGGCCAAAGGTCAGCCCCAAGAAAACTTGGTCCGGCACCGCCTCGGGCTGGGTCGGCGCGGCTGTTGTTGGGCTGATCTTTTCCTTCAACACAGGCTTTGGGTTCCAGCTCGTTGGCATCTCGGTCGCGCTGTCGATGGCCTCGCAAATGGGCGATATGGCGGAATCGGGTATGAAGCGGAAGATGGGCGTCAAAGACAGCTCGGCGCTGATCCCCGGCCATGGCGGTCTGTTGGACCGTTTCGATGGGATGTTGGGTGCTGCTGTATTTTTGCTGATCGTTGGGCCGCTGATTGGCTTCCCGCCGGGCGTGAACTGATCCGCCATGCCACGCAAAATTTCGATACTGGGGGCGACCGGGTCCATCGGTCAGAACACGATTGATCTGATCCGCCGGGAAGCTCACGCCTATGACGTCGTAGCGCTGACCGGCGCGGGCAATATCGCCCAGCTGGCCGAGGACGCGAAAGCGCTGAAGGCCGAGATTGCGGTCACTGCCCGCGAAGACCTGTTGGACGATCTGCGCGATGCGCTCAGCGGCAGTGGGATCGAGGCAGCGGCGGGGTCCGAGGCGATTACCGAGGCGGCATCCCGCCCGGCTGATTGGACCATGTCGGCGATCATCGGCGCGGCAGGGCTGGCACCGGGGATGGCCGCCCTGCGCCAAGGCGGGACGCTGGCGCTGGCCAATAAGGAATCGCTCGTTTGCGCCGGAGCGCTGATCATGGGCGAGGCCAAGCGCCATGGCGCGACGATCCTGCCGGTCGACAGCGAACATTCCGCCGTTTTTCAAGCGCTGGTGGGGGAAGACATGGCCGCCGTTGAGCGCGTCATCATCACCGCCAGCGGCGGGGCGTTTCGGGATTGGCCGCTCGAAGATTTGCCCCACGCAACGCTTGACCAAGCGTCGAACCATCCCAATTGGGACATGGGCCAGCGCATCACCATCGACTCGGCGTCGATGTTTAACAAGGCGATGGAAGTTATTGAGACGCGGGAGTTTTTCGGTGTCTCGCCTGAGGCTATCGAAGTGCTGGTGCATCCGCAGTCGATGATCCATGCGCTGGTGGGTTTTTGCGACGGTGGGTTGATGGCCCATGTCGGCCCGCCTGACATGCGTCACGCGATCGGCTATGCGCTGCACCATCCGCAGCGGGCACCTTTGCCGGTGGAGCGGCTGGATCTCACCAAAATCGGGCGGTTCGATTTCACCGCGCCCGACGACGCCCGCTGGCCCGCACTGCGCCTCGCGCGGGAGGTTATGGCGGCAGGTGGCTTGATGGGCGCGGTCTTTAACGCGGCCAAGGAAGTGGCGCTGGATGGCTTTATCGGCGGGCAGTTGCGCTTTACCCAGATGGCCGAGATCGTCGAGGAAGTGTTGGACGCACGTGCTTCTGACGCGTCTTTGGGCTGGGGCAGCGACGATATGACACTTGATCTGGTGGGCGAAGCCGACCATCTCGCACGTAAGGCTGCTAAGGCCGCAATTCTAAAAAGGGCAGGGTAGCACGTTGGACATCATGGGATTTTTGCCGGAGTTCGGCGGGCTGATCTGGACGATATTGGCTTTTGTCGTGGCGCTTTCGGTGATCGTGGCTATCCACGAATACGGCCATTACATCGTGGGTCGTTGGACCGGGATTAAGGCGGATGTCTTTAGCCTCGGGTTCGGCCCGGTGCTGTTTTCCCGTATGGATAAGCGCGGCACACGCTGGCAGTTCGCGCTGCTGCCCTTCGGCGGCTATGTGAAGTTTGCGGGCGATTCCAATGCCGCATCCGGTAAGGACGAAACCGCGATGCAGGCGCTGGCTGAAGACCCCGAGGCGTTGCGCCACACAATGCATGGTGCACCGCTTTATGCCCGTGCGCTGACCGTGGCGGCGGGGCCTGTGTTCAACTTTGCCCTGTCGATCATCATCTTCTTTGCCGTTGCGATGACTGCAGGCACCGCGCGTGACCCGCTGACCGTGGGGGAGTTGCGTGATCTGCCGAATGCGGCGTTTGAATTGCAATCCGGTGACGTACTGCGCGCTGTCGAAGGCACCCCGGTGCCATCGCTCGCCGCCGGTGAGGGCTATGGCGATTTCCTGACGAACCTGCCGCAGGAAGCGGTGCTGAGCTATGACATCACCCGCGATGGTGCGGAACTGACCGTGCCCGGCCCCTATCTGATGCCGCCGCTGGTCAGCAATGTCGCCCCGCAATCGGCGGCGCAGGAGGCTGGTCTGCGCAGTGGTGACGTCATCACCGCGGTAAACGGGAAAGAGATCGTGGCCTTTGGCGAGTTGAAAGAGGTCGTCGAGGCCTCCGAAGGGGCGCCGCAGGAATTGACCGTCTGGCGCGATGGCGAGACCTTGGCCTTTACCCTTGTTCCCAAAGCGACGGATGAGCCGCAGCCCGATGGCAGCTTTGTTCAAAACCTGCGCATCGGCATCGTTGGCGGCATGGCCTTTGTACCTGCCACCGATACGCCCGGCGTAGGCGAGGCGCTTGGCGTGGGTCTGGAGAACACATGGCGCATCATTACAGGCTCGATCTCGGGTCTGCGCGAGATGATTGTCGGCAATATCAGCACCTGTAACCTCAGCGGCCCGGTGGGCATTGCCCAGACCTCGGGCGCAATGGCGAGCCAGGGGGCGCAATCCTTCATCTATTTCATCGCGGTGCTGAGCACGGCGGTCGGGCTGCTGAACCTTTTCCCGATCCCGGCTCTGGATGGCGGGCATCTGGTGTTTTACGCCTATGAGGCCGTGACCGGCAAACCGCCGAGCGACGGCGCGCTGCGGGTCTTGATGACCCTTGGCATTACGCTGGTGCTGACCTTGATGCTCTTCGCACTTGGGAATGATTTGTTCTGCCCGTGAATGCTGGGCGCTTTGCCACTGCCTTGCCCCAAGGGGGGCAGGGCGAATTGCCTTCAAATCGCCACAATTGAACAAAATCGTGCCGTAATCTTTGGGTAAAATCGCTTCTCAACGAGAAGGAACCGAAGATGCACGTGATTCAAGGATCATACCGCGGCTTAAGCCTGCTGCTGGACCTTAACTGGGACCGCGCGTTTTTCGCGGCGGCCATTGCCGCCGCCCTCTCTGCCGGAGCCTTTGTCGCTTCTCTCTGACCTAAATGCTTTGCCAGATCGGGCCGCACTGCCCGATCTTGGCGTATGATGTCATTCTGGCCCATCTTGCCGCATGATATGGTATATTTTTCCCTCCGTTGCTTTTGACAAACCCCATTAACCTGCGTAGTCAGGTTGACAACAATGTCGTAAAAAACGGGTCGGTGTAATGGGACTGAGGAACGAGGGCAGAATGCCCATCGAGTGGGCGCAGCGCAGCAATGTTGGCAAGACCCTTCGGGGCGCATCGCTTTGTGTCATGTTGTCCGTTGCATGGCTTGTGCCGGGCAGCCAAGCGCAGGCGCAGCAATACCAGTTCAACACGGTCGTCATCGAAGGCAACGAGCGGATCGGCGACAGCGCCATTCTGCGGCGGGCTGGCATCGGGCGCGGGCAGGCGGTGTCGGGCGGGCAGTTGAACGACGCCTACCAGAACCTGCAAAATTCGGGCCTGTTTGAATCCGTTTCCATTGAGCCGCAGGGCGGCACGTTGGTCATCACTGTGGTGGAACTGCCGACGCTGAACCGGGTCAGCTTTGAGGGCAACCGCCGCATCAAGGATGAGATGCTGGCCGCGTTGATCGGCTCGACCGAGCGCCGGGTGTTCAATCCTAGCCAAGCCGAGCAAGACGCCGCCGCCATCGCCGAGGCTTATAGCAACGAAGGCCGCCTGTCGGCCCGTGTGCAGCCCCGCATCATCCGCCGCGACCAAAACCGCGTCGATCTGGTGTTCGAAATTTTCGAAGGCGACAACGTGGAGATCGAGCGCCTGAGCTTTGTCGGCAACCGCGTCTATTCCGACCGCCGTCTGCGCCGCGTGCTGGGCACCAAACAGGCGGGTCTGTTCCGCCGATTGGTTAAGCGTGACACCTATGTTGAAGGCCGGGTTGAGGCCGACAAGCAGATGCTGCGCGATTTCTACCTGTCGCGTGGCTATGTCGACATGCGCACCGAAGCGGTCAACGCCGAGTTGACCGAAGAGCGGGATGGCGTTTTTGTCGCCTATAACATCACCGAAGGGCAGCAGTTCCGTTTTGGCAATGTTTCGGTGGAATCCGAAGTGCCGGGGCTGAACGCTGCCGTATACCGCGACCTGCTCAAGATCCGCCCCGGTGTGATCTACTCTCCCACTTTGATCGAGAATGACATCGCCCGGATTGAGCGCCAAGCGATCCGCGATGGTGTCGATTTCCTGCGCGTTGAGCCGGTGATTGACCGCAACGACCGCGATCTGTCATTGAACGTCACCTACAAGCTGTCCCGTGGGGAGCGTATCTTTGTTGAGCGGATCGACATTGAAGGCAACACCACCACGCTTGACCGCGTGATCCGCCGCGAGTTCGACAGCGTGGAGGGTGACCCGTTCAACCCGCGCGAAATCCGCCAAGCGGCAGAGCGTATCCGCGCGCTGCAGTATTTTGAGACGGCAGAGGTTAATGCCCGCCAAGGCTCCAGCCCAGAGCAGGTCGTGATTGACGTTGATGTGGAAGAAAAGCCCACAGGCTCGCTGAACTTCGGTGGCTCCTTTTCGAACAACGATGGTTTTGGTGTGGCGGTCAGCTTTCAGGAGGATAACTTCCTGGGCCGTGGCCAAAGGCTGAACCTGTCGATCTCTACCGCCGAAGATGCCACGCGCTATGGCGTGACCTTCGTCGAGCCGCGCTTCCTTGGGCGCGATGTGGCCCTTGGCCTCAAGCTTGATTACGCGGAAACCAATTCGTCCTATTCCAGCTATGACACCGAACGCTTGGTGTTCCAGCCCAGCCTGACCTTCCCGGTCAGCGAGAATGGCCGTCTGTCGACGCGCTATACGCTCGAAGGGATTGAGATGTTGGAGCGTGATGACGAGGATAGCAGCGCCACCATCGCGAATGAGATCGCGGAAGGCGCGTTGTTCTCCTCCTCCCTCGGCTACACCTACACCTATGACACCCGCCGCACCGGGCTGGACCCGACACAGGGCATTCTGTTCGAGTTCGGGCAAGACTTTGCCGGGCTCGGTGGTGACAACGAATACATCAAAACCACGGCCAAGCTGGGTGCCGAAAAGCGTATCTTTAACGAGGAAGTGACCCTTCGTGCCACGCTCGAAGGCGGGGCGCTGGCGTGGAACAGCGGCACCAACCGTGCGGTTGACCGCTTCATCCTCGGCCCGTCGATCATGCGCGGCTTTGAGCCGGGCGGTATCGGCCCGCGTGACCAGAGCAACGGCGTAGATGACGCGCTTGGCGGCAACCTCTTTGCCGTGGCCCGTTTTGAGGCGGAGTTCCCGCTCGGCCTGCCCGAGGAATATGGCATCACTGGCGGTGTCTTCTATGACGTAGGCAACCTGTGGGATCTGAGCGATGTTGACACCACGGGCGGCACCATCGTCGGTGAAGGCGGCTCCTTCCGCCATGTGATCGGCTTCTCGGTCTTCTGGGACACGCCGCTTGGCCCGCTTCAGTTCAACGTCTCCGACGCGCTGAAGAAAGAGAGCTTTGACAAGGAACAGAGCTTTGAGGTCACGCTACGGACCACGTTCTAAGCCCATGCGCCGCGCCTTCATCCCCTTTGTGATGATGCTGGCCGGGGTCACCCCCGGCCTCGCGCAGCAGACCCCTGCGGCAGAGCCACATTCAAGCGCGGCGGGCACCGCGCAGGGTGTGATCAGCCCAGTGCTAACAATCGATTCTGAACGCCTGTTTCGCGAAAGCGCTTTTGGCGAGCGTGTAACGCGCGAGATCGAGGCGCAAAGTGAGCAATTGGCCGCCGAGAACCGTGAGATTGAAGCAGCCCTTGAGGCGGAAGAGCGCGACCTCACCGAAAAACGCGCGCAGATGGAACCGGCAAAGTTTAGGGTGCTGGCCGACGCCTTTGACGAAAAGGTGCAGCGCACCCGTGCGGAGCAGGCCGCAAAAAACCGCACACTGAACGAGGTGCTCGACCTTGAGCGGGATCGGTTTTTGTCCGCAGCGGCCCCGGTATTGGAGCAGTTGATGCGTAATTCCGACGCGGCGGTCATTCTTGAGCGGCGGCGTGTCTTTGTTTCCTCCTCGGCGATTGAGGTCACGGATCAAGCGATTTCGCTGTTGGATGAGGCCATCGGAAGCGGTCTGTCCGAGGCGGACTAAGCGGGCCAGCGCCCGGGGATGCTTGCCCCCAGCCGTCTGAATTGGTAGCCATTCAGCAACCTTCTGAGACAAAGGACAGTCCATGACCGAAGAGCTGCTGCGCGCCGATATCCAATTGATCCAGCGCATCCTGCCGCACCGCTACCCGTTTTTGCTGGTCGACAAAGTGGAAGAGATCAACGGCACTGAAAGTGCTGTCGGCTATAAGAACGTCACTATGAACGAGCCACATTTTCAGGGCCACTTCCCCGGCACGCCGATCATGCCGGGCGTCACTATCGTTGAGGCGATGGCCCAGACGGCAGGCGTGATGGTGGGCACCGCTCTTGGCATGCAGGACCGCGACATGCTGATCTATTTCATGTCGATCGACAAATGTAAGTTCCGCCGCAAGGTCGGCCCCGGCGATGTGCTGCGGATGGACCTGAAAACCCTGCGCGGCAAGCCGGGTGCGAAAATCTGGAAATTTGGGGGTGTGGCCACCGTAGATGGTGAAATGGCCGCCGAGGCCGAGTTCATGGCGATGCTGGACCTGCCACAGGACGCGGCATGAGCAATATCCACCCCAGTGCCGTGATCGAAGAGGGGGCGCAGATCGACCCTTCGGCCAAGATCGGCCCCTTCTGCGTGGTCGGCCCTGAGGTCGTGCTGAAGGCGGATGTGGAGTTGAAATCCCACGTTGTCGTGACGGGCCAGACCGAGGTTGGCGCAGGCACGATGATTTTCTCCTTCGCCGTGATCGGTGAGATTCCGCAAGACCTGAAGTTCAAGGGCGAAGCGAGCCGTCTGGTGATTGGCGAACGCAACCGCATCCGCGAGCATGTCACGATGAACTGCGGCACCGAAGGCGGTGGCGGCGTGACGCGTGTGGGCGACGACGGGCTGTTCATGGCGGGCTGTCACATCGCTCATGATGCCATCGTGGGCAATCGGGTGATCGTGGTGAACTCTGCCGCCGTCGCGGGCCACTGTGTGCTTGAGGATGACGTCATCATCGGCGGGCTGTCGGGCATCCACCAATGGGTGCGCATCGGGCAGGGCGCGATCATCGGCGCGGTGACCATGGTGACCAATGACGTGATCCCCTACGGCCTTGTGCAAGCGCCACGCGGTGATCTGGACGGGTTGAACCTTGTCGGGCTGAAGCGCGCCGGTGTGGCACGTAGCGACATCACGGCGCTCAGGGCCGCGTTCCAGATGCTGGCGCAGGGCGAGGGGACATTCTCGGACCGGGCGCGGCGTTTGGGGGACGAGACCCAGAGCGATTATGTGCGCCAGATCGTTGATTTTGTCATGGCCGATACGGGCCGCCATTTCTTGACGCCGAAATGAGCCTTGCGCTGATCGCCGGACGCGGCGGCCTGCCCGCGCGGGTGGCGGCGGCGCAGGACGTGCCGCCTTTGGTCTGCGCCTATGAGGGTTGCGCGCCGGATGGGTTGAAGGCGGATCTGACCTTCCGGCTGGAAACGCTTGGCAGTCTTTTGGCGCATCTTTTGGGCGTGGGCATCCGCGAGGTTTGTCTGTGCGGCGCAATCGACCGACCAACGCTTGATCCGGCAAAGCTCGACATGCGCACAGCGCCCTTGGTGCCGCAGTTCAAACAGGCACTGGCAGCGGGTGATAATGGTGCGCTTGAGGTGATCAAGACGATTTTCGAGGATCACGGCCTGCAGGTAGTCGGTGCCGATGAATTGGTGCCCGACCTGCTGGCCGACAGCGGTGTGCTGTCGCGCGAACTGCCCGACGAACAAATGCGCCGGGATGCGGCGCGCGGCATGGCAGTGCTGGACGGTTTGGCAAGCTTGGACATCGGACAGGCCTGCGTGATCGGGCGTGAACAGGTTTATGGGGTCGAGACCATCGGGGGTACGGATCACCTGCTTGCAACCCTGCCGGAGGCTATGCAGGGCGCGCGCGCAGTGCTCTGCAAAGGCCCGAAGGCTGGCCAAATCCGCGAGATCGACCTGCCCACAATCGGACCCGACACGCTGCGCGCCGCCCATGCGGCGGGGCTGGCGGGCGTGGTCGTCAAAGCAGGCGGCGTGATACTGTTGGAGCGTGACGCCTGCGTGGCGCTTGCTGATGAGCTTGGTCTGGTGCTCTGGGTCCGAGAGGAGGGCGCGGCGTGAAGGTGTTCATTCTGGCAGGCGAGCCTTCCGGTGACCGGTTGGGCGGTGCGCTCATGACGGGGCTGAAAGAGCTTTGTCCCGAGGTGACATTCGACGGCATCGGCGGGTCGATGATGATGGCTCAGGGGTTGGAAAGCCGGTTCGATATGGACGAGTTGAGCGTCATGGGACTGGCCGAGATCCTGCCAAAATACCGCGCGCTGATGGCCCGGATCAATGAGACGGCACAGGCTGTAGTTGAGACCAAGCCAGATGTGCTCATCACCATCGACAGCCCCGATTTTTCCCTGCGCGTGGCGCGTAAGGTGAAAGAGAAATCTAACATCAGAACAGTACATTACGTGGCCCCGACCGTCTGGGCATGGCGCCCCGGCCGGGCCGAAAAGATGGCGCGTTCGGTGGATCATGTGCTAGCGCTTTTCCCCTTCGAGCCGCCCTATATGCAAGCGGCGGGCATGGCCTGTGATTTTGTCGGTCACCCGGTGGTGGCCGAGCCTGTGGCCGATGACGCCGCCGCTGCGGCCTTCCGCGCCGAGCATCGTCTTGCGGATGCACCGCTGTTGCTGGCGTTGCCCGGCTCGCGCCGGGGCGAGGTCACCCGGCTGGCACCAGTGTTCCAGCAGGTTGTCGCGCGGCTGGTCGAGGCGGAGCCGGCCTTGCGCGTCGTGGTGCCAGCGGCGGCCCCCGTGGCGGCCTTGGTCAAACAGGTGACGCGCAATTGGGCAGGCAACCCGCTGGTGCTGGACCCGCGTGATATGGCGTCCGAAGAGTTCACCGCCACCAAACGCGCCGCCTTCCGCGCGGCGGATGTAGCGCTGGCGGCCTCGGGCACCGTGTCACTGGAGCTGGCTGCGGTGAACACGCCGATGGTCATCGCCTATGACATGAACTGGATCAGCCGCCAGATCATCGGGCGGATGCTGCGGGTGGATACGGTGACACTGGTTAACCTCGTCTCCGAAACCCGCGTGGTGCCGGAATTCATCGGTGCCAATTGCCGCCCCGGACCCATTGCCGAAGGCGTTTTGCAGGTGTTGCGGGCACCCGGCGCGCAAAAGGACGCGATGGCGTTGACGATGCAACGCTTGGGGCAGGGTGGTGAGGCGCCGGGCCTGCGGGCCGCGCGCGCGGTTTTGGCGCGGCTGTAGGGAGGCTTAGCCTCGGTGGATCCAGCCGCCGCCAAAGATGCGCGTGCTTTCAGGATCATAGAACACACAAGCCTGACCCGGCGACACACCTTCTTCGGCAGTCAGCAGTTCAACCTCGGCCTCGGTCGCGCTGATTGGACGCAGGATCGCATCGCGCGGCGGACGGGTGGAGCGCACGCGCACGGCGATGTTCCATTCTGACTGCGAGGTCAGGGGCTCGTCACCCAGCCAGTTGATCTCACGCACCGGAATGTTGCGGGTGGCGAGCATGGATTTCGGGCCGACGACGACCTCTTTGCGCTCGGCATCCAACCTCACCACATAGAGCGGGTCGGCCAGACCACCGATGCCCAAGCCCCGGCGCTGGCCGATGGTGTAGTGGATCACGCCCTCATGTTTCGCCAGCACATTGCCTTCGGTATCGACGATATTGCCAGGATCGGCGGCCTCGGGGCGCAGCTTGCGGATCACCGCGGCGTAGTCGCCATTGGGAACAAAGCAGATGTCCTGACTGTCGGGTTTGTCAGCCACCACCAGCCCGTATTTCGCGGCAAGCGCACGGGTGTCATCCTTGCTCGGCAGGTGGCCCAGCGGGAAGCGCAGGTAGGAAAGCTGCTCTTCGGTGGTGGAAAAAAGGAAATAGCTCTGGTCGCGGTTGCCATCGGCGGCGGCGTGTAGCTCTGGCCCGTTCTCGCCCATCTTGCGTTGGATATAGTGACCTGTGGCCATGCAATCGGCCTCGAGATCCTTGGCGGTTTCCAGCAGGTCTTTGAACTTCACCCGCTCGTTGCAGCGGATGCAGGGCACGGGTGTCGCACCGCCGAGGTAGCTGTCGGCAAACTCGTCGATCACCGCGTCTTTGAAGACGTTTTCATAGTCCAGAACGTAATGCGGGAAGCCCATCTCTTCGGCTACGCGGCGGGCATCCTGAATGTCGACGCCCGCGCAGCATGCACCTTTCTTGGCCAGCGCCGCGCCGTGATCATAAAGCTGAAGCGTCACGCCCACGACGTCATAACCTTCGTCGGCGAGCATGGCCGCCACGACGGAACTGTCCACACCACCCGACATCGCCACGACGACCCGCGTGTCGGCAGGTGCCTTGGCAAAGCCAAGCGAATTGAGCGGCGGGGTCTGATCAAGGGCCATGGGTATCTCCGGAGTTTGTGCGCGAATATAGGAAAATCCTACCTAGTCACAAGGGCAGGCTTCACTCCGCGTTAAGGCACATGGGGGTTATTGGGCGCCAGAACAATGGCGGATGATGTGATGTACCTGAAAAAAGTCGATGGGCCACGGTCTGTTACCCTTGCTGACGGCAGTGTGATGTCTCGTGCTGACCTGCCTAGCGCCGACACCCGAAGATGGGTCGCGTCACGCAAGGCGGCGGTGGTCCGCGGGGTGGTTTACGGTCTGATCACCCAGTCCGAGGCGTTAGAGCGGTACGGGATCAGTGATGACGAATTTATGGAATGGCTGCAGGCAGTTACAGAGCATGGAGAAGGCGCGTTGAAAGCCACGGCGCTGCATAAGTATAGACAACTTTAAGTTGTTCATTTAGCATCTTTAGTATCGGTAACGGGTAGTTAACCTTTTTTGCTCAGGGTTGTGCCAGCGTCCTAGATGAGCCGGAGAACCCGAAATGCGTGTATTGTTAGTTGAAGATGACCCGACGACCTCCCGCAGCATTGAATTGATGCTGACCCATGCGAACCTCAACGTCTATGCCACCGATCTGGGCGAAGAAGGAATCGATCTGGCCAAGCTCTATGACTATGACCTGATCCTGCTCGACCTCGATCTGCCAGATATGAATGGCCACGACGTGCTGCGTCAATTGCGGCTGGCGCGGATCGATACGCCGATCCTGATCCTGTCCGGCGCTGATGATACGGAGAATAAGATCAGGGGCTTTGGCTTTGGCGCCGATGACTATCTGACCAAACCCTTTCACCGCGAAGAACTGGTGGCCCGCATCCATGCGATCATCCGCCGCTCCAAGGGACATTCGCAGTCGGTGATCGAAACCGGCCAGGTGGCGGTGAACCTAGACGCCAAGACGGTCAGCGTAAACGACAGCCCGGTGCAGCTGACCGGCAAGGAATACCAGATGCTGGAGCTGCTCAGTCTGCGTAAGGGCACCACGCTGACCAAGGAAATGTTCCTGAACCACCTCTATGGCGGCATGGATGAGCCTGAGTTGAAGATTATCGACGTCTTTATCTGCAAACTCCGCAAAAAGTTGAGCTTGGCCACAGGGGGGGAGAATTACATCGAAACGGTCTGGGGCCGGGGCTATGTGCTGCGCGACCCCGAACCGGCGCAGATGGATCTTGCCGCCAGCGCTTGATGGGCTGACTGCTGAGCTTGAAATCGCTAGACCTGCCCCGGATCGCCACCTATCTAGGCGACAGGTGACAATATCGGGGGCAGATCGTGACATCCCAGATCGAGGTGGCGGCGCTGAGCGTGGCGCAGGCAGAGACAGAGCTGGCCCGGCTGGCGGAATTGCTGAGCGCGGCGAATACCGCCTATCACACAGAAGATGCACCCGAAATTTCGGATGCGGAGTATGATGCGTTCAAGCGCCGCAATGCCGCGATCGAAGCGCGGTTCCCCAAGCTCAAACGCGCCGACAGCCCTTCAGAGCAGGTTGGCGCACCGGTCGCCGAAGCCTTCGGAAAGGTGCGACATGCGGTGGCGATGCTGTCGCTGGCCAATGCTTTTGACGCCGAAGAGGTAACGGAATTTGCCGGGCGAATTCGCAAATACCTCGGTCTTGGGGCTGATGCGCCACTGGCCTATACGGCGGAGCCTAAGATCGACGGCCTGTCGCTCTCTCTGCGCTATGAGAAGGGCGTGCTGGTACAGGCTGCCACCCGTGGGGATGGAGCGGTGGGGGAGAATGTCACCGCCAACGCCCGCACCATCCAAGACATTCCACATGAGCTGAAGAACGCGCCCGACCTGCTGGAAGTGCGCGGCGAAGTCTACATGAGCCATGCTGATTTTGCCGCGTTGAACGCGCGGCAAGCCGAAACGGGGGGCAAGACCTTTGCCAATCCCCGCAACGCTGCTGCCGGATCGCTGCGCCAGCTTGATCCCGAGATCACCCGCGCGCGCCCACTGCGGTTCTTTGCCTATGCTTGGGGCGCGCTTTCGGCCCCTTTGGCGGAAACCCAGAAGGGGGCCATCGACCGACTGGCGGAGTTGGGATTTTCGACCAACCCACTCACGGCACTTTGTGAGGGGCCGAACGAGATGGTCGCCCATTACGAGCAGATCGAAGCGCAGCGCGCCACGCTTGGCTATGATATCGATGGTGTGGTCTACAAGGTCGATGACCTCGCCCTGCAGGAACGCCTCGGCTTTCGCTCGACCACGCCCCGTTGGGCGATCGCGCATAAATTCGCGGCTGAACTGGCTTGGACCCGATTGGAAGGCATCGACATTCAGGTTGGCCGCACCGGGGCGCTGTCCCCTGTGGCGCGGTTGCAGCCGGTCACGGTGGGGGGGGTCGTCGTCTCCAACGCGACGTTGCACAATGAGGATTACATCAAGGGGCTCGACAGCAAGGGTGCTGAGATCCGCGGTGGTAAAGACGTGCGCGTTGGCGATTGGGTGCAAATCTACCGCGCGGGCGATGTGATTCCAAAAGTGGCCGATGTGGATCTGTCGAAACGCCCCGAGGATGCAGCGCCCTTCCTCTTTCCCACCACCTGCCCGGAATGCGGGTCGGACGCGATCCGCGAGCCGGGGGATGCGGTGCGGCGCTGCACAGGCGGGCTGATCTGCCCGGCGCAGGCCGTCGAAAAGCTGAAACATTTCGTCGCCCGCGGGGCGTTCGACATCGAAGGGCTCGGGGCCAAACAGGTTGAGCAATTCTACCACGACGGCTGGATCGCAGAGCCTGCGGATATTTTCACGTTGAAAGAGCGCTATGGCAGCGGCGTGCAGCAGTTGAAGAACCGCGAAGGCTGGGGGCCGAAATCCGCAGACAACCTATTCCAAGCCATTGAGGATAAGCGCACAATACCCATGGCGCGGCTGATCTTTGCCCTCGGCATCCGCCATGTGGGCGAAGCGGCGTCGAACCTCATCGCATTGCATTACGGCGACTGGGACAGTTTTGAGGCCGGCATGGCCGAAGCGCGTGGGCTGGATGGCCCCGCATGGGACGACCTGATCGGTGTCGATGGCGTTGGCAGTGTCATGGCAGGCTCGCTGGTTTCGGCCTTCGCGCAGGAGGCCGAGCGCGCCTCCATCGACCGGCTGGTCGCGCATTTGAGCGTGGTCCCGGCGGAACGACCCGATACCGAAGGCAGCCCGGTCGCAGGCAAAACGGTCGTCTTCACCGGCACCTTGGAAAAGATGAGCCGCGCCGAGGCCAAGGCACGGGCGGAGCGTTTGGGGGCCAAGGTCTCAGGCTCGGTCAGCGCCAAGACTGACATTCTGGTGGCCGGGCCGGGGGCGGGCTCCAAGGCCAAAAAAGCTGCCGATCTGGGGATTGAGACTTTGGACGAGGATGGCTGGCTTGCCTTGATCGAAGGCAAATGAGCGGCAGGCCGGAGCAGCTTTTCCCGCTTTTTGCCGGGCTGGAAACCCTCGAAGGGGTGGGGCCGAAAACCGCGCAATTGTTGAACCAATTGGGCATTCAAGCGCCGCGTGATCTGATCTTTACCCTGCCGCATTCCGGCATCGACCGCCGTCTGCGCTACAGTGTGAAGGACGCGCATCTGCCCGCGACGCTCACCGTGGCCGTCACCATAGGGGCGCATCGCCCGGCACGTACCAAAGGCGGCGCGTATCGCATCATGGTGGAGGATGCGCAGACCAGCTTTCAATTGGTCTATTTTCACGCGCGGGGGGATTATTGGCAGCGGCAACTGCCCGAAGGCAGCCGCCGCATTGTCTCGGGCCGGGTGGAGTTTTTTGACGGGATGGCGCAGATGGTCCATCCCGATTTTGCCGTGCCAGAGGAAGAGGCCAGCAGCATTCCGGATTTCGAGCCGGTGTATCCGCTCACATCGGGGTTGACGCAAAAGCTGATGTACAAAGCCACCCGCGGCGCGCTGGCTCGCCTGCCAGCGGTGGCCGAATGGGCCGATCCGGGGCAAGTGTCGCAGGCCGGTTGGCCCGATTTCGCCGCCGCCGCCGAGGCCGCGCACGACCCGCAAAACGCCCAAGACCTTACCGCGACGGCCCCCGCGCGGGAGCGGCTGGCCTATGACGAGCTTTTTGCCCATCAGGTAACCTTGGCGCTGGCGCGACAGGTTGAGCGGCGCAAGAAGGGCCGCGCGAGCCATGGCGACGGGCGCTTGCAGAATCGGGTGCTGAAATCCTTGCCCTATCGTCCCACAGGGGCGCAGCAACGCGCCGTCGAAGAGATCACTGCCGACATGGGCCGCGAGACCCGGATGAACCGGCTGTTGCAGGGCGATGTGGGGGCGGGCAAGACGCTGGTGGCCTTCATGGCGCTGCTGCGCGCGGTGGAGGCAGGGGGGCAAGCGGTGCTGATGGCGCCAACGGAAATCCTTGCGCGACAGCACCTTATGGGGCTGCAACCGCTCGCGGAACAGGCAGGCGTGGTGCTGGAAATCCTCACGGGCCGCGACAAGGGGACGGAGCGCCGGGCCAAGCTCGCGGCGCTGGAGAAGGGCGATATCCAAATCCTTGTCGGCACCCATGCGGTGTTTCAGGCGGATGTGAGTTTTGCCGATCTGCGCCTAGCGGTGGTCGACGAACAGCACCGTTTTGGCGTGCGGCAGCGGTTGGAACTGGGGCGCAAGGGGCGGCTCGCGGATGTGCTGGTGATGACCGCCACGCCGATCCCGCGCAGTCTGGCACTGGCGCAATACGGCGATATGGATGTCTCGGTTCTGGGCGAAAAGCCACCCGGACGGCAACCCATTCGCACAGCATTGGTCTCAACCTCACGGATGGAGGAGGTTATCGATCGCATGCGTCATGCGATCAGCGAAGGGCGGCAATGTTATTGGGTCTGCCCGCTGGTCGAGGAAAGCGAAGTCAGCAATCTGACGGCGGCGGAGGACCGGTTCAAACGGCTGCGCGCGGCCCTTGGCGAAGGTGTCGTCGGGCTGGTGCATGGCCAGATGCCCCCGGCGGAGAAGGACGCAGCAATGCGCGCCTTTCAGGCGGGTGAGACCAAGGTATTGGTCGCCACCACGGTCATCGAAGTGGGCGTGGACGTCCCCAATGCGACCATCATGGTCGTCGAACGGGCCGAGATCTTTGGCCTCGCGCAGCTGCACCAGTTGCGGGGCCGTGTCGGGCGGGGTGAAGGGGCCTCGACCTGTCTTTTGATGTATCAGGCTCCTCTGAGCGAGACGGGCCGTCAACGGCTTGAGGTGCTGCGCGAGTCCGAGGATGGTTTTGTCATTGCCGAGACGGACTTGAAGATGCGCGGCACCGGCGATCTTATCGGCACTGCACAGTCGGGCGTGCCGCGTTTTCGTGTGGCGGATCTGGAACGTCAGGTGGGTCTGATGGCCGTGGCGCAATCGGATGCACGCAAGCTTTTGGCCGATGATCCAACCCTCGACGGGCCGCGCGGCAGGGCGGTCAGGGTGTTGCTATGGCTCATGCGGCAGGATGAGGCGATCCGTTTGATATCAGTAGGTTAAAGTACATCCGTTCATTTTGTTCGCTAATGTTCTCAAAAAGTTCTTTACAGGTGGGGCTGAAAATGAGAACAAAGGGGCAACAAAGATGAGGAGGTACTGATGATGACTTACACCGCGCTGAAATCTATCGCTCTCAGGTCGCAGGCAACGCTGCTGCAAGATGCAGCAGGGGCCGCCGCTTTGATCGTGATGCTGGTCGTTGGTCTGCATCTGCCCACTTTTATCTGAGTTCTGCCTGAGGCTCTCATGCCGCTATGTCTGCTGCATCCGTCCCAATTTGATGCACCGATTTGCCTGTCCGCGTCGGACTATGGCACAGCGGGTCCCACATGAGTAACGCCTACTGACGCCGCCATCCCATTTCGGGTGTGCGGCGTTTTTTTTACTTTAGAGGGGAGATCGTGCGAAATCCAGCCGCCGCTAGTGCTCGCCAGCCTCAACTGGCGCGTCGGCCTGCTGCATCGCCTCTGTCAGTGCTTCGATGCTCAGCATGATCGACGCATGGCGGTTCTTATAGGCCGTGGCAGGGGTCAGCACTTCGAAACCGTCAAAAGGCGCATCGGGGGTGGGGCCTTCGCCCTTGAGCATGGCGCGCAGTTGATCGCGCGCGGTGGTAACCTGCGCAAGCGACGCTCCGGGGGCAGCAGCGCCCACCACGGCGGCGGCAGCCTGTCCCAAGGCGCAGGCCTTCACATCCTGCTTCATTTCGGTCAAATGCCCATCCTTCACGCGCACATCTACCGTCACGGTCGAACCACAGAGCGGCGAGCGGCGTTTGACGCTGGCCTGAGGGTCCTCCATGCGGCCCAGATGGGGGATCTCTGCTGCAAGCGCCAAGATGCGCGCGGAGTAGAGCTTGATGAGGTCCGTCTCATCCGACATGGCTGTTCCTTTTCGTGCTGAAACCCTACATAAGCGCCGCTGACGCAGATGCAAATATTTCCACGAGGTGCCCGATGACTTTCGATCCTGCAAGCCTTCAATTCAACGATGCGGGCCTGATCCCGGCGATTGCGCAGGACGCTCAGACCCATGAGGTGCTGATGCTGGCGTGGATGAGCGCGGAAAGCATCGCGCGCACATTGGAAACCGGCAAGGTTACCTATTGGAGCCGTTCGCGGCAGGCCTTCTGGGTCAAGGGGGAGACCAGCGGAAATGTACAGAAGCTGGTTGAGATGCGACTTGATTGTGATCGCGACTGCCTGTTGATGTTGGTGGAGCAAAGCGGACCGGCCTGTCACACTGGACGGCGCAACTGCTTTTACACCGCCATCCAGGACGGTGAAGAAGTCGAACTGATGAAGCCTATGGATTAAGATCGGCGTCTAAAGGCCTACCATAGTGCGGATATCTTCGGGCGTTGCGCCGTTCTCCCGGTAGAGCGCGATGGCGCGGGCGTCGTCGCGCTTGGCAAGCCTTTTGCCGTCGTCGTCCCGGATTAGGCGGTGGTGATGATAGATCGGTTTCGGTAGGTCAAGCAGCCCCTGTAGCACCACATGAATGTAGGTCGCCTCAAACAGGTCAGCCCCGCGCGGGACCAGCGTGACGCCCTGCGCGGCATCGTCGAGCACGACGGAGAGGTGGTAGGATGTGCCCATGTCCCGCCGGGCGAGGACCACATCGCCGACCGTCGCGATAAGCTGATCGAGAGAGGTGGTGATCTGACCAGTCTCATGATTGGGGCCGCAGCCACTTTCGACGAAGCTTAACGGCGCAATGTCCAGTTTTTTCAACGCCTTGGCCATGTTAAGCCGCAGAGCACCAGCTGAGCGAGGATGGCCAGCCTCGCGACAGGTGCCGGGGTAGATGATGCCGTCAGGGCCATAGACGGGTTCCGCGCCCTCTTGTGGGGCACTGGTGGCGGCGGCGATGTCGCGGCGGTTACAGGCGCAGGCATAAAGCAAACCGCGCGCCCAGAGGTCATCAAGGGCAGTGCGATAGCTCTCCATCCGGTCTGATTGCCGCATCACCGGCTCTGGCCAGTCGATCCCAAGCCAAGCGAGGTCTTCGTAAATCTGCGCCTCCCAATGAGGCCGTGCGCGGGACAGATCGATATCTTCTATACGCAGCAGGAATGTGCCCCCCGCAGCCTGCGCCAAATCATAGGCCAAAAGCGCGGAATAGGCGTGACCAAGATGCAGTGGACCGGTGGGGGATGGGGCGAACCTAGTGGTGAGAGTCAATTCTTTTCAATCAGGTATACAGTAGACTTCAAGTTAATCCCGGGCAAATGTGCGCCTTCTTCCGCATGGAGGAGGATCGCCGCGCCGCAGTCCGTCCACTCGTGGATCATGCCCAATGCGCCGCGATCAGCCAAAGCTTTTTCGTTAAGCGAAAATAGGAGCTTACCGCCCTTTCCTAATCCGTGCATCAGGGTGTCGAACAGGGTGATCGGGGCCGCGCCGGGGCCGATGACGCCAATGGCAGTGATGGCCGTATATGTGCCGGGTGCGAAGGGAAGAGGTGCATCAACTTCGAGTTCTAAGAGGTTGCGATAAATACCTTTTATGCGCGCCTCGTTCAGCATGGCAGCAGAGATATCGCCCCCGTCGATGGTGGTAAACCCTACCTTTTTCAGTGCTTCACCAGACAGCCCCGTGCCACATCCGATGTCGAAAATCGGCGCATCCTTATTGTCGAGAAATTCAGCAAGCGTGACAGCGGCGCGTTCGGGTGTGGCGTAGCCCTGCGCTTTGATGTCCTCATCGTAGCTGCTTGCCCATTCGTCATAGAGGCTGCGGATCACATTGGTGTCCCGCGATGCATAGGCCTTGTCGAGATAATGCTGTGTCATTTCCCTAGAGTATGGGGGATGACCGGGAGGATCCAGTGGTAACCCGGTCAACGTTAACCTTGATTAAGCCAAGCCTGCCAATTGCTTTTCGCGCGGTCTGTGTAGGCTTTGTAGCGGTCCTTGCGACCTCGGCGGCCAGCTTTTAGCCCCTCAACCGGCGGAAATAGGCCGAAGTTCACGTTCATTGGCTGGAAGGTTTTTGCATCCGCGCCGCCGGTGATGTGGGTTATCAAGGCGCCCATGGCGGTGCTGTCGGGCGGCGTGGGCAAACTGCCCCCGTTTATCTCTGCCGCCGCCATACGGCCTGCCAGCATACCCATTGCGGCGCTTTCCACGTAGCCTTCGACGCCGGTGATCTGCCCGGCAAAGCGGATGTTCGGGCGGCTGCGCAGGCGCATTTGATCGTCGAGCAGCGTCGGCGAGTTGATGAAAGAGTTGCGGTGGATGCCGCCGAGGCGGGCGAAGCGCGCATTTTCCAGACCCGGAATTTGTTTGAAAACATCTGTTTGCGCGCCGTACTTCATTTTGGTCTGAAAGCCGACGATGTTGTAAAGCGTGCCAAGCTTGTTGTCGCGGCGCAGTTGCACCACGGCATGGGCTTTGACGTCCGGCTGGTGTGGATTGGTCAGGCCAACCGGTTTCATCGGGCCGTGGCGCAGGGTCTCGCGACCGCGCTCGGCCATGACTTCGATGGGCAGGCAGCCGTCAAAATAGCCCGCGGTTTCGCCTTCGCGGAACTCGGTCTTGTCGGCCTCAAGCAGCGCGTCGATGAAATCGTCGTATTGCTGCTTGTCCATCGGGCAGTTGAGGTAGGCGGTGCGCTCTTCCTCGGTTTCGCCCTTGTCATAGCGCGACTGCATCCAAGCCTTGGACATGTCGATGCTCTCGAAATAGACGATCGGCGCGATGGCGTCGAAAAAGGCCAGCGCCTCGGCGCCGGTCTCGGCGGCGATGGCTTCGGCCAGCGCGCCAGAGGTCAGCGGGCCGGTGGCGATGATCCATTTGCCGTCTTTCGGCAGCTCGGTGATCTCGCCATATTCGACGGTGATATTGGGATGCGCCATCAGCGTGTCGGTGACGGTCTGCGCGAAGGGGTCACGGTCCACCGCCAAGGCGCCGCCCGCGGGCAGGCGGTTTTTGTCGGCGCAGGCCATGATCAGGCCGTTGGCGGCACGCATTTCCCAATGCAGCAGGCCCACGGCGTTTTGCTCGTCATCATCCGAGCGGAAGGAGTTGGAGCAGACCATCTCGCCCAGAAGCCCGGTCTGGTGGGCGAAGGTTTCGACCTTGGGGCGCATTTCGTGGATGACCACCGAGATGCCCGCGTTCGCCGCTTGCCAAGCCGCTTCTGATCCGGCCATGCCGCCGCCGATGATGTGCAATGTATCTGTCATGGAGGCGATGTAGGACAGGGCAGCCGCGCGCGCAATGGGCAAGAGGTGACGGAGGGTGCTGTGGGGGAATGGTTTTGGGGTCGCCGCTGCGGGAATGGTCGGTCAGTGAGAGGCTGACCCGGAGGGACCTTCCGCCGTCGGCGACCCAAAATCATCAGGGTATCTGTACCCTGATATAACAGTGCCCCGATTTTGCCAGATTTGCCAGCCCCCGCGCAGCAACACAGTTGCGCGGATTTGGAAACAATCACTGCTGCCAATCGGGGGCGCGTTTTTCCAAGAAGGCGTCGATCCCCTCGCGGGTGTCAGCCTCAAGCATGTTGCGCACCATAACGTCGCCTGTGAAGGCATAGGCTTGGTCGGTGGGCAGTTGCATCTGTTGGTAAAAGGCCCCTTTGCCATGGGCGACGGTGGTGCCGAGTTTGGCTGCGATCTTTTCGGCTAAGGTCATGGCCTCGCTGGTAAGTTGATCGGCTGGCACGGCGCGGTTGATCAGGCCCAGTTCGGCGGCACGGCGGGCGGAGATGAAGTCGCCGGTGGTGAGCATTTCAAACGCCTGTTTGCGCGGGAGGCTTCGGGTCAGGGCGACCATGGGGGTCGAGCAGAAGAGGCCGATGTTCACGCCATTGACGCCAAAACGGGTGTCCTCGCTGGCGATGGCGAGGTCGCAGGTGGCTACCAATTGGCAGCCCGCGGCGGTGGCGATGCCATGGACTTGTGCGACGACGGGTTGCGGCAGGCTTTGGATGCGGGCCATCAGGGCGGCGCAGCGCTCAAAGAGGTCTTTGAAGGCCGCCGCTCCGCCGTCCTCGGCCTGGCGCATGGCGGTCATCTGGCGCAGATCGTGGCCGGCGCAGAAGGCTTTTCCTGCGCCCGACAGGATAATCACCCGTGTTTGGCGGTCTTCGGCCAGTTCGTCGAGTTTGCGGTGCAGGACGGCCAACATTTCGTCTGACAGGGCGTTCAGCCGTTCGGGCGCGTTCATGCGCAGATGGGTGATCGGCCCCTGTGCCGTAACGTCAAGAATTGTCACCTTGCCCTCCCAAGCTGGTCACGCCAACGTTACGCCGAGGAAAGCAGGGAGAACAAGTATGGCCGTGGTGATGGATGCAGAGGCGCTGGAGGCGTTCATGCGGGAGGTTTTCGATCAGGTGGCGGATGATTTCGCCGTGGATCATGTGGCCGAGAATGAGATCACCATGCGTCTGCTGACCAGCCGCCGCCATCTGCGGCCCGGAGGGACGGTCTCGGGCCCGTCGATGTTCGCGCTGGCGGATGTGGCGGCCTATCTGGTGACGCTGGCAATGATCGGGCCCAAGGCGCTGGCGGTGACGACGAATTGCTCGATTGATTTCATGCGCAAGCCGCTGGCGGATGTGCCTTTGATTGCCCATGCCAAGCTGCTCAAACTGGGGCGGCAATTGTCGGTGACGGATGTGCTGATCTATTCGGAAGGGTCGGATAAGCCGGTGGCTCGGGCGAGTCTGACCTATGCGATTCCGCCGGTGAAGGCGTAGGGCTGAGGGCCATCGGCTGCCCGTGGGGTGGCGATCACACCGGTGATCCGTCCCACTTTATGGTGCAGCGCTTATGCGACTTCTAAGACTTCCGCCCAGCCTCACCTAATCGCCAGCCCGCCGGGACGGGCAGGCGATGGCCCGGCGCCTGCGGCTTGATTCCGGACCTGGTGGCTATCTACAAAAAAGGGGCCGGGAAAAACCCGGCCCAAGGAAGAGGTCTGGCGAACGCCACAGGGAAGTTACGCCTGCCAGAACACGCGGGAAGCCTCGGCTGAGGCCTGTTCCGGTGTAAGTCCCGCATCATCAAGCTCCCACGGCTCTAGCGCGGCAAGCGCGATCCGGGTGCGTCGGCGGGCCGCCCATGTGGTCACGACCGCCGCAAAGCGCAACCCGATCACTGCAGGGACCGGCAGGGCGCGGTATGTCATCAATGTCATCGCATCAGCGCTGATAGGGCGAGCCTGTGTCATGGGAGAACTCCTTGAATTTGTATTGGCAAAATTGTATTGACACAAAGTGTAGAAAGCCTACAAGTACAAGGGTACAAAGTGCGATACAATTTGACCACAGGAATATTGTAATGGGTACAATTTGGCAGCCGACGCTCGCCGATGGGCAGGGGCCGAAGTACAAACTCGTGGCTCTGACCATCCGCGAGGGGATCAACTCCGACGCGCTGGCGGTTGGCGATAAGCTGCCCCCGGTGCGGGAATTGGCGTGGCAATTGGGGATCACCCCCGGCACTGTGGCGCGGGCCTATACCATTCTTACGGACGAAGGTTTGCTGGAGGCCGAGGTCGGCCGGGGTACTTTTGTCGCCCCGCCGCAGGCAGCCATCCGCGAAGATGTCTGGAATCGCGAACAAGATAGCTGGATCAAAGAGTTAGAGATTTCAGATACGGATGCAGTGAGTCTCTTTAGTCCACGATTGCCGGATATGGGGCAAGTGGCCCTGATCCGCAGCGCCCTGCGGCAGGTGGCGGATGTGCCGGGCGAAGAGTTGATGAACTATCCCACCCGCGATGCCTATGCCCCGGTGCGCCAAGCGGTGGTCGACTGGCTGTCGCATCTGTCCCTTGGCCCGCTGAGCGAGCGCGACGTCGTGCTGTCGCATGGCGGGCAAAGCGGCATTGTATTGGTACTTCAGGCCATCCTGTCGGGGCCGAAACCGGTGATGCTGGTCGAAGACCTCTCCTATGCCGGGTTCCGCCGGGCGGCGGAGGTGCTGCGCGCCGAAGTGATCGGCGTGGCGATGGACAAAGACGGCGTGCTGCCCGAGGCGCTGGACAAGGCCGCGCGCGACAGCGGAGCGCAGGTGTTTTGCACCACGCCGGAAGTGCATAACCCCACGGGCAGCCACACCAGCCTTGAACGGCGGCGCGCGCTGCTGAAGGTCGCCAAGCGGCACGGCTTAGAGATTTTGGAGGACGATTGCTACCGCATGGGCGCTGCCCGCGCACCGAGCTATCGCTCGCTCTGGCCTGAGCATGTCTGGCACGTCTCGTCGATCTCAAAGGAATTGACGCCCGCGCTGCGCGTCGGCTTTGCGCTGGCCCCGGCAGGGCGGTCGGCGGACCTGCGGCGGGTGGCGGAATACGGATATTTCGGCCTTGCGCGCCCCTTGGCCGAGGCGACGCGCATTTTGCTGACCGATCCGCGGCTGAAGGGCATCTGTGCCGACATCCGCGAAAGACTGGCCGAATATGTAGAGGTTGCCGTCAACCATCTGGGCGGGCATGAGCTGCAATGGTCGCGCGATGTGCCCTTTCTATGGCTGCAACTGCCGCCCGGCTGGCGTGCGGCGGGGTTCTGTCGCGCGGCAGAGGCGCAGGGGGTGCAGATCCGCTCTGCCGATGAATTCGCCCTGCGCGATGGCCGCGCGCCCCATGCGGTACGTATCGCGGTGAACGCCCATGTCTCGCTGCGCTCCTTCGAGGCGGCAATGCAGCGGCTGCGCTGTCTCTTGGACAATCCGCCAGAGCAGATCAGCGTGTAGAAATATGGGGTATTATTATACCTAAATTGTAAAGTGTTGTTTTCGCTATTATAATCCGTGATTGCTGCGCTTGACCCGGCGATGCAGGTGATTATAACCCCTCCATCAGACACCGGGCGGGGATTCCTCGTTCCGACCAACCTCAAACGGGAATTCATCCATGAAAACCTTTTCTGCGACACCGGCAGATATCGACAAGAAATGGATCATCATCGACGCCGAAGGCGTCGTGCTGGGCCGTCTCGCCTCGATCATCGCCATGCGCCTGCGCGGCAAACACAAGCCGTCCTTCACGCCGCATATGGATTGCGGCGACAACGTGATCGTCATCAACGCCGAGAAGGTGCAGATGACCGGCAAGAAGCGCGAAGAGCACTTCTACTGGCACACCGGCCACCCCGGCGGGATCAAATCGCGCACTAAGGAGCAAATCCTTGAAGGCGCGCATCCTGAGCGTGTTGTGACCCAAGCGGTCAAGCGCATGCTGCCCGGCAACCGCCTGAGCCGCCAGATCATGACCAACCTGCGCGTCTATGCAGGTAGCGATCACCCCCATGAGGCCCAGAGCCCCGAAGTTCTGGATGTCAAATCCATGAACAAGAAAAACACGCGGAGTGCATGAGCATGGCTGACGAAATCAAAACACTTGAAGGTCTCGAAGCTGCTGTGACCGAGAACATCGGCGGCGTGCAGGGCACCGAAACCGAAATGACCCCTCGTGAGCCGGTTCGTGACGAACTGGGCCGCGCCTATGCCACCGGCAAACGTAAAGACGCGGTCGCCCGCGTTTGGATCAAGCCCGGCTCCGGCAAGGTCATCGTGAACGGCAAGCCGCAGAACGAGTATTTCGCGCGCCCCGTGCAGCAGTTGATCCTCGCGCAGCCGTTCGGCATCACCAACACCGAAGGCCAGTTCGACGTGTTCGCAACTGTCAAAGGCGGCGGTCTGTCCGGTCAAGCGGGTGCGGTTAAGCACGGCATCTCCAAAGCTCTGCAGCTTTACGATCCCTCCCTGCGCGGTGCGCTGAAAGCGGCAGGCTTCCTGACCCGTGACAGCCGCGTCGTCGAGCGGAAGAAATACGGTAAGGCCAAAGCGCGCCGGAGCTTCCAGTTCTCCAAGCGTTAAGCTTACCGATCAACTTTGCGAAAGGGCTGCCCTCCGGGGTGGCCCTTTTTCGTTTGCGGGGTGGGCATTGCGACTTGGCAGCGGCACGTGAAAAAGGCCGCTGCAGTTTCCCGCAACGGCCCTTGGTCAGGATCAGTGATGATCTCTTGCGGAATTAGCCGCCGATTTCATAGCTCACGGTAAAGCCCAGCACGCCGTCACCATCGTTGGTGTCTTCGTACAGCGCTTCAAAGCTGACGCCATCGCCGAAGTCATAGACGGCACCAGCTTCGGCGTAGAGGTTGTCGTCTCGGTCGCTGTTGCCGATGAGGCCAACGGCGGTCCAACGCTCGGACAGGGGCGCTTCGAACGCCACTTCCTGATCGCTTTCGCCATTGTCGGGGTCGATGATCACAGCAAATGCGCCCGAGGCGTCACGCCCGATGGGGAAGCCCAGCGTCGCGGTGATTTCTTCGCCGTGATCCTTAGAATCATTCAGCCATGCGTAGGAATAGCTCAGGTCCCAGTTCATGCCCTGACCAAAATCTGCGCCATAGCCGAGGTCGACTTCGAGTTCGACGTCATCTGTGGGGTCTTGGTAAAGCGATGTGACGCTAAAGCCAGTGTGAAAGCCGCCGTAGGTCAGCTCGACGAAGCCTTCGACTTCGTTCTCAAGGTGATCGAAATCATCTGAAGTATTGAAGCGCGTGGCGGCAGAGACGCCAGCGGTCCAGCCAACCATGGAGGTCACGGCGCGGTCCTCAATCACCGGGTCGAAACCTGTAGTGATATTGTCTTGCGCGTAAGCGGCAGAAGAAAGCAGCCCGGCGGTAATGCCGAACCCGATAAGGTGTTTGATATTCATGGCTTTTGCCTAGTTTTGGACCGTGGCTTGTCTGCGACTGGCGAGGTCTGGTTGTGAAGGCCCCTCGGATATGCCCGCGCTAGGAGAGCCGCAAGCCCCGTTTGCGCATATCTGACATGCGTTAGGACATAACATTGTGAACGACGGAAATTTCACCCAAGTCGTTGGTTTTTCTCAGCCCCCGTGGTTCCGGGCGGGGCGGTGCCTGCCTATATCAAGCGCAACACAGGAGACAGTCATGCAGTATTCAGTTCTAGACCTTGCCCCGGTGCCCGAAGGGTCAGACACCGCCACCGCCATTGCCAATTCCGTCGCATTGGCCCAATTGGCCGAAGCCAAGGGCTATCACCGCTTCTGGATGGCTGAACATCATAACATGCCGGGCATCGCCTCGGCGGCGACATCGGTTTTGCTGGGGCATGTGGCGGATCATACGCAAAATATTCGCATCGGTGCGGGGGGTGTGATGCTGCCCAATCATGCGCCTTTGGCGATTGCCGAACAGTTCGGCACGCTGGCTGCGATCCATGGCGACCGGATCGATTTGGGGCTAGGCCGTGCGCCGGGTGGCGATCAGGCGGTGATGCGTGCCATGCGGCGCGGCATGGGTGGCGGCGATCACTTCCCCGATGATGTGGCCGAGTTGATGGCCTATCTGGGCGACGCCGATCCGCGCTCGCCCGTCCGTGCGCATCCGGGTGAGGGGACGCATGTACCGATCTGGATCCTCGGCTCTTCGCTATACGGCGCGCAACTGGCGGCGCATTTTGGGCTGCCTTATGCCTTTGCCTCTCACTTTGCGCCCGATGCGTTGGAGGAGGCCACGGCCATCTATCGTCGTGATTTTAAACCGTCCGAAGCCTGCCCCGCGCCGCGCTTCATGCTGGCGGTGAACGTATTCGCCGCCGACACGGATGAAGAGGGTGCCTATCTGCGCACCACCATGCAGCAGGCCTTCGCCCGTCTGCGCACAGGCCGTCCCGGCAAGCTGCCGGCCCCGGTGCGTGACATCGACGCCGAGATTGGCGCGGGGATGCGGCAGGGGGTGGATCATGCGCTGCGCGTGTCTGCCGTGGGCAGCCCCGAGACCGTGAAACGCCAGCTAGAGGCGCTGATCGCACAGCACCACCCTGATGAAGTGATCCTGACCGGGCAGATCCACGATCACGCCGCGCGGTTGCGCTCGTTTGAGATTGCGGCGGATGTTTTGCAGGACATGAGGGTGGGTCAGTGAAAGACGGCCCGGAAATAAGTCCTGTCCCGTAAAGAACTACAGGATGCGCCAGATTACATCTATTCTTACTATTTTAGGATCTTCTAGGTAGTGAAATGCATCGTAACGAACTGTGACTTGGTCAACCACTGCTGTCCGTTCAATGCAGTTCGGTAGCATGATTTGGGATCCTGGTCTCAGACTTCGTCCGAATGCTAATTCAGACGGTGTCTGCAATTTGGTTAAGATAGGCATCTCTCATCTCCTTGTGGTGAGAATCAGAGATTAAAGGCTTCGATGATACCTGTGCGGCAGGTCGACCGTCACTCGTCAGGGCTGACCAATCCCAGCCCGCGCAGGTAAATCCCGATCCCGGTTTCCAGCAGGTCGTCTGCTGGGAAGGGCGACGCGCGGCCGGGGGAGTTGCGGGCGAAAAGTTCGACCACACCGTGGCTCATCGCCCAGATATGGGCCGAGAACATGGAAGCCGGCGGGCGTTTGTCTTCGGGGATATGCTGGCTTAGGTCGGATGCCGCGCGTTCGAGCACGCCATTGGCGCGGTTGGCGGCATGGGCCAGCTCCGGGGTGCGGTTGACCGAGATGCCGGATTCGAACATGGCGATGTAATGGCCGGGGTACTTGCGCGCAAAGGCCAGATAGGCGCGGCCCGTGGCCTCGAACGCCTTCAGGGCTGAGGGCTGGCCGGATTCGTAAGCGAATTCCATCAATCCGGCAAAGATATCATAGCCTTGATGTGCGGCCTCGGCGATCAGGTCTTCGCGGCCTTCGAAGTGGCGATAGACCGCAGCCGGGGTGACGCCCGCGCGTTTGGCGGCCTCGGAGAGGGTAAAGCCCGTGGGGCCGCGCTGCTCGATCAACTCAAGGGCGGCGTCAATCAGCGCTTGGCGCAGGTTGCCGTGATGGTAGCCGCGTTTAGGCATCCCAGATATCCGGCCCGCCGCAGATTTCATCGTCCGCCTTGCCGATCGCCTTGGCGTCTTTCTGGGGGTAGTCGAAACGGTGCAGCAGGTGGCGCATCGCGGCCAAACGGGCGCGGCGTTTGTCGTCGGAGCGGATTACCGTCCACGGGGTTTCTGGGGTATGGCTGCGCGACAGGGTCACTTCGATGGCGGTTGAGTATTGCTCCCATTTCGAGAGGCCTTTCACGTCAATCGGGCTGAGTTTCCACTGTTTCAACGGATCGGATTCGCGCGACAGCATCCGGCGCAACTGCTCGCCCCGACCCACGTTGAGCCAGAATTTGATCAGGTGGATGCCGTCTTCGACGAGCATCTGCTCGAAGGGGGCAACCTGCTCAAAGAAATGGGCGCGCTGCTCGGGGGTGCAAAAGCCAAAGACGTTTTCCACAACGCCGCGATTGTACCAAGAGCGGTCATAGAAGACCATCTCGCCCGCGGTCGGCAAGTGTTTGACGTAGCGCTGGAAATACCACTCGCCTTGCTCGGTTTCCGTGGGTTTCGACAGGGCCACGACACGTGCCGCGCGTGGATTGAGGTTCTCGCGCATGCGGCGGATGGTGCCGCCTTTCCCGGCGGCGTCGCGGCCTTCAAAAACCATGACCACCCGTTGCCCGGTCTCACGCACCCACGATTGCAGTTTGACCATTTCAATCTGGAGCCGCTCATAGTCGCGCTCATAGGTCTTGCGCGACAGGCGTTCGTCATGCGGGTAGGAGGGCGAGAGGATGTCGTCCTTGTCGGCCCGCTGGATCGCTTGGCGAATGTCCTCGGGGGCGTCATTCTCAAAAAAGGCGCTGATTGCGCCGTCAAAGGGCAGGTCCATGGGCGCTCCTTGCGGGTGTTCTTGTTTCAATATGGGATGTTAAGGCGATTAACGCAAACCCGCACGGGCAGCGGCGCGGTCAATGGCATCAATGACTTCCTGCGGCGCGGTGTGTTGGGGCATATGGCCCATGCCGGGCAATCGCGTCAGTGCCCCATTGGGGATGTCGTTGATCAGTTCTTCGGCGTGGATATGCATCGGCACGATGGTATCGGCATCGCCATGGATGATCTCGACCGGCATGGTTAGACGGTCATATTGCGCTGCCAATTCAACCACATGTGAGCGCAATTGGTGGACCTGCTGGGCATTGGCGCGACTGGCGCTGCGGCGCAGGGTCAGACCGGTGCCGATGTGATCGGCATAGCCTTTGGGCGCGGGCTGTGGAGCAAAAATTGCCTCGATATTGCTTTGCACAAAGCTGTCAGGGACAAAGGCGGTGACAGCGGGGATAAAGAGCGCACCGCCAAGGCGCGAGGCGCTGACATTGTAAAGCCAGCTTAGACCGCCCGGCCAAGGCTCGGACACGGCAGAGACGAGCACCAGTGCGGCGGTGTCCTTGGGGCGCTGAAGCCCCCACGCCAGCGCCACAGCGCCGCCAAAGGAATGGCCCATCACGATGGGGTTTTCGACGCCCAGTTGATCGGCGGCCTTTTGCAGCAGCGCGGCTTGCTCTTGCGGCGATTCCCCCAGTGGGTTCCACGCGCCGCGCGCACCGGGCAAGCGGGCGGTATAGCCCATGCCGGGGCGGTCAAACATGATGACGCGGTAGCGGTCGCTCAGTCGCTCTGCGAAGCCCATGGTGAAATCACGCAGATTGCCGCTGGCCCCGTGGATCAGCACCAGGTCCGGCCCGTTGCCGATGACCTTGGCATGGACCGGCAGGCCATCCACCTCCATGATCTCGCCCTCGGGCGGATGGCTGGCTTCGGCCCGCGCCTCGTGCCGCGCGGCGCGCCATTGGACAAGCGCCACCAGCAGCGCCAGCCCGAGGAGGAGGGCAAGCAGCAGTTTAATGGCCAATCTCATTCATATCAAAGGGGGTGGTCTGATATATCTCGTTGATCCAGTTGCCATAAAGCAGATGCGCATGGCTGCGCCAGCGATTCACCGGGGTGCGCAAAGGATCATCTTCAGGGTAGTAGTTGCAGGGCACGTTGATCGGCACGCCGCTTTCCACGTCGCGGTCATATTCCTGTTTCAGCGTGTCGCGGTCGTATTCGAAATGGTTGAAGACATAAAGCGCGCGGTGCGCGGGGTCTTCGATCAGGCAGGGGCCAACCTCATCACTGCCTAAAAGTGTGGTGAGGCCGGGGTGCGCGTCAACCTCGTCTTGGCGCATCTCGGTCCAGCGGGAGACGGGCACGGTGCAGTCGTCCGAGAACCCGCGCAGATAGGGCGATGCGGGCGCGAGGTTTTGGTGGCGGAAGCAGCCGAAGGCCTTCTCGCTCAGCATGTGTTTCTTCACCCCATGAAAATGGTTGATCATCGCCATGCCGCCCCAACAGACGCCAAAGGTGGAGTGGATGTTGGTCTGGGTCCATTCCATCACCTCGCGCAGCTCGTCCCAATAGGTCACTTCGTCGAACTCAAGATGCTCAATCGGGGCGCCGGTGATGATCAGTCCGTCAAACTTCTCGGCCTTCATCTCTTCGAAGGGGCGGTAGAAGCTTTCCATATGTTCGGCGGCGGTGTTGCGGGCTTGGTGATCGGACATGCGGATGAGGCTTAGCTCAATCTGCAAGGGCGTCGCACCGATCAGCCGGGCGAACTGGTTCTCTGTCTGGATTTTTTTGGGCATCAGGTTCAGCAGCGCGATGCGCAGCGGGCGGATGTCTTGCCGCGATGCCAGTTCCTCGTCCAGCACCATGACCCCTTCGTTGCGCAGAACGTCGAAGGCGGGCAGGCGGGAGGGGATCTTGATGGGCATGAGACAGGTCTTTCAGGGGTAGCCAGAGCAGTCAGATAATCTTGGACAGGGCGGGTTCAACCGCCCGTGGGCAGGTGGCGGGCGATGAGATCGGTAAAGTCTTCGGGAGCTTTCAGCGCGTCGATGTCGGCAGGGGTGATCGTGACGCCCCATTTCGACATCGCCTCATAGCGCGGTTGGCGGTGCGACAGGGCGGCGGCATAGGTCCAGCGGATGAAATCATCGGGGTTCACGGCGTCTTCGGTGATGTTCTTTTCCGCAAGATAGTCGGCCCAAGCACGGGCGAGGAATTCGGGCTGATAGGCCATCGGCTTGGGCGCTTTGTCAAAGCGGCGGATGAGTTCTTCGGTATGGGCCTCGTCGCCCTTGATCCAGACCAGCAGACATTCCTCGGCCAATTGCCGCAGCAACGGGTCGTCCGGGTCTTCGGGATCGACCCATTCGCAGATCGACCCGCCGGTGTCGCAGATGAAATGCGGATAGCCATAGAGCGCTTCGGCGCGGGTGGCGAAATAGGCGGTGTCTTCCAGCGCGTTGATCTCGGCCCGGCGGAAGGCCCCTTGCCGTTTGGCGTATTCCTCCATCGGCAGACCGCCACGCGCCGGATCGCCCGGTTTGCCCAGCCATGTGGCCACGGGCGACAGGTTGTCGAAGGTGATGTTCGAGCCGATGTAGATACTGTCGCTGAGCAGCAGATCGCGCAGGAAGGGCACTTTCATCGCCTCGGCCTTGGCGTTGTCGGCAATCAGCTCACCCAGATAGCGGGTGCCGATGCGGTAGTCGATGGAGTAGTGAAACCAATCGCCGCTGGCGCGCAGCAGGCTGGAGAGATGGGTCTTGCCCAAGCCCGACATGCCGAAGATCAGAACTTTGCGGCGCGGCGCCGCGCGCCAATCGTCAGCCGTGGGGTAGAGCATGTATCACCAAGGTTAAGTACTTCGTTTCCCCTGACTACCCCAGTGTTTCACCAGACGCCAGATGCGGCCATCGAGCACCAGAAGCCCGAGCGCGAGAAGGGTGAAACCGCTATAGGCGGCGGGGCGCAGGGTCTCATCCCGCAGCCATGCGCCCAGCAGGATCGCCACGGGGGCGACCAGCAGCGTTACCAGCATCAGGTTGCTGCTGCCCGCCATGCCCAGCACGCGGTAGTAGAGCAGATAGGCCAGCGCGGTGGCGGCCAGCGCATAATAGGCGATGGCCATGAGCGTGGCGGGGGCAAGGTCGAGCGTCAGCGGCCCTTCGACGGCCCATGCCAGCGGCAGCATGATCAGCGTGGCCCCGGTCAGCATCCCGGCAGCGGCCAGCTGCGGCGGTTGGCTCGGCAGCAGTTTGCGCGCACAGACACCGGCCATGGCATAGGACATTGCCCCGCCCAGCACGGCGAGTTGTGCAAGGCTGCCGAGATCGAAGTTTGTGAGGTTTTCCAACCCGATGGCGGTGCTGACCCCGGCAAAGCCGAGGCAGACGCCAAGCGCTTTTCGCGGGGTGATGCGCTCGTCGGAGAGAAAAATCGCGGCGGCCAAGACGCCAAAGATCGCCGTGGCCGCGTTGAGGATTGAGGTCAGGCCGGAAGGGATATGCAACTGTCCCCACGCCATCAGCGAGAAGGGGATTACGTTGTTCAAAAGGCCCATCAGCAGGAAAGCCGCCCAAATCCGCGGCTCACGCGGCAGGGGCAGGCGCATGACTGCGACGGCGGCCCAGAGCACCAGCATCGCCCAGAACACCCGATGTACGACCGAGGTCAGCGGCCCGATTTCATCCAGCGCCACGCGCACGGCGACAAAGGACGCGCCCCAGAGCAGGGCAAGAAAGCCCATTTCAATCCAAGCGCGCGGGGGGATGGTTTTTTGTGTGATCATGGAGGTGGTGTAGGCGCAATATTTGGCCTCTGCGACCCGAAAGATGCGCATGCACGAAAACGCCGCCCGAAAGGTTTTGGGCGGCGTGATAGATTGGTTTGTGAGGCGGCTTAGAAAGTGAAACCGACCTTGACGCCAAAGGCGACCGCGTCGTTGTCCTCGAAGTTAGCCGCCGGAGCGTTGGTCGGGATCGCAGTCTGTGCGTCGCCGATGTTCACATAGCGGATGCCTGAGGTGATCTTCATATTATCGCGGGTATAGACGGCGGCAAGCGCGAGGCTTTTGTTACCATCGGTTGGGCCGAGGTTCGAAGCAAAGCCGCCTTCTGACTTCTCATAGCCGACAGAGGCCGAGACCGACCAGTTGTCATTCAAACGACGGCCCACACCCAGCGAGTAGGTGAAGACATCGTCATCATAGCTAACAAGGGAGGCACCGCCTGTGGCGCCAGCATAGGCTGCCGGAGAAATGTCGAAGGAAGACCAATCAACCCAGCGGATGCCACCAAAAAGCAATGTGTCAGCAGCGATTCCGGTCTGGAAGTCGAGGTTCACCGACTGAGGTGTTTCGATTTCGGTCGTGCTCATCACTGCGCCGAACTCGGTCGTGTCGACGTCATGCTCGACCTTGGAGTTATAGGTCAGCGCCACGCGCATGGCGATGTCGGGGCGCTCATAGGCGACACCAGCGACATAGCCAACGCCTGTGTCGCGCTCACCGTCAACCGTATAACCGCCGACGAAGGGGACAGCTGCCGTGGCTTCGATGGTTTGCACGCGCAGACCGCCGTGAACGCTGAAGTTGTCGTTCATCCGGTAGCGCAGCAGGCCGGTCAGAGCGTGCGCGTCAAGATCAGCCTGCGCGCCTGCCGCGTAGTAGCCGGTGCCGGTGGGATAATCGATGTCCGCGCCAAAGGGCTGGTCATAGATGATCGCATAGGACAGCTTGTCATTGATGTCGGCCTTATAGGCGGCACCGAACTGCATGTAGCTTTCCGTAGCGTTGCCTGAATCGCGGCTGCCGAGAGCGGCGACCGATGTGCCCGACGTGTCAGGTGAGATATGCCCAAAGCTGAACTCCGCATACCGCCCGCTTTCAAACAAAGCATTGATGGACTGGCCAGAGCGGTCAATGCCACCCGCATGTACGGCGGCGGTCGACGCGAGAAGCGCCGGAAGTGCCAAGAAGTGTGATTTCATTTTTTTCTCCCAAATGCTGCGACGATCCTCCCCGGCGCAGGTTGAGATGATCTAAGCGGATAGCTGCCGTTTGCGTCAATTCCTGACCTAAGGTCAGGCGCAAATCTGTGCCAAAATTACGAAATGTGTGGTTTGCGGGTCTCGAACCAGAGGTTGAGATAGTTGCCAGCAAAGATGATGGCGGCGCCGATGAAAACCCAGATGTCCAGCGCCTCTCCATAGAGCAGCATACCGATCACTGCGATGGCCGGGAGACGGACAAAATCAATCGGCACCACCACCGTGGCAGGCGCAAGGCTAAGCGCATTGGTCAGGCAGTAATGCGCAAGTAGCCCGCAAGCGCCGACAAGCAGCAGGAAGGGCGCAGTCTCTGCCGTAGGCAGCGCGATGTCGCCATCGTAACCAGCTGAGATCATGCCGAAAATAAGTTGCAGCGTGGTGAGGTAGAACAGGATCGTGGTGATCCCTTGGGTGCGGGTCAGCCGCTTGGTCAGAACGTTTGTGAGGGCAAAGAAGACTGCACAGCCCGCCGCCGCCAGAATGCCGGTGTTCAGGTTGCCGATATCAGGGCGTGCGACGATCAGGATGCCGATGAAGCCCATGACAGCGGCCAGCGCCCGCGTTGCGGTCAGCCGTTCGCCCAGCAGAAAGATCGATAGGACGATCACCCAGAGCGGTGAGGTGAACTCAAGCGCAAAGACCTGCGCCAGCGGGATCAAGGACACGGCGAGGAACCACAGGTTTTGCCCGGTGAAGTGCGCAAGATTGCGCAAGAGCTGCATACCAAAGTTGCGAGTATTGATCTGGCGCCAAGCTCCGGTGGCCCAAGCGAGCGACAGGACGATGATCACGCCGATGACGCTGCGGTAGAGCATGACTTCAAAGGTATCGAACCGAGCCGACAACTCACGCCCTGACACTGCCATGGTCGAGAAGGAGCCGATGGAGCCGATCATCCAAAGTCCCGCGCGGAAAGTGGGTGTCATGCCGAGCTCGTGATTTGATAGTCGCGTTTGATCCCGGCAGTGAGTGTGGCCCAGTCAGAAGCCGCCACGCGCGCCTGATGCGCGTCCAAGGCCGCGCGGTCGGCAAAGAATTCTGAGACCTGCCAGACAAGCGGATCATCTGTGGGGGTCACGTCGAACCGAAGGCATCCCGGCTCCGCACGGGTGAGACTCAGATGCGCGTCAAGCCCCGCGCGCACCCGGTCCGCTTGGGCCGGGGTGGCGCAGCGAAGGTGGCCGGTCAGGGCCACCCTCATGTTTATTCCCACTCGATGGTGCCTGGAGGTTTCGAGGTAATGTCATAAGTGACGCGGTTAATGCCCGGCACTTCGTTGATGATCCGCGTGGCGGTTTCACCAAGGAAGTCGTGAGTGAACGGGTAGTAGTCCGCGGTCATGCCATCCACGGAAGTCACCGCACGCAGAGCGCAGGCGAAGTCATAGGTGCGGCCATCGCCCATCACGCCCACGGTGCGCACCGGCAGGATCGCCACGAAGGCCTGCCAGATGTCGTCATAGAGCCCGTGACGGCGGATCTGGTCGATATAGACCGCATCGGCCTCGCGCAGGATCGCCAGTTTCTCGCGGGTGATCTCACCGGGGCAGCGGATCGCAAGGCCCGGTCCGGGGAAGGGGTGACGTCCGATGAACGACGGCGGCAGGCCCAACTCGCGGCCTAACTCGCGCACTTCATCCTTGAAGAGTTCGCGCAGCGGCTCCACCAATTTGAGGCCCATCTTTTCGGGCAGGCCGCCGACATTGTGGTGGCTTTTGATCGTCACCGAAGGACCACCCGAGAAGCTGACGCTTTCGATCACATCCGGGTAGAGCGTGCCTTGGGCCAAGAAGGTTGCATCGCCCACATCTTTCGCGTGTTTCTGGAACACGTCGATGAAAAGCTTGCCGATGATCTTGCGCTTGGTCTCGGGGTCAGAGACGCCGTCCAACTCGCCCAGGAACAGCTCCTGCTCATCCGCGTGGATCAGGGGCATGTTGTAGTGGTCGCGGAACATGGTGACGACCTCTTCGGCTTCCCCCTTGCGCAGCAGACCATGGTCGACAAAGACGCATGTCAGCTGGTCACCAATCGCTTCATGGATCAGAACGGCGGCCACGGAGGAGTCGACACCACCCGACAGACCACAGATCACCTTCTGGTCGCCGACCTGCTCGCGGATCGCGGCAATCGCCTCCTCGCGATAGGCGCTCATGGTCCAGTCGCCCTTGAAGCCTGCCAGACGCACGAAGTTCTCATAGAGGCGCGGACCGTTGGGGGTGTGGTGCACCTCGGGGTGGAACTGCACGGCGTAGAAGTTGCGCGACACGTCGCCGGTAATGGCGAAAGGCGCGTTGGGGGAGGTGCCGTAGACCTCGAACCCCGGGGCGATCTTGCTCACGTGATCGCCGTGGCTCATCCAGACCTGCTCGCGGTCAGTGGCGAACCAGCCTTCGAGCAGTTCAAGCTGTTGCCCAGTAGGGGTAACGAACGCCCGGCCAAACTCGGCGGTGCCGTGGCCACGCTCCACATGACCGCCAAGGCAGTGCATCATGACCTGCTGGCCATAGCAGATGCCAAGGATCGGCACGCCCAGTTCAAACACAGCCTGCGGCGGCATCGGCGCGCCTTCGGCAAACACAGAGGACGGGCCACCCGATAGGATCACCGCCTTGGGCGCGAATTCCTTGAGGAAAGCATCGTCCACCGTGTTGAACGGGTGAATTTCGCAAAAGACATTCAGCTCCCGCAGGCGACGCGCGATAAGCTGCGTAACCTGGCTGCCGAAGTCGATGATAAGAAGGCGGTCATGGGTGATATCTGTCATGGGGGTGTGATTAGGCCCGAGAGGCCGCTGTGGCAAGTCTCAAGCGGGCCGAAGACAGGCACCTGCGGCGTTTAATCCGCGCAGGAGGCGCGCGGGCGGCACGCGATGTCGCTTTTTGCCGCTAGGGGACGTTATCCGCGCGAAGGGGGCGCTGGGAATGGGCTAGTGACAGGTCAAGAGTTGCGGGAAGGAATGAGCAATGGCGGAATCAGCACGACGGGCACGCGGCGGCGGAGGTGCGGCACGGCGCGCGGCACGCACAGCGGTCTCCTTTGAGACAGCGCGCTATATCGAGCGCAACATCCCGAACTTCGAAGTGCTGACCGAAGAAGCGTTGCAGATCATCGAGCAGAACGCCGACACGGTGCTGGAAGAGATCGGTGTGAACTTTCCCGACAACCCCGATGCGCTGGCACTGTGGCGCAACGCCGGTGCCGATGTGCAGGGGGAGCGAGTGCGCATCCCACGGGGGCTGGCCCGCAAGCTGTGCTCTACGGCACCGTCAACGATTACCCAAGTGGCGCGTAACCGGGAGCGTGATGTTGTCATAGGGGGCAAGAGCCTCGTCCTAGCCCCGGTCTATGGCCCGCCTTTTGTGCGCGATGCCGCCGGGGGGCGCCGTTATGCTACGATGGCGGACTTCGAGAAATTCGTGAAGCTGGGCTATATGTCCAAATGGCTGCACCATTCGGGGGGGACGGTATGCGAGCCGACCGACATCCCGGTAAACAAACGTCACCTCGATATGCTGCATGCGCATATGACGCTCAGCGACAAGCCCTTCATGGGCTCGGTGACCGAACCGTCGCGGGCGCAGGACAGTGTCGATATGTGCGGCATCCTTTTTGGTAAGGACTTCGTCCAGGAAAACACTGTGATGACCTCGCTCATCAACATCAACTCGCCGATGACGTTTGACGATGTGATGATGGGAGCGCTTAAAGTCTATGCCGAAAACAATCAGGCCTGCATCATCTCGCCTTTCATCGTGGGAGGGGCTATGGCGCCGGTAAGTGTGGCCGGGACACTGACGCAGGTCTTGGCCGAGACACTGGCCGGCATTGCCTATAGCCAGCTTGTGCGCCCCGGTGCGCCTGTCATCATGGGGGCCTTCGTGACCTCCATCGACATGAACAGTGGTGCACCAACCTTTGGCACGCCAGAGGCTGCGCATATCACCTATGGCGCTGGGCAATTGGCGCGGCGCATGAACCTGCCGTACCGCAGCGCCGGGTCGTTCAACGGCTCGAAACTGCCAGATGCTCAGGCGGCCTATGAGACCTCGAACAGCCTGAACATGGGGCTTTTGTCAGGCGTGAACTTCATGCTGCACGCCTGTGGCTGGTTGGAAGGCGGGCTGGTGTCCTCCTTCGAAAAATTCGTCATGGATGCCGACCAATTGGGCACCCTGCATCACCTCGCCCGTGGGGTGGAGATAGATGAGAACGCCCAAGCGATGGACGCGATCCGCGAAGTCGGGCCGGGGGGGCATTACCTTGGCTGTGCCCATACGCAGAGCAACTTTCGGGAGGCGTTTTGGAAGTCGGACCTGTTGGACTACAAACCCTTTGAGACATGGTCAGACGAGGGCGCGCGCGACACGCAAGCGCTGGCCACGGCGCGGGTCGAAAAGATGCTGGCAGACTACCAGCAACCGGCGCTGGATCCGGCCATTCGCGAAGCGCTTGATGCCTTTGTGGCCGAGCGTAAGGCAGCGGAGCCTGACAGCTTCACGTAAACCTTTAGGGCGGGGGGCGAACCCCCCGCATAGCCCTCAGGCGCTGGGGGTCTGCGCGGCTTTCAAAAAACGCGCCTCCCCGATCATGGCGATCAGAACATCTACGTGGCGGATCAAGCTATAGCTTGCATCTGCCGTTTTGCGCTGGTTGTCCAACTCGGCTTCAATCTCGATCAGCTTAATCAGCGCGGTGCCGTGGCGCGGCAGTATTCCAAAACCCAAGATGCGGGGAAGATGGGTGCCGCGCCGGTATTCTTCGGCGCCGATCCGCGCGGCGCGCATCAACAGGCGCGGGCGGTGAAGTCTTTGCAGCATGGTCAGCAGATCTTGCATCACAGTTCTCCGGTAAGCGGGTGGTGAATCACCCTGATCGGCAAATTGTGTCACAACCTTTCCGGGTGTTGCGTGGTATGAGTTCTCGGCGCACGGCGCATTCCGGCATCGTTTACCTTTTGGAAACAATCATTGCCAAACGCGATGATTTTAACGAACGGGTAACCAAAACATCCATAGGTTGTGAATATCTCTGGGGATAACTCTCCAGCTTGGGGACCCGCCAAAATGGAAGTGGCAGTCAATTGAAGGCGCATCACCAAACCCAACAGACAGTCATGCCGGGATGGGTGCCGCATGGGGCCCTACATTACCTCGCACATACGGAGACCGGCGCACCGATCCGGGCTTTGGCACGCCAAGCTGGCTGTCATGCCTCAACGATCATGCGACAAATTCGCCGTATCGAGACCCGGCGCGACGATCCGCTGGTGGATGCAGCCCTGCGCAGGCTCGGCGCGGTGCGGCGTGGCTTGGATTGTACTGCTGGCCCCCCAGCAGGAAAGACAGCGATAATGAACAAGCCCGCCGCCCCCCTTCTTGATGAAGACACTTTTGCTGCCGAAGCGCTGCGTGCTCTTCGTCGCTTGCATGAAACCGGCGCGGTCTTGGCCGTGGCCGAAGGTATGGAAAAGGCCGTCGTCGTGCGCGAAACGGATACCGGCCCCGGTGCCCGGACCGCCGTGGTGGACAGTGCCGTGGCACAGGCGATGGCGCTGAAAGACTGGATCACGCCGGGCAGCGCAGGGCGGGTGACGCGCTATCATATTACCGGCGCGGGGCGCGCTGCACTGCGGCGGATGATTGACGCGCAAGGCGCCGGGGCCGAGGGCTTTGCCGAGGACCAAACCGCGTTTTTGGGCATGCCCGGCGATCACGGGACAGAAGAGGGCGCGGATGCCCACGCGGCCCCCCGCCGTAGCCGCTATTGCCTGTCAGAAAGCCCACTTTCCGCGCTGGCCCGGCGGCGCGATAAAGCCGGCGCGCCCTTCTTGGAAGAGGGACTGGTGCATGCGGGCGAACGGCTGCGCGAAGATTTTGAACTGGCGCAGATGGGGGGGGAAGTTACCCAGAATTGGGACCATTTCCTGACCCCCGGGGCCAAGCCCACGGGACGCCGCGATGGGTCAGGTGTGATGGCTGCAGCAGAGGCGCGCAAGCGGGTGGCCGATGCGATGGCCGACCTTGGCCCGGGGCTGTCGGATGTCGTCTTGCGCTGCTGCTGCTATTTAGAAGGGCTTGAAACCACGGAAAAACGGCTGGGGTGGTCGGCACGGTCAGGCAAGATCGTTCTGCGCATCGCGCTAATGCGGCTTAAACGGCATTACGATGAGACCGTAGGGCCGGGTGGCCCAATGATCGGATAAAAAGGGGCGGGGCGGCAAGGTCATAGCCCTGCCGCCCCAATCGCTTTACTCAGCGACCTTCGTTGGTGTCTCATCTGTCACCGAGATCGCCACTGCGTCTTTCTCACAGGCGGCCCGTACACCGGCGGCGTAATCGGCGTGCACTTTCTCAAGCACAGCGTACCAGCGTTCCTTTACAGGCTGCGAGCAGGGGGCCATGGCACCGGCCATATTCGCGTGCAGACGGTTACGCTGCCCTTGGTCGAAGACCTCAAGGTAAAGCTTGCGCGGCTGGACGTAATCGGCGTCCGTTTCCTCTTGGACATAACGATCTGCATCGCCCGAGATACGCAACGGCGGTTCTTGCACCGACGGATCAGGACGGGCCGATTCCTCGTATTGGTTCGGCTCGTAATAGGCATCCGGGTGGCCGGTCTGCTGTGGGAAGAACCGCATCGACCCGTCCTTGTGGTAGTGGTGCATCGGCGCGGCCTTTGGGGCGTTGACGGGCAGAGCCTCGTAATGCGTGCCAAGACGGTAGCGGTGTGCATCGGCATAGGAAAAGACCCGCGCTTGCAACATCTTATCGGGCGAGAAGCCGATGCCGGGGATTTTGTTCGACGGCGAATAGGCGGCGTTTTCGATGCTCTGGAAATAGTTATCGGGGTTGCGGTTGAACTCCAACATACCTACCGGGATCAGCGGGTAATCCGCATGCGGCCAGACTTTGGTCAGGTCAAAGGGATTGAAGCCGCAGGTCTCGGCCTCTGCCTCGGGCATGACTTGGATGTTCAGCTCCCACTTCGGGAAGTCGCCGCCTTCGATTGCGTTGAAGAGATCCTCTTGGAAGTTTTCACGTGTCGACCCGATCAGCTTCTCCGCGTCCTCATTGGAGCGGTTACGGATCTCCTGCTGGCAGCGGAAGTGGAACTTCACCCAGTGACGCTCGCCCTTGGCGTTCCACATCGAATAGGTGTGGCTGCCGTAGCCGTGCATATGCATTGGGTTCACCGGAATGCCGCGGTCGGACATCAGGATTGTAACTTGGTGCACCGACTCTGGCTGCGCCGCCCAGAAGTCGAACATCGCCTCGGGCGAGCGCAGGTTGGTGCGCGGGTGGCGTTTCTGGGTGCGGATGAAGTCCGGGAATTTGTAAGCATCGCGCACAAAGAAGATCGGGGTGTTGTTGCCAACCACGTCCCAATTGCCTTCTTCGGTGTAGAATTTCACCGAGAACCCGCGCACGTCACGCTCACTATCGGCGGCGCCCAATTCGCCCGCCACGGTGGACCAACGCGAGATAATTTCGCAGGTTTTGCCCACTTCGGAGAAGATCGCCGCACAGCTATAGTCGCTGATGTCATGGGTGACGGTGAAGGTGCCTTCCGCGCCCCAACCCTTGGCGTGCACGGCACGCTCGGGAATACGCTCGCGGTTCTGATGAGCCAGTTTCTCGATCAGTTGGTAGTCGTCCAGCAGCACCGGGCCACGGCTGCCCGCGGTCTTGCTGGTTTCGTTGGTCGGCATCGGTGCGCCGGCAGTGGTGGTGAGACGCTTGCTCATCTTGGGTTCCCCTCGGTTATTGTCTGGGAGGAACATGACCTATGCTGGCCATAATTTCCAATTGCAGTTTTGTAAATTTGCGATAGGAAAAAGTTATGAACTTTACGTTGAAACAACTCGAATACTTCCGTGCGCTGGCGACTTTGGGCAACTTTGGCCGCGCGGCGGAGGCGTGTAACATCTCGCAACCCGCTCTTTCGGTGCAGGTCCGGGGGTTGGAAGAAACGCTTGGCGGGCGGCTTATTGAGCGTCGAAGCCGGGCGTCGGTGTTGACGCCTTTGGGCCGCGAGGTGCTGACACGTGCCGAGGATATCCTGCGCCGCGCCAGATTGCTGGAGGCCACCGCGCGCGAGCAGGTTGGGCTGGCAGGCACGTTGAACCTTGGACTGATCCCCACCGTGGCACCCTACCTGCTGCCCGGTGTGCTGGCCGCCCTGCGCGCGCAGGATATTTCTCTGCGGGTGGAAGTACGCGAGGCGCAGACCGATCAGCTTTTGGCCGATCTGCGTGCAGGTTCGCTGGATGCCGCCGTCATGGCGCTGCCCGTGGGGGAAAGCGGTCTGGCCGAAGTGGCGCTATTTGAGGATCGTTTCCTGCTCGCCGGATCGGCGGAGCGGATGGCCGGAACCATGGTCGCCCACCCGACCGACTTAGCGCGCACGCCGCTGATGCTGCTGGAGGACGGCCACTGCTTAACCGATCAGGCGCTGGATGTCTGTCAGCGCGACCGGACGCAGGCGGGCATCCATACCGGGGCCTCGTCCCTTGCCACCCTATCAAGGCTGGTGGAGGCGGGGTTTGGCATGACCCTGATGCCCGAAATCGCTGCCAAGACCGAGCTTGATGCCGCGCCGGGCCTGCGGTTGCACCGTTTCGGCGCGCCGGAGCCTTCACGGCAGATCGGGCTCGTACGTCGGGCAGGCACCCCCGGCGGAGGTTGGGCCGCGCAACTGGCCGAGACACTGACAGAGGTGGGAGAAGGACTGACCGGGCAGCTGCGCGCGAGATACTAAGCGCAGGCGGGGCAGCGGGGGATCGGGCCAAGCGGCCCGATCCGATCACAGAGAAAGGGCTTAGGCCGCTTCGGTCTGTTTCTGGTTTTCGAGGTATTCCAGCAGGTTCTCAGGGCTGGACACGCCGTAGGGGTCATCGCCGTGGTTGTCGCTGATGCCGGGCTCTTCGAACCAAGCTTCGATCTGACCGTCGTTGACGATCGCGGCATAGCGCCAGCTGCGTGCGCCGAAGCCAAGGTTGTCTTTGGCGACCAACATGCCCATGCGGCGGGTAAATTCGCCCGAGCCATCTGGGATCACGTCGATGTTCTGGACGCCCTGCATCTCTTTCCACTTGTTCATGACAAAGCTGTCATTGACCGACAGGCAGTAGATGCCGTCGATGCCATGCTCTTGGAAGGCGGCAAAATTGTTCTCAAAACCGGGCAGCTGGTAGGTGCTGCATGTCGGCGTGAAGGCACCGGGGAGGGAGAACAGGACAACGCGCTTGCCCTTGAAGAAATCATCGCTGGTCTTGTCTTCCCAGCGGAAGGGGTTGGAGCCTTCGATGCTGTCGTCGCGCACGCGCGTTTTGAAGGTGACATTGGGGACATTGATACCGGGTTTCATCGCGTCTCTCTTTCTCGGATTGGATTCTTTGAGGCTTGGTAGCCCATATAGGGTGCCTGATCAACTCTCGCAATGCTGCAGCTGCATTGTAACTTTCCGGTTAGAAAACAACGCGCTAAATCAGAGGAATAGGGTGATGCCGCTGGCGCATGGCTGCCTTGTTCTGAGGGCGCATCCTGTAGGTGGTCATCGGGCCATGGACTATGATAAACAGACCGCGACACAATGATCAGAGGCCCCCGATGCGCGATCTGAAGATACCCGAACAGCGCCACCCCGAAAAGGCGCGCAAGCCTGACAACGCCCAGCCGAAAAAGCCGAGTTGGATCAGGGTCAAAGCGCCCGGCGGCAAGGGCTATGCCGAGACCGCGCGCATTATGCGCGACAACAAGCTGACCACGGTCTGCGAAGAGGCGGGCTGCCCGAATGTTGGCGAATGCTGGTCTCAGGGTCATGCCACGATGATGATCATGGGCGAGGTTTGTACACGCGCCTGCACCTTCTGCAACATCGCTACGGGTAAGCCTCCAGAGGATCTCGATGTGTTTGAGCCGGGCCGTGTGGCCGATGCGGTTGCCAAACTGGGGTTGAACCACGTCGTCATCACTTCGGTCGACCGCGACGATATCAAAGATGGCGGGGCCGAGCATTTTGCCCAAACCATCCGCGCCGTGCGCCACCGCAGCCCCGACACGACGATCGAAATCCTGACGCCGGATTTCATCCGCTGCGGCCCCGAAGCCCTTGAAAAGGTTGTCGAAGCGCGCCCGGATGTGTTCAATCACAACCTTGAAACCGTCCCCGGCCTTTACCCCGAAGTGCGCCCCGGCGCGCGTTACTTCCATTCTCTGCGCCTGCTTCAGCGGGTGAAGGAACTGGACCCGTCGATGTTCACCAAATCGGGCATCATGGTGGGCCTGGGCGAAGACCGGCAATCGGTCATTCAGGTGATGGAAGACATGCGCGCCGCCGATATCGACTTCCTGACCATTGGCCAATACCTACAGCCGACGCCAAAGCACCACGCGCTGGACCGTTTCGTCACGCCAGAGGAGTTCTCCTCCTACGAAAAGGCGGCTTACGGCAAGGGCTTCCTCATGGTCTCCGCCACGCCGCTGACCCGGTCGAGCTACCACGCGGGCGACGATTTCGCGCGTCTGCGTGAGGCGCGGAACCGCAAACTGGGTATTGCCTGATCGAAAAGGACGCGCCCGGCGTTACCCGCCGGGCAGGGCCTTGAGGTAGGCAGCAATCGCTTCGCGGTCGCTCTCAGGCAGCTGTGCAAGATTGCTGACCACCTCGGCCATCTCACCGCCCGCGCTGTCATATTCCGGCGTGAAGCCGGAGGTGAAATATTCCACCAGATCGGCCTTGGACCACTTAAGATGTGCGGGCGTGATGCCGGGGATGCGGCCCTTTCCCGAGGGGTTCGGTGCGCCGGTTAGCCAAGCCTCGCGCTCCAACGCGCCCAGAGCGTTGCGCGGCGTATGACATTCCCCACAATGGGCCAGCCCTTCGACAAGGTAGCGCCCCCGCGCGACCTGTGCATCTGACGCATCTGCCAGCACGAAATCTTCGTCAGAAAACAGCATTTTCCACGCGCCGAGGCCGCGCCGCACATTGAAGGGAAAGCTCACCTGATGCGGCAGGCTCGGCACCTCTGCGGCGGGCAGGGTTTGCATATACGCAAAGAGATTAACCACGTCCTGCGGGGCGAGATGCTGGTAGGCGGTATAGGGAAAGGCGGGGTAGTAATGCTGGCCTTCGGGCGAGACGCCGCGCGTCACGGCGCGGGCAAATTCCGGCAGGGTCCACTTACCGATGCCGTGGGTCGGGTCTGGCGATATATTGGGTGCGTGAAAGGTGCCGAAATCGCTGGGGAAGGGCAGGCCACCGGCCAAAACCAGCATCTCGTCCCCCTCACTCTCAGGCGCGGCATGACATGACACGCAGCCCCCGGCGGCAAAAACGAGCGCACCCGCTTCGGGTTCAGGCGTCAGCCCCGAGCCGTAGGACGGCTTAAGCGGATCGGGCCGGGTAATGACCCAGCCAAGGGCCGCGCCAAGAGCGGCACAGCCCAGCAGTACAGGAATTACACGGCGCAAAGATCAGTTCTTTGGGCCGCGGTAATCGTCATGACAGGCGCCGCAGGCCTTGCCCACAGCACCCATGCCCGCTTTCAACGCGTCAAGATCGGTGCCTGCGGCGTCGATCATATCCGCGCTGGCGGTCTCCAGCGCCATGAAAGCGTCGCTAAACCCTTCAGAATCGCTCCAGATTTCGGCCTTGGCGCGGGACCCTTCGACGGCCCCTTGCTCGGTGCCTTCAAGCCAGAGGGTGTTCCGCTCAAAACCTGCGGCGGCATGCAGGTTGGTTGCGGCGGCGGTTGCCATTTCGGCGTTATATTCCGTCTCGCCCTTGGCCATCCCGCCCAGAATGCCGGTGTGATAGGCGATCAGCTGCATCTGCGCGTGGCGCGCGTTCACTGCGTCACTCGCGGCTTTGTCGCTGTGGTTTGCGGCGAAACCGGCGGTGGCGATCAATACGGCGCTGACGCCGATGGCGGCAATGCTTTTGGTCAAATACATGGTCATCTCCCTTTTCTTGCCGCAGCGTAACATGGGAGGGGCGGGCCACAAAAAACAAAAACGTGATCAGCAGGATAACAAGCGCGCTTCGGCTTAGAACCGGCGGGGGATCCGCTCTGCTGTGGCCCAGTCAGGCCAGTAGCCCAACCATTCGATCAAGCTGATGGCCAAGGCCACCGCGATGATCGCGAAGACCACGATCACCCGTTTCGTGGACGGTGGATTGCGCGCCCATTGAGACATGCGCAGCAGCCACCGTGGGTCCATCATGTAAAGCGGACCTTGCCGATGAAGGGCAGGTTGCGGTTGCGTTGGGCAAAGTCGATGCCGTAGCCCACGACAAATTCATCGGGAATTTCAAAGCCGGTCCAGTCTGCTTTAAGATCGACCTCACGCCGGGTGGGTTTGTCGAGCAGTGCAATAGACTTCAACCGGGCAGGTTCGCGCGAGCGCAGCAGGTTGGTGACATGGTGCAGCGTGTGGCCCGTGTCGACAATATCTTCGACGACCAGTACATCGCGCCCTTCGATGGCGCCGCGCAAGTCCTTGAGAATGCGGACTTCTCGGCTGCTCTCCATGCCGTCACCATAGCTGGAGGCTTCGAGGAAATCGACTTCGATCGGCAGGTCCAACTCGCGCACCAGATCGGCGATGAACACGAAGGAGCCGCGCAACAGACCGACCACGACCAGTTTGTCGGTGCCGTCAAATTCGTCGTGAATTTCGCGGCAGAGAGTCTCGATCCGGGCCGCGATGGCCTTGGCCGAGATCATTTCATCGATGACGTAAGGCCGTTGTGCCATGGTTTTGCCCTTGAATCTGCGGGGTCGAAAAGTGAAATAGGGGGTAACCCGCAACGCAACGGAACGCAATGCCCACCCATTCAGAGACCCGCCAACTGCCCTATAGCGCGCAACAGATGTATGATCTTGTCGCTGATGTGGCCCGCTATCCCGAATTCCTGCCTTGGACCGCTGCCGCGCGTATTCGCAGCGACGAAGACCGTGGCGATCACCGGGTAATGGAGGCCGATCTGGTGATCTCTTTCAAAGTGTTTCGGGAGCGCTTCACCAGCCGTGTGGTGCTTTGGCCCGAGGCCAAGAAGATCGACACCGAATATCTGGACGGGCCGTTCAAGTATATGAAATCAAACTGGCATTTTGAGGATAACCTCGAAGGCTGTCAGGTGCATTTCTTTGTCGATTTTGAGTTCCGCAACGCGATCCTGCAAAAGGTCATCGGCGTGGTTTTCAACGAGGCGATGCAGCGGATCGTACGGGCCTTCGAGAACCGTGCGAAAGAGCTTTACGGCCCCCAAGGTTAAAGCGCCGCGAAGCCTCGCAGCAACAGGCCAAGCGCATGGTCACGGGCCGCCAGACGTACCGCGTCGCGGCCCTTCGCGCCGAACTCAATTGTTTCCGTCTGGACCCCCGCCGACGTTGCAAGGCCGAAACAGACCCGGCCTTCGGGCTTATGCTCTGATCCGCCGGGGCCTGCGATGCCGGTGATCGACACCGCGATCTGCGCCTCAGAACGCTCCAATGCACCCGCCGCCATCTCTTCGGCCACCTGTTCAGACACCGCGCCCCACTGCGCCAGCGTCGCCTCCGACACGCCCAACATCGCCATTTTCGCTGCATTGGTATAGGTGACAAAGCCGCGATCCAGTAGGGCCGAAGACCCCGGCAAATCGGTCAGTGCCGCGGCCAGCATCCCGCCCGTGCAACTCTCTGCACAGGCGACCATCGCACCGGTTTCATGCGCTTTTTCCAACAGTTGCGCGGCAAGGGTCATTTACAGCACCCCGTGATAAAGCGCGGCCAGCGCCATGACGCCAAGTGCTGCGAAAATCCCGGCAAAGATATCGTCTAGCATCACGCCCCATGGCCCGCCCTGACGGTCGGCCCAGCCGATGATCAACGGTTTGGTGATGTCAAACAGCCGGAACAGCGCAAAAGCGGCGATCCAGCCGGGCCACATGGCAAGGATTGGGATCTGCATCGACCATGCGGCATAGGACAGCGGCAAGAGCGCGATCCATTGGCCGACCAATTCGTCGATGACCACCTCACCGGGATCATGATCCGGCCCGCCTGCCGTATAGCGCGCGGTTGCCCACCAGCCCAAGGGGATCGCCACGAGGACCCCAACCGCAAGCAGCGGAAAGCCCCCCATCACATGCAAAAGCCACGCGTAGGGCAGGGCGATGAGCGAGCCCCAAGTGCCCGGGGCGGGGCGGATGTGGCCTACGCCCAACAGAGTCGCGATCAGATGTGCAGGGGTCATTTTTTCACCAATGTTGCTGTGGCCATACAGGCAATGCCTTCGCCACGGCCCGTAAAGCCAAGACGCTCGCTTGTGGTCGCTTTGACGGATACGCGGTCGATCTCGATCCCCAGTATCTCGGCCATGGAGGCGCGCATCGGTTGCACATGGGGGCCGATCTTCGGCGTCTCGCAGATGAGCGTGCAGTCGACATGGGTCAGGGTGAACCCCATATCGCGGGCGAGCTGTGCCGCGTGGCGCAGGAAAATATCGCTGCGCGCGCCTTTCCATTGCGGATCGCTCGGCGGGAAATGCTGGCCGATATCGCCGCGCGCCAGCGCACCGTAGATGGCATCGGTCACCGTGTGCAGCGCGACATCGGCGTCGGAATGGCCGACCAGCCCATGGGTGTGGGGAATGTCGATGCCACAGAGGGTCACATGATCTCCGGGGCCGAAAGCGTGCACGTCAAATCCATTGCCGGTGCGAATGTCCATGCGGGTCTCCAATACGCGGGCGGCGCGGGCGAAATCCTCGGGCCGGGTGATTTTCAGGTTATCGGCGCTGCCTTGGGTGATAGCAACGGTCAGGCCTGCCCCGCGGGCGACTTCGACATCATCTGCCGCGTGGCCGTCATAGGCTGCGTGAGCCGCGCGGATTGCGGCGAGGTCAAAGCCCTGCGGTGTCTGCGCGGCGAAAAGGGCCTTGCGGTCTTGTGTGCCGGTGACGCGGCCTTCGCTGCCCTGCCAAAGCGCATCTGTGATAGGCAGTCCGGGGGCGGCGGCTTGATACTGGTCCAGCGCTTCGATCACGCCCGTGATGATCTCAGCCGAAACGCAGGGCCGCGCGGCGTCGTGGATCAACACCTTCTTCGCTTGGCCAATCGCCCCAAGACCGCGCTGGACCGAGGCCGCACGTTCCGCCCCGCCAGTGGTGATAGTAATGCCCTGCGCCGCAAACGCCTCGGCCTGATCCATGTCGTCTTGGTGCAGTACCAGCACGATCTCGGTGATCTGGGGCAGGGCGCGGAAGGCGGCGAGCGTGTGGTCGATCACACGTGCCCCCGCCAGCGCTTGCCATTGTTTCGGCTGCGGACCGCCTGCGCGGCTGCCACGCCCGGCGGCAACGATCAGGGCTGCGATACTCATTTGGGCGATCCGGAAAACATGGTGAACATGGCCCTGTCTAGGCAATGCGGCGGCGGGGTGCAATCTGAGGCGGCTGCCTAAATAATAGGCAATGGCTTGGCGCATAGCTGCTTTTCAGGCTAGTTTCATTGAGGTCACCCCGTGGCAGAGCTACACAACGAACGACCGCACAAGGATTAAGCATGTGACCGCCGACCCCCTGACATTCGACCCGCCGGTATTCCTCGCCCCGATGGCCGGGATCACCGATCTGCCCTATCGCAACCTCGTGGCGCGATTCGGGGCGGGGTTGGTCGTGTCCGAGATGGTCGCCAGCCAAGAACTGCTCAGCCGCCGCCCCGGTACCCGAGAGAAAGCGGAGCTGGGGCTGGATGTCATCGGCACCTCCGTCCAGCTTGCAGGGCGCGAGGCCGAACCGATGGCCGAAGCCGCGCGGATGGTCGAGGCGATGGGCGCGCGGATCATCGACATTAACATGGGCTGCCCGGCCAAAAAGGTGACGCAGGGCGCCTCCGGCTCGGCATTGATGAAAACGCCCGATCACGCGCTGCGGCTGATCGAAGCGGTGGTCGGCGCGGTCAAGGTGCCTGTGACGTTGAAAACCCGGCTCGGTTGGGACGACAATATGCTCAACGCCGCCCCGATCGCCAAACGGGCCGAGGACGCGGGCGTGCAGATGATCACCATCCACGGGCGCACGCGCTGTCAGTTCTACAAGGGTCGCGCCGATTGGGCTGCGATCCGCGCGGTGAAAGAGACAGTGAATGTCCCCGTCATCGCCAATGGCGACATCATCGGCAGCGAAGAGGCCCGGACAGCGCTGCGCCTGTCGGGCGCAGACGGCGTGATGGTTGGGCGTGGGGCGCAGGGGCGACCTTGGCTGCTGGCGGAGATCGCCCATGACCTGCACGGACGCGCCAAACCGGTGATCCCCAAAGGGCCCGCGATGGCTCAGATGGTCACCGAGCATTACGACGAGATGCTGCGGTTTTATGGGACGGATCTGGGGGCCAAGGTCGCCCGCAAACATCTGGGCTGGTATATGGACCATTGCGGCACCCCCGCCGACCTCCGCCGTGCGGTGCTGACCGCGCGGGAGGTGAAAACCACCTTTAATCTGATCGCCGAGGCTATGCAGTATGACGCAGCGGCTCAGCAAACCCTGGTCGCAGCATGAGAGCCGAAACGCCGGAGCGGCAGGTTTGGACCTCCTTGCCGGTGCCCGCCTTTATCGTTGGTGCCGATGATCGGGTCGTTGATCTGAATCCCTCTGCCGAAGGGTTCCTTAACGCTTCGGCCCGCGCGACCATCGGCCAGTCGATCTGGAAGTTGATCGCCGTGGATCACCCGCTTGAGGCCGCTTTCGCCCGCGCGCGGCTTCAGGGCACACCGCTTTTTGTGAATGACGTGGATGTCGGGGCGATGCAGCGCGCGCCTTTGCAATGCGGCTTGCAGATCGCACCGCTTGTCGGTGGGGAGGGGCAGATGATCCTGATGATCACCCCGCGTGAATTGGCCGGGCGCATCACGCAGGATCACAGCGTAAAATCTGCCGCCAAATCGGCCATCGGCATGGCCGAGATGCTGGCCCATGAGATCAAGAACCCTTTGGCCGGGATCACCGGGGCGGCGCAGCTGCTGTCGATGAACTTGCCCAAGGATGATCTGGAACTGACCGATCTCATCGTCGCCGAAAGCCGCCGCATCGTGAAGCTGCTGGAGCAGGTCGAGCAATTCGGCAACCTCATGGCGCCCGAGCGTAAGCCGGTCAACCTGCATGACGTGCTGGACCGTGCGCGACGCTCCGCGCTGTTGGGCTTTGGCGCGAAGATGAAGATTATCGAAGATTACGACCCCTCTTTGCCGCCCGCACTTGGTGACAAGGATCAGCTTTTGCAGGTCTTGCTGAACCTGATCCGCAACGCTGCAGAGGCCGCGGGGGACGCAGGTGGCACGATCCGGCTGCGCAGCTTCTATGAACATGGCTTCCAGCTGCGCCGCGCCGATGGAGACGGCCAGCCGCTGCCCCTACAGATTGAGGTGATCGACGATGGCCCCGGTTTGCCGGAACATATCCGCGCCGATGTCTTCGATCCTTTCGTCTCGGGCCGTGAGAATGGCACCGGGCTGGGGCTCGCCCTCGTGAGCAAGATCATTTCAGACCACGGAGGCTGGATCTCTGTCAGCTCGGCCCCCGGTCGCACCGCATTCCGCATTTCGCTGCCGCGCGCAGGCGCCGCCGCCCTTAAGGAGAATTGACATGGATGGCACTATCCTCGTCGCCGATGACGATCGCACAATCCGCACCGTGCTGACCCAAGCACTCACCCGCGCGGGCTGCAAGGTCCATGCCACCTCCAGCCTGACCACCTTGATGCGATGGGTCAGCGAGGGCAAAGGCGACGCGGTGATCTCTGATGTGATCATGCCCGATGGCAACGGCTTGGAAATGCTCCCGAAAATTGCGCAGGACCGTCCCGGCCTGCCGGTGATCGTGATCTCGGCACAGAACACAATCATGACGGCGATCAAGGCGGCAGAGGCCGAAGCCTTTGACTATCTGCCCAAACCCTTCGACCTGCCGGACCTGATGAAACGCACCGCCCGCGCGTTGGAGCAGCGCGCGACGCTGAGCCGGAAATCCAGCACCGACGACAGTGCCGAGATTGACGCCGAACGCGATGATCTGCCGATGATCGGCCGCACCCCGGTGATGCAGGCGCTTTACCGGACCGTGGCGCGGGTGATGAACACCGACCTGCCGGTGCTGATCTGGGGCGAGAGCGGCTCAGGCAAATCGCTGATCGCGCGGGCCATTCACGACTTTTCCGACCGTCGCAGCCTGCCGTTTGTCACGGTGACGGATGCTGACCTTGCGGATATCGAAGGCCCCTCACGGGTCCTGGCGCGGGTCCGTGGCGGCACACTGATGATTGACGAAATCGCGGATTTCCCGCAAGAAATTCAGGCCCGTTTGGTGCGCATGATGGACGCACCGGGCGACGACGCGCCGCGCTTTATGGCGACCAGCCAAAGCGATCTGGATGCGGCCATGCAAGAGGGCAATCTGCGCCGCGACCTCTATTATCGCCTGTCGGGGGCCACCCTCGAAGTGCCCGCGCTGCGGGACCGGGTGGAAGATATCCCGCTTTTGGCTGAACATTTCTTGACCCGCGCCAATCCCGGCGCCGCGTCCCCGCGCAAACTGTCGGATAAGGCCGCGCAAATTTTGCTCAAATTCCCATGGCCGGGCAACGTGCGCCAATTGGAACATGCGATGCGGCAACTGGCGCTGGCCAGCCAGGCGGCTGAGATCACGGCGAGCGAGGCGGAACAACTGCTCGGCGCGCAAAGCGGCCCGGCCCCGATGCAGACCGAAGCGGATACCGAACGGTTGGGCGCCTCGGTCGAGCGTCATTTGCAGCGGTATTTTGATTTGCACGGCTCAATGTTGCCGCCTCCGGGACTTTACGCGCGGATCTTGCGGGAAGTTGAGCTGCCGATGATCGAAATCGCACTGGCTGCAACCGCAGGTAACCAAGCTAAATGTGCTGATTTGTTGGGAATAAACCGAAATACCTTGCGTAAGAAGATCACGGACCTCGATATTGAGGTGACACGGGGCCGCAAGATGATGTAAAAGAGCCACATAACAGTGGCCATCGGGGTACTATCCTGATCAGGACCACATAATATGGCGGTTGATGCAGCGATGCATCACAACATCGGTGAGGTATGCGGGTGGCAACCCGGTCACGCAGGTTCAAGCTCGAGCGGTTGGGGCGTCTCAGGCGAGTCAAACGGCTGCGCAATTGGTCCACCTTTGGGCTGGTTGTGTTGGGGCCGGTTTTGGCGCTTGCGACCTATCTGGCCCTTGGGCCCTTGGGGCAGGGGGCGGACACGCTCAACCTGCGGCTCATCCTGTTGTCCGATCTTGTTTATGTGCTGCTGGTGGCGGCGCTGGTCCTTATTCAGGTCGGGCGGCTGATTTCAGCGCGCCGCGCTAAATCTGCGGGCTCCCGGCTGCACCTTCGGCTTACGGGTGTCTTTGCCTTGATGGCGCTCATCCCAACCGTGACGGTGGCGATTTTTGCCGGGCTTACCGTGAATGTGGGCCTCGAAGGCTGGTTCTCTGACCGGGTGAGCGGCGTGGTTGGCTCATCTCTGGCAGCGGCAGAGGCCTATGAGGCCGAGCAGCGCGAAGGCCTGATCCTAGATGCGCAAACCCTTGCCCGCAGCATCGATAGCGCCCGTGCGCAGGGCATCAACCTCAGCGACAGTGAGCTTTTGGGCGAAGGCCAGCGGCAAATCCAGCGCGGCCTGCGCGAAGCCTTCCTGATTGACAGCACCGCGCAAATCCGCGCCCGCGGTGATCGGTCCTATCTATTTGATTTCGAGGCTCCCACAGAGGCGCAGCTTGAAGCAGCCAGTGAAGAAGGCCTTCTGGTCATCGAAGATTGGCCCAACAACGAATTCCGCGCACTGGTGCCGATGGACGCCTATGTAGATCGTTTCCTCTATGTCTCCCGCGCCGTGGATGGTGAGATTCTGGCCCTGCTGGATGAAACCAAAGAGACGGTGCGTCTGTATCAACAACTTGAATCCGAGCGCGGGCGACTGCTGTTTGAATTCGCGCTTGTTTATTTGGGCTTTGCGGTAATTCTTATTCTGGCTGCTGTCTGGCTGGGCTTGTGGTTTGCCGAACGGCTCTCTGGCCCGGTCGGTCGGTTGACTGGGGCCGCGCAGCAGGTGGGCGCGGGGGACCTGAACGTGCAGGTCCGCGAAGAAGAGGGCGACGATGAAATCGCTATGCTGGGCCGCTACTTCAACCAAATGACGCGGCAGTTGAAAGGCCAACGCGAGACGTTGCTGGAAAATACCGACCAGATCGAGCGCCGCCGCCGCCTGTTCGATTCCGTGCTGAGCTCGGTGACCTCTGGCGTGGTGGGGCTGGACCCGGAGGGGCGCGTCACCTTCGTGAACCGCTCTGCCATGCGGCTGCTGGATTGGTCGGAAGATCAGCAAAGCCTGCCTCTGACCCTTGCCGTGCCGGAGTTCGGCCCGCTCTTCGAGACGGTCAAGGCTGCCTCGGACGAGGTGGCGCAGGCCGAGGTTAAGGTCTCCCGCCAAGGGGCGATGGAAAATCTGTTGGTGCGTATGGCCACGCGTCGATCCAAGGACGGCGATCTTGAGGGCTATGTGGTGGCCTTTGACGATGTGACCGATCTGGTCAGCGCGCAGCGCATGGCCGCATGGGGCGACGTGGCGCGGCGGATTGCCCATGAAATCAAGAACCCGCTAACGCCCATCCAGTTGAGTGCTGAGCGCATTCGTCGCAAATTCGGCCCCAAAATGGCCGAAGGGGATGATGACGCGCTGGAGCAGATGACCGGCGTGATCATCCGGCAAACGGGCGACCTGCGGCGCATTGTCGATGAGTTTTCAAAATTCGCGCGGATGCCAGAGCCGGAAACCAGCCGTCAGGACATCCGGCAGTTGCTGCGCGATGCCGTGCTTCTCCAGCAGAGCAGACAGGAAGACGTTGCAATCAAACTTGACCTGCCAGCGCAGCCGATCATGGCCAATATTGACGGCACGATGATCTCGCAGGCGCTGACCAACTTGATCAAGAACGCGGGCGAAGCAATTGATAGCTTGAAGAAAGACGGCGCGCCCAAGGGGCATGTGCCGCAAATTCGCGTGGCGCTTACACCGGAAAACCGGCTCTTGCGACTGACCATCGCCGACAATGGCATCGGCCTGCCCGAAGACCGCGCGCGGTTGTTCGAGCCCTATGTAACCACGCGCAGCGAAGGCACCGGGCTGGGCCTGCCGATCGTCAAAAAGATTCTCGAGGAACATGGCGGCAGCCTGACGCTCGAAACCGCGCCCGCATTTGACGGGCAAGACCATCACGGGGCCATGGCGGTGATAACGCTGCCGCTGGCCATCGACACAACGACAGACCAAGGGGACAAGGCAGATGAGTGACATCCTAATTGTAGACGACGAACGCGACATCCGTGAGTTGATCTCGGATATCCTTCAGGACGAAGGCTTTGCCACGCGATTGGCCAGCAACTCAGACGAGACGATGGCCGAGATCAACACCGAGGCACCGGCGCTGATCATCCTCGACATCTGGCTTAAAGACAGCCGGATGGACGGGATCGATATTCTCAAGACCGTCAAACGCGACAATCCGGATGTGCCGGTGGTGATTATCTCAGGCCACGGCAATATCGAAATTGCCGTCGCAGCGATCAAGCAAGGTGCTTACGACTTTATCGAAAAACCCTTCAACATTGACCAACTGTTGGTGGTGATCCGCCGCGCGATGGAAACCTCGCGCCTGCGCCGGGAGAACCAGAACCTCAAGCGCCGCGATGATGCCACCTCCGAGATGATCGGCACCTCTGCGCCCTATCGCGCACTGCTGAGCCAGCTTGATAAGGTGACCAAATCCAATGGCCGCGTGATGCTGACCGGCCCTGCCGGATCGGGCAAGGAAGTGGCGGCGCGCTATATTCATGCCCATTCCGCCCGTGCCTCAGCACCCTTCGTCACCGTCAATTGTGCCGGGGTGGCCCCGGACCGGATGGAAGAAGTGCTTTTTGGCCGCGAGACGCCGGACCGCGTGGTTGAGCCAGGGCTGTTGGAGCAGGCGCATGGCGGGGTGATCTACTTTGATGAGGTCGCGGACATGCCGCTTGGCACCCAGTCGAAAATCCTGCGGGTCTTGGTCGATCAGCAGTTCACCCGCGTCGGCGGAAACGACAAGGTGCGGGTTGATCTGCGGGTGATTTCGTCGACCAATCGCGATCTGGATCAGGCAATCAAGGCCGATACATTCCGCCAAGAGCTTTACCATCGCCTTAACGTCGTGCCGATTGCCGTGCCCTCGCTCGAAGAACGGCGAGAGGACATTCCGCTTTTGGCCGAGCATTTCATCGCCGAATTCAAAGCCTCGCAAGGTCTGCCCGAGCGCGCGTTGACAGACGACGCCGTGGCCTTGATGCAGACGATGGTCTGGCCCGGCAATGTGCGGCAACTCAAAAACCTTGTCGAGCGGGTTCTGATCCTTGGCGATGGCACCGGCCCGATTGAGGCCCGCGAGTTGCCCGGAGAGGAGGAAGCAGGCGGCGATGATGGGCGTGTGGTGCTTTCGGGCGCCTTGGCAACACTGCCGCTGCGCGAAGCGCGCGAGGCCTTTGAGCGGGAATACCTGCTGACTCAGATCAACCGTTTTGGCGGCAACATCAGCCGCACCGCGAATTTCGTCGGCATGGAACGCAGCGCCCTGCACCGCAAGTTGAAATCGCTTGGCGTTGTGACCTCGGCCAAGGCAGGTGTGCGCATTGCACATGTGGACGAAGAAGTGGAGGCGACGGGCTAAGCCGCAAGGCTCAGGCGCGAGGGGCGGCACCCCTCGCGATCCCAGTTAGCCGCGCGTAACGATCTGGAAAGACCCGTTCTTGTTGCGGATCACGCAGGAATTGGAGTTCAGGGCCGGCAGCGTCGTGGTCGCGCGCGGCGGTGCGGCGCGGGCGATGTTGTTCGGGCAAGCGGGGATCGACACAGGGGCAAAGCCCTGATCGGCCATACATTGCCCCTCAACCCGGTTGCGCAGATCCTCGTTAGGATCAAATGTCACCAGCTCACCGGGGACATAAAAGCCGCCCGTAACCCTGCATTTATTGTCGGCAATACAGTGACGCCGCTCGGGCACATAGCGCGGTGGTTCGCGGCGGACTTGGGTGGAGATCGGCACATCACGCAGCGCCTGCACTTCGCAGGCGGTGGTCGCGCGGTTCACCTGCGCGACACTCGCGCCCGGTTTGTAATAGGTATTCAGCGGCGCGCAGGCGGCAACCCCCAAGGCGATAAGCGTTAGGGCAAAGGCGGCGCGAGAGGGGCGAAGCGATATCGGTTTCATAGCGCCATCATGCCGCTGTTGCGGAGTAAAGACAATTGATTTGACCCTTGCCAACCCATCTGTCATGCCCTCTAACCGACCCAAGACAACCCTCACACGATCTTTGCTCAGGGTAAGGAAGCCTTCATGAAAATCATCATTTGCGGCGCAGGGCAGGTGGGTTGGCAGATTGCCCGTCACCTCAGCGGAGAGCGCAACGATGTGACCGTGGTCGACAGCAATGCCGAATTGATCCGCCGCGCCACCGACACGCTGGATGTGCAGGGCATCGCCGGATTCGCCAGCTACCCTGATGTGCTGGACCGTGCAGGCGCGCGGGACGCTGAGATGATCATCGCCGCGACCCATTCGGACGAGGTCAATATGGTGACCTGTCAGGTCGCGCATTCGGTCTTTGGCATCAACCGCAAGATCGCCCGTCTGCGCAGCCAGTCCTATCTGGATGCGATTTATTCCGACCTCTACCGCCGCGACCACATGCCGATCGACGTGGTGATTTCCCCTGAAAAAGAAGTCGCGACCGCAGCCCTTCAGCGTCTCAGCGCGCCCGCCGCTTTCGATACCGAAATTTTCATGGACGGGCAGGCGCAGCTTCTCGGGATTTCCATCGACAGCGATTGCCCGGTGGTGAACACGCCGCTGCGTCAGTTGACCGATCTCTTTTCTACCCTGCGCGCCGTGGTCGTGGGGGTGCGCCGCGATGGCACGCTTTTTGCGCCCGAGGCGAAGGATCAGCTTTTTGTCGGCGATGACTGCTATGTCTTTTCGCATCACGACGACATCGCCCGAACGATGGAGATTTTCGGCAAACAAACCACCAAGCAAGAGCGCGTCGTGCTGGTGGGCGGCGGGAATGTCGGGTTGACCGTGGCCCAACACCTTGAGGCCGGGCCGCTGCGCGTGCGCACCAAGATGATCGAGAAGAACCGCAAATGCGCCGAACGTGCTGCCGAAGGCTTGGAGCGGACCATCGTGCTGAATGGCGACGGGCTGGATGCGGCGCTTTTGGCCGAAGCCGGGATCAGCCGCGCGGATGCGATGCTGGCGGTGACCGATGACGACAAGACCAACATGCTGTCATGCGTGCGCGCCAAGGCCGAAGGCTGTCCCTATGTGATCGCGCTGATCAATGACCCGACGCTGGTGCCGTTGATGACCCACCTTGGCATCGACGCCTATATCAACCCGCGTGCCACAACGGTCAGTTCGATCCTGCGCCACATCCGCCACGGGCGGGTGCGGGCGGTCTATTCCATCGGCGATGCCGAGGCCGAGGTAATTGAGGCCGAAGTCCTATCTACCTCGCCCCTTGCGGGCAAGAAAGTCTCGGAAATCGACTTCCCCGAAGGCGTGTTGATTGGCATGCTGCGCAAAGAGGGCAAGGTGATCCGCCCCTTGGGCAACACTAGGATCGACGAGGGCGATGTGGTCGCACTCTTCGCTCTGGCCGAAGATGTGCCACGGGTTGAGCAGCTTTTGCAGGTCTCGATCGACTTTTTCTAAGCGCAGGAGCGCCGCGTGACGCAACCGACCAGCATCCGTCCCACCGGCATCCGCCGAGAGATCGTGCAACTGCCGCTCTTCCTGCAATTGTTCGGCGTTTCTGCTGTGTCGATGATCCTGCCGTCGATCCACGGGCTGGTTGTGAACGACCATCTGGCGAGCCGTGCTTTTCTCTATGCCGGTTTGTTAGGGCTTGTCGCCTTCACGCTCATTGCCATCGCCCATGCCGGGCGCAAGCCCTTGGACGGCGCGCTCGGACCGCTCTTGTCACTTCTCTCGGCCTTTGTGTTTCTGCCGGTCTTTTTCGCGGTGCCTTTCCTTGAGGCGCTGCCGACGACGCGGTTCGTGAACGTCTATTTCGAAATGGTCAGCGCCCTGACCACCACCGGGGCCACGATGTTCGATAATCCCGAACGGCTGAGCAACACACTGCATCTGTGGCGCGCGCAGGTCGGTTGGATGGGGGGGCTGCTGATGTGGGTCACGGCCTCGGCCATTCTCGCGCCGCTGCATTTGGGCGGGTTTGAGGTGACCGCGCAGGCTGAACCCGGGCGGCCCGATGACCGTATGGGCAACCGGATGGGCCGGATCACGCCCCGCCAACGTCTGCTGCGCACCACGCAGGCTTTGCTGCCGATTTATTTCGGGCTTACGCTGCTGTTGTGGCTCTTGCTGGTGATCGGTGGCGAGACGGCTTTGGTCGCGCTTTGTCATGCGATGTCGGTCATGGCAACTTCGGGTATTTCGCCCATCGGCGGGGTCGATGAAGCACAGATCGGTGTCACGGGCGAGGCGGTGATGATGCTGTTCATGCTCTTCGCCCTCTCGCGGCTGACCTTTTCCAAAGATACCGTCACAGCAACCCAAGGGGGGCTGATGACTGACCCAGAGTTTCGCATCGGCCTTTTGGTGGTGATCGGTGTGCCCCTGTTGCTGTTTGCACGCCATTGGATCGGCGCCTTTGAGGTTGAGGTCGAGGTCGACGGCACCCGCGCTTTGGAGGCGCTTTGGGGTGGGCTTTTCACAGTGCTGTCTTTTCTCACGACCACCGGTTTCGTGTCCGAGCATTGGGCCGAGGCGCAGAACTGGTCGGGGCTGCGCACGCCGGGTCTGGTGCTGATGGGGTTGGCCCTGATTGGCGGCGGGGTGGCCACCACGGCGGGCGGTGTGAAACTGCTGCGGGTCTTCGCGCTTTATCAAAATGGTGTGCGCGAGATGGATCGTCTGGTTTATCCCAACTCAGTCAGCGGGGCCGGTGCGGCGGGGCGGCGGTTGCAAAGCAACGGCGCGTTCATCGCGTGGATCTTCTTTATGCTCTTTGCCATGTCGCTGGCCGGGGTGACCCTGCTGCTGACCCTTACTGGCGCGCCCTTTGATGCGGCGGTGGTCATGTCCGTCGCCACACTATCCACCACGGGGCCGTTGATCGAACATGCCGCTGACACACCCATTCGTCTGATTGAACTGGGATTGGCGGCCAAAGTCATCCTCAGCGGCGCAATGGTACTGGGACGGCTCGAAACTTTGGCAATTATTGCGCTAATGACCCCGAATTTGTGGCGCGCCTGACACGTTTAGCGCTAGAACCGACCTAGACCTCTGATATTGGGGCTGGAAACTCGCGCTTGCGCACTCCATACTTGACGCAACGGGGGGGTCCGGTACGCGGACGCCAGCAAGAACAAAAGGCGAGACTACCATGGCGTCAGACAGACAGAACCTTCAGGATGCGTTCCTAAACCACGTCCGCAAGACAAAGGTCCCGGTGACAATTTTCCTGATTAACGGCGTCAAGTTGCAGGGTGTCATCACTTGGTTTGACAACTTTTGCGTTCTGCTGCGCCGGGATGGCCAATCGCAACTGGTCTACAAACACGCGATTTCCACCATCATGCCGAGCCAGCCGATCAGCCTTTACGAGGGCGAAGACGCTTCTTGAGCCGTCCAGCATTTCAGATCGATAACAGCGACGGGCCCCGCGTAACACGCGCTTGGGTGCTGCATCCTGATATTAAAACCGACAACGACCGGCGCGCGCCAGAACCCGCGCTGGCCGAAGCTGTGGCCTTGGCCGAGGCCTTGCCCGAGTTGGAAGTGGTGGGGGCCGAAGTCGTGCCGCTGCGCACGGTGCATGCAGGCATGCTTTTCGGGAAAGGCAAGATTGAGGAACTCGATCAGCGCATGAAAGACGCCGAAGTTGAGCTTGTGCTTGTTGATGGCCCGGTGACCCCGGTCCAGCAGCGCAACCTTGAGAAGGCTTGGGGCGTCAAACTGCTTGACCGGACCGGGCTGATTCTTGAGATCTTCAGCGACCGTGCGGCGACCCGTGAAGGGGTGCTTCAGGTCGAAATGGCAGCGCTGAACTATCAACGCACGCGGCTGGTGCGCGCTTGGACCCACCTTGAACGTCAGCGGGGCGGTTTGGGCTTTGTCGGCGGTCCGGGTGAGACGCAGATCGAGGCAGACCGCCGTGCCATCGATGACCAATTGGTGCGCCTGCGCCGCCAGTTGGAAAAGGTCGTGAAAACCCGCGCCCTGCACCGCGCCGCGCGGGCCAAGGTGCCGTTCCCGATTGTGGCGCTTGTGGGCTATACCAATGCCGGGAAATCTACGCTTTTCAACCGTTTGACCGGGGCCGAGGTCATGGCGAAAGACATGCTTTTTGCCACGTTGGACCCGACCATGCGCAGCCTTGTGTTACCGGACGGGCCTGAGATCATCCTCAGCGACACGGTGGGGTTCATCTCTGATTTGCCCACGGAACTCGTCGCCGCCTTCCGCGCCACGCTCGAAGAGGTGCTGGCGGCCGATATCGTCTGCCATGTGCGCGATGTGTCCCACGCCGAGACCGAAGAGCAGGCCCAGAACGTGCGCGACATCCTCGCAACTTTGGGTGTGCCGAAAGAGACCCGCAGTTTCGAGGTCTGGAACAAGCTGGACCTGCTGCCCGAAGACCGCGCCGAAGCCATGCGCGCTCGCGCGGCGCGCAACGACGATGTGCTGGCAATCTCGGCCATCACGGGCGAGGGGCTCGAGGCACTGCAGGAGACCATCGCCGAAGCGCTGCAAGGCGCGGTACGCGAGGCGGAGCTGATCCTTGGCTTTGCCGAAGGCAAGAAACGCGCATGGCTGTTTGCGCAGGACGTGGTCGAAGGCGAGCGTCAGACCGAAGACGGGTTCGAGATTACCGTTCGCTGGTCCGCGCGGCAAGAGGCTGAATTCCAGCAGATTTGATCGTTTGGGCGTAAGCCGAGTGGATTGGAAAAGATGCAAATTCGGAAACTTGAGGCCCGTAATGCCGCTGCCTTTCATGCGCTCAGGCTCGAAGGGTTGCGAAGCCACTCAGAGGCCTTTGGTGCATCCTTCGAGGAGGAAGCCAACCTGACACTTGCCGATGTGGCAAAGCGGTTGGGATCGGGCTGCGTATTTGGTGGCTTCAGTGATGCCGGTTACCTTGAGGGCATCGTTGGGCTTGCCCAGTCCCAATCGCCCAAAATCCGTCATATCGCGACGATCTGGGGCATGTTCGTGCGACCAAGGGCGCGCGGGGCCGGGCTGGCGGCGGCGCTGATGGAGGCAGCCATAGCGGAGGCCTCTGCCGATTGCACTTCAATCCGCCTATCGGTCGTTTCCACAAACCAAGCCGCTCTGCGCCTTTATGAGCGGATGGGGTTTACGACATGGGCGGTGGACACCGAGGCGCTTTACGTAAACGGTGTCTACCATGATGAGGTTTTGATGCGGCGGTCGCGGTCCTAGGCGGCAATTGGTCGGATCGGGGTGTAGGCCCCATTATTCACGACCAACCCCTCGAAATTTCCACGTCCTGCCGCATATGGTCATACGATCAGTAACGGAGCGCGCCGAATGACACTCGTCATCCTTTATATTTCAACCGTCGTTGTCTTCCTCGGATTGGATTACCTTGGATTGACCTATCTCATCAAACCTGTGTTTGAGCGGGACATTGGCGGTTGGCTGCTTGATGAGTTTCGCGTGGCCCCGGCGCTAATCTTCTACGCCTTCTTCGTGGCGGTGGTGCTGTGGTTCGTGTCATGGCCCGCGATGATGCAGGACCATTCGCTGCTTTGGGTCTTTGGCAATGCGTTGCTGATCGGCGCGATGGGCTATGGCACCTATGAGTTCACCAATCTGGCGACGCTTAAGGATTGGACATGGGCCATGGTGGCGCGGGACTTCGCTTGGGGGTCGTTCCTGACCGGCACGGCGGCGACCGCGGGCGTCGCCATCGCCCGCGCGCTGACCTAACGGCCGTTCTCCGTCGACCAGCGCCAAGCGCCCGGCTGCAGCCCGGCCAGTTCCCAATCGCCCACGCTGGCGCGGATCAGCCGCAGGGTGGGCAATCCCACATGCGCCGTCATGCGCCGCACTTGGCGGTTGCGCCCCTCGCGGATGGTGATGCGCAACCAAACGTCCGGTACCGTCTTGCGAAAACGTACCGGCGGGTCGCGCGGCCAGAGGGTCTCGGGCGTGTCGATCTGATCTACCTCTGCAGGTTTCGTAAGGCCGTCTTTAAGCTCCACACCTTTGCGCAACGCCTCTAAGGCGGCGGCGTCCGGTGTGCCTTCGACCTGCACGAGATAAGTCTTGGGTCGCTTGTACTTGGGATGCGCGATGCGGGCCTGTAGCGGGCCGTGATCGGTCAGCACCAATAAGCCTTCGCTGTCACGGTCCAGCCGTCCGGCGGGATAAAACCCCTTTTCATCGACATAGGCCGAGAGGGTTGGGCGGCTGCTGCCCTCGGTGCCCTTATCGGTGAATTGCGACAGCACGCCGTAGGGTTTGTTCAGCAGGATCACACGGGCGGTCATTGGGCAGGCTCCAGACGGGTCACGCCCACGGCGGCGGCGCGGGCCAGTTCGGCATCCAGCGACATTGGGATATATTCACCGCGCCGCCAGAGTTGCGCCATGTCGTCATAATGGCGCGACAGGAAATGTCCGGATTGCCCGGTCGAGGTGACAAAGACCGAACTGTCGGGATCGGCAAAATCGTAAACCCCTCGGTAGCCTGCACCATGGACGTTATAAAACGGGTCTTTGCCCGTGCCGCGGGTCAGCCCGCGTTGCAACGTATTGTCCCCGCCAGAGGTTGATTGGCGGATGTTCACGAAGTAGCGCAGGAGCGGCACCTCGCCCAAGACAGGGTGGTCATGGGTGGCCTGATGCGCGTCGCCCCAGCGGAGGGACTCAAGCTGTGTGCCCCAAGTCTCCTTGATCCAGAGCAGTGCGTCGTCCAGCGCCAACCGCGCCATGTCGTGGCAGGTCTCTACCGGCGCGGATTGGCGCACGTCACACCATTCCGCGGCTCCCTGCACATCGCGGAAGGCGCGTTCGATAAAAAGCGGTTGGACGTGGGTGAACTCTTCGGCCAAGGGCCCTAGTTCATCGCGGATCAGACGGTCCTGTAGTGCGCGGACCCATGCGGCATAGATCAGCGGCTCAGGCAGGTGCTCGTTCATTTCACCGGACCAGCCCGCCAGCAGATCAAGCGCGCGCTGACGTTGACGCTCGGGCGTGCCATCGGGCGCGGCCTCTCCGGTGAACCAAAGCTCCGCTCCGATGAGCGGCAAGAGCGCGCGGGCCGTGGGACTGACCGTATCAAGCTGCGCTTCGATGAAACTGTCGCGGGTATGTACCTCGCGGTTTTGCATCAGCCGCTGCCAGCGTTGCACCCGCTGTGTATCACCCCAGACGAAGGAAACGTGGTTGGGGAAGGGGCGGTCAACCGTTTTGTTGTTGGTGTTGCCAAGGATGCCGCCCGCGGGGGCGATGAACTCAGGGTTCGCGGTATAGGGCAGCATTCCGTCCCAGCGGTTGGCGGCGATCCAGCCGGGGCTGGGCATGCGCCCTTCGCTTTGGTGATTGGCATCGCGGCGCGGCATGGCGCCGATGGTTTTCATGGCGATGGTGTCGCGGTCGACCAGCGTCAGGTTCTGCGCGGGCGCCACATAGTCGGTCGCGGCATTGATCGCCTGCTGCACCGATTTCGCGCGCATCACCTTCATCGCGGCGGCAAGCGAGGTGTCTTCTTCGGTCAGGAGGGTCGCGGCGACAGAGGCCACATGCCCCGGCGGCGTGATGCTGCCAAGGTTGTAGTGGCTACCGGGCAGCACCGGTCCGTTGTCGGTCCAGCGCAGGGTAACGGTGATCGGGTCGGCATCGGCGATATTGATGATGGACGAGCGTTTACGGAACCTCTTGAACCCGTCGGGGGTGCGGTATTCCTCGGTGTTGTCGGGGTTCAGCTCTTCGATATAGACGTCTTGGTCGTCGACATAGGCGGTGGTCAGCCCCCAGCCCAGATCGGCGCTGCGGCCCGTGAGCACCACGGGCATGCCCGGAATGGTGCCGCCGATCACGCCGCCCGTCTCCAGCTCAAGTCGGGCCAGATACCAGATTGCGGGGGCGGTGAAACCCAAGTGAGGATCATTGGCCAAAAGCGTGCCGCCCGCAGCAGAGCGCGTGGGCGCTGCGGCCCAAGCGTTGGAAGCGCCGGCGAAGGCCTGCCGTTTGAATGGCGACAGCGGGTGACTGTCCATCGGCACCGCGGCGGCGTGGCGCGTCGTCACCTCGGGAAAGAGGGCGGCATATTCGGGCAAGGCGGCGACCCCGCTGCCCGGCGCATCGGGCAGGATATCGCGCAGGCGGTCTTGGTTGCTCAACTCCAACGACACCCGTGCGCGCAGCACTTCGGCCTCCAGATGACCCGACATCTGCAGGCCCATCAACTTGGCCACCGCGAGCGAATCCGCAGGTCGCCACGGAGCCATGGGCGCATTGAACAGCCACATCTCAGGCGCGCCCCGGCCCAAGGCTTCGGTGTTGATCTGATCGAGACGCGCGTTGATCCCGGCGGAATAGGCTTCGAGTGCGGCCTCGGTCTCGGGGTCGAGCTTATCCGCCGCGGCAACGGCGAGGCGATATAGATCATAGCGCCGCATCAGCTTGTCCGTGGTCACGGTGGCAGTGCCGAAAACCTCAGACAACCGCCCCTGTGCGGTGCGCCGCAGTGTGATCAGCTGCCACAGCCGGTCTTGGGCATGGGCAAAGCCGAGGCCAAAGAAGACATCCCCATCGGTTTCGCCAAAAATATGCGGCACATTGGCATTGTCGCGCACGATTTCAACCGGGGCGGTGATGCCTTGAACCTGAACCGTATCGTCATAATCGGGCAGCGACCGCGCGGCGAACCAGTAAACCAGCAGCAAGACCACCACGCTCAGCGTAATGAGAAACACCGCCAATCGGATAAGCCAGCGAAACATCAATGCCATCGGGGGGTCCTCGGCTGGCGCGCAGATTGACCGGAGCGCGCAGGGTGGTAGGTGTAATGTCAGGCAATAACGCAACTGAATGATAAGGAAAAGCACATGGCTAAGCTCGCGTTTCTGGGACTGGGTGTCATGGGGGCTCCGATGGCGGGGCACCTGCAAAAGGCCGGCCACGAAGTGACCGTCTATAACCGCACCGAAGCAAAGGCCGACGACTGGGTGAAAACCTATGGCGGCTCCATGGCCAAGACCCCGCACGCGGCGGCAAAGGATGCGGATTTCGTGATTGCCTGCGTGGGCAATGACGATGACCTGCGTTCGGTCTGTCTGGGAGAGGACGGGGCCTTTGGCGGTATGACGGCGGGGGCGATCTTTGTCGATCACACGACCGTTTCAGCGGCCGTGACACGCGAACTTTATGCCGCCGCCGATGACGCGCAGGTGAGCTTTGTCGACGCGCCGATTTCGGGCGGTCAGGCAGGAGCGGAAAACGGCCAATTGTCGATCATGTGCGGCGGAGATGAGGGCGCCTTTGACCGGGCGCTGCCAATCATGGAGGTCTATTCCAAGATTTGCCGCCGCATCGGCGACAGCGGCGCGGGCCAGATGACCAAAATGTGCAACCAGATCGCCATCGCCGGGCTGGTGCAGGGGCTTTCCGAAGCGCTGCATTTCGCAGAAAAAGCCGGGCTTGATGGTCGCGCAGTGGTTGAGGTGATCAGCCAAGGTGCCGCCGGGTCATGGCAGATGGCGAACCGCTATGAGACCATGCTGGAGGATGAGTTCAACCACGGTTTCGCAGTGGATTGGATGCGCAAGGATCTGGGCATCTGTCTGAACACGGCGGATGAGACAGGGGCGAGCCTGCCGGTCACAGCGCTGGTCGATCAGTTCTATAAAGACGTGCAAAAGCAGGGCGGCGGGCGTTGGGATACGTCGAGCCTGATCAAACGCCTGCGCGCCATGGGCTAAGCCAAACGGCAAAAGAGAGAGGGCAGCGCCGGTTAAAAACTGGCGCTGCCCTTCAAAGACCATTGGTTGACCCTGCGTTAGGGGATGATCCGCGTGTATTTCGTGCCTTCCAGCGTCGCGCCGATGCGCAGGCCCGCGCGGCCAAAGACCGCCGCCAGAACGGGGGCCATGACGGTGGTGGTGTCGGCGCTTACGCTGTCGCCCTTGTCGGAAATCACATATTCCAGACCGGCCCCTGCGGCCCAACCCGGCGAGCTGCGGAATTCGCGCAAGGCAGGCTCGGTCATGAAGAACAGCACATGCGCATATTGCTGCGCGCCGATCTGCAACCCGCCCGAGGCTTTGGTCACTGAATAGTAGTCCACCGTCACGTCGTTGACGCGCAGGGCACCGCGCCCATATGCGCCGCCAAAGCCAAGGCCCGCTTCGGTCACCAGCGGCATGACGAGCATGCCATTGGCCTTTTCGGCCAACTGTCGCGTGTTGGGATAGCCGCGGTACATCTCGGCCAGTGTCGCGTCGACACGCGCGTCGATCATCGCGCCGCCACGTCCGCCGACGCCGTTGCCGCAGGCCGCGGTCACCCCGAGCGCCGAGAGGGCGCCCAATGTCACAATGCGCCGGTTGTATGTTTGATTGCTCATGTTCTCTGCCTGTATATTTGAGATCGGTTGCCTGCTGCCGGTTTTCCCAGCTTATGCGCGAGATTACGCATAATCACGCGCCTTGTCATGTTGATTGGTCCCTTTGCGCAGATTTACGCCCTTAGGTCACGCGCTTTTGGCCAAAAGCCGGGCGACATCGGGGGCGAAGTAGGTCAGCACCCCGTCGCAGCCCGCGCGTTTGAAGGCCAGAAGGCTCTCCATCATCACCCGTTCGCCATCGACCCAACCTTGGTCCGCCGCGCCTCGGATCATGCTATATTCGCCCGACACCTGATAGGCGAAGGTCGGCGCGCCGAAAGCGTCTTTCACACGGCGGCAGATATCCAGATAGGGCATGCCGGGTTTGACCATGACCATATCCGCGCCTTCCGAAAGATCGCGTGCCACAAGCCGCAGCGCTTCGTCGCTGTTGGCGGGATCCATTTGATAGGTTTTCTTGTCGCCCGTGAGTGCCGAAGACGCGCCCACTGCATCACGGAACGGGCCGTAGAATGCACTGGCGTATTTGGCGGCATAGCTCAGGATCATCACATCGTGATGCCCGGCGGTCTCAAGGGCTTCACGGATCGCGCCGATGCGGCCATCCATCATATCCGACGGCCCGATGATATCCGCGCCTGCTTCGGCTTGGGCCAGCGCCATCTTGACCAGCGCCTCGACGGTGCGGTCATTCACGATGATGCCGTCTTCGACAAAACCGTCGTGGCCGTTAATGTTATAGGTGTCCAGCGCCACATCGGTCATCACCACCATCTGCGGCACGGCCTTTTTGATCGCCGTGATGGCGCGGTTGGTGGCGTTTTGCGGATCCCACGCGCAGGCGCAGTCTTCGGTCCGGTCCTCGGGGCCGGTATAGGGAAAGACGCAGACCGCGCCGATACCAAGATCCGCCGCCTCGCGTACCGCCGCGACCAGCTTGTCAACCGAGCGGCGCATGACGCCGGGCATGGAGGGGATCGGCTCTTCGACCCCGTCGCCTTCGCGCACAAAAACCGGCCAGATCAGATCACCCAATTGCAGGTCATTCTCGCGCACCAGCGCGCGGATTCCGGCATTGGCGCGGGTGCGGCGCAAGCGGGTGGCGGGGAAGGGGGCGTGGACGGGTTGCATCAAAATTACCTCAGAATGGCTTGGCACGGGCTTGCCATGTATTTTTGAACGCCTCAACCCTATGAATTGTCGCGTCGGACAGCTAAGAGATGCGAACTCAATTTTCGGACGAGCACGCCTTGGACTGGTATCAGACCCTTTTCGAAATGATTGACATGCGCTCTTTCTCGAACCTTTGGTTCTGGATCGCGCTGGCTGTGATGTGGTCCACCGCAAGTCATTGGGTGCTGGGCGTGCCCTTTGACATGGTGCTGCGCGCCCGGCGTCATGGCGGTGAGGCGCAGGTTGATCTCGAAGACATCGTGCGCATCAATGTGAACCGTCTGCTCTATATCTCGCAGGTCTCGGGCCTCTGGCTCTTGGGGCTTGGGTTCTTCGTGCTGACCTCTTTGGTGCTTTTAGGGTTTGCCTATGGCATCGAATTTGCCCAAGCCCTGCTGCTGCTCGGCTTCCCCATGTCATTGGTAGGGCTGCTGAGCCTGTCGACCGCGCGGCTGATCCGCATTGAAGGCTCGACCGGTGACGTGTTGCAGCGCCGTTTGATGCGGCACCGGCTCTATACCCAGATCATCGGTATGATCTCGATCTTCGTGACCGCGCTTTGGGGAATGTATCAAAATCTAAGCATTGGTGCGCTGGCGGGTTGACAGGCCCTCCCTGAGGCCCAATTGAGACCCGATGAACGATCCGCGTAATATCACCCTCTCCGGCGTTCCCGAAGGCTTTGATGCCCGCGCCATTCTTGATGAACTCGCCAAGGGCGGCCAGCCGGTGGTCCATGTGGCGCGCGATGACAAGCGGATGGCGGCAATGCAGGCCGCCCTGCGGTTCTATGCGCCTCAGATGCCAGTCGTCACCTTTCCAAGCTGGGATTGCCTGCCGTACGACCGGGTGTCGCCCAACGCCGATATCTCAGCGCAGCGCATGGCGACGCTGGCTGCGCTGGTGCATGGGATGCCCGAGCAATTCGTTCTGCTGACGACGTTGAATGCGGCCAGCCAACGCATCCCCGCGCGCGAGACCCTCCGCGATGCCGCCTTTGCGGCACGTGTCGGCAGCCGGATTGACGAAAAGGCGCTGCGCGAATTTCTGGTGCGTATGGGTTTTGTGCAAAGCCCCACGGTGATGGAGCCGGGCGACTATGCGGTGCGGGGCGGGATCATCGACATCTACCCGCCCGGCGACCTTGGCCCGGTGCGGCTCGATCTCTTTGGGGATGTGCTGGACGGCGCACGCCGCTTTGACCCGGCGACGCAGCGCACCACGGAAAAGCTCGATCTGGTGGAGCTGGCCCCGGTCAGCGAGGTGATCCTCGACGAGGCGGCGATTACCCGTTTCCGGCAGAACTACCGCATTGAGTTCGGCGCGGCAGGCACCGACGATCCGCTGTACGAGGCGATCAGCGCGGGCCGCAAACATCAGGGCGCAGAGCATTGGCTGGCGTTTTTCCACGACAACCTCGAAACGCTCTTTGACTATTTGCCGAAGGCTACGATCACGCTGGACGATCAACTGACGCCTATGCGCCTCGCGCGGTGGGACACGATCGCCGACCAATATGAGACGCGACAACTGGCGATGAAGACGCGCTCCAAAATGGATAGCGTCTATAAACCCGCACCGCCTGAGGGGCTTTACTTGACCGACGATGCTTGGGAGGCAGAATTGGTCGGGCGTCGGGTGATCCAATTCAACCCGCTTCCGCAGCCGACCGGGCCGGGGGTATTGGACGCCGGGGCGCGGATCGGGCGCAATTTCTCGCCGGAGCGGCAGCAGGAATCTGTGAGCCTTTTCGGCGCGTTGGCTTCGCATATTAAAGCGAAACTTGAAGTCGGACCGGTGCTGATTGCCAGCTACTCCGAAGGCGCACGCGAACGCCTGACCGGGCTGATCGAAGACGAAGGACTGGCCGAAGCGATTCCGGTGACAGATGCCACACGCATCGGTAAACGCGGGCTGCATCTGGCCGTTTGGGCATTGGAGCACGGGTTCGAAGCGCCGGGGATGACGGTGATTTCCGAGCAGGACGTGCTGGGCGACCGCCTCATCCGCGCCCCGAAACGCAAGCGCCGGGCCGAAAATTTCCTGACCGAAGCGCAAAGCCTCAGCCCCGGCGATCTGGTGGTTCATGTGGACCACGGCATCGGGCGCTATCACGGCATGGAAGTGGTGACGGCAGCGGGCGCGGCGCATGAATGTCTCGTGCTGGAATATGCCGAGCAATCAAAGCTTTATCTGCCTGTTGAGAACATCGAACTGCTGTCGCGCTATGGCCATGAAGAAGGGCTTTTGGACAAGCTCGGCGGTGGGGCGTGGCAGTCGAAAAAGGCCAAGCTCAAGGAACGCATCCGCGAAATGGCGGACAAGCTCATCCGCATCGCGGCCGAGCGGGCGCTGCGCAAGGCCCCCGTTCTCGACCCGCCGCCGGGCATGTGGGATGCCTTCTCGGCGCGCTTCCCCTATAGCGAGACCGATGACCAGCTGCGCGCAATTGGCGATGTGATCGACGACCTGACAAGCGGCAACCCGATGGACCGTCTGGTCTGTGGCGACGTGGGCTTTGGCAAGACCGAGGTCGCCATGCGTGCGGCCTTTGTTGCGGCCATGTCCGGTGTGCAGGTCGCCGTGATTGCGCCGACGACGCTGCTGGCGCGGCAGCACTTTAAAAGCTTTGCCGAACGCTTCCGCGGCTTTCCGATTGAGGTGCGCCAGTTGAGCCGTTTTGTCTCGGCCAAAGAGGCGACGGCGACGCGGGACGAGATGGCCAAAGGCACCGTCGATATCGTCATCGGGACCCACGCGCTGCTGGCGAAGGGCATCCGGTTCAAAGACCTTGGATTGCTGGTGATCGACGAAGAGCAGCATTTTGGCGTGGGTCACAAGGAGCGGCTCAAGGCATTGCGCACGGACATTCACGTGTTGACCCTCACCGCGACGCCGATCCCGCGCACGCTGCAACTGTCGCTGACCGGGGTGCGCGATTTGTCGGTGATCGGCACGCCGCCCGTCGACCGTCTGTCGATCCGCACCTATGTCAGCGAGTTCGACGCGGTGACGATCCGAGAGGCGCTGCTGCGGGAGCATTATCGCGGCGGGCAGAGTTTCTACGTGGTGCCGCGTGTGTCGGACCTGCGCGAGATCGAGGAGTTCCTCAAAGCGCAACTGCCTGAATTAACTTACGTTATCGCCCATGGGCAATTGGCGGCAGGCGAGTTGGATGACCGGATGAACGCCTTTTACGACGGCAAGTTCGACATTCTGCTGGCCACGACAATCGTTGAATCCGGCCTCGATATTCCCACCGCCAACACGATGATCGTGCACCGGGCCGACATGTTCGGGCTGGCGCAGCTTTACCAGATCAGGGGCCGTGTGGGCCGCTCGAAAACCCGCGCTTATGCGTACCTCACGACCAAACCGCGCGCCAAGCTGACGGATACCGCGCAAAAACGTTTGCGGGTGTTGGGCAGTCTCGACACGCTCGGCGCGGGCTTTACGTTGGCGTCGCAAGACCTTGATATTCGCGGGGCGGGCAACCTGCTGGGCGAAGATCAAAGCGGCCAGATGCGCGATGTAGGCTTTGAGCTTTACCAGTCGATGCTGGAAGAGGCGATTGCCAAGATCAAAGCGGGCGAGATGGAGGGACTCAGCGAGGCCGACGAGCAATGGGCGCCACAGATCAACCTTGGCGTGCCGGTGCTGATCCCCGAAGATTATGTGCCCGATCTGGATGTGCGCTTGGGCCTTTACCGCCGTCTCAGCGAGCTGTCGACCAAGGTGGAACTTGAAGGTTTTGCCGCCGAGTTGATCGACCGTTTCGGCAAGCTGCCGAAAGAGGTCAACACGCTGATGCTGGTCGTGCGGATCAAGGCCATGTGCAAACGCGCCGGGATCGCCAAGCTCGATGGCGGGCCGAAGGGCGCGACGATCCAGTTCCACAACGACAAGTTCGCCTCGCCCGAGGGGCTGGTGCAGTTCATTCAGGATCAGCGCGGGCTTGCAAAGGTCAAGGACAACAAGATTGTCGTGCGCCGCGATTGGAAGTCGGATGCCGATAAGATCAAGGGTGCCTTTGCCATTGCACGTGACCTTGCTGAACATGTGATCGCCAAAGAGAAAACCGCAAAGAAGGCAAAGGCAAAGGCAAAGGGCTAAGCCCCTGTAAGGCGGCGGTTATTCCGCCGCCGCCGGTTGCCGGTTCTCAACCCGTCCCATGTTGAGCATCATCCCATAGGCCGCGATCGCCATAACAAGCATCGCCAGCGCCAGCGGTTTGGTCGTGCCATCAAACATCAGCCCCACGGGGGAGGCAATCAGCGCGGCCAGCACTGTCGAGATCGCGCCTACGACAGAGGCCGCCATGCCCGCGATATGGCCCATCGGCTCCATCGCGATGGCGTTGAGATTGCCCAACGTCAGCCCCGCTTGGAAGAACAGGCAGGTCTGGAAGAAGACGAAGGCGGCAAAGCCGTAAGGGTCGGGCAGGGCGCCGAGGTTCAGGAAATACATGGCCCCTGACAGCAGAATTTGAAAGCCAAAGGCGATGCTCACCAATCGGCGCATGCCATAGCGCACCACCAGCAGCGCATTGATCAGGCTGGCGCTGGCCGCCACAACGGCGATGCCCCCGAACCACAGCGGGAAGCTCTCTCCCCGACCATAGACGGTGTCATAGATCGGCTGTACCAGCATGATCATCGAAAACAGCATCGCCAAGGCCAGCGATTGCACGAGGATCGACAGGCGTACCGTGGGGTGTCCGACTAACTCACGTACTGCGCCAATGATCAACCGTGCGCGCAGGGGGCGGCGGCTTTCTGGCGGCAGTGTTTCGGGCAGGCGCAGGCCCATCCAAATGACCGAGATGATCGAGAAGGCCATGAAGGCGATAAAGATCGCGCGCCAGCCAGCCGTGAGGATGATCCCCGCGCCCAGCATCGGGGCCATTGCCGGCACCAGTGCGAATACCATCATCACCACCGACATGATCCGTGCCATCTCGCGCCCTTGATAGAGGTCACGAATGATTGCCACGGCCACCACGCGGGGGCCGGAGGCGCCGAGCCCTTGAAAAATACGGGCCACGAGCATGACTTCCAGAGAGTTGCTCATCCATGCCACGAAGGCCGACAGCGAATAGAGTGCCGCGCCGCCAAAGACCACGTTGCGGCGACCGAAAGCATCCGACAACGGCCCGCTAAAGAACGTGCCCAGCCCCATGCCCAGCACGAAGGCCGTGAGGATCAGCGGGGCGCGGTGGGCGAGTTCGGGCGAGAGTTCTGCTGCAATCTCAGGCAGGGCGGGCAGCATTGCATCGATGGAAAAGGCGATGGTAGCGGTCATCATCGCGATGAGGCCGACGAATTCGATCCGCCCCATAGAGAATTCTGGGTTTTGAGTGGTCACGGGCGCGCGCTCCGGCGATTGTCCCGAACGGCGGATCCGTCTGGGCAGGCTTCAGGGAATAACTTGTGGTTGCGCTCTCGATAATCGAGAACGCTTAACTTGGCAATGATTTCCGCCCCGTTTAGCTCTGTTGCTTGGTCAAATCGGCAATGACCTGCGCCCATAGCTCAGGCGGCTGCGCGCCCGGCACGGCATGGGCATTGGCGATGATGAACGTCGGCACGGAGTTCACCCCCATCTTGCGGCTATGGGCATCGCGGTCGCGGATGTCCTGCGCGTCGACATCGGATTTCAGCAGGCGAGCGACCACGGCGGCGTCCATTTCGATACTGTCGGCGATATCAGCGAGCACTTCGGCGTCTCCAATGTCTCGGGCATCGACAAAATAGGCTTTGAAAAGGGCGGAGACGGCGGCGGTTTGGCGGCCCTCAATCCCGGCCCAATGGATCAGGCGGTGGGCATCCAACGTGTTCGGCGTGCGTTGCATGGCCTCGAAGTTGATGTTCAGCCCGGCTTTTTCAGCGTGTTCCACGACCGGCGCATAGGCTTTCACCGCGCCTTCTTTGCCGCCGAATTTGCCTTCGAGATACGCACGGCGGTCCATCCCCTCGCGCGGCATCTCGGGGTTCAGCTGGAACGGGTGCCATTCAATTGCGAAAGGATGATTGGGCTGGTCCTGCAACGCGCGGTCCAGATGCGCCTTACCGATATAGCACCACGGGCAGATCGGGTCTGACATGATATCGAGTTTGATCGCTTCGGCCATGGTGCGCCCCATCTATTGCTGCGCAATGGGCATAGCGGGGTGCGGCGGGTATCGCAAGCGGGCAGCGTTGCAAGCGCCTTTGGGCGCGGCTATAGCAGGTCCATGACAGAGACGCCGCACCGTTCCATGATCCAGATCGCCCGCGAAAGCGGCGCAAGCGAGACCGCCCCGCCGGTCGACCTTGGCGCGCGGGTGCGCGAGTTGCGCAAGGCGCGCAATTGGACGTTGGAGCAGGCGGCCCGGCAGGCCGGATTGGCGCGCTCTACGCTTAGCAAGATCGAGAACGGGCTGATGTCGCCCACCTATGACGCGCTGAAAAAGCTCGCCGTGGGGTTGGAAATTACCGTGCCGCAACTGTTTACGCCGCCTGCGGGGGAGAAGATCACCGGGCGCATGGCCGTGACCCGCGCCGAAGAGGGCGCGGCCAAGGCCACCGGCACCTATGAACATGTCCTGCTGGCTGATGCGCTGCGCAAAAAACAGATGCTGCCCTACCGTGCGCGCATCCGAGCGCGTCGAATGGAGGAATTCGACGGCTGGGTGCGCCACGATGGGGAGGAATTCCTCTACGTGCTGACCGGCATGGTGCGGCTCTTTACGGAGTTCTACGAGCCTGTCGACATGCGCCGGGGCGATAGCGCCTATTACGACGCCACCATGGGGCACAATGTCGTCTCGCTCAGCGATGAGGATGCGACGATCCTCTGGGTAACCTCACTGGTCTGAGCCTTCGGCCGGTTGCCACCACCAAACCTCGGGCATGAAGTTCGGCCCGTCGCCGTAAAGCGGGATCGTGTCGGGGTATGCCATGCGCGCGTCATGGGCGATCAGCCCCTCGTCGAACTGCCAGAAGGGAATGACATAGCGCCCAGCGGTGAGGATACGGTCCAGCGCGCGGGTGGCGGCGACGAAATCCGCCGTCTCACGCGCTTGCAGCATCTGATCGATCATCGCATCGACGGCGGGAGAGCGCACGCCCATGAGGTTGCGCGTGCCGGGCAGATCGGCGGCCTCTGACCCCCAATAGAAACGCTGCTCCGTGCCGGGGCTGAGCGATAGGGCGCGTCGGAAGAAGGTCATGTCGAAGTCATATTCGTTCTGCCGCGCCACGAACTGCGCATCATCAACTGTTTCAATCTGCGCCGTGATCCCAAGCCGCTTTAGCGCCTGCGTGTAAAGCTCTGCAATTGCTAGGTTTTCACGGCTGCCTTTGGACAGAAGAATGGTGAATGTCAGCGGCGTGCCATCCGCGCGGCGCATGACGCCGCCCTCAGCTTCATAACCCGCAGCGTTGAGTTGCTGCATCGCCGCGCGAATGCCTGATCGGTTGCGGGCAGAGCCGTCGGCCACGGGCAGCGTATAGCCGTCCACCGTGCCCGGCGGCAGGGTGTCGGCGTAATCGGCCAGCAAATCGAAGACGCGGCCTGTCGCCGGTCCATCGCGCATGGCAAGGTCGGAGTTGGAGAAATAAGAGGTGATCCGGGGCAGGGCGCCGCCAGTCAGCGTTTCGTTGATATACTCGAAGTTGAAGGCGGAGATCAGCGCGTCGCGCACCCGCCAATCGTCAAAGGGCGCGCGGCGGGAATTCATCACAAAGCCCGTCATGCCCGAGGGTTTGCTGTGCGGAAAGCTGGATTTTACCACCTCGCCCCGGCTGATCGCCGGGAAGTCATATTGTGTGGCCCAAGTCTCGGCGTTGAATTCGCGCACGGCCGAAATTTGGCCAGCTTTAAATGCCTCGAACAACACATTGGCATCGCCGTAGAAGTCGATTTTGACCTCATCATAATTATGCGTGCCGCGGCGAAAGGGCACCTCGGCGCCCCAGTAGTCAGGATTGCGCGTCAGCGTGACATGGCGGCCCGCTTGATAGTCGCTGATGACGTAAGGGCCAGTTCCTATTGGTATTTCGGTCAAGGGGGCATTGGCGAAGTCCTGACTTTCCCATTGCGCTTTGCTGAGAATGGGGCGCATCCCAGCCAGCAAGGCAAGCTCACGGTTGTCGCTGTTGAAGGTCATCCGCAGGCTGCGCGCGCCGGTCTGCTCTATGCTATCAATTTGCTGGCGCAGCCCGTGGTAGCGCGGGTGGCCCTCGGTGCCCAGAAGGTCGAACGAGAAGATCACATCTTCGACGGTGACCGGGCTGCCATCGGAAAACCGTGCCTCTTCACGCAGGGTGAACTCTACCCATGAACGGTCGTCGGGTACCTCAATGCTTTCAGCTAGCAAGCCATAAAGCGCGAAAGGTTCGTCCCATGAGCGGCCCATCAAGGTCTCATGGGTGAAATGCGGCAGCTGCCAAGGCGCGGTGCCCTTACGCACGAAGGGGTTAAGGCTGTCGAATCCCCCGGTATTGCCCAGAACGATCTCTCCGCCCTTTGGAGCCTCGGGATTTACGTAAGGAAGAGCGGTGAAATCGGCAGACAGTTCAGGCTCACCGTACATGGCGATTCCATGCTGAGGGGCAGCCCAGGCCGTGCCAGAGAGCAGAATCAGTGAAGAAAGGGCCGCAACGCCCCGGCCTGTCGAGAAAAAATCCCAGCTCATTTTTGAAACAATCACGATCTGCCCTTATTTTGTTGGAGTTAATCCATACCCGCGGATTCCCGCCTTATCAAACTTTTAGCTTGGATTGTGACCATAGAAGGCGTATACAGAGGTCACTGCTCGATAGGTTTCTTGCCTGTATGAAACCTGCCTCAATAACTTACGCCCGCCTCGTGCGGGCGTTTTTTTTGGCCTATCGTTCGCCGCTTCCCTCCCTTGGCGGTTTCGCGCGCAAACCCTTTCCCTTTGCCCGGTTCGCAGTACATGATGCAGTCGCAGCATGAACAAGGAGATGCGCCATGGCTTTCACAATCGACCTGTCCGGCAAGACTGCGGTGATCACCGGATCGAATTCTGGAATCGGACTGGGCATCGCCTGGGAACTGGCGCGGGCCGGGGCCGATATCGTGTTGAACTCTTTTACCGATGACGAGGCGGATCATGCGTTGGCGCAGAAGATGGCCGAGGAATGCAATATAACCGCCCGGTACATCAAGGCCGATATGTCCAAGGGGGCGGAGTGTCGGCGTTTGATCGCCGAAGCCGGGTCTTGCGACATTCTGGTGAACAACGCAGGCATCCAACATGTCGCTCCGATCCCTGAGTTTCCGGCCGAGAAATGGGATGCGATCATCGCGATTAACCTGTCGTCGGCCTTTCACACCACTGCCGAAGCGCTGCCGATGATGCGCAAAGCGGGCTGGGGGCGGGTGATCAACATCGCCTCGGCGCATGGCCTGACGGCTTCGCCCTATAAATCCGCCTATATCGCGGCGAAACATGGGATCGTGGGCCTCAGCAAGACCACGGCACTGGAAACCGCGAAGGAGCCGATAACCTGCAATGCTATCTGCCCCGGCTATGTGTTGACCCCGATTGTCGAGAAACAGATCCCCGATACGATGAAGGAATATGACATGAGCCGCGAAGAGGTGATCGAACAGGTCATGCTCACCCGTCAGCCTTCGCGGGAGTTCGCCACCGTCGAGCAGATGGGCGGCACGGCGACTTTCCTCTGCTCGGATGCGGCGGCCCAGATCACCGGTACCACCATCAGCGTCGATGGCGGCTGGACGGCGTTGTAGACGCTGTGGGGAACAGTAAACGCATTAACCTCGCCCTCCAAGGGGGGGGCGCGCACGGCGCTTTCACTTGGGGGGTATTGGATCGGCTGTTGCAGCAGGACGATCTGGAAATCTGTGGCATCTCCGGCACCTCAGCCGGGGCGCTGAATGGTGCGGCGCTGAAATCGGGCATGATCTCAGGCGGGCGCGAGGGGGCGCGAGAGAACCTTGATTGGCTCTGGGGGCAGGTGTCGGGCATTTCCGACCTGCGGCTATCGCATTGGCTCGCACCCTTTGGGTTGGATAAGCTCAGTCAGGCGATGGAATATTCGCTGCCGATGGCGATCTCGGATTCGCTCACACGGGTCGTCTCGCCTTATGCTTACGGGCCATTTTACCGCAACCCGCTTGAGGATGTCGTGGCGCGTTTCGACTATGGCAAGGTTGGGGCGAACCAGCCGCCGTTCTTCTTTGTCTGTGCCACGCGTGTGCGCAACGGCAAGATCAGGGTGTTTGAGGGGAACGAGATAGGCCCCGACGCGCTGCTGGCCTCGGCCTGCCTGCCGACGATCTTTAAGGCGGTTGAGATTGACGACGCCCAAACCGGCCAGCGCGAAGCCTTTTGGGACGGCGGTTACACTGGCAATCCGGCGCTGTTTCCGCTGTTTCGCGATGACCTGCCGGAAGACATTATCGTGGTGAACATCAATCCGCTAGAGCGTGAAGACCTGCCGACAACGCCCCAGCAAATCCAGAACCGGATCAATGAGATCAGCTTTAATTCCAGCCTCTTGCGGGAGATGCGCGCGATTGATTTTGTGCAGCGGCTGATTGCGGATGGCACCTTTCCCGAGGGGCGGATGAAGCGGGTCCACATGCATATGATCGCTGACGACGCGCTCATGGCGCAGCTGTCGGTGGCGACCAAGATGTTGCCCAATCCAGCGGTGATAGGCGCGCTGCATGAAGCGGGTGTCGCGGCAGCGGATCAATTCCTGATGGATCACTTTGACGACCTGAACCAGCGCAGCAGCGTCAATTTACCCGCGATGTTCGGCTGAGTTTTCGGGGTCCGACAGGGCCAGCGCCTCGGGCAGGTCGGCACCGGGGCGCGGCGGATAGACCAGCCCGGCAGAGATCACCAGTTTCGCCGCGTCTTCCACGCTCATGTCGAGTTCGATGACATCGGCACGGGGGACGAACAGCAAGAACCCCGAGGTGGGGTTGGGTGTGGTCGGCAAAAAGACAGAGAGCATTTCGCCATTGGCGTCAGTGCGTTTGAGCACTTCGCCTTTCGCCTCGGTAGAGATAAACCCAAGCGCCCAGATCCCGCGCCGGGGGTATTCAATCAGGCAGGCGGTCTCGAAACTCCGCTCGGATTGGGCAAAGATCGTCTCGGAGATCTGCTTGATGCCTGAATAGATCGTGCGCACCACGGGGGTACGTTCCACCAGACTTTCGGCAAAGCGGATCATCGAGCGGCCAATAAGACCCTTCGCGGCCCAGCCGACCAACACGGTGAAGATCAGAAAGATCACCACCCCAAGGCCGCGCACATTGAACTGCATCGACGGGTCCAGCCCGAGGAAATCCTGTAGCAGGCGATCAGGGTGATAGGCCTTGGGTACCAGCGGCAGCACAAAGCCGTCGATCCATCCAACGACCGTCCAGATAAGCCAGATGGTCAGCCCGACGGGCGCGATCACCACCAACCCGGTCAGGAAAGACGCCCGCAGCCTTGCCACAAGACTACGCCGGGCCTGCGCGGGATCGGGATCGAAAGGTGTGTTCATCTGTGCCGTTTTCCGAAGAGTTATTCGCAACATAGCTAAGGCGTCTGCCCCGGCCCGGCAATGGCTCGACGGTGTTTTTCGCCTTTAACGCGGCAGGTTGACGAGGTTTGCGGCGATCTTGGCCCCCAGTCGGGCATTGTTGCGCACCAATGCGATATTGGCGGTGAGCGAGCGGCCCTCGGTCAGCTCAAAGATGCGCTGGAGCAGGAAAGGGGTCACGCCCTTGCCGCTGACACCCTGCGCATCGGCCTCGGACTGCGCCTGAGCAATAATCGGCGCCAGTTCGGCGGCGGGGATTTCTTCATCCGCGGGGATCGGATTGGCCACGAGTTGACCGCCGGGGAGACCCATGGCGACGCGGGTGCGGTGAGCTTTGGCAATCGCGCCCGCGTCATCGAGACGCAGCGGCGACTGTAAATCGGATCCCGCGCTCCAGAAGGCGGGGAAGCTGTCTTGACCAACGGTGATGACCGGCACGCCTTGGGTTTCCAGCACTTCCAGCGTTTTCGGCACGTCGAGGATCGCCTTGGCGCCCGCCGCAATCACCGTCACGGGGGTCTGTGCCAGTTCCATCAGATCGGCGGAAATGTCAAAGCTCTCCTCCGCGCCTTTGTGCACGCCGCCGATGCCGCCCGTGGCAAAGACTTCGATGCCCGCAAGGTTGGCAGCGATCATGGTGGCGGCGACAGTGGTGGCCCCAGTGCCGCCCGAAGCGATGCAGACGGCCATATCGGCGCGCGAGAGTTTCGCCACATCCTTGGCTTGGGCCAGATCGCTCAACTGGTCATCGTCCAAGCCGATGTGCAGCGCGCCCCGGATCACGGCGATGGTGGCAGGGACAGCCCCGGCATCGCGGATGTCCTGCTCAACCTGCCGCGCCACTTCTAGGTTTTGCGGATAGGGCATGCCATGAGTGATGATGGTGCTTTCCAGCGCCACGATCGCGGCACCGCTTTCGCGGGCCTTGGCCACCTCGGCGCTGAAGGTCAGGGACAGGGCGGAAGGGGCGGTGGTCATATCTTGGTCTCTCCGGAAACGTAAAGGGCGGCAGCGTCGAGTGCGGCCTTGAGGGCGGCTTGTGCGACGGCACCGCCATGTTCGGCAGCCACATGGGCGGCCATGAATGTGTCGCCTGCGCCCGTCACCCGGGCCACATGGACCGAGGGTGGGGTGAGGGTGATGATATCATCGCCTTGCCCCACTGTGGCGGGGTTGCCGCCATCTGTCACCACGGCACGGAGCGCGCCACGGGCCAGCAGGGCGCGGGCGGCGGTGGGGGAATCGTCAAAGCTTGCCTGACAGAGCAGCCCGGCCTCTTCGAGGTTCACGTAAAGCGTGCCGCGACCGGCCTTGAGGAAGGGCGTCAGCCGCAGCGCCTTGCCGGGCGAGGCGGGGGCGACGCGCAGGTCAGCCTCTGCCAACAGCGGGCTTTGCGCCATGCGGGCGAGCAACTCAACAGTCAGGTTCCCATCCAGCGCCACGGCCCCTTTATAGGGCGCAGGCAGGCTGCCATCTTCCAGCGGGCGCAGGATCTTGTCGCCCGCTGCTTCCAATGAATGGGCATCGGCAATCGCGGCAATCAACCCGTTAGACCCTTCGACGGCCATATAGCGGTCGGTCGGCAGGTCGTCGGAGCGGTAAACGTGATCGGTGATCAGCCCGCGCAGGGAGCAAGCGGCGATCAATTCATCCCCCTCCGCATCGCGCCCGACAGCAGACAACAGCGCGGGCGTCAGCCCAAAGCGCGCCAATGCCATGCCGATGTTTAGCGCCACGCCACCCGGCAAACGTGTGATACGCCCCGGCATGTCAGAGCCTTGGCGCATGGCGTTTTCAGAGCGGCCAATCACGTCCCACAGGACGGAGCCGATGCATAGGATGTCAACTGTCTTCGTCATGCGGCGCTTCTAGCCGCCAAATCTGCCCACGCGCAAGCGGCGTTATTGTGGCACCGCGAATGTCAGCGCCGCCCAGAGCGTTTCCCAAACCGGCTGATCGGGATTGTACTCAGCGCCGGTCTTGGCCTCTGCCGCCGGGCGCAGCACCACGGCGTCAAAAAGGTATTCATGGCCCGCAATCACAGGAATGACCGCTTCGCCCGCCGCATTGGTGCGGTGCAGGGAGATGGTGACGCTGTCATCTGGTGCGCGGTCAAAGACCTCGATTTGGGCGTCAACGCGGGGTTCACCCTGATAGAAAAGCGCGACTTTCATTTGATCTTCAAAATCAGCATCATAGGGATTCGTCAGGGCGACAAATTCCGTGGTCATGCCGGTCGGCGCGTCTTGCCCTGCGCCCGAGCCTGTGGCGATCAGGGTTTTGACGTGACGTGTATAGCTCTCCACGATTTTTTCTTGGGACCAGCCGTTGGCGCTGTGATCGGCTTCAGCCTTCGGGAAATCCTTGTGCTCGGCGAAGGAGAGGAACTTCTCCCATTCCTCATAGGTCACCTTGGAGGGGGTGGTTTCGGCCACCACAACCACCAGCGCATCCCGGCCCGGCGCGGGGATTTGTAGTGCCGGGTTATCGCCTGCGCGGGGAGAGAGGTTAAAAGCCTGTCCCTCTACCACGATCTCAAACCGGCTAAGCCGGTTGGGGAGGTAGGGGAAAGTCGCGCCGACAAATTCCTCGCCGTTGCGGAAATGCGCTGCGATCTTTTCGCCGCTTTCCACTTGATAGTTCAGCGGTGACAGCCAGTATTCATGGGCAAATGCCGGTGCTGCCGGTAAGACACTGAAAATAATAGCGGACAACTGGGACATTTTCATGAAAAGAACTTTCTATTGGCTAAGAACCAAGCTGGCGTTGCTGTGGGTTTTGTCAAGCGCGATCCTGTTTTCACTGGGCATCACGGCACAGGCCCATGAGGTCAAACCCACCATTGCGGACCTGACAGTTACCGAAGGCCGCGCGGTGTTGGAGCTTCAGATCAACTTTGAAGCCCTGCTTGCGGGGATTGACCTCGACAGTGTCGAAGACACGGACAATGCCGAGAATGCGGGTGATTATGATGCGCTGCGCAGCCTACCTGCCGAGCGCATCGCCGCCCGCGCGCCTGAGCTTCTGCCCAACTGGAACAGCTTGCCTCTGCTCAGCGTGGACGGAGAGGCCGTGGCGCTGGATAGCGTATCGGTTGACGTGCCCGAAGGGGTCGACGCAGAGCTGCCGCGCGACAGTGTTTGGCGGCTGGAGGCCGAGGTGCCAACTGGTGCGGAACGGGTGCAGGTGACCTGGCCCGATGGTGCCGGCGCGCTGGTGCTACGTCAACAAGGGGTGGAGGAACCCTACACCGGATATCTGGCGGGCGGTGAGACGAGCCCCGAGATCGTACTTTCCGGCGGTGATGCGCAGAACGGTTGGCAGGCGTTTGTCAGTTATATCCCGGTTGGTTTCGATCACATTCTGCCCAAGGGGCTAGACCACATCCTCTTTGTCTTGGGGCTGTTTTTCCTTTCTACCCACCTGCGCCCGCTGATTTGGCAGGTCTCGGCCTTCACGCTGGCCCATACGGTGACGCTCGCACTTGGGGCGATGGGCTGGGTCAATGTGCCGGGCGCAATTGTAGAGCCGTTGATAGCGGCCTCAATTACCTATGTGGCGGTTGAAAATATCTTTCACTCAGGTCTGAACCGCTGGCGACCGCTGGTGATCTTTGGCTTTGGTCTGTTGCATGGGCTCGGATTTGCCTCGGTGCTGGGCGACTTTGGGCTGCCTGCGGGGCAGTTTGTGCCCGCGCTCATCGGCTTTAACATCGGTGTGGAATTGGGCCAGCTTGCGGTGATCGCGATTGCCTTCGTGCTGGTCGGCTTGGCGATGAAACGCGACTGGTATCGCCGCGCCATCGCTGTGCCCGCCTCCTGCGTCATCGCGGCGGTCGGGGCCTATTGGTTCATTGAGCGGGTGTTTCTGTAAGCGCACGGGCAGCCCTTTACGGGGCTGCCCTAAGGGACGCTTAGCCCTGCATGGCGGCGATCAGGGTGGCAAGTTCGGCCACCGGATCGTCCTTGTCCCAAATCTCGGCTCCGATGCCGAAGAAATCTGTGCGCGGGGCCAGTTTGCGGATCATGTCGATGTCGAGCGCACCTTCGGCGACGACGGGCACTTCGATCACCTCGGACCACCACTGGAACAGATCGGCTTCGGCAAAGCTGCCATCGCCAAGCGCGCTGGCCTGCGTGGGGCCAAAGCTGACATAATCCGCCCCCGCTTCGCCTGCTGCCATGCCTTCGTGCCGCGAGGTGCCGCAATAGCTGCCGACAATCGCGTCCTCGCCCAATTCCTTGCGGGCATGGCGCACGGTGCGGGCCGCGTCGCTCAGATGTACGCCGTCAAGGCCAAGACGCTCGACCATCAATAGGTGATCCGAGATCACCAAGGCCACGTCGCGCGCATGGGTGACTTCGCGCAGCGCGTCACCGGCGCGGGACAGGCGGTCTTCGTCGCGCGTCGACAGAGCCATCCGCACACAGGCAATCGGATGCGCGTCCAGCACGGCGGCCAGTTGCGCGGGGAATTGGCTCAGTTCAACTTCGGGAGGGGTGATAAGGTAAATCTGCGGTTGTTCTGGCGCGTCCATGGTCACTGTCCTTGCTCGGGTCTGGGGGTCTGAGTAGCGCAAGGCGTTGCAAAAGAAAACGGATATGCGTGTGCTGCGCGGGCTTTCTTGCGGTGCGAACGCGCAGGAGCTATGAGGCGCGCATGACCCAGACATCAACTTCCCCCGTCCTTCCCGCGCCGATCCCGGCGATTGTGTTTGTCCGCCCGCAGATGGGCGAGAACATCGGCGCTGCGGCGCGCGCGATGTGGAACTTCGGTCTCGATCATATGCGCGTCGTGGCACCGCGTGACGGCTGGCCGAGTCAGTCTGCCGTGGCCATGGCCTCGGGCGCGGGGCGGTTGTTGGATGAGGCGCAGCATTGCGCCGATCTGCCGAGCGCTCTGGCCGATTGCGATTTCACCTTTGCCACCACGGCGCGGGGCCGCGACCTGACCAAACCGGTCTATAGCCCCGAAGCTGCGATGAAGCTGGCGGCAGAGAAAATCGCTGCAGGACAACGGATTGCGGTGCTTTTCGGGCCTGAGCGGGCAGGGCTGGAGAATGAGGATATCGCGCAGGCCAATGCGATTGTCTCGGTTCCGGTGAACCCCAAGTTCGCCTCGCTCAACCTCGCGCAATGCGTGCTCTTGATGTCCTACGAATGGATGCGGGCGCAGGGTGATGTGACGCATGAGGTGACCGAGATGGCTGGCACCGATTGGGCAAAGGGGGTCGAGGTCGACCATCTGGCGCGGCATTATGAGGAACGGTTGGAAGAGGCGGGGTTCTTCTATCCAGAACATAAAACCGCATCGATGAAGCTGAACTTGCGCAACATGTGGTCGCGGATGCCGCTCACGCGGGCCGATGTGCAGATGCTGCATGGGATCCTGCGGCAAATGGTCCGTTGGAAGGAAAAGGGCTGAGCGACCAAGGGCCAGCGTCCGCCCGTGGGTGGCGAGGCCTAGGCTCGTTCATGCCATTTTATCCTTCTCTATCAGGACTTTGTGCGATGCCGCGCCCAGCCTCACCAAATTGGATCACCTTGGGGCGGGCAGGTGACGGCCCGGCACCTGCGGCTTGTCCCGCGCCCGGTGGCAAATTCATCCTGCGGTAACATAACCCACCCCGCTAGACCTTTCCCCGCCCATGTCATACCACTGCATCCAAACGGAAAATGAGGCGCGCCATGGCGGAAAAACGCAAACTTTTCGAAGAGGTCGGGACCGACCAACCCAGCCGTGCCCCGGTGCAAACCGGCGGTATTGACAAGGGCCGGGGCGGCGCACGGGGCGCGATCCGGATCTGGCTGATGATCCTCTTCGCTCTGGTCTTTATCATGATCGCCGTAGGGGGCCTTACGCGGCTCACCGACAGTGGCCTCAGCATCACCGAATGGCGTCCAGTTACCGGGGCCTTGCCGCCGATGAGTGAGGCCGATTGGCAGACGGAATTCGACAAGTACAAGCAGATCGACGAGTTTCAGGTCCAAAACGCTTGGATGGAACTCTCTGATTTTAAAAGCATCTACTGGTGGGAATGGGGCCACCGGCAACTTGGCCGAGTGATTGGCCTCGTCTGGGCTTTGGGCTTTCTTTATTTCCTCGTTCGACGTCAAATTCCAGTGGGCTGGAACAAACGTCTGCTCTTTATCGGCGCACTTGGCGGCGCGCAGGGAGCGATCGGCTGGTGGATGGTTGCCTCAGGCGTGACCAGCGGCCAGGGGGTGACGGATGTGGCCTCTTACCGTCTGGCCACACATCTGGGGCTGGCCTTTGTCATCCTAGGGTTCATTACGTGGTATGTCCTGCTACTGGGCCGCCCTGAACGTGACCTCATTCAAGCCCGCCGCGCCAAGGAAGCCAAACAGTTCGGCATGGCCACGGGACTGATGCACTTCGCAGCGCTGCAAATTCTGCTGGGCGCGCTAGTGGCCGGGATTGACGCAGGCCGATACTTCATTGATTGGCCGCTGATGCAGGGGCAGTTCTTTCCGCCCGAGGCTTTTGACATCGCCCCCACATGGCGCAACTTTTTTGAAAACCCCGGACTGGTGCAGTTCATGCACCGAATGGCAGGCTATCTGCTGTTTGCTTTCGGGGTGGTCGTCTGGCTGCGCGGTCGCCGCTCGGCCCATGCGCGCACGCGCTTTGCCTTCAACGCGGCAATGGCGGCGCTGGCATTGCAGGTGGTGCTGGGCATCACCACGGTGCTCTATGCCGCCCCCGTACATCTGGCGCTTGCGCATCAGGCGCTGGCCGTGTTGCTTTGGGTGCTGATCCTACGCGCCCGTTTCCTTGCGGCCTATCCCGTCGCCACATCGCTAAGAGGCTAAGACATGACTGCATACGATGATTTGATGGCTTTTCAGCGTGAAACCGAAGCGCTTGCGCAGGTCGCGGGGCGCTTGGGCTGGGATCAAGAAACGGTCATGCCCCGTGGCGCCGCGCCGCAGCGGGGGGAGGAAATGGCCGCAATGGAAAGCGTGCTGCACGCCCGCCGTATTGATCCGCGCATCGCGGATTGGCTTGGCGACATCAATGCGGCGGCGTTGGATAACGTAGGCAAAGCCAACCTGCGCCACATCAACCGCGACTTTGATCGCGCCACCCGTGTGCCCGCCGATCTGGCAGCACGGATTGCCCGCGTCACCTCTGCCGCGCAGGGTACATGGGCCGAGGCCCGCGCCGCGGATGATTTTGCCGCCTTCGCCCCGACCTTGAAAGAGGTAATCGCCCTTAAACGCGAGGAGGGGGCTGCGCTAGCCGAAGGCCGTGAGATCGGCATTTATGACGCGATGCTGGAGGACTACGAGCCCGGCACAACGGCGGTCGACCTCGAAGCCATGTTCGGCGCGCTGCGCCCGAAACTGACCGAGTTGCGCGCGGCGGTGCGCGAGGCCGAAGCGCCACCGGTGCTGGAGGGGACCTTTGATGAGGCGGCACAGATGACGCTGACCGGCAAACTGGCCCGGCGCTTTGGCTATGATTTGGCCACAGGCCGGATCGACAAAGCGGTGCATCCTTTCTCGTCCGGCTCAGGGTTGGACGTTCGGATCACCACAAGGACCAATGCGCTCGACCCGTTCAACTGTTTCTATTCGACGGTACATGAGGTCGGCCACGCCGCCTACGAACAGGGGATCGACAGCGTCTATCTGCTGACCCCGCTGGGACGCGGCGTGTCGATGGGGGTGCATGAAAGCCAAAGCCGCATTTACGAGAATCAAATCGGCCGCAGCCGCGCTTTTACGGGCTGGCTCTATGGCGAGATGACTGCGGTCTATGGCGACTTCGGTGTGCCGGATGCCGAGACGTTTTACCGGATCGTCAACCGTGTGTCAGATGGGTTCATCCGGACTGAGGCTGATGAACTGCAATATAACCTACACGTCCTCATGCGCTTTGACCTTGAGCGCGCCTTGATGTCAGGTGATCTGCAGGTCGACGGGCTGGAAGCTGCATGGAATGACCGGTTTGCCGCTGACTTTGGCTATCAGGTCGATCGCCCGGCGAATGGTGTTCTGCAGGACGTGCACTGGTCTGTCGGGCTGCTGGGGTATTTCCCCACCTACAGCCTTGGCAACGTCTATGCTGGCTGCCTCAACGAAGCGCTGCGCGCGGCGGTACCGAATCTCGATGAAGACTTGGCGCGAGGTGATACCAGCGCTGCAACAGGTTGGCTTCGGGAGAATGTTCAGAAACATGGGGGCCTTTACGAACCGCGCGAGGTAATTGTACGGGCCTGCGGAAAGGCGCCGACCGAAGCCCCCTTGCTGAACTACCTAGATAAAAAGTTTAGCGATCTATATAAGATTTAACTGCATAAAAATGGGAACAAATGGCCGTTTTTCGGTGTTGCGTAATCAGCGTGCACCACGACAATTCTTAACTATGCTTTAACATTTCGTCTTTGCGCTGATTGAGATAGTATGCGATGGTGCGGTGAGTTTTAATTTTTGACGAGATATAGGAGTACCTAGACAATGAAAATTCTTGCAACGGTGGCGGCGACTATCGCTCTTTCGGGTGCTGCTTTCGCCCAAACAACTACGCAGGCTGGCGTTCTTGGGGCGTCCGACGATGCAGTTTATTCGCTTCAGGTTCAAGGCGCTGACGGTGTGATCTACAACTGTAAGCCGAACCCGGTAACAGTTGACGGTAACACAGCGCGCGTTTGCGTACGTGCCGATGGCGCTGGTCTTTTTGCATCCGGTGCGGGCCTTGGTGGCGGTGCAGTAGCTGCTGGTGCGGCATTGGTTTTGGTTGCGATTGCGGCGGGCTCCTCGTCCTCCACAACGACTACTTCTACCGACTAATTTCCTAACGGAAGTTTAAGATTAGAAAATCCCCCGTGCTTTTTGCATGGGGGATTTTTTTATTGTCTGGTATTAAGCGAGTGAGATGCCCGCCCCAAGCTTTCACCCGGGGCAGAGCGACCGGCGATTACTCGGCGGCGCTGTCATCTTCGATGGCGTCATCCTCTTCATTGCCCTGGTCGGCAATCCAGGCCACGCTAACGACTTCTTCATTCTTACCGGTGCTGAACACCTTCACACCACCCGCGCTCCGCGAGCGGAAGGAGATACCTTCGACCGGCACCCGGATCGACTGGCCTTTGGAGGTCGCCAGCATTACCTGATCGGACATCTCAACTGGGAAACAGGCGACAATCGGACCATGCGCCATTGCTTTGGTCCAAGCTGTCACACCCATGCCGCCACGACCGCGCACCGGATAGTCATGGGCAGAGGAAACTTTCCCCGCGCCCTTGGCGGTGATCGTCAGGATCAGATCTTCGGCCGCCGACATTTCCGCATACCGTTCGGTGCTCAACTGTCCGGCCTGAACCTGCTCTTCTTCCTCGTCGGTGATGTCATCCTCAGTCAGCCCAGCCATCAGGCGGCGCTGCTTGAGGTAGGCGACACGCTCTTCCGATGTGGCCTCGAAATGGCGGATCACGGACATGGACACCAGATTGTCTCCTTCGCCCAGACGGATGCCGCGCACACCGACCGAGTTGCGCGAGTTGAAGATGCGGACATCAGTTGCCGGGAAGCGGATCGCGCGACCGGCGTCGGTCACCAGCATCACATCATCATCGTTTGACGCGATGCGCGCATTAATCAGCGTGGTGCCCTCGTGCTCGCCCTCGAACTTCATGGCGATCTTGCCGTTGGATTTCACATTGGTGAAATCCGAAAGCTTGTTGCGACGCACGGTGCCCGCGGAGGTGGCAAAGACCACTTGCAGGTCGTCCCAGTCTTTCTCATCCCGGTCGACGGGCATAATCGCCGCAATGGAGACGCCTGTAGGGATGGGCAGAATGTTGACGATCGCCTTGCCCTTGGCCGTCCGTGCCCCTTGGGGCAGGCGCCATGTCTTGAGCTTGTAGACCATGCCGTCGGTGGTAAAGAACAAAAGCTGCGTATGCGTATTGGCGACGAAGAGGTTGGTGACGACATCCTCTTCCTTGGTCTGCATACCCGAGACACCTTTGCCGCCGCGCCGCTGTGCGCGGAAGTCCGCCAGCGGGGTGCGTTTGATGTAGCCGCCCGAGGTCACGGTCACGACCATGTCTTCGCGGGCGATCAGGTCTTCGTCGTCCATGTCACCGGACCAGTCGACAATCTCGGTGCGGCGCGGCACGGCGAACTGGTCGCGGACTTCGCGCAGCTCGTCGGAGATGATGCCGAGGATGCGCTCACGGCTGCCCAGAATCTCCAGGTATTCCTTGATCTTGCTGGCCAGTTCTTCCAACTCGTCGGTGACTTCCTTAACGCCAATCTGGGTCAGGCGCTGCAAGCGCAGTTCCAGAATCGCGCGGGCCTGTGCCTCGGACAAGTTATAGGTGCCGTCGTCATTCGCGGTATGGGTCGGGTCGTCGATCAGCGCGATATAGGGCAGGATGTCTTCGGCAGGCCAGCGTCGCGTCATCAGCTTTTCGCGGGCCTCGGCGGCGTCGGCGGAAGAGCGGATGGTGGCGACAACTTCGTCGATATTGGTGACGGCGACGGCCAGACCACACAGGATATGGCTGCGCTCGCGCGCCTTGCGCAGCAGATAGGCGGTTCGGCGGGCGACAACGTCCTCGCGGAAGTCGATGAAATAGCTCAGGAATTTGCGCAAGGTGAGCTGCTCGGGGCGGCCCCCGTTCAACGCCAGCATGTTGCAGCCGAAATAGGTCTGCATCGGCGTGAAACGGTAGAGCTGGTTCATCACCACCTCGGCGGTCGCGTCGCGTTTGAGCTCGACCACCACGCGCACGCCGTTGCGGTCGCTTTCGTCCTGCACGTGGGAAATGCCTTCGATCTTCTTGTCGCGGACTTGCTCGGCGATCTTTTCGATCATCGAAGCCTTGTTGACCTGATAGGGGATCTCATCAATCACGATGGCCCAGCGGTCTTTGCGGATTTCTTCCACCCGCGTTTTGGCGCGGATCACGACGCTGCCGCGGCCCTCAAGGTAGGCTTTGCGCGCGCCGGAGCGTCCTAGCATGATGCCACCCGTCGGGAAATCAGGGCCGGGGACATAGTCGATCAACTGCTCGGAGGTCAGATCGGGGTCTTCGATCAGGGCCAGTGTGGCGTCGATCACTTCGCCCAGGTTATGCGGCGGGATGTTGGTCGCCATGCCGACGGCAATGCCGCCCGCACCATTGACCAGCATGTTCGGAAAGCGTGCGGGCAGAACCGTCGGTTCTTTTTGCTTGCCGTCGTAATTGTCCTGAAAATCGACCGTGTCCTTGTCGATGTCGGCCAACAGATAGGCCGCGGGCTTGTCCATGCGCACTTCAGTATAGCGCATCGCCGCCGGGTTATCGCCGTCCATTGAGCCGAAGTTGCCCTGACCATCAAGCAAGGGCAGTGACATGGAGAAATCCTGCGCCATCCGCACCAGCGCGTCATAGATCGCGGAGTCGCCGTGCGGGTGGTACTGGCCCATCACGTCGCCCACCGGGCGGGCAGACTTGCGGTAGGATTTGTCGTGGGTGTTGCCGGTCTCATGCATGGCAAAAAGGATGCGGCGGTGCACCGGTTTAAGCCCATCGCGCAGGTCGGGGATCGCCCGGCTGACGATCACCGACATCGCATAGTCCAGATAGGACGTGCGCATTTCGTGTTCGATTGTCACCGACGGCCCGTGGAAAATAGGCTTTTCGTCTGCGTTATCAGGAGTTTCTGGCGTATCGTTCACGTGTCTTGCCCACCATTTTTATGGTTCTATATCTTGGGGTTTTCTATAGCAGACGGGGCATATCAGGTGCAATGGCTGTGGCCAAAAGGCACTGGCAGCACTCCGAACTGAGTGCCAACATGCTGATTTTATTGAAAAGTAATTCTTGCCGCGCAAGCTTGTAATATAGAGGCAGCAAAGGAGGCGCAATATGCCCCGCAGTGAAACTGAAATGATGCTGAAAGGCTATGGTCTGACCACGGCCGAGTTCTTTTACCACATGCCGGACTATACCCATGTTCTGAACAGCTACATCTGGCAGGACTATGACATCGCGCCGGACCATCCGCGCCTGTTTGAATTTGTCGAATTCTGGCGCGCGGAGCTGGATGGCCCGCTGCATTCGGTCCGATTTACCCATCGCAAGCTGATTGGTCCCGGTGAATGGCAGAACCAAGTGGGTGAGTTTACGCTACATTAGGCCAAAGGGCAGGGGCGTCACGCCGAACAGCTTGCCCCGCCCAAGACGCAGAACTTGGCACAATGGGGGTGGTTCAGCGATACGTCGCGCTCCGCCTCGGCCAAGGTTGTGCCAAGCTCGAATTCCGGGTCGTAGGGCAGTAGGGTGCAGGCAAGCACGGCGGGCTTCTCGGCACCCTTACGTTTGACCACCATACGGGACGACGCGCACATCACCGCATTGGGCGAGATGTCCAAAATGCCCCAGCAGGCGGTTGTGATCTCGGGCACTTCGACGGCTTCGTCCATCTCGGGGAAGAGCACGGTCATGCCGGGGTCTTGGGCGTCGATGTCAAACCCGTGTTCGGCATAAAACGCAGCATAGCCCGCGCGGCTGCCCGCATCGCTATCCGCGAAGATCGAGCGTCCGGCCACGGCCATGCGAAACCCATTGTCGCGCAGCCATTCCATGCCCAGCAGCGTCTTGTCAAAAGCGCCTTTACCACGCTCTGCGTCATGCAGATCACGGCGGTAGTGATCGACGGAGATGCGGAGGGTCATCTTGCCCGGATAGGCATCGCGCAGCCGCAGCAGTCCGGTTTGCACAGATTTGCGCATCATCGGACGCATGGCATTTGTTAGGATCAACACCTCATAGCCACGCTCCAGCGAGGCTTCGGTGATCTCGACCATTTGCGGGTTCATGAAGGGCTCGCCGCCGGTAAAGGCGATCTCACGCACTGGCCAGTCACGCTCGACGATCTGATCAAGGTATTCGCGCACCTCATCAGCGGTGATGTAGACCAGCGCGTCATTTTTCGGGCTAGAGGCGATGTAGCAGTTCACGCATTCAATATTGCACAGGGTGCCGGTGTTGAACCACAGCGTCTCGGCCCCGCGCAGAGCCACGGTGGCACGTGGTTCCCCCTTGGCGGTGACCGCCGGGTTCTGGAACTTGCCCTCGTTTGCCTGCGCGATATCTTTCATGATTGGTCCTTGCGTGATCCCGTGTGTTCCTATCCAGTTGTGGTAAGGTATTGCGGCCCTGCCTAAAAGTCCAAGCTGCGGGGTGCACAGTCTTGTGAACTGGGTGAAAATAAGTATGTTTGCGCTAACTCTGCTATCTCGCACCGACAAGGATTGATCAATGGTTTCGCGTGTTATCCCTGTCGACCCTTTTGATCTGGTTATCTTTGGCGGCACTGGCGATTTGGCCCGACGCAAAATCTTGCCGGGGCTTTACCGCCGCTATTGCGCGGGTCAGATGCCGGAAGAGGCGCGGATCATCGGCGCTGCGCGGACCGAGATGGACGCTGATGGTTACCGCGAGATGGTGTCAGAGGCGATCAGTGAATTCGGGGGCAAGGATGCCTGCAACAACCTCGATGCTTTTCTAGCCAAAGTCGATTACGTCGCCATCGACGCACGCGGAGAGACCGGCTGGCCTGAGTTGCAAGAGTTGATGGCCGGGAAGGACCGGATTGAGGTCTACTACTTCTCCGTCGCGCCGGGGCTCTTTGGCGATTTGGCGGAGCGGTTGCAGCACTGGGGCATGGCGGGCGAGGAATGCCGGATCGTTGTCGAAAAACCCTTTGGCCGCGATTTGGAGAGTGCGCGGGCGCTGAATGCCACGCTGGCGACCTACTTCAAAGAACAGCAGATCTACCGCATCGACCACTACCTTGGCAAAGAGACAGTGCAAAACCTCATGGCCGTGCGCTTTGGCAATATGCTGTTCGAGCCGCTGTGGAATCGCCAATACGTCGATCACATCCAAATCACTGTGGCTGAGACGGTGGGTGTCGGCGGGCGGGGCGAGTATTACGATAAATCCGGTGCCATGCGGGACATGGTGCAGAACCACCTGATGCAGCTTTTGTGCTTAATCGCGATGGAACCGCCTGCACGCTTTGACCCGGACGCGGTGCGCGACGAAAAGCTGAAAGTGATCCGTGCGATCGACCCGGTGCTGCCGCATCACCTTGTCCGTGGCCAGTATGAGGCCGAGGCGGGGAATGAGGAAAAGGCGCCCAGCTACCGCGACGCCGTCGACAACCCGCGTTCGCGCACCGAAAGCTTTGTGGCACTGAAGGCGCATATCAGCAATTGGCGCTGGCATGGCACGCCGTTCTATCTGCGGACCGGCAAACGCATGGTGGCCCGGTCGAGCGAGATCACCGTGGTTTTTAAGGATACGCCGCATTCGATCTTTGCCGAAGACGCGGGCCGCCACCGCAATGTGCTGTCGATCCGGCTTCAACCGAATGAGGGCATCACCCTTGGCGTGACGATCAAGGAACCGGGGCCGGGGGGCATGCGTCTTGTCGATGTGCCGCTTGATATGACATTTGCCGAAGCGCTTGGCCCCGATGGGGGGGATCAGGTTGATGCCTATGAGCGGCTGATTATGGACGTGATCCGGGGCAACCAAACATTGTTCATGCGCGACGATGAGGTCGAGGCCGCTTGGGCTTGGACCGATCCGATCATCCAAGGCTGGGAGGCGCGCAATGATGTGCCAAAACCCTATGACAGCGGCTCTGCCGGGCCCACAGATGCAGGTGAAATGATGCGGCGCGATGGCCGTGAATGGCGAAAGGTATCCCCATGAACTTCATCGAATATGCAGACCGCGAAATGCTGGTCATGAATGTCGCCAACAAACTGGCGGGCAAATTGAAATCGGCGCTATCGGGCAATGACCGCGTGTCATTTGCCGTGCCGGGTGGGTCTACCCCCGGGCCGATCTTCGAGATGCTCAGCGCCACCGATCTCGATTGGGACCGTGTAGATGTTCTGCTGACTGACGAACGCTGGGTTGATGAGCATGACCCGCTGTCAAATGCGCGTCTGGTGCGCGAGCATTTGCTGAACGACCGTGCTGCCGCCGCGCGGTTCATTCCCTACTTCCGGCCCGGCCTCTCGCCGGGGGAAGGGGCCGAGGCCGTGGCTCCCAGTCTGGCGAGCCACATGCCGATTTCTGTCATGCTCTTGGGGATGGGCGATGACATGCATACCGCTTCGCTCTTTCCCGGCGATCCGAGTCTGCGGGATGCGCTGGCCTCTGACGCGCCGCTTTTGTGCCCCGTCTATCCCGAGGGTCAGCCGACTGCGCGTGTTACCCTGCCAGCCCATGCGTTGGATGGGGCATTGAACAAACATCTCGTGATCTTTGGCGATGAGAAACGCGCCGCCTTGGAGCGGGCGCAGGGGCTTTCCCCCGATGAGGCACCCATTGCGGCAGTGCTTAATGAAACCGAAGTCTACTGGGCGGCATGATGAAGATTTGGCAAGACCTCGAAGAACGGCAAGCTGCGGTGGCTGACCGGAAGATAACTTCGCTTTTCGACGATCCTAAACGCGCTGAGGAATTTTCGCTGCGCACACAGTACATGCTGTTGGATTACGCCAAGACGAATATCGACACTGAGATCCGAGCGGCGCTGCTGAAACTGGTGGAGAGCGCCAATGTCACAGAGCGCCGCGATGCGATGTTCGCGGGTGCACCAATCAATGAGACCGAAGGCCGCGCGGTCTTGCACACCGCTTTGCGCAATCTTGATGGCGGAGCGATCGAAGTGGCGGGCGAAGATGTTATGCCGCAGGTACGCGACACGCTCGCGCGGATGCGCAGCTTTGCCGATCAGGTGCGCGCCAGCGGCATCACGGATGTGGTGAATATCGGCATTGGCGGCTCTGACCTTGGCCCTGCCATGGCGACCCGCGCGCTGACGCCCTATCACGATGGGCCGCGCTGCCATTTTGTCTCCAACGTCGATGGCGCGCATATCGCAGACACGCTGCGCGGGTTGGATGCCAAGACGACTTTGGTGATCGTCGCCTCCAAGACCTTTACCACCATCGAGACCATGACCAATGCGCGTACGGCGCGGGCGTGGATGCAAGATCATGGCGGCGATCCGGCCACGCAATTCGCGGCCCTCAGCACCGCCGAGGATAAGACCGCTGAGTTTGGCATCGATTCCGCGCAGGTCTTCGGGTTCGAGGATTGGGTCGGCGGGCGCTATTCCGTTTGGGGGCCGATTGGCCTGTCGTTGATGATCGCCATTGGCCCCAAGGCCTTTTACAGTTTCCTGCGCGGCGCGCAGGAGATGGACCGGCATTTCCGCGCCGCCGATGCGGCGGAGAACATGCCGATGTTGCTGGCGCTTGTGGGCATCTGGCACAACCAAATTTGTGGCCATGCCACCCGCGCGGTGCTGCCCTATGATCAACGGCTTGAGATGCTGCCCGACTACCTGCAACAGCTTGAGATGGAATCGAACGGCAAGGGCGTGCAGATGGACGGCTCTGACAGCCCGCGCCACACCGGTCCGGTGGTCTGGGGGGCGGCGGGCACCAATGGCCAACACGCTTTCTATCAGTTGATCCACCAAGGCACCCGTGTGATCCCGTGCGAGTTTCTGGTCGCGGCCAAGGGGCATGAGCCGGAATTGCAGCATCACCATGACCTGCTGATCGCCAATTGCCTCGCTCAATCCGAAGCGCTGATGCGCGGGCGGTCTTTGGACGAAGCGCGGGCGATCATGCGCGATGCCGGGCTGTCGGGCGATGAGCTTGAGCGCCAAGCGCGCCATCGTGTTTTCCCCGGCAACCGGCCCTCAACCACGCTGGCTTATGAAACACTTGATCCTTTCACGCTCGGCCAGATCATCGCGCTTTATGAACACCGCGTCTTTGTCGAAGGGGTGATCCTCGGCATCAACTCGTTCGATCAATGGGGCGTGGAACTTGGCAAGGAACTGGCCAAATCACTCCAGCCGCTGGTCGAAGGAGAGGTTTCTCCCGAGGGCAAGGATGGCTCTACCGCCGGGTTAATCGGCTATATCCACCAGCATCGCGGCTAGGGACTACATCCAAAATTGATTGAAAAACCGCGCAGGCGAACCCCGCCTGCGCGGGCCATTCTGCTGCCTATCGTTGCCGATTTCGACTTGCCGGAGGGGAAGGCTTGCAACTGCCCTGACCTTTGGACAGTCTCGACGCAAATGATTGGAGGATCCCCATTATGCTTGGCCAGATGATGACGCAGCCGCTGCTGATCTCAAGCCTGATCGCTCATGCCGAACGCTATCACCCCGAAGGCGAGATCATCTCGGTTTCAACCACAGGCGGGGTCGAGGAAACCAACTGGGGCAAGGTGGCCGAGAACGCGCGGCGCTTGGGCTCGGCCTTGACCGATCTGGGGCTGTCGCCTCAGGCCCGCTGTGGGACCATTGCATGGAACAACCGGCGGCATTTGGAGATCTATTTTGGTACCTCCGGCGCGGGCTTTGTCTGTCATACGATCAACCCCCGTCTTTTCGCCGATCAACTGGTCTATATCCTCAATCACGCCGCGGATGAGGTTTTGTTCATCGACAAGACCTTTGTGCCACTGGTCGCCGCGATCCGCGACAAGCTGGAGCATCTCAAGCATCTCGTGCTGATGTCTGGCCCTAATGCCGAGGCCGCCGAGGCCCTGCCGGGGCTGGTCTTCTACGATGAACTGGTCGCCTCAGGCGACGCCGGTTTCGACTGGCCCGATTTGGATGAGAACACGGCGTCGAGCCTGTGCTACACCTCGGGCACCACGGGCAATCCCAAGGGCGTGCTTTATTCCCACCGCTCGACCGTGCTGCATTCCTTTGGCATTAACATGGCTGACAGCATCGCTATTTCCGCGCGCGATATCGTCATGGCCGTGGTGCCGATGTTCCACGTCAATGCTTGGGGCTGCCCTTATGCAAGCGCCATGGCCGGCGCGCGGATGGTGCTGCCGGGGCCGAACCTTGATGGGGCGTCTTTGGTGGGGCTGATCGACAGCTACCGCGTCTCTCTGGCGCTCGGCGTGCCGACGATCTGGCAGGGGCTCTTGGCGGCGGCCAAGAAGTCGGGCAGTGAACTCACCAGCCTTGAGCGCACCGTGGTCGGCGGCTCGGCCTGTCCTCCGTCGATGATCAAGACCTTCCGCGAGGACTATGGCGTCGAGACGATCCACGCGTGGGGCATGACCGAGATGTCGCCCGTGGGCAGCGTCAACAAACCCTTGGCGAAACACGGCGAATTGCCCGAGGCCCAGCAGCACAAACTGCGCGAGAACCAAGGCCGCCCGGTCTTCGGCGTCGAATTGGAAATCTGGGACGATGAAGGCCAGCCGCTGCCCCATGACGGAGAGACCCAAGGCGCGCTGGTTACGCGCGGGCATTGGATTTTGGACGCCTATTACCAGTCCGACCGCGACAGCACTCTACGCGATGGCTGGTTCGACACTGGCGATATCGCGACAATGGACAAGGACGGCTATATCACCATCCGTGACCGTGCCAAGGATATCATTAAATCGGGCGGCGAATGGATCAGCTCGGTCGAGCTAGAGAACATCGCCATCGCCCATCCCGATCTGGCCGACGCCGCGGTGATCGGCGCGACGCATCCCAAATGGGACGAGCGCCCGGTCTTAATTGCCGTGAAGGCCGAAGGGGCCGATCCGTCAGAGGCGGATATCCTCAAAGTCTTCGAGGACCAGATTGCAAAATGGCAGGTGCCGGACCGGGTGGTTTTTGCCGAGGAATTGCCGCGCAATGCAACGGGAAAAGTGCTTAAACGCGACCTACGTGACCGGTATGGCAATGTGCTGATGCAAGGCGGAAGCTGATGTAAGTCGCCCCGGTCCGATCTGGGCCGGGGCGTTTACCTGAATTATACGTCAAGCCGAGCGACGCATCTCGCTGTCGGCCAAGGGCCGGGGCAAGGTCAGCCGGAACGTGCTGCCGATACCAACTTGGCTTTCCAACGACAGCCCGCCACCGTGGAGGGTCGCCAATTGCTCAGCAATCGCCAGCCCCAGACCCAAGCCGCCATTTTCCCGTGACATTGATCCGTCAACCTGCTGAAACCGCAGGAAAACCCGCTCAAGGTTTTCCTCAGAGATGCCACAGCCCGTGTCGGTCACGGAAAAGGTGATCTCTTCGGCGTCCTGATACATCTTAAGGTGGATATTGCCGCTGCGGGTGAATTTGATCGCGTTGGAAATAAGGTTGTAAAGGATCTGCCGCAGGCGGACGGGGTCGGCATTGGCAGTGGCCGTGCCATTGTCTTCGTAGGTGAGCGTCAGCCCCTTGGCCTCGGCATCCGGACGCAGGTCATCGGCAACGGAGCGGGCGATGTCACTGGCCTCAACCTCTTGCAATTCCAACTCCATTTTGCCGCGGGCCACTTTGGTCCAATCCAGCAGGTCTTCAACAAGTCGCAGCATATGTTTGGACGATCCCGCAATGCCGCCCGCTTGGTCCGAGACGAAGTTTTGGAATTCATCCACGCTGTTGCGGATGTCTGGCATAGCATTGGGGCTGTTGGTCAAAGCTGTCTGCAAACGCCGCGCCTGAGGCAATTTCTCGGCATGCTGCAAGAAGGTCGCCCGGCCCGAGATCACGGTAAGCGGGGTGCGCAACTCATGGCTGACGTTGTTGAGGAACTCGGTCTTTTCGCGGTCTGCCGACTTGGCCGCATCCAGCGCGCGTTTCTCGGTGGTCACATCGGTCCAGATGCCAACGGTATAGCCATGCGGCGTGCGGGACTCCGTGACCTTGAGCCAGAAGTTGTCAGAAACTTCCAAATTGAACGCCCCGGTCGGATTACGGAAACGGGCGAGACGTTTGGCGATCCAATCCTCACGCTCCTCTACATTTTCCGGATGCTGGTGACGCGCCACCCAATGGCGCAGTAATTCTTCGATGGTTTTGCCGGGCACCAGAAGGTCTGCAATCTCGGGGTGATACTCAAGGAACTTGCGGTTCACGGTGACCAGACGTTCTTTTTCGTCGAAGGCGATGAAACCCTCTTGAATTGAGCCGATGCCTTCCGCCAAAAGCGCATGCGCCTCCTGCTTTTTCAAAGTTACCCGGCGGAAGGCCCAGAGACCCGCCATCAAGGCAATCGTCGCAACCAGCGCAAAAGCAACGAGATAGGGGCTTTGCGGGGCATAGGGGGGCAGGCCGTTGACGGGGCTTGCGGTGGCCTCCCACGTCTTACCCAAAAGCTCAAACCGGGTGCGGACCGGTGCGCCAATGTCTATCGCCTCGGGCTCAAGCTCGGTCGGCAAGACACCTGTCGGGAAGGCGCGGAGGCTATAGGTGTAATCTGCGGCCTGATGCGGGTTTTGATGCGGTTCAAATAGCCGGTCGGGCTGGAACACGATCGACATCACACCCCAAAAACGCGGCGCGCCAAGCCCGATGGGACGCTCAAAAACCGGATAGTGCATGATGTAGCCCTTGCCACCTTGGACAAGATCAAGCGGGCCTTCGATGGTCGGGCTTTGGCGGCGGTAGGCATTGGCGACCCCGGACAGCTGCGCCGGGATGTTTTTGTATTCAAGGCCAATGATTTCCCCATTCGGGGATTTGGGGTAGCTCTGCGTAATCTTCAGATCGGGGGCGAGGGCAAAGGCCTGAATGCCCGGGTTCCGGTCGCGCAACTCTTTGACCAGCAATTCGATTTTCTTGTCTTTGAAGGATTCACCCGAGAGCAAGATGTTCTCGATGTTTTTGGTCACCAGAATGGTTTCTTGAAACTGGTGCTGCACTTGATTGCTGACTTCATGCAGCGCTTGGCGCGCATCCTGACGGATGCTGGCGATATGTTGCTCGTAATCGAGTTTGACAATCGAATAGCTGATGCCGGCGACGCAGCACAGCACAATGAAATTGACGATAATATACGCCTTCGATGTCGCGTAGTCCCGAAACGTGTTTGCCACGCTTTTATCCTTTGCCTCGGGCGCATCTGACATCGTTGGGCCAGCTGCGCGTAAGTTGCTTCCCTGTTGGGCGCTACCTTTAGGGGGAATCATGGCAAAATTCGGACATCAGTAGGCTTTTCATGTGGGTGACCTAAGGGAAGCCTACGCGCAACCAAGTGCTGATCCGTCGCTTATGCGGGGGCAGCAATCTAGCGTGGAGCGGGTAACGAGAATCGAACTCGTAACTAAAGCTTGGGAAGCTGCCGTGATACCTTTTCACCATACCCGCGCGCTGAGGTTGAGATAATCGGCGCGCAGGAGAAGGTCAAGTCAGGGTTTGGTGGCGGTGACGAAATTGATCTCTGCCGGCAGGCGCAGGGAACCGTTCTGCGCATAGGGGGCGAGGGCGTCGGCGATGGTCTGGCGCAACTCTGCTACCTGTGCTGGGCTGGCCTCAAAATGGGTGATCGCGCCGCTGGCCGGGCCGATATCGCACATCTTTTGGGCAAGGTCGTCGACCGAGCCTGCGGGGGTGAGGTCAAGCGCAGTCACCTCGCAGGTGATATCGGCAAAGCCCGCCTCCGACAGGATTGCCTTGACGCGTTCGGGATCGCGGAAAGCGAAGGGGCCGGGTGCGTCGGGGTCGCTCTTCGGCATGGCACCGATAGTGGTGCGGGCCGCGCGGGCAGGCAGGGTGAAGAAAGGGTTTTCTGGGATTTGCCCCCAAGCAGCAAAGCTAAGCCGCGCGCCGGGGCTCAGTTGCGCTGCCATTCTGGTGAAACTGAGAACAGGGTCGGCAAAGAACATCACCCCGAAGCGCGAGATCAGGCGGTCGTAAGGTGGATCAAGTTCAAGCGTCGTCGCGTCGCCGTGGTGAAAGGCGACATCGGGCAGGTCGGCGGCACGCTGGCGCGCGAGATTGAGCAGCGGTTCCGATACGTCAACGCCCAGCACCGCACCCGTCTCACCCACCGTTTGCGCGGCAGCAAGGCAAGCCGCGCCCGCGCCGCAACCGATATCAAGCACGCGCAAACCGGAGCTCAGATCGCCCCGCGCCAGCACACCGTCGAGCACCGGCTGCATGAGAATGTCCAACTCGGCCTGCCGCGCGGCCCATCTGTGGCCCACCGCACTGCTCCAGAATTCGACTTGATCGCTGTTGTCTTGCCCGCTCATCACGTAGCCTTTCTTCTGCGACGGCGTCCGCCGCGCTCGCCTGCGGCACCGCCTGTGCCGCCGCCGCCGGTGTTGAAGGTCACGTTCGGCAGAGCGACGAGGCTGTTGAGGATGGGGAAGGGCTCCACCGCGTTGGGAATGGCAGAGGCATTGACGAAATGCTCTTGGAAGCGCGGTTCGACAGCGGTTTCGATCTTGTGGATGGCGCGCACCGTGGCCTCAATCTCTGCCCGGGCGTCGGTGTTGAGCAGGGCAATCCGCGCCCCGGTGCCTGCCGCATTGCCCGCGCTGGTGACCTTTTCAAGCGGCGCGTCAGGGATCATACCCAGCACCATCGCATGTTTCGGACTGATATGCGCGCCAAAGGCACCAGCCAGCACCACACGGTCCACCTTATCGACGCCGAATTTGTCCATCAGCAGGCGCGCGCCGGAATAAAGCGCGGCCTTGGCCATTTGGATTTCACGGATATCGCGGTTTGTGACGGTGATCTTGGGCCCGCCCTTTTCGGTGCCGTCGTAGACTAGATAGCTGTTGGTGCGCCCATCGGCGAATACCGAGGGTGAGCCGGTCTGCTCTGCACTACCAATCAAGCCGGGCGCGTCGACGATGCCGTGAATGCGCATTTCCGCGACCATCTCGATGATTCCAGAGCCGCAGATGCCGGTGATCCCGGTGCTGGCCACGGCCTCCTCAAAGCCCTCTTCGTCGGACCACAGATCACAGCCGATGACCTTGAAACGGGCGACTTTGGTCTCGGGGTCAATCTCAACCCGTTCAATCGCGCCGGGGGCCGCGCGTTGACCGGAACTGATCTGCGCACCCTCAAAGGCGGGCCCGGTGGGCGAGGAACAGGCGAGCACCTTTTCTTTGTTCCCTAGCAGAATTTCCGCGTTGGTGCCTACGTCGACCACAAGCATCAGATCGTCAGACTTTTCTGGCGCCTCAGAAAGGGCGACGGCGGCGGCATCCGCGCCCACATGGCCTGCGATACAGGGCAGCAGATAAACGCGGGCAGAGGGGTGGATATTCAGGTCCAGATCCACGGCCCGCAGACGCAGCGCACCCGAGGTCGCCAGCGCGAAGGGTGCTTGGCCCAACTCAAAGGGGTCAATGCCCAGCAGCAGGTGGTGCATCACCGGGTTGCAGACAAAAACCGCATCAACGATCAGGTCCGGCGCGACATTCCCTTCGGCAGCAATCTGGGCGAAAAGCGCGTTCATCCCCTCGCGCACCGCGCGGGTCATCTCCTGCGCGCCTTCGGGGTTCATCATCGAATAGCTAACACGGCTCATCAGGTCTTCGCCAAAGCGAATCTGCGGGTTCATCACGCCAGAGGAGGCCACAACCTCCCCAGTTTGCAGGTCGCACAGATGCGCCGCGATGGTGGTAGAGCCAAGGTCGACCGCCAGCCCGTAGACCGTGCCCTCGTAATACCCCGGCCAGATGTTCATGATCCGGGCAGCGTTCTCATGATCGCCTAGGTGCACGGCGACTGTCACCTTCCACGCGCCCTTGCGCAGGACCGGCTGCATCATCTGGAGGATGTGCAGATCGGCGGTGACTTTCTCAAGTTCCCATTGCTCGGCCAGCGCGGTGCGCAGCCGCTCCAGATCCCCTGAGGGTTCATGCATGTCGGGCTCTGTCACCTCAACGTAGAAGAGTTTGACCGATGGGTTCAGCACGATCTCCCGCGCCTCGGCGCGTTTGCGCACGACCTGTTTGTGCACCTGGCTCTCTGGCGGCACGTCAATCACCACGTCGCCCTGCACCGTGGCCTGACAGCCCAGACGGCGGCCTTCTTTCAGGCCGCGTTTCTCGTCATAGCGCTCTTCCACCGCGTTCCATTCGCTCAGCGCATCGGGCGCGACGGTGACGCCGTGTTTGGAGAACTGACCATAGCCCGGCGAGACCTGACATTTCGAACAGATGCCGCGGCCACCACAGACCGAGTCCAAATCAACGCCCAACTGCCGTGCGGCGGTAAGCACCGGTGTGCCTTTAGGAAAGCGCCCTCTCTTGCCGGAGGGCGTGAAAATCACGAGGGGATCACTGCTCATCGGGGCCGTCCTTTACTTCTTTGCGCCACCATAGCGTTCCGCGCGGCGGGGGAAAGATGCGGGGCGGCAATTCGTGCAGCGCGCGCGTCATTCTTGCCTTGCGGCTTACGCCGGGGAATAGGTCTTTCCAATCCGGGTCATCCGTGAAATAGGAAACCGCCAAATGAACCCATCCAGACCGAGGTGTTAAATGGAGATTCGTGAGGCCCTGACCTTTGATGACGTACTGCTGGTTCCCGCGGCGTCCTCTGTGTTGCCGTCTACCGCAGATACAAGAACCCGCGTCACGCAGAGCATTGCGCTCAACATCCCGCTGCTAAGCTCGGCCATGGATACAGTGACCGAAAGCCGCATGGCGATTGCGCTGGCTCAGGCCGGTGGCATGGGGGTGGTGCACCGCAACCTCTCGATCGAAGAGCAGGCCCGCGAAGTGCGCCGGGTCAAACGGTTTGAATCCGGCATCGTTTACAACCCGATCACCCTGCGGCCCGAACAGACCCTCGCGGACGCCAAGGAACTGCAAGAACGCTACCGCGTAACAGGTTTCCCGGTTGTAGACGAAAATGGCCGTGTGCTCGGTATCGTGACCAACCGCGATATGCGCTTTGCCTCTGACGACCGGACGCCGGTGTCGGTGATGATGACCTCTGACCGGCTGGCGATCCTGCAAGAGCCTGCCGACCGGGACGAGGCGATCAGCCTGATGAAATCCCGCCGGATCGAAAAACTGCTGGTCACCGATGCCAAGGGCAAGCTGACCGGGCTTCTGACCCTGCGCGACACCGAACAGGCCGTGTTGAACCCAACCGCCTGCAAGGATGATCTGGGCCGTCTGCGCGTCGCTGCTGCCACCACGGTGGGGGACGCGGGCTTTGAACGCTCCGAAGCTTTGGTCGACGCGGGCGTCGATATGATCGTAATTGACACAGCGCATGGCCATTCTGAAGGCGTGGCCCTTGCGGTGACACGGGCCAAAAAGCATTTCGGCGACGTTCAAGTTGTCGCGGGCAACGTCGCCACCGGCGCTGCCACCCGAGCGCTGATCGACGCAGGCGCCGATGCGGTCAAGGTTGGCATCGGTCCCGGCTCCATCTGCACCACGCGGATGGTCGCGGGCGTCGGCGTGCCGCAGTTGACCGCGATTATGGATTGCGTGGCCGCCGCCGGTGACGTGCCGATCATCGCTGACGGTGGCATCAAGTTTTCGGGCGATTTCGCCAAGGCGATCGCGGCAGGGGCCTCCTGCGCCATGGTCGGCAGTATGATCGCTGGCACCGACGAAAGCCCCGGTGAAGTCATTCTCTATCAAGGCCGTAGCTTTAAAAGCTACCGTGGCATGGGGAGCATGGGCGCCATGGCGCGCGGCTCGGCGGATCGTTATTTTCAGAAAGATGCCGCCTCAGACAAGCTGGTGCCGGAAGGCATCGAAGGCCAGGTGCCTTATAAGGGCAGCGCGGGCAATGTGCTTCACCAGTTGGTGGGCGGTTTGCGTGCGGCAATGGGCTATACCGGTTGTGCCACAGTCGATGAGATGCGCCGCAACTGCAGCTTTGTGAAGATCACCGGCGCAGGGCTGAAAGAAAGCCATGTGCATGACGTGCAGATCACCCGCGAAAGCCCGAACTACCGTATCGGTTAACCCATAAAAGCAACGGCCCAAGGGCCGTTCTTTGTACAAGGAAGATGCCATGACCCCGGGCGCGCGCGTATCGGCTGCGATTGAAGTTTTAGACGCGATTGCCGGGGGGCTGGCCGCCGAACAGGCGCTGACCCGATGGGCGCGGCAAAGCCGATTTGCAGGCTCCAAAGACCGTGCCGCCGTGCGGGACCATGTCTTTGATGTGCTGCGCCAGAAGCGGACGGCGGCATATTTCGGCAGGGGGGAGACGGGCCGCGCGTTGATGATTGGTGTGTTGCACGGGCAGGGTGCCGACCTTGATGCGCTTTTCACCGGTGACGGCCACGCGCCCGCGCCGCTAAGTGTTGAGGAACGCACGTTCCCTGACGCTCCCGAAGATCGCGCCACAAGGCTAAACCTACCCGACTGGCTGCTGCCTCTCTTCGATGCGGCGCTCGGCGAAAAGGCGGATGTCGCGGCCATCGCGCTTCAAGAGCGGGGGCCGATCTGTCTGCGGGTCAACACAGCACGGATCAAGGTATCCGCCGCGCAGGAGATTTTGGCTGAAGACGGCGTTCAAACCCACTCAAATCCGCTCGCCGATGCGGCGTTGATGGTGACCGAAGGCACGCGCCGTATCAGAAATTCACGCGCCTTTATAGAGGGTTACGTGGAGTTGCAGGATGCTGCGAGCCAAGCGGTCGTCGCCGCTTTGCCTCAGGGCGGTCGGGTCCTCGACTACTGCGCCGGGGGCGGTGGCAAAGCTTTGGCTCTGGCAATGGACCTCTCGCGCCAAATCACCGCCCATGATATTGATCCTCGCCGGATGAGCGACCTTCCCCCTCGCGCCGAACGCGCAGGCGTCGAAATTTCCATGGCCGATACTGAGCAGGCCAAGGCGGGCAGCCCTTACGACCTCGTTCTATGCGACGCGCCCTGTTCAGGGTCCGGAGCATGGCGGCGCGCGGCGGAGGGAAAGTGGACCCTTACTGCCGATCGCTTGACCGAGTTAACCACGATCCAAGACCAAATTCTTGATACTGCGGCATCACTTACGGCATCTCAGGGTGTCTTGGCCTATGCCACATGCTCGCTTTTTCGCGAAGAGAATGAGGCGCGCGTCGAAGCCTTTTTGATCCGCCATCCTGAGTGGAAAGTCATACGAATGGACCGCCATGATGTCACCTCCGATGGGGATGGCTTCTTTTCAGCACAGTTGACGCGCGAGTAGTTTTCCCCATAATCAACCAATACGTGCAAATCGTCAGAGGTTAAATCCTGCTTAACCTCTGTCGCACGTAATAGTCGTATGATTCGGTTGTGAGGGGATTTGCGTGCAGCAGGACATCCGGCATTCAGCGATGGGGGGCCAGGCAGGTCTGGGACGGCTGTGGCTCTTGGGACTGATGGCCATAGTCACCGGCGCCCTCGCGCTGCGTAGCACAGAGGCGGGGATGAAGCTTGGGCTTACCGCGTCAGCCGTAACGCTCGCCCTAATTGTTATAGGTTACTTTGGTTTGCACTTGCGGGCGAAGGCCGTGGATCAAGCCAGCTCTGGTGGGGTCGCAGATTTTGTCGCAAAAGATGCCACGCCCAGTTTCATCGTCACCACGGACAGGCAAGTCATTTACCGCAATGAAGCGGCAGAAAAGCAATTCGGACATTCCGATGAAGAAACCCTCGCGCAGGCATTACGGGCACATTTTTCCAATCCGGTGGGGCTACTCTACCGTCTGCAATCCCGGGCCGTGGCCAGTGGCAACGCACGGGAAGAGGTAATCACCCGCAAGGGCCCGGTGCGCATCTCCGTGCACCAACTTTCAACGGAACGGTTTCTTTGGCGCATTGACCCCGTCGCGGCCCGCGACGGCCCGCGCAACGCGCATGAAAGCATGGCTTTGCCAATGGTAATGATAGGCCGCAGTGGGGCAATCCTGTTCATGAATGGCGCAGCCCGGAGCCTTGTCGGGGAGCGTGTCAAATCCCTTGACCGATTGTTCAATTCTTTGCCCATGATGCCCGGCTCGGTCATGGAAATTTCGACCGCCCAAGGCAACCGACAGGTTCTGGTGGCCGAAGTTGACGCCGGTGCCAACCGCCGCGCGCTCTACCTCCTGCCGCCCCCCGATGGTGTCGTCTCGCCCAGCGAACTGGGATGGGAATCCTTTCAAGATCTCCCTGTGCCAATGATCAAACTGGGCCCCGATGGGACTGTATTGGCATTCAACCGCATGGCGGCCAAGTTGCTTGGCGTGTCACTGCGGCGGGACGCACATCTTTCGCAGCTGATGGAGGGTCTGGGCCGCTCCATCTCGGACTGGTTGGATGACAGTCTCGCGGGGCGGTTGGTGCAAAAATCCGAGTTTCTGAGGCTGACCCGAACGGATCGGGAGATTTTCGTGCAGGTCTCTCTCAACCGTATATCTGAAGGCGGCGAGGCCGCGCTGATCGCGGTTCTCCAGGATGCAACTGAGCTCAAATCGCTAGAGGCGCAGTTCGTGCAAAGCCAAAAGATGCAAGCCATCGGCCAGTTGGCCGGGGGGGTGGCACATGATTTCAACAATCTTCTCACTGCAATTTCCGGCCATTGCGACCTGCTTTTGCTGCGCCATGATCAAGGTGACCCGGACTTTAGCGATCTGGTACAGATCAATCAAAATGCCAACCGGGCTGCAGCGCTCGTCGGTCAACTTTTAGCCTTCTCTCGCAAACAGACCCTACGACCCGAAACGCTTAACATGCGCGATACGCTCGCCGATCTGACGCATTTGCTGAATCGCCTGGTGGGGGAGAAGGTGACCCTCACGCTAAGCCACGATCCGGTGCTCGCGCCCATTCGCGCAGACAAACGTCAATTGGAACAGGTACTTATGAACCTTGTTGTTAATGCACGCGATGCAATGCCCGCCGGGGGTGAGATCCGTATCGTAACGGAGGTTACATCGCTTGATCAACCGCTTGAGCGCGACCGGGTGAGCGTCCCCGCCGGACGCTATGTGACCGTGCAGGTGAATGATGATGGCACCGGTATCCCGCGCGATAAACTTCAAAAAGTGTTTGAACCGTTCTTCACCACCAAGCGCACGGGCGAAGGTACAGGCCTCGGCCTTTCGACCGCCTATGGCATAGTCAAGCAAACCGGTGGGTTCATCTTCGTCGACAGCGAGTTAGGACAGGGAACGTCCTTCACCTTGTATTTTCCCGTGCTTGAGGGGCAACCTACCACCGTGTCTCGTGCGGTGGTGTCACCGCCAGAGAAGGGACCACCACAACGCTCGGATGGGGTGATCTTGCTGGTCGAGGATGAGGCGCCGGTGCGCGCCTTCGCCAGCCGCGCCCTACGGCTGCGTGGCTATACTGTGCTCGAAGCGGAATCTGCCGAAGCCGCACTGAAAACGCTGGAAGATAAAGAGCTTGATATCGATGTATTTGTGACCGATGTCGTGATGCCGGGGATGGACGGCCCAAGTTGGGTCCGCCAAGCGCTCAAGCAGCGACCAGATGTGCGTGTCGTGTTTGTCTCAGGCTATGCAGAGGATAATTTCGGCGAGGAACAGTCGAAAATTCCCAACTCAGTTTTCCTGCCCAAACCATTCTCGCTAACCGATCTGACCAATACAGTGCATAACCAATTGCATTAGAAAGACTTTGTCAGTTGGCCGACGAACCCGTTTAAGGGATCGAATCGTAAAGCTCAAACTCCGCCGCAAATTTCCGGCGGAATCGCTTCTCAACATTCGGTGAAATCTCCAGCGCCATTTTGGGGGAGACATTTTCCTGACCGAGGGACAAGGTAATATCCAGCCTCTCCTGAAGGAAGCTCTGCAAACGCTGCTGGTCTTCATAGCGAAAATGATGTGTAATTCCGGTGCCATTCGGTTGTGTTTCCATAAACTTCAACTGGCTGCCTACATCGGCAAACCCCGGCTTATCCCCCTTCATATAGGCAAGCACGAACTCATCGAATGTGATTCCGAAGGTATTGTTTGGTTTGCCTTCCATGAAAGGGCGCTGGCGATAGCGGTACCAACTGCCCAACCAAGAAATCGGCTCGCGCATTACGGCCATAAGCTCCAGCTCGGTATCGCAAACTTTAAGAAACATTGGCCGGATGAACCGATTGTAGCGATAGACGGGAGCGTGTTTCAGCATTGGGGGATCTGAAATCACCATATCTGCACGGGGCGCAAGGGCCGTTTCATAGGCCGTGGTTCCGGTTTTGGGCACCGACAAAAAGGCCAGCCGTTCTTTGAAAAAAACAATCACTTACGTCACATCCCCTGCTGCGCACGGACCCGTTTTGCAGGGTAAACTAATTCTTTACCATTCCCGTGAAAACATAAAGCACAAACAAAACGATTGAAATGTTCTTCATTTACCCTCATATAGAACATTAGAAGAACATAAGCGGTGCTGCCCGCAGGCGATTGCCGCCGGGACGCCACTGTGACACTAAGGGATGAACCTAATGGCAACGGCAGATCTTTTGACAATGGACAGCAAGAAAACCGCGGAAAAGCAAAAGGCGCTCGACAGCGCGCTGGCCCAGATCGAACGTCAGTTCGGCAAAGGGTCGATCATGAAGCTGGGCGCCGAAGGGGCGATCCAGGACATCAAGGCCAGCTCTACTGGCTCGCTTGGCCTTGATATCGCGCTTGGCATCGGCGGTCTGCCGATGGGGCGTATCATTGAAATTTATGGGCCGGAATCGTCGGGTAAGACAACGCTGACCCTGCATTGCGTGGCGGAACAGCAAAAAGCTGGCGGTGTCTGTGCTTTCGTGGATGCGGAACACGCGCTGGACCCGCAATATGCGAAGAAACTCGGCGTGGACATTGACGAGCTGCTGATCTCGCAGCCCGACACGGGTGAGCAGGCGCTGGAGATCACCGATACGCTGGTGCGCTCAGGTGCCGTGAACATGGTCATCGTCGACTCCGTCGCGGCGCTGACGCCCAAGTCGGAACTTGAAGGTGAGATGGGCGATAGCAGTGTTGGCGTTCAGGCCCGTTTGATGAGCCAAGCCATGCGTAAGCTGACCGGCTCGATCAGCCGGTCGAACTGTATGGTTATCTTCATCAACCAAATCCGGATGAAGATCGGCGTAATGTTTGGCTCGCCCGAAACCACGACTGGTGGTAACGCGCTTAAATTCTACTCCTCGGTCCGTCTCGACATTCGTCGCATCGGCGCTTTGAAGGATCGCGATGAGGTTGTCGGCAACGCCACCCGCGTCAAGGTCGTGAAGAATAAGGTCGCACCGCCCTTCAAGCAGGTTGAGTTTGATATCATGTATGGCGAAGGTATCTCTAAGATGGGCGAACTGCTCGATCTTGGGGTCAAAGCTGGGGTGGTGGACAAATCTGGCTCTTGGTTCAGCTACGGCGATGAGCGGATCGGGCAGGGGCGCGAGAATGCCAAGACCTTCTTGAAAGAGAACTCCGCCATGGCGAATGAGATCGAAGACAAAATCCGCGCTTCGCATGGGTTGGATTTTCAGGGGTCGGACCGCGACGACGCCGATATCCTTGAAGCCTGATCCGGCATAGGATGCAATGTGATCGTGAACAGGGGTGTGGCCATGGGCCGCGCCCCTTTTTCATGTGGTCTGGCCAAAGCTTGCGCCTTCTTTTCATGTGTAGTTGCGGTAGACAGCGCCGGGGCTGAGGGGTATTTGGGACCGACCCAATCTGCCCCGGAAGGCCTCGCCCATGAAGACGCTGAATGACATTCGCTCAACTTTTCTGAATTATTTCGATGCGCAGGGGCATCAGGTCGTGCCCTCCAGCCCGCTGGTCCCGCGCAATGACCCGACGTTGATGTTCACCGCGGCCGGCATGGTGCAGTTCAAGAACCTCTTCACCGGTGTTGAGACCCGCGATTACAGCCGCGCCACCTCGGCGCAAAAATGTGTGCGCGCGGGCGGCAAGCACAATGACCTCGACAACGTGGGCTATACCGCGCGGCATCACACGTTTTTCGAAATGTTGGGCAACTTCAGCTTCGGCGATTACTTCAAATCTGAAGCGATCCCCTTTGCTTGGGACCTGCTGACCAAGGAGTTCGGCATCGACCCAAACCGGCTTTTGGTCACAGTTTACCATACGGATGAAGAAGCGGTTAAAATCTGGAAGGCCCACACCGGCCTATCGGACGAACGCATCATTCGCATCGCCACGGATGATAATTTTTGGTCCGCTGGCCCCACCGGCCCCTGCGGCCCCTGTACCGAGATTTTCTATGATCACGGCGACCACATCTGGGGCGGCCCTCCGGGATCGCCCGAGGAGGACGGCGACCGTTTTGTCGAGATCTGGAACCTCGTTTTCATGCAGTACGAGCAGTTCGAAGATGGCACCCGCCAGCCTTTGCCGAACCAGTCCATCGATACCGGTATGGGGATTGAGCGGGTCGCGGCTCTGTTGCAAGGCACCAATGACAACTACGCCACCGATCTGATGCGCAGCTTGATTGAGGCCAGCGCCCATGCGTCCTCGACCGATCCGGATGGGCCCGGCAAGACCCATCACCGGGTCATCGCGGACCACCTGCGGTCGACCTCTTTCTTGATTGCCGATGGGGTGATGCCCTCGAACGAAGGCCGCGGATATGTGCTGCGCCGGATCATGCGCCGGGCCATGCGCCATGCGCATCTGCTCGGCGTTAAGGATCCCTTAATGCATCAACTGGTACCGTCCTTGGTGCAGCAGATGGGTGCGGCTTACCCTGAGTTGGGGCAGGCGCAATCGCTGATCCGCGAGACCTTGCTGCTTGAGGAAACACGCTTCCGTCAAACGCTTGATCGCGGATTGAAGCTGCTGGATGATGAATTGAGTGGTCTGCCCGAAGGTGCGACCCTGCCGGGGGAGGCGGCGTTCAAGCTTTATGATACATACGGTTTCCCGCTTGACCTGACGCAGGATGCGCTGCGCGAAAAGGGCCGCGCGGTGGATACCGAAGGGTTCGACACGGCTATGCAAGCGCAGAAGGCCAAGGCCCGCGCGGCTTGGGCCGGATCGGGTGAGGCGGCGGATGCCACCGTTTGGTTCGACGTGGCTGACAAAAGCGGCGTGACCGAGTTTTTGGGCTATGACACCGAAAGCGCCGAGGGGCAGATCGTGGCCTTGGTACAGGGCAGCGACAAGATCGACGCCGCAGCCGTGGGCAGCGACGTCCAAGTCGCGCTGAACCAGACTCCCTTCTACGCCGAAAGTGGCGGGCAGGTGGGTGACACCGGTGTGATCCGCACGCAGACCGGCATCGTGAATGTGACCGATACGCGCAAGTCGGCTGGCGTATTCGTGCATTTCGGCCATGTTGTCGAAGGCGAAGTAAAGCCGGGCCAGACCGCGGTGCTGGAAGTTGACCGCCTACGGCGAACGGCAATCCGGGCCAACCACTCGGCCACGCACCTGCTGCACGAAGCGCTGCGCAATGCGCTTGGCGATCATGTGTCGCAGCGTGGCTCGCTCAATGCGCATGACCGCCTGCGGTTCGATTTCTCCCATGCCAAAGGGCTGACGCAAGAGGAGCTCACGCAAGTCGAGCGCGAGGTGAACGACTATATCCGTCAGAACACCCCGGTGGAAACGCGGATCATGACCCCGGATGACGCGCGGGCCATGGGCGCACAGGCGCTTTTTGGCGAGAAATACGGGGATGAGGTGCGGGTCGTCTCGATGGGGCAAATGGAAGGCTCGGGCAAAGGCAGCGACAAATCGACCTATTCGCTGGAGCTTTGCGGCGGCACGCATGTGCGTCAGACCGGCGATATCGGTGCGTTTGTTCTGCTGGGCGACAGTGCCAGCAGCGCGGGCGTGCGACGGATCGAAGCCCTGACTGGAACCGAAGCCTTGGCATGGCTGCGCGAGCAAGAGGCGGCCCTGAGCCGGGTGGCAGCAGAGCTCAAGACGTCGACCAGCGATGTGCCGGAGCGGGTGCGCGCGCTGCTAGACGAACGCCGGAGCCTCTCCAACGAGGTGGCGCAGCTGCGCCGCGAATTGGCGATGTCGGGCGGCGGGGCCGCTGCTCCCGAGGCGCGTGAGGTCAACGGGATTAAGTTCGTGGGCCAAGTGTTGAGCGGCGTGACGGGCAAAGATTTGCCGGGACTCGTGGATGAACATAAGGCCAAGCTTGGTTCAGGCGCGGTGCTGTTAATTGCCGACACCGGGGGCAAGGCCGCTGTGGCAGGCGGTGTGACGAAGGATTTGACAGATCGCCTCTCCGCGGTCGACATGGTCAAGGCGGCGGTGGCTGAACTGGGCGGAAAGGGCGGCGGCGGTCGGCCTGACATGGCCCAGGGCGGCGGCGCCTCGGCAGAGAATGCGGATGCGGCGATTGCTGCAGCTGAAAACGTTTTGAAAGGATAAGACCCATGGGCGCACTTTGGATTGCACATGTCACCGTCACCGACGAAGAGGCGTATAAGAAATACGCCGCCGGTGCGACCGAAGCGATTGCCGCCCATGGTGGCAAGTTCATCGCACGCGGCGGGCGTTTTGTTCAGCTTGAGGGTAAGGAGCGGCCCCGCAATGTAGTGGCGCGTTTTCCAGACGTTGAAACGGCAGAAAAATGCTATCACTCAGATGCTTACCAAGCGGCACTAAACCATGCGCGCGGCGCGTCTGAGCGCGAATTGATTATCGTCGAAACCGACGAATGATCTGAGCGGCCCCGCTTTAGCAAAAGGCGGGGCGCTTTAATTGCTCAGCGGGAACCAACCTTTGAAACTGAGGTTGAGCCCTATGAACCTCGACCGCATATCCGCCTTCGCCCATTGGTGCCGCCGCCATGTGGAAGTGACCACGCTCGCTTTAATGAGCCTTTCGATTATCGCAGTCTGGACCTTGGCGGAACTGACCGAAGAGGTCGTTGCTGGCAGCACCAGCAGCCTTGATCGCGACATTCTTTTATTCCTCCGAACCCCCGGCGATCTATCTGACCCCATCGGCCCTTGGTGGGTGGAGGAGATCGGGCGCGACCTGACAGCCTTGGGCGGCGTAGCGGTTTTGGTGATGACGACGGTGGTAGTCGCGGTCTTTTTCATGCTGCAGCGGCGGTGGTCCACTGCGCTTTATATCCTCGTGACCGTCGGCGGCGGGATCGTACTGAGCAGCATCGCCAAGGAATTTTTTGACCGTCCACGTCCCGACCTTGTGCCGCATGGATCGCTGGTGCACACGGCGAGCTTCCCCTCGGGCCATTCGATGATGGCCGCGGTGGCGTATTTGACCCTCGGGGCGATGGTGGCGCGGGCGCAAAAGCGATGGGCGCTCAAAGCCTATACGCTGGCTGTCGCCGTGATGCTCACTCTGCTGGTGGGCATGAGCCGGGTCTATATGGGGGTGCACTGGCCGACCGATGTGGCAGCCGGGTGGCTGGGCGGCGGTGCTTGGGCAGTGCTATGTCTGCTCGTCGCGCGCAGTCTGGCCAAGCGTGGGCATATCGAACAGGAGGCGAGCGATACTTAGCAACGCCTTGCGCTAACTCTCTCCGCACATAAAAACGGCAGCGCATCGTTCGGATGGGCTGCCGTTTTTCGTAATCTATGAGGCCACTTAGCCGGCTTTGGCCATCCGCTTACGCTCATGCGGGTCAAGGTAGCGCTTGCGCAGGCGAACGGCGTTTGGCGTCACTTCGACCAGCTCGTCATCGTCAATATAGGCGATGGCTTCTTCGAGGCTCAGCGACATTGGCGTGGTCAGGCGCACCGCTTCGTCAGTGCCCGAAGCGCGCACGTTGGTCAGCTTTTTGCCCTTCAGCGGGTTCACTTCAAGATCATTCTCGCGGCTGTGCTCACCGATGATCATGCCAGTGTAGACGTCAGCCTGCGCGCCGATCATCATCTTGCCGCGCTCTTCGAGGTTCCACAGAGCAAACGCCACCGAGGTGCCGTTTTCCATGGAGATCAGAACGCCCGCGCGACGACCCGGGATCGGGCCCTTGTGCGGGGCCCAAGAGTGGAAGACCCGGTTGATGACGCCGGTACCGCGCGTGTCGGTCAGGAATTCGCCGTGGTACCCGATCAGCCCGCGCGATGGGACATGCGCGATGATGCGGGTTTTGCCCGCACCGGCTGGCTTCATCTCGACCAACTCGCCTTTACGGGCGCCGGTGATTTTCTCGATAACCGCGCCGGAGTATTCGTCATCCACGTCGATGGTGGCTTCTTCGATGGGCTCGTGGCGGACGCCGTCGATCTCTTGAAACAGAACCTGCGGGCGGGAGATCGAAAGCTCAAACCCTTCGCGGCGCATGTTTTCGATCAGAACGCCCATCTGCAATTCGCCACGACCGGCCACTTCGAAAGCGTCGCCGCCCGGTGTGTCGGAGATTTTGATCGCGACGTTGGATTCGGCTTCTTTCATCAGGCGCTCGCGGATCACGCGGGACTGGACTTTCTTGCCGTCACGGCCCGCCAGCGGGCTGTCGTTGATGCCAAAGGTCACAGTGATGGTAGGCGGATCGATCGGCTGTGCCGGGATGGCTTCGCTAACCGATGCATCGGCCAATGTGTCGGCCACTGTCGCTTTGGTCATGCCCGCGATCGACACGATGTCACCCGCTTCGGCAAGTTCGATGGCAGTCTGCTCCAACCCGCGGAAGGCAAGGATTTTGGTGCAGCGGAAGTTTTCGATCAATGTGCCATCGCGCGACATTGCTTTGATGGTCTGGCCGGCTTTCAATGTGCCGGTTTCCACACGACCGGTCAGCAGACGGCCCAGGAACGGATCACCGCCAAGGGTGGTGGCCAGCATGGTGAAGGGCTTATCGGCGTTTTCAATCTGCTTGGGGGCAGGGACGTGCGTGAGGATCAGATCAAACAGCGCGTTCAGGTCTTTGCGCGGGCCATCAAGCTCGGCATCGGCCCAGCCGGAACGGCCAGAGGCGTACATATGCGGGAATTCAAGCTGCTCGTCCGTGGCGTCAAGGCTGGCAAAAAGGTCAAAGCATTCGTCGAGCGCGCGGTCGGGCTCGGCGTCGGGCTTGTCGACCTTGTTGAGCACGACGATCGGGCGCAGGCCCAGTTTCAGCGCCTTGGAGGTCACGAATTTGGTCTGCGGCATTGGGCCTTCGGCGGCATCCACCAGCAGGACCACACCGTCAACCATCGACAGGATGCGCTCGACTTCGCCACCAAAGTCGGCGTGGCCGGGGGTGTCGACGATGTTGATGCGGGTGTTGTTCCAGACGACCGAGGTCGGCTTGGCGAAGATGGTGATGCCGCGCTCGCGTTCCAGATCGTTGCTGTCCATGGCACGCTCAGTCGTGGCCTGGTTTTCACGATAGGTGCCGGATTGTTTCAGAAGCTCGTCTACCAGCGTCGTTTTGCCGTGGTCGACGTGAGCGATAATTGCGATGTTGCGCAGGTCCATTAAGTCAGCCTTTGGATAGGGGAGTGGCGCGCCAGCCTGAAGCTGCGCGAATAATTGCGCCGCCCATACCGCGCCCCGGCTGCAATTGCTAGCCCTAATGCCCGATGGATGCCGCTTGCGCGGTCCATCGCTGCGCGCCTGCCACTTTAATGGGTGGTCGTGCCGGAAAAGAGATGAATTATCAGAATGCCGGTGATGATAAAGCTCAGCCCGAGCAGGGCCGGACCATCAAGCCGTTGGTCAAAAAGTAAGTAGCCAATCGCTGCGATGCAGACGATGCCAAGGCCCGACCAAATGGCATAGACAATCCCAACCGGCATGACCTTTAGCGCCAGCGCCATGAAATAAAACGACACGAGATAGAACACGACCACCGCCACCGAGGGCCAAAGCCGGGTAAACTGCTGCGAGGCTTGCAACGCGGTCGTGCCGATGGTTTCCGCGATGATCGCGATGAACAGCCACAGGTAGTGCATGGGGGCGCGCCTTTATCAAAGGGGGAGTTGCGTGGTTTCCTTGATCTCTTCCATCACGAAACTGGCCGAGACATCCGAAAGCGGCACCCGGCGAATGAGATCTTGATACAATTGATCGTAACCCGCCATATCCGCAACCCGCGCCCGGATCAAATAGTCCAGATCCCCGGTCATGCGGTAGACACCAAGGATTTCGGGCATGGATTGCGTGGCTTTGGAGAACTTCTCAAGCCAGTCGGGCGCATGGGCGTTGGTGCGCACTTGGATGAAGACACTAAGGCCAAGGCCAAGTTTTGCGGCGTCCAAGAGGGTCACGCGGCCTTTAATAATGCCGGCCTTTTCCAACGTACGAATGCGCCGCCAGCAGGCGTTACGCGATAGGTTCACCGCCGCGCCAAGCGCTTCGAGCGATTGGGCCGCATCACGTTGCAGTTCGACCAATAAGCGCCGGTCAATTTCATCAAGTGTTGTCATCTAGGAAATCTGGCGGGAAGTTTTCCCATAGGCAAGTATATATCTGCACAGATTTGAGAAAACGTCACAGGGCTTTTGGTCTATTTTGATGCAAAGTCAGTTACAGGAGTTTTCCATGATCGCACGCATCTTCCTCGACCATCCCGCCAAGGTGGATGAGACATTCTTTGAACATATGGCCTTCGCGCTGAAGTTCTCGGGCCTGCTTTTTGCAGCGGCGGGTGCGGCACTGGTGCATGCGCTTATCCCCTGCCTGTTCGAGAAGACCGCCAGCGGGATCATCGCCAAGCTTTACGCGCGAACGCATAACCGGGGGCAGTAGGGGATTGAGGGCCAGCGGCTGCCCGCGGGTCGGCGATCAGAAGGCGCTTGTAGCTTGATCCCAACGGGCCTACGAAAAAAGGGGCCGCATCGCTGCGACCCCCTGTCATCTTGCATCGTGCCAGTTCAGCCCGCCAGCGCCTTGTTGAGGTTCTCATCCACCTTCTCCAAGAACCCCATGGTCGTTAGCCAGCCCTGATCGGGGCCAACCAACAGCGCGAGGTCTTTGGTCATGAAGCCCGCCTCGACCGTATCCACTACGACCTTCTCCAGCGTCTCGGCGAAGTTGATCAGCGCCGTGTTATCGTCCAGCTTGCCGCGGTGCTTCAGCCCGCCGGTCCAGGCGTAGATTGACGCAATGGAGTTGGTCGAGGTTTCCTCGCCCTTCTGGTGCTGGCGGTAGTGGCGCGTCACGGTGCCGTGGGCGGCCTCGGCCTCCACGATCTTGCCATCGGGGGTCATCAGCTGGCTGGTCATCAGACCGAGCGAGCCAAAGCCCTGCGCCACGGTGTCGGACTGCACGTCGCCGTCGTAGTTCTTGCAGGCCCAGACATAGCCTCCCGACCATTTCATAGCCGAGGCGACCATGTCGTCGATCAGACGGTGTTCGTACCAGATGCTCTTCTTTTTAAAATCCTCGGCAAATTCAGCGTCAAAGATCTCTTGGAACAGGTCTTTGAAGCGCCCGTCATAGGCTTTTAGAATTGTATTCTTGGTCGAAAGATACACAGGCCAGCCGCGGTTCAGACCGTAGTTAAAAGACGCGCGCGCGAAATCACGGATCGAATCGTCGAGGTTGTACATGGCCATGGTGACACCGGCGGAGGGCGCGTCGAAGACCTCTTTCTCGATGGTCTCGCCATCGTCGCCAACGAATTTGATCGTCAGCTTGCCCTTGCCGGGAAAACGGAAATCAGTGGCGCGGTATTGGTCGCCAAAGGCATGGCGACCCACGACGATCGGCTGGGTCCAGCCCGGCACAAGGCGCGGCACATTGCGGCAAATGATCGGCTCGCGGAAGATCACGCCGCCCAGAATATTGCGGATCGTGCCATTCGGGCTGCGGTACATGCGCTTGAGGCCAAATTCCTCAACCCGCGCTTCATCGGGCGTGATGGTCGCGCATTTCACGCCAACGCCATGTTTTTGGATCGCATGGGCCGCGTCGACGGTGATCTGATCGTCGGTCTCATCCCGGACTTCCATGCCGAGGTCGTAATACTTCAGGTCGACGTCGAGATAGGGCGTGATCAGCTTCTTCTTGATGAAATCCCAGATGATCCGGGTCATCTCATCGCCGTCGAGTTCGACGATGGGGTTTTCTACCTTAATCTTCGACATGACGAATTCCTTTGGTTGAGGATGCATTTGCCCGTGCTTTAGCCCATTCGGGGCCAGAGAGGAAGATCGTATACCATGGTATGCCGAAGGTCGCGCCTAGGCGCCGACCCCGGCGAAAAAGCTGCTGATGCGGGCGCGGGCGTAGGCCCAAAGGGCAGGGGCGCCAATGGCGATTTTGCTGCCCACCTTCTCTTCGATCTGCGCCTCTGAGACATTGTAGTCGGTCCAACTGCCACCGCCCGAGGCGAGGTTCTGCATGGGCGGCTGGAATCGATCGAGCGATTTGGCAAAGCGCGCTGAGGGGCTTTCGGCGGCTTCAAACTCTTCCCAAATCTCGCGCAGGTCATCGCGCAGATCGGGGGGTAGCAAGCCAAAGATCCGGTCGGCGGCGATTTGTTCCTGCGCTTCCATATCGGCAGCGTCGTAGTCGCCAAAGATCGGATTGTCGCCGGCGTCGATCTCAACAAGGTCGTGCAGGATCAGCATTTTAATGACGCGGTTGATGTCCACCCCCGGCCCGGCCTGATCGGCCAGTACCAGCGCATAAAGGGTCAGGTGCCATGAGTGTTCGGCAGAATTCTCCGCCCGGCTAGCATCGCACAGGGTGGTGCCGCGCAGGATGGTCTTGAGCTTATCGGCCTCGTTCAGAAAGGCGATCTGCTGGTCGAGCCGCTCGGTCATGCGCCTGCCTTGCCACGATGTTCGCGTAACTTGCGAGCGAGAAAGCCGCGCGCCTTGTCATTGGCCATCCGCGTACGGATGGCCGTCAAAAAGGCTTCTTCGAGCGTTTGCGACGAGGCGCCAAGCACCTCGCCGACTTCCATAAACAGCCGTTCTTCACCGGTCTCGGCCTGCACAGCGAGACATTCCTCGGCAAGCTTATTGGCCAGTTCGATAACGACCGCATCCGCCATCAGCGCGTGGATTCCGTCAGACGGCGTTTCACATAGTCACTGGTCGAGGTGATCAACGTGTCCATATGCGGCTCTTCAAAGAAGTGCCCGGCGCCTTCGACTTCCTGATGGGTGATCGTGATGCCTTTTTGCTCATGCAGCTTGCTGACCAGATTGGTCGTGTCCGCAGGCGGCGCCACGCGGTCGGCAGTGCCGTTGATGACCAGACCTGAGGCCGGGCAGGGGGCGAGGAACGAAAAGTCGTACATATTCGCGGGCGGCGAGACCGAGATGAAGCCGGTGATCTCAGGCCGGCGCATCAGCAGTTGCATGCCGATCCATGCGCCGAAGGAAAAACCAGCAACCCAGCAATGCTTGGAGTTGTTGTTCATCGACTGCAAGTAATCAAGCGCCGAAGCCGCGTCGGACAATTCGCCGATGCCTTGGTCGTATTCACCCTGGCTGCGGCCTACGCCGCGGAAGTTAAAGCGCAACACGGTGAAACCCATGTTGTAGAACGCATAGTGCAGGTTATAGACAACCTTGTGATTCATCGTGCCGCCGAACTGTGGATGCGGATGCAGCACGATGGCAATCGGGGCGTCACGTTCTTTTTGGGGGTGGTAGCGGCCTTCAAGGCGGCCTTCGGGTCCGGGAAAAATAACCTCGGGCATGGGTGTCCCTGTCTGGGGGTTCAAAGATCGCCGCGAATAGTTGACGAATTCGCTAGGCCACCTTAGAACGGTTCTAATCTGGTTCCGCGCAGTCTCGCGTGGATCAGTCTTTGGACTTAGGCATTTAAGCCGCCCACGTCAATCATATGGCACGGCGAATGAGGGTAAGACGATGAAGCTATCTACCAAAGGGCGCTATGCCATGGTCGCTTTGGCCGATATTGCCCTCCAACCTGAGGGCTCTCTCGTATCGCTGGGCGACATTGCAGAGCGGCAGTCGGTTTCTTTGCCCTATCTGGAACAGCTCTTTGTCAAATTACGCCGGGCCGAGCTGGTGAGCTCTGTGCGCGGCCCCGGTGGGGGCTACCGTTTGGCGCGCTCCCCTGTGGATATCCGCGTGGTGGATGTGCTGGCGGCGGTGGATGAGACGGTGGACGCGATGCATAAGGGCGCGGGTGCGTCCGGCGGGCTCTCGGGCAGCCGGGCGCAATCGCTGACCAATCGGCTATGGCAGGGGCTGAGCGCGCATGTCTATGTCTTTTTGCACCAGACCCGGCTGTCGGACGTGGTAGAAAACGAACTTGCCCCATGCCCCGCGGTGCCGAACCTTTTTGCTGTGGTGGACGACGCGTGAGAACCTATCTCGACCATAACGCCACCACGCCGTTGCGGCCCGAGGCGCGCGTGGCGATGATTGCGGCGATGGATTTGCCCGGTAATCCGTCTTCGGTGCATGCCGAAGGGCGGGCGGCCAAGGCGGTGGTCGAGCGTGCGCGCGCGCAGGTGGCGGAGTTGGTCGGATGTGATCCGGTGGATGTGATCTTTACCTCCGGTGCCACGGAGGCGGCGGCACTTGCCGCGTCTCTGGGCGCGCGTGTTGTGACGTCTGCGGTGGAACATGACGCGGTCTTGTCCTGGGGGCAGGCAGAGCGGTTAAACGTGGATGCGACTGGCATTTGGGACGGTGATCTGAGCGCCGTTGAGGATGCGGAGGTCGTCGCCCTGCAAGCCGCCAACAGTGAAACCGGCGTTTTGCAAAAGACCATGCCTTTGGCGCAGCAGTGCTGGGCGATGGACAAAACACCCTTCGTGCTGGTCGATGCCGTACAGGCGCTTGGTAAGACGCGGTTCAAGATGGCCACCTCCGGCGCGGATTTTATCCTTGTTTCGGCCCATAAACTCGGCGGGCCGAAAGGCATCGGCGCATTGATTGTCAAGCGGGGCATAGATGTGGCGGCGCAGCTGCGTGGGGGCGGGCAGGAAATGGGCCGCCGCTCTGGCACCGAAAATATCCCCGGAATCGCGGGCTTTGGTGCCGCGGCCGAAGCTGCAGTGGCGGATGTGGCCGCGGGGCGGTGGGAAGAGGTAGCTGAACGGCGCGATTTGCTGGAAGCAACCCTTGCAGATGCTTCAAGTCTGACTATTTTTGTAGGGAAAGATGTGCCGCGCCTGCCCAACACGTCTTGCATCATCACGCCCGGCTGGAAAGGCGAGACTCAGGTGATGCAGATGGACCTTGCAGGTTTTGCCATTTCAGCCGGGTCGGCCTGCTCCAGCGGCAAGGTGCGCGCCAGTGCCGTATTGCGCGCCATGGGCTTTGATGAAACACAGGCCGCCAGCGCGATCCGGGTGTCGCTGGGTCTGAACACCACCCGGGAAGATGTCTTGCGGTTCGCGTCGAGCTGGATCGCAAAAATGAAAAAGCACGAAACGCGGGCCGCCTGAGCGCCCCCACGGAAAGGAACGAGACCTTGGATAATGTGACCCTGAAAGAAAAAGATGGCGTCAAGGAAGGCGTCGACCAGGAGACCGTGGACGCCGTGCGCGAAGTTGGCGGCAAATACAAATACGGCTGGTCCACGGATATTGAGATGGATTACGCCCCGATGGGGCTGAACCCCGATATCGTGCGTCTGATCTCGGAGAAGAACGAAGAACCCGAGTGGATGACCGAGTGGCGTCTGGCGGCCTATGACCGCTGGCTGACCAAGAAAGAGCCCGATTGGGCGATGGTCGATTACCCCGAGATCGACTTCCAGAAGCAGTATTACTATGCCCGGCCCAAGAGCATGGCGGTCAAGCCGAAATCGCTCGATGACGTCGATCCGAAGTTGCTTGATACCTACAAGAAGCTGGGCATCCCGCTGAAGGAACAGATGATCCTTGCCGGTGTCGAGGGCGCCGAAGATGCACCTGCCGAGGGCCGCAAAGTGGCTGTGGATGCGGTGTTCGATTCCGTTTCCGTTGGCACAACCTTCCAAGAGGAACTGAAGAAGGCCGGCGTGATCTTCTGCTCGATTTCGGAAGCGATCCGCGAATACCCCGATCTGGTGAAGAAGTACCTTGGCTCGGTCGTGCCGGTTTCGGACAACTTCTACGCCACGCTGAACTCCGCCGTTTTCTCCGACGGGTCCTTTGTCTACGTCCCGCCGGGCGTGCGCTGCCCGATGGAACTGTCGACCTATTTCCGCATCAACGCCGAAAACACCGGCCAGTTTGAGCGGACGCTGATCATCGCGGACAAGGGCTCTTACGTGAGCTACCTCGAAGGCTGCACCGCGCCTCAGCGGGACGAGAGCCAGCTTCACGCGGCCGTCGTCGAGATCATCATCGAAGAAGACGCCGAAGTGAAATACTCCACCGTTCAGAACTGGTATCCCGGTGATGAAAACGGCAAGGGCGGCATCTATAACTTCGTGACCAAACGCGCCGATTGTCGGGGCGACCGGGCCAAGGTGATGTGGACGCAGGTCGAGACCGGCTCTGCCGTGACGTGGAAATACCCCTCCTGCATCCTGCGCGGTGACGACAGCCAGGGCGAGTTCTACTCCATCGCCATCGCCAACAACATGCAGCAGGCCGACACCGGCACTAAGATGATCCACCTTGGCAAGCGCACCAAGTCGCGCATCGTGTCCAAGGGCATCTCGGCGGGCAAGGCGCAGAACACCTACCGGGGCCTCGTTTCGATGCACCCTAAGGCCAAGGAATCGCGCAACTATACCCAGTGTGACAGTCTGTTGATCGGCTCGGAATGTGGGGCGCATACCGTGCCTTACATCGAGGTCAAGAACAACTCGAGCCGCGTGGAGCATGAGGCGACGACCTCCAAGGTGGACGACGACCAAATGTTCTACTGCCGCTCGCGTGGCATGGACGAGGAAGAGGCCGTCGCCCTCGTAGTGAACGGGTTCTGCAAGGACGTGCTGCAAGCGCTCCCCATGGAGTTCGCCATGGAGGCACAGGCGCTTGTAGCGATCTCGCTCGAAGGCTCCGTCGGCTGATGAGCCTTGATGCGGCGCATACTCCCCTCCGCCTGCACTGGTGGAAGGCGCAGCCGAACTTCGGCGATGCGCTGAGCCCGCTGATCCTGAGCCATGTCTCAGGGCGGCGGGTGGTGCATGCGTCGGTGGATGAGGCCGAGGTCTTTGCGCTTGGGTCGCTCCTACAGATCGTGCGGCGCAATTTTGATACGCCGCGCGAAGGGGCAAAGCCTGTGATCTGGGGGAGCGGCTTGCTGCGGCCCCCGGGCGGGCGCGGATTTTTGAAGAACGTCGAGGTTGCGCTGCTGCGCGGGCCGGTGACCGCGGCGCTGCTGGGGATCGAGACCGATGCCTTTGGCGATCCGGGGCTGCTGGTGAACGAGGTGTTGCCCAGCGACGCGCCACGCGCCGACAAGATCGGCATCGTGCCGCATCACACGCTGGCGGATGACCCGGAGCTTCTGGACCTCGTGGCCTCGGACAGCGCCTATGTGCTGATCGATCCGCGTGACCCCGCCGAGCAGGTCTGCGCCGCCATCGCCTCCTGCGCCCATGTCTTTGCCTCCTCCCTGCACGGGCTGATCACGGCGGATGCCTATGGCGTGGCGAACACCTGGGTTGCGCCCGAAGGACAGGGCCGTCTCAAGTTCCACGACTATGCTGCTTCTGTAGGCCGTTCCATGCGCGCACCGCTTGCTGTGAGCGACATCGCCAACGCTCCAAAACCCGACGCGCCGCTTTCCTATGAGGACGGCATCAATGCCTGCCGCGCAGCGCTGGTGGACAGCTTTCCCGCCGCGCTCTGCGCCCGTCAGGGGGCGGCATGAACTTTAACACGCAGGGGCAAGCCCCTGTTCAAAAACCGAAATAATGACAATTGCGGCGCGACGTGGCGCCAGAAGGAGACCGAAATGCTGAGCATCAAAAACCTGCACGTGAAACTGGAAGAAGAGGACAAGCAGATCCTCAAAGGCGTCGATCTGGAAGTCGAAGCCGGCAAGGTGCATGCCATCATGGGGCCGAACGGCTCGGGCAAGTCCACGCTGAGCTATGTGCTGTCGGGCAAAGACGGCTACGAAGTCACCGAAGGCTCCGCCACGCTCGAAGGCAATGACCTGTTGGAACTGGAACCAGAAGAGCGCGCTGCAGCGGGCCTCTTCCTTGCTTTCCAGTATCCGGTCGAAATCCCCGGCGTCGGTAACATGACCTTCCTGCGCACCGCGGTAAACGCTCAGCGCAAGGCCCGCGGCGAAGAGGAAATGTCGGCGGCTGACTTCCTCAAGGTGATCCGCGCCAAGGCGAAGGACCTTAAGATCGACGCCGACATGCTCAAGCGCCCTGTCAACATGGGCTTCTCGGGTGGTGAGAAAAAGCGCAACGAAATCCTGCAGATGGCGATGCTTGAACCAAAGATGTGCATCTTGGACGAAACCGACTCCGGTCTTGATGTGGACGCGATGAAATTGGTCGCCGAGGGCGTCAACGCATTGCGTACCGAAGGCCGTGGCTTCCTCGTGATCACCCACTACCAGCGCCTGCTGGACCATATCAAGCCAGACGTCGTGCACATCATGTCCGACGGCCGCATTATCAAGACCGGCGGACCCGAGCTGGCGCTTGAAGTCGAAAACAACGGTTACGCCGACATCCTCTCCGAGGTGGTGTAATGGCCGAAGCGAAACTGCAAGAAACCGCAACCGAAGCGATGATCGCGTCGCTGAGCATGCCACAGGGTGGCTGGGCGCAGACGGCGCGTGAAGACGCGCTGGCGCGGGTCCGGTCCATGGGCCTGCCACAGCGCCGTGATGAATATTGGAAGTTCACCCGCCCGGATACGCTGACACAGGCCGAGGCACTGCCTGCCGCAGTTTTCGACCACGGCGATGCGCCGTTGTTTGACAGCACCGACCGTCTGAGGATTGTCTTCGTCGATGGCGTGTTCGACGCGGAAGCCTCCGATGACCTTTCGCTGGAAGGAGTAAAGATCGAGCGTTTGGCCGAATCCAATACCGATCTGCACTGGGCGCGCGACCTCTATGGGACGCTGGAAAAGAACGGCCAGACCCCGGTCGCACGGCCCCTCGCGGCGCTGAACACAGCCTTCGCCACGGATGGTGTGTTGATCCATGTCACCGGCAGCCCAAGCAAACCGATCAATCTGGTTTATCAACACAAATCAGAGACTTCTGACGCGATGTTGCATCATTTGGTAAAGCTCGACGCCGGGGCCGAAGTGACCCTATTGGAAAACGGCCCCGCCGCTGCACGCTTCAACACAGTGATGGAAGTTGAGGTGGCCGACACCGCGCGCTTCCACCACGTCCGCGCACAGGGCCGCGACCATGAACGCCGTGCGGCGACGCATCTGTTTACCCGCCTCGGCACCGAATCCCTGTTCAAGAGCTTCACCGTCACTGTCAACGGCGCGATGACGCGCAATGAATGCGTGATCGAACTGACCGGCGATGATGCCTCGGCCCATGTGGCGGGTGCCTGTGTCGGCGATGGTGATTTCCACCACGATGATACGGTTTTCATCACCCATGACGCGGTGAACTGCGAGAGCCGTCAGGTCTATAAGAAGGTGCTGCGCAACGGCGCAACCGGCGTGTTCCAAGGCAAGATCCTCGTCAAAGAAGGCGCGCAGAAGACCGATGGCTACCAGATCAGCCAGTCGCTGCTGCTGGATGGCGACAGCCAGTTCCTCGCCAAGCCGGAGCTCGAAATCTACGCTGACGACGTGGCCTGCTCGCATGGGTCCACATCGGGCGCGATCGACGAGGAGGCGTTGTTTTATCTGCGCGCGAGGGGTGTGTCGCACAACGAGGCCACCGACCTTCTGACCCTCGCTTTCCTCGCCGAAGCGGTTGAGGAGATCGAAGCCGAGGGTCTGCGCGAGGAGATCAACGGGCGTCTCAGCTCGTGGTTGGAGCGTCGTAGCAGCTGATGGCTGTGACCAGCGATATCGTGGCGACCTATCGCGGCCCCGGCAAAGTGATGTCGGGGCTGCTGGCGCAAGGCCGCAACGAAGTGCGCTTGCTGATGTTCGCGCTGATGGCGGGGCTGCTGATTTTCGTGGCCCTGTCTCCGTACCAGGCGCGTGCGGCGCATCTTGATCCCGAAGGCCCACTCTCGGTCCGGCAGTATTGGAGCGCGTTCTTCTGGATCTTCTTGATGCCGCTGCTGCTCTACGGCTTTGCCGCGATGATCTGGGCGATCAGCCGCATCGCGGGGCAGCGGCTCACCGGCTATGCGGTGCGGTTGACCTTGGTTTGGTCGCTCCTCGCCTCGTCGCCGATCCTGCTGCTGCTGGGCCTTTCGCTTGGCTTCATCGGGCCGGGCCTTCAGGCCCAGATCGTGGGGCTGGTCTGGTTGGCGGTGTTTTTCTGGTTCTGGGTTTCGGGCCTCCTTGCGGCGCAGCGGGGTTGAGATGAACAGTGAAACCTTGATCCCGCTGGTGCAGACTACGCTGCGCGCCCCCCGCGCGGCGGCCCAGCATATCGCTGCTCTGCCTTTGGGGCGTGAGGTAATCTGGACCGCGCTTGCTTTGGTGGCGGCGCTTAACGCGCTGGTGATTTCTGCCATGTTCGCCATTGCGCCGCCGGCCATGGCCTTGCCCGGCTATTTCCAATCGCCCCTGATCCTCTTTGCGCTGCTGGTGGGGCTGATGCTGCTTTATGTCCATGCGTTGTCTTGGGTTGGCCGGGCGATGGGCGGGCAGGGCGCGGTCGAGCCGCTCTTGGCCGCTGTTGTGTGGCTACAAGCGCTGCGGCTTTGCGCGCAACTGGGGATCTTGCTGCTGACATTGGCATTGCCGCCTGTCGCGCTGCTGGCCTCTTTCGTTGTTACTTTTTGGGGTCTTTGGATCTTGCTGAATTTCGTGGCCGAACTGCTGCATCTGCCGGGGCTGTTGCATGCCGCCGCCGTGCTGGCGGGGGCCGCGCTTGGGGTCTTGCTGGGTCTTGGCCTCTTGCTGTCTTTGATCGGGCTCACTGCCCAAGGAGTTTAAGTCATGTTCGACGTTGAAGCCGTCCGGGCGCAGTTTCCGATCCTTGGCCGTGAGGTGAATGGCAAGCCGCTGGTCTATCTCGACAATGGCGCATCGGCGCAAAAGCCGCAGGTTGTGATCGACGCGATCACCCAAGCCTACGCCCAAGAATACTCCAATGTTCATCGTGGCTTGCACTACCTTTCTAATTTGGCGACTGACAAATACGAAAGCGTGCGTGGCACGGTTGCGCGTTTTCTCAATGCCGGATCGGAAGATGAGATCGTGCTGAACACCGGTGCGACCTTGGGGATCAACACCGTCGCCTATGGCTGGGCAATGCCGCGGATGCAGGCGGGTGATGAGATCGTTCTGTCGGTAATGGAACATCATGCCAATATCGTGCCATGGCATTTCCTGCGCGAACGCCAAGGCGTGGTGCTGAAGTGGGTCGATGTGGACGCCACGGGCGCGTTGGACCCACAGGCGGTAATCGATGCCATCGGGCCGAAGACCAAACTGGTTGCAATTTCTCATCTTTCCAATGTCTTGGGTACCAAGGTTGACGTGAAAGCCATCACAGCGGCGGCGCATGAGAGAGGCGTTCCGGTGCTGGTCGACGGCTCACAGGGCGCGGTGCATATGCCGGTGGATGTGCAGGACATTGGCTGCGATTTCTATGCCGTCACCGGGCACAAGCTCTATGGCCCCTCGGGCTCTGGCGCCATCTATATCAAGTCCGAGCGGATGGCCGAGATGCGCCCCTTCATCGGGGGCGGTGACATGATCCGCGAGGTCACGAAAGACGCGGTGAGCTACAACGACCCGCCGATGATGTTCGAGGCTGGCACGCCCGGTATCGTTGCCACCATCGGCCTTGGTGTGGCGTTGGATTTCATGATGGATCTGGGGATGGAGAATATCGCTGCGCATGAAGACGATCTGCGCGACTACGCCGTTTCACGTCTCGGCGGTCTGAACTGGCTGAACCTGCAGGGCACGACGCCCGACAAAGCGGCCATCTTCAGCTTTACATTGGACGGTGCGGCCCATGCCCATGACATCTCAACCGTGCTTGACAAAAAGGGCGTTGCGGTGCGGGCAGGGCACCATTGCGCGGCACCCTTGATGACACATCTCGGCGTTTCGGCCACCTGCCGCGCGTCCTTTGGCATGTACAACACCCGCGCCGAGGTCGACACATTGGTTGATGCGCTTGAGTTGGCGCATGATCTTTTTGCCTGAGCCCATTTTCGCCGCCCCCGCACCCTGATTTCCCATTGCAGGGGCGGCGCGCTCTGGCTATACCGCCTCTCAGTGGACCCTTAGCTCAGCTGGATAGAGCGCTGCCCTCCGAAGGCAGAGGCCAGAGGTTCGAATCCTCTAGGGTCCGCCATCTTTCCCGATATCGTTACGCGTCATCTCTTCGCCCCCGAGTGTTCGAACGGGATCACTTCGTTTCGTTCAAATGGCTCGGCAGCTTGCCCGAGGGCTGTCTCTGGCTGCGGTACGGGAAAGTGATAGTCACATAAAAAGACCCCGCGCAGCGATGCTGACGGGGTCTTTTAGGAAGCGTGAGTAGCTTACCGGCGGCGGCGTCCGCCGGTGCGGCCTGCGCGGCCCCGGCCTTCGTGACCGGCTTTGGGGGCAACCTTGTTGAACTCGATCCAAGCGCTGCCGTGGGGGTCACGGTCAAAGAGGAAGTTGGCGGCACGGATCGCCTCCATCTCTTTGCCCGGACGGGGTTTGGTGGAGCCGAGGTTGAAGAGCGTCGCGAAGGTCTCGTCGTCCATCTCTTCGGGTAGGATGATGCCAGCTGCGGACATTTCAGCGCGTTTTTCGGCGATCTTGACCGCGTTCAGCGGCACCGCGACCGGGTTCATAATGGCGCTTGTCATGCCAGCACCCATCGCCATCGGCAGGAAGGCGTTGTTGATCCCGTGGCGGTTGGGCAGACCGAAAGAAATGTTCGACGCACCGCAGGTGGTGTTCACGCCCAATTCCTCACGCAAGCGGCGCACGAGGGTGAAGACCTGATGGCCCGCTGTCGCCATCGCGCCGATTGGCATGACCAGCGGATCGACGACGATGTCATGCGCCGGGATGCCAAAATCGGCGGCGCGTTCGACGATTTTTTTCGCCACAGCGAAGCGTACGTCTGGATCTTCAGAGATGCCGGTGTCGTCATTTGAGATCGCCACCACCGGCACGTTGTATTTCTTGACCAGCGGCAGCACGAGTTCGAGCCGCTCTTCTTCACCGGTGACGGAGTTCAGCAGCGGGCGGCCCTCGCAGGCCTCAAGACCCGCTTCCAGCGCGCCGGGGACCGAACTGTCGATACAGATTGGCGCATCGACGGCGTTTTGCACCACTTTGATTAGTTCCGGCATCAGCATCGGCTCGACAAAGTTGTTGTCGGCGTAGCGAGGGTCTTCGGCCATCTTGTTGGAGAAAACCGCGCCCGAGTTCACATCCAGCACCGTGGCACCTGCGGCGACTTGTGCAATGGCATCGGCCTCAACTCTAGAAAAATCGCCTTGCTCAAGCTCTTGGCTAAGGATCTTGCGGCCTGTGGGGTTGATCCTCTCTCCGATCACGCAAAACGGCTCGTCAAAGCCGATGATGGCGGTCTTGGTCTTGGATTCGATGACGGTTCTGGTCATGTAATTTCCTTTAGGCTGCGTCGGCGGGCACCCCAGAGGCGCCGCCGTTTTCTTGGACCCATGTGGCGCTGGTCTTGATCCCGCCGAGCGGGAACAGATGCACATGGGTAATGTTAAAGTCCGGGTGTGCTGCCTTGTAGGCGGCCAATTCACTGATCACATCTGCGGGCTCATAGGGCAACAGCAGCTTGGTGACATCCATCGCGCGTTTCTGCAGCACCTTGAGCGAGGGCCCGACACCGCAGGCGATGGCGAATTTGATCAGCGTTTGCAGTTTGGCGGGCCCTGCGATGCCGATGTGAATGGGTAGGGTGATGCCTGCGGCCTTAAGGCTGTCGGCCCATTCGATGATCGGCTGCGCTTCAAAGGCGAACTGCGTGGCGATGGCCATCTCCGCATCGGTGCGGCTTTGGAAATCGTTTTTCCATTGCAGCGCGGCATCGACGTTCAAGCGGCCCCCGTCGGCGTCGATGTCGCGGTTGCCTTCGGGATGGCCCGCCACATGCAGTCGTGTGAAGCCAGCCTCATCGAATAGTCCCGTTTCCATCAGCTGCATGGAGTCGCTGAATTCCCCCACGGGAGCGGTAACACCGCCCGCCAGCAGCAGCGCCTGGCGCACGTCTGCCTCTCCTTGATAGCGGGCGATCCAATCGGCCAGCGTCGCGCGATCCTTGATGATGCGGGCCGGGAAATGCGGCATGACCTTGAAGCCATCGGCGTTCAGCCGCGCGGCGGTGGCGACCATATCCTCGATCGGTGTGCCGTCGATATGGGCGATATAGACGCGGGTGCCTTCGGGCAGCAGGACGCGGAAATCCTCGACCTTCTCGGCGGTGCGGGGCATCACCTCGATCGAATAATCTTTCAATAGCGCCTCAACTTCGGCCACCGGCGCCTGTGGGGCGGGCGTTTCTTTCTTGCGGAAGTTTAAAAGTGCCATGAGCGTGTCCTTGATCATAGGGCTGGCAGGCTATGCCCAGCCGTCGTTGTTAATCAGTTGCTTAATACGGTCGCGGTCGTATTCCGCATCGATCCGGGCAGCTTCGGCGTCGGCGATGGCATCAGGATCGCCCTCAACCTCAAAGGGCTCCGCCTTGCGCCATTCCGCCAGATAGGCGTCGGTATCCTCGGCGCCAATCTTCATTGCCGCGCGGTCGATCGCCTGTTCAAAGCGTTCGGGCAGCTGGCGTTTGGAGCCACGGCGGCCCTTGCCGACGATGACCTGAGCCGGAATATCGCGCCAATAAACGATCGTGACTGCGGGCATGGGAAGATTCCTCCGGTCCGGTTTAAGCCTGTCTAACGAGCGTCGCGGTCAGGACAGGGCCGTTTTTCGACGAAACACGACCCATCCGCGACTTGGGGTGGTGATAACGCATCGGGCGGGCCATCACGAGGGCTCTGCGCCCCCATTATTCTCAAGATGATTGTGAGCCGGGGCCAAAGAATACGCCGCGGAAAATGGCCCAAGCCGCCGCGACCTCTTGCACCGGCACTGCGCAGAGAATACCTTGGGGACAACTCGATATGAAAGGCGCGTAACCATGGCGCCACAGCGTCCCAAAGGTGCGGGTGCGCTCGATAAGGACATTCCGGCTCTGAGCCCCGCGCCAGTTCCGCCCAGATCTAATGAGCTATATGCGGCCCTAGATCTGGGTACAAATAGCTGCCGCATGTTGATCGCCCAGCCTCGTGGCAGCGGTTTCCATGTGGTGGACAGTTTCTCAAAATCGGTCCAATTGGGTGCCGGTTTAGAAAAAACCGGGCGGTTGTCGCGCGGATCGATGGCGCGCACCATTCAGGCATTGCGTATTTGCCAGCAGAAACTGCGGCGTAACAAGGTGCAGAACATGCGTCTTGTGGCGACAGAGGCTTGCCGCCGCGCACATAACGGCGCGGAGTTCATGCGCCGTATCCAGCGCGAAACCGGCCTCAAGCTTGACATCATCCGCCCCGAGGAAGAAGCCCAGCTTGCCGTGATCTCCTGCGCGCCGCTGGTGAGCCGCAGGACGGAAAACTTGCTGGTCGTTGATATCGGCGGTGGTTCAACCGAACTGGTCTGGATCGACATCTCCAAAGTGCCGCGGGCTGATCGCGCGCGGTCGATCATGCGGCTGCAGGGTGGGTTCAATCAGGCTAAATCCGATGTGCCCTCGGCGCGGGTTGTGGATTGGATCAGCGTGCCCCTGGGCGTGGCGACCCTGCGCGATCAATTTTCCGACGTAGAGGATGACGCCGCGCGGTTTGCTCTGATGAGCTGGTTTTTTGAAGAAAACCTCACCGATTTCACGCCCTACCAGACGATCCAGTCGCAAAAGCGGTTCCAGATCGTCGGCACCTCGGGCACCGTGACCACCGTAGCGGCGAGCCACTTGAACCTGAAACGCTATGACCGCACCAAGGTCGACGGCCTTAGCATGACAAGCGCGCAGATCGATAAGGTGATCCATTCTTATATCGCGATGGGACCGGGCGGACGACGCGCGGATCCCCGGATCGGGCAGGATCGGGCCGCGCTAATCATGTCGGGGGCTGCGATTTTGCAGGCGCTGATGCGCTGCTGGCCGACCGACAGGCTGTCAGTTGCGGATCGCGGTCTGCGCGAAGGCCTGCTATATGCACAGATGAGCGCCGATGGCGTATTAGAAGAAGGGGTCTTTTGATGGCCAAGACACCGGACGGAAAGAATACCTCAGGGCGCGGTCAGCGTGACCTGAAGGTCAAGGTGAAATCTGCACGCGGGCGCAAACTGAGTTCAACCCGCTGGCTGCAGCGGCAGTTGAACGATCCTTACGTCAAACGCGCGCAGGCCGAAGGCTATCGCGGGCGGGCAGCCTATAAAATCATGGAATTGGATGACAAATTCCGCTTCCTCGTGCCGGGTGCGCGGATCGTTGACCTTGGCGCGGCGCCGGGCGGCTGGTGTCAGGTGGCCGTCAAACGCTGTAATGTGCTGGGCGAGCGGTCGGGAAAACAGGTGGGCACCATTCTCGGCGTCGACCTGCAAGAGATGGAGCCGATTGCCGGCTGCGAATTGCACCAGCTTGATTTCATGGAAGACGACGCGGACCTGAAGGTTAAGGAATGGCTCGGCGGCAAGGCCGATGTTGTGATGTCGGACATGGCTGCCTCCGCGTCGGGGCATAAGCAGACGGATCACTTGCGGATCATCGCGCTCTGCGAAGCGGCGGCCTATTTCGCCTTCGATGTCTTGGAAGAGGGTGGCACTTTCGTGGCCAAGGTTCTGGCCGGTGGCGCAGAGGGTGAGTTGCAAAAGCTGCTGAAGCGCCGCTTTACCAAGGTCGCCAATATCAAACCCCCGGCGAGCCGTGCGGATTCCTCGGAGAAATTCGTGGTAGCCACCGGGTTCAAGGGTGAAGAGACCTGAGCAGCGGTGCCGTTCATGAGGCGTAAACCAATCGACAGCTAGGGTGCAGTCCTCCCGCGGTCCTTTGGCCGCTCACCTCATGAGGACTCCCCGATGCTACGACACCTACCAATTGTATCGCTCATCTTCGTCCTGTGTTCAGGTCTCAGGGTAACTGCGTCCGAAGTCCCGTGGGCAATCAACGATTACATCGACCGGGAGCTGATGACGTGGGTGAATGACGCGCGCATTGTAGATGCGATTGCAGAGCAGAATCTGCGACACCGTCAGATGAACATCCTAGCGGCAGCGCCCGGAGCGGCGTTAGGGCATGCTATCAAGACATCGCAGGCAAAGGCCCCCTCGGTCGCGGCCTTTCTAAAGGCCCAGATCGCCCGTGCTGAGGGTCAGATCGCCGAGGTGACGTTGCTGGACGCCTATGGGCTGACCGTGGTCACCAGCGGCACGGCCTCGGTTTATTTTAAAGGCGGGAAACCAAAAAGCAGCAATCGTTTCGCGCCGCCATCGGGGGTGTTCGTGATCGATCAAGTCGCCGTCGACGAGAGCACAAAGGCCCATCAAAGCCGCGTGTCGATGCCCATTACAGAGCCGTCGAATGGCGCGATCATTGGGGTGATCACGGTCGAATTGGAAGCCGCCGCCTTCTTTTGATGCCGCCACTTCCGCGCGCGCAATCTGGCCCAGAAGCCATTGCGTTCTGCAGGCGGCGCAGGGGCAAGGGACCGCACTGCAGCCTGTCGCAGTTCGTCCATCATGGTTTGATCCACAGGCTGCTGGGCGGGCAGGGCAAGCCGCGCCGTTGTTTGTGCTGCCCGCTCGGCGTGGCACAGCATCTCAAACAGATGGCGATGCCGGTTCATTTCCTCGGGTTCAGGGTTCTGGGACATATCGGGCTTTCGCGGCGTTTAGCTTGGCCTAAGTTCGGCGTTTATCTAAAAAGCCCGGCAAATAGGGCGTTCCTGAGGGGGTAGGAAGGCAGGGGTATGGAAACAATTAGCATAAAAGGCTCATTTCGCACCCAAAGCACTGCGGTCACACCTCGCCCGGACGGCACGGCAGAGCATCTGCAAGCGTGAAGAACCAACGCCGTGTCCTCCATGAATGTCTCTTTCAAGGAAGAAAAGAGCCGCAATCATGCGCCGGTGTCGCGACGCTGCGGCAGCCTCCCAGCCCTTCAGCCGCGCCAGGAAGGAGCAGGCTGCCTTACTCGAACTCCATCTGCTCAAACACGCGGCCCGCGTTTTTCGTCGCCAGTTCCTCGAATGTGTCGAGCCCCGCATAGGGCGATTGATCTACGTAGTAAGCCTCCGCCAACCCGCCCCCCTCCTCCAGATGCGCGCCGATCTTACCGCGCAGGTAGACAAGGTAATCCCGCGTATAGCGCCGCACCTGATCCATACTCGTTGGATGCCCATGACCGGGGATCACATAGGTCGCCTCAAGCGGTTCAAACGCGGTTTCCCATGTCTCGATCCATTCAGCGGTCATCGTGTCGGGAAAAATCGGCAGCATGCGTTCGTGAAAAGCCATATCGCCCGAGATGACGAGGCGCTGTTTCGGCAGCCAGATCACGATGTCGCCCGGGCTATGCGCGGGGCCTAGATAGCGCGCTTCGATCCGGAAATCGCCCATCTCGACGGTATATTCATCTTCGAAGGTCTCGGTCGGCAGTTGGACCTCGGTGCCTTCGGCGCGGTCGCGGTTGTAGCGTTTCATCCCGTCCAGAATACTGCCGCCAAAGCTTTCGACTTCATGCGCCGCGTCCACATGGGCGACGATGGGCACGCCCTGTTCCGCCCAATAACTGTTGCCCAAGACCGCATGGCCCTGACCGTTCTCGTTGAACACCAGCTTTACCGGCTCATCGGTCACGGCCTTAATCTCTTCATGCAGCGCCTTGGCCAGACCGTAGGCCGCGCCGCCATTGATGACGACCACGCCTTCGCCGGTCACGATAAAGCTTAGGTTGTTGTTATGGCCCGCGTTTTCATAGGTGGGCGGGGCCGTCGCGCCGATGGCGGAAAAGACACCGGGGATGACTTCATAGGGTTTGTCATAGAGCAAGGAGCCGGGGTATTTGTCGGCGATATCTTCACTGGCCATGACGCCCGTGGCGATGATCAGGGTGGTCGTGAGTAATATTTTCTTCATTGCTCTGTCCCTAGGAAACGATAGCTGTCGCCATCCCGTTCAACACGGCCCAACCCACCATTCGGCAGGTGGAACCCCATGAGCAACATCTGTTCATGCGAAAGCCGATCCAGCAGGCGCTCGCGGGTCTGTGCGCCAAGCTCCGGGTCTTGATCCGACCCGCTGGCCCAGCCGGGTCGGGCGAAGGCAAGATGGTGGTTACCAATGGCATCGCCGCCGATCATCAGCGCCTCACTGCCGCCCACCACGAATGACATATGTCCCGGCGTGTGGCCAAAGCTTGCTTGGGCCGTGATGCCGGGCAAGACTTCCTCGCCATCGGAGAAATGGCTCACCCGGTCCTCAATCGCCTCCAACCGCCGCGCGGCCCCAGCGGCAAAGGCGGCCCGGGCGGCACCGATTGTGTCAACGGTTGCCGGATCGCGCCAATAATCCCATTCAACCTGACCCATGTGATAGCTGGCATTGGGGAAGACCAAATCGTCAAAATCATCCAGCACGCCCCAGAGGTGATCCGGGTGGCCGTGGGTAAAAATTACATCTGTCACCGCCTCCGGCGCAACGCCAACTGCCTCAAGACTATCCAGCAGCACCCCGGCAGAGGGCATGAAGGCGGGACCTGAGCCTGCGTCGAACAAGACCACGCGTTCCGCATCGCGCAGAAGGGTCAGGTTGCAGGGCGGCTCTAACTGATCTAGGGGCAGATCGAACGGCGCTAAGGCCTGCGCCAGGTCCTCCTGCGGCAACCCGTCGAAGAAAAAGCTGCGCGGCAGAACAAGATTGCCATCGCTCACGCTGACAAACTCATAGTCACCGATCTGGGCAGAGGTCGTGGCAAAGGCACGCAACGGCCCATGGGCGAGGGCAGCACCGCCCATTCCGGCCAGCACCATCCGTCTGTTGATTTGCATTTTCTCCCCTCCCGCCATTCATTCCGATTCGTGAATATAATCATCCCCCCGCGCTGCGGGCACAAGGGAGAATAACCCACCGTGAGTTAGGCCTTAAAAACAAAGCAGCTATGCATGATCGTGGCTTGCATCGCGGGGCGGGGTTCTGTCTACGGGGGCACTACCCGAAACCTACGCCAATCCGGACAGAAAATGACTGATAACAAGACACAAGGCGCCTCGATTGCCTTTGAAAAGGTCGGAAAGGCCTTTACCAAAGCGGGCGGGACGACTGTGAACGCGCTTGAGGGAATCTCCCTTGAGATCGCGCCCGGCTCCATCACCGGGATCATCGGGCGTTCGGGGGCGGGCAAGTCGACGCTGCTGCGTATGGTAAACGGGTTGGAACGTCCCACTTCTGGTAAGGTGCTGGTCGGTGGCCAAGATGTAAGCGCTGCCAAGGGCGGCACGCTGCGCGCAATCCGCCGTGACGTGGGCATGATTTTTCAACATTTTAACTTGCTGTCTTCCCGGACGGTGGCAGGCAATATCGCGCTGCCGCTCGAAGTCGCCGGGGTGTCGGGGGCGCAGATCAAATCGCGGGTCGCAGACCTCATCGAACGGGTTGGGCTTAGCGCGCAGGCGGGCCGCTATCCAGCGGAGCTTTCGGGCGGCCAGAAACAACGCATCGGCATCGCCCGCGCGCTGGCGACCGGGCCGAAAGTGCTTCTCTCGGATGAGGCCACATCGGCTCTGGACCCTGAGACCACCCAGACGGTTCTGGCGCTGCTGAAAGACATTAATCGCGATCTGGGGCTGACGATCTTGCTGATCACCCATGAGATGGCCGTGGTCCGCGACATCGCAAGCCATGTGGCCGTGATCGACGCGGGCCGGATCGTTGAACATGGCGCGACCTATGATATCTTCACCGCGCCGCAACATGCGACGACCCGGTCCTTCCTTTCGGGCGTGACCGGTGTCACCCTGCCAGCTTTCGTCAAAGACCGCCTGACCCAAACCGCACCCGCGACGGGCGGCGAAGAGGTGATCCGCGTGACCTTTGCCGGCGCACATGCCACCGACCCAATGCTGGCGCGGCTGACGCAGGATATGGGCATCCCGGTCAACATCCTTGCGGGCGCGGTGGAAGAGATCGGCACGCGGCCCTTTGGCAATCTTTTGGTGTCGCTGCCCGTCGCGCAGGCGGCCCAAGCGCGCGCCTTTTTGGAACAACACGGGCTTTTGACGGAGGTGCTGGGCTATGTCCGCTAATCTCATTAACCTTCTAATCGAAGCGACGGGGCAGACGCTCTATATGGTTGCTATCTCAGCGATCCTTGGCACAGTCCTCGGCCTGCCGCTGGGGCTGTTTCTGGCCACTTCGCAGCGCGGAGAACTGCTCTCTGCGCCTTGGGTGAACAAGGTGCTTGGGCTGGTGGTGAACGCCACGCGCTCCGTGCCGTTTATCATTCTCGTGGTGGCGATCATCCCTTTCACGCGCATGGTCGCGGGCACCTCCATCGGCACCACTGCGGCCATCGTGCCGCTGACCATTGCAACGGTTCCCTTCATTGCGCGGCTGGTGGAGAACGCAATTCGTGAGGTCGATTCCGGCTTGATTGAAGCCGCACGTGCCATGGGGGCGACCCCGCTGCAGATCATCCGCAAGGTGCTGCTGCCCGAAGCCTTGCCCGGGATCACGCTGGGCCTGACCCTCGCCATCGTGAGCCTGATCGGCTATTCCGCGATGGTTGGAGCCGTAGGCGGCGAAGGTCTGGGCGATCTGGGTATTCGTTATGGATACCAGCGGTTTATGCCTGATGTGATGGCGATCGTCGTGATCATCCTCATCGTTTTGGTGCAGCTTGTTCAATCCATTGGGGAACGTATCGCCAGTGCCGTGGACAAGCGCGCAAGCAAAAGCGGCGGGCAATAAGTTCCCGCTTTCTCCCACCACTGATCTTTCAACTTAAGGAGACTACTATGCTTCGTCTTACAACTCTTACCTCCGTTCTGGCGCTGATGGCCACGGGCCTCGCTGCCGAAGAAATCAAAGTCGGTGTTTCCCCCGGCGAACATGCCGAGATTATGGAAGAAGTGGCCCGCATCGCCGAGCCGATGGGGCTGGACATCGACGTGATCGAATTTTCGGATTATGTCGTGCCGAACCAAGCGCTGGCCGATGGCGATATCCAAGCCAACTCCTTCCAGCACGTGCCCTATCTGGAAGCGCAGATGAAGGACCGCGGCTTTGAGCTGAGCGTCGTTGGCAACACGATCACCACCCCGATGGGCGTCTACTCGGAAAAGATCACCGACATCGCCGATCTCGAAGAAGGTGCGACTTTCGGCATCCCGAATGACCCCACCAACGGTGGCCGCGCTTTGCTGGTTCTGCAGCAACTGGGCATGATCAAGGTTGATGAGGCCGCCGGTCTGGTGCCGACCGTGCTCGACATCACCGAGAACCCCAAGAACCTGTCTTTTAAGGAACTTGACGCCGCTCAATTGCCACGTTCTTTGGCCGATCTGGACGCGGCCTTGATCAACACCAACTACGCGATTGCTTCTGGTCTCAGCCCAAAAGAAGATTCCATCGCGATGGAAAGCGCCGATAACCCGTATGTGAACGTCATCGCCGTGCGCAAAGGCGACGAGGAAGCCGCATGGGTAGAGACGCTGCTCAAAGCCTACCATTCCGATGAGGTTAAAGCCTTTATCGATGAGAGCTATCAGGGCACTGTTATTACCTCTTGGTAAGGCCGCGCCTAACGCGAGAAACGACAGACTTGACCCGCTGCAGGCGGGTCAAGATCACCATGGCCTTGCAAGGCTGACGATTTGTGGCGACTAAACTCCCTATTTGTTCAGGTTGAGTTCGACAGTCTGCAAAAACCGTTAGATTTCTATTTACGAAATTCGCCTTAGTATTCCCGACGTTTGCAAAGGGACCAGGCGCTGCGGTTAAATTTCACGCGAACTTATTAACATTGTAATTATGTTGCGCTGCGGCGTGAGAAATTTGTTGAAAAGTTCAATTTCACTCGTATCGTGAAATCGTGAGGGATTTTTTCACATGACCCGGGGCTTGCCCCTCCTGATATCCGACAGGGGCCAATGGTCGCGAAACATGTGAACTGGACGTTCAATGAGAAGACGCGACCATAATAAACCTAGGGAGAGTATCATGAAGACTATGAAGCTTATGGGCACCGCCGCGAGCTTGCTTGTGATGGGTGTCACACAATCCGCCGCGCAAGATTTGACCGTGGGGTATTTCCTCGAATGGCCGATGCCGTTCCAATATGCCAAGGCCGAGGGCATGTATGACGAGGCGCTCGGCAAGACCGTGAATTGGGTCAGCTTCGATTCGGGCACCGCCATGTCAGCTGCAATGGCCTCGGGCGATGTGCAAATGTCGGTGAGCCAAGGCGTGCCGCCCTTCGTCGTGGCAACTTCGGCGGGTCAGGATATTCAAATTCTCGATGTCGCGGTAAGCTATTCGGAGAACGATAACTGCGTGATCCGGGAAGAGTTGGAAATTGACAAATCCTCCGCCGCGGAACTGTCGGGCAAGAAGGTCGCCGTACCGCTCGGCACCGCGGCGCATTACGGTTTTCTTAAACAAATGAGCCACTTCGGCGTCGATGTTGGGTCGCTTGATGTGGTCGATATGGCGCCGCCTGACGGGGCTGCGGCCATTGCTCAGGGCTCGGTCGACATGGCCTGCGGCTGGGGCGGATCGCTGCGGCGTATGTTGGAACACGGCAATATCCTGTTGACCGGTGCGGAAAAAGAAGAGTTGGGCATTCTCGTTTTCGACGTGACCTCCGGCCCGGCTTCTTGGGTGGCCGAAAACTCCGATACGGTCGCCGCGTTCCTGAAAGTCACGGCAGAGGCCAACGCCATGTGGGCTGATGAGGCCAACCACGCTAAAATGCTGCCCGTCATCGCCAAGGACGCAGGCATGGACGAAGACGCCACCATGGAAACGATTGCTACCTTCACCTTTCCATCGGTCGAGGAGCAGATGGGAGAGAAATGGCTCGGCGGTGGGGCGCAGGAGTTCATGAAAGGCGTGGCCGATGTCTTTGTCGAAGCGGGTGCAATCGACGCGGCACTCGACAGCTATGATGACGCGGTGAACACCGGCCCGTTGCAGTCAGCGGGCGAGATGTAAGCCAAGAAGGCTCAATAATGGGCGGCCTTCGATCTTTGCCCGGCCCCTCGCTGCGAAGGGCCGGGCAGGCGGGGGCGGCCTTATAAAAATACAAGGGGGGCACCGGGTGGCATGTCGGGACTAAAGATCGAAAATCTGTCGATGCGGTTTGACCTGCCCAATGGCAGTCATGTGCAGGCGCTTGAGGATGTATCGCTTGATCTTGCAGAGGGCGAGCTGCTGTCTGTGCTGGGGCCTTCGGGCTGCGGCAAGACCACTTTGCTCAACATCGTGGCGGGCTTCCTTGCCCCGACTTCGGGCAAGATTGTGCTGAATGGCCATAATGTGACCGGACCGGATGCAGAGCGGGGCATGGTCTTTCAACAAGGCGCGCTGTTTGAGTGGATGTCGGTCCGCGAGAATGTAAGCTTTGGCCCCCGGATGAAGGGGCAGAACGAAAAGCAATACGGGGCGGAGGTCGATCACCTGCTCGATATCGTCGGGCTGCGGGACTTCAAGGAAAAGGCGATTTACGAGCTTTCCGGCGGGATGCAGCAGCGCGTCGCACTGGCGCGCTGTCTGGCCAATGATCCCGATGTGATCTTGATGGATGAGCCTTTGGGCGCGCTTGATGCGCTGACCCGTGAAAAGATGCAGAGCCTTGTACTGAAACTTTGGAAAGAGACCGGCAAGACCATCATTCTCATCACCCATTCAGTCGAAGAAGCGCTGCTTTTGGGTGAGCGCCTTTTGGTCATGGCCCCGCGTCCGGGGCGCATTCACCGCGAATACCGTCTGCCCTTTGCCGATCTGGGCGTAGGTCAAGATCTGCGCGAGGTTAAGAAACACCCCGAATTCGCCGAAAGACGCGAAGAGATCCTAGGCATGATTTGGGACATGGAAGAAGAAATCATGGGCCGGACGGAGGACGCATAATGCTTATCCTATTGATATACATTGTCATCTTCGCGGCGTCCTTCTTTCTGGTGCGCCTTATCGTGGACCAGACCGCGAATGGATTTGTGGCGCGCAAAACAGTCACCTTCGGCGATGAGAGTGCGGTGACGTCGAACCGCAGCGCCAGCGTGATCTCGATCCTCACAATTTTCCTGCTTTGGGGCGCTTTTACCGGCTCGTCCCTGCTGCCCCGGTTCCTCCATGCGCCCGGTCCCTTCGAGGGGCTGGCCGTGCTGACATATACCGCCGAGGCTGAGGACGGCAGCCGTGATGATGCGACGATTACCGTGCTGGTGCATCCGGTCGGTGGAGAGGCCGAGGTGCCGCAGGTCGACCCCGGTGAGGGGTGGGCCAAGAATGATGCTTTCACCATAGGCGCGTGGCGTTCAGGGCTTCTGCGGGTCGACAAAAACGATGAGAAAGACCGCGATGCCGGGCACCGGGTCATCGCAGTCAACGGTCAGGAAATTGTACCCGGTGGCGAGGTGCAGACTGACTTTGGACGGGTTGGCATGTCCCCCAAGGGCACGCTGAACTTTGAGCCCGCAAAGGGCTGGCAGATGGAGCCGATCTGGTTGCCGCCGCCTGAGGCCGTGGTCGCCCGGCTGGGTGAAATTTCCAGCCAAGGTTACCGAGACAGCACCCTGTGGGAGCATCTGGGCTATTCGCTTTTCCGCGTGGTGGTCGGCTTTGCCCTTGGCGCGCTGGTGGGCATTCCGCTGGGCTATGCCATGGGGCTTTCGGGCTGGTTCCGCGGTTGGTTTGATCCCATTGTCGAGTTTATGCGCCCCGTTCCACCGCTTGCGCTGATCCCGTTGGTGATCATCTGGGCTGGGATCGGCGAAGTGGGCAAGATCATCCTGCTGTTCCTCGCGGCCCTTTGGATCATGGCCATCGCGGCGCGGTCGGGGGTGTCGGGGGTGAATATTACCAAGGTACATGCGGCCTATTCGCTGGGCGCGTCCAAAGCGCAGATCATGCGCCATGTCATCGTGCCGAATTCTTTGCCCGAGATTTTTACCGGTGCGCGGGTGGCGATGGGGGTCTGCTGGGGTACGGTGGTGGCCGCCGAGCTCGTCGCGGCCGAGAAGGGCGCGGGCATGATGATCATGGTCGCCTCTAAATTTCAGCTGACTGACATCGTCCTTATGGGGATCATCCTCATTGGCGTAATCGGTTTTGGCATCGACATGCTGATGCGCAAGGCTGAGCGGGTGCTGGTCCCTTGGAAGGGGCGGTCTTAAGGCCGCCCTTCGCAACCCACCGCTTTCAAGGAGACACACTTGCCAGACGCCGAATTCCGCGCCACAGTGAAAAAATGGAGGAAATTTTCACATGACCAAGGAGCGACCGCGCATCTCCGACGCTGTTACGCCGCGCTCACTTGGCGCAGACCTGCGGGCGATCCGCAAGGGACGCAAACTCACCCTGACCGATATGGCCGAGGCGTTGGACCGCTCGGTCGGATGGGTCAGCCAAGTGGAACGCGACATCTCAACCCCCGCCATCGCCGATTTGCGGCGTATGGCAGAGGTATTGGGCGTGCCGATCTCTTTGCTCTTTGGCGAGGCGGCAGTGACACCCGAAGAGCGGGGCTATGTCGTCCGCGCGGGCGCAAGGCGGGCAATGGGAAGTGCTGCGAACGGCCTTACAGAAGAGCTGCTGTCGCCCGATTTGACCGACAGTTTCGAAGTCATCCACTCTACCTTCGCCGCCTATTCGGGGCTGGACGCGCCGATCAGACGAGAGACGCAGGAAGTAGGGTTTATCATCTCTGGGCGGTTGAACCTGAATATCGGAGGACGCCGGTTCAGCGTCGGGCCCGGCGACAGTTTCCGCATTCGGGGCGAATATTATACCTGGGACAACCCCTACGATACGCCCGCTGTTGTGGTCTGGGTGATCTCGCCACCCGTTTACTGAATCGGACTTTCATTTCAGATGATTTCAAACCGGTCGGGGGGAGCCTTTGGCCGACCCTTCGGCAATGTATAGCGATAGGAGCTAAGCATGGCTGATTTTCCCACAACGGCACGGGTCGTGATCATCGGGGGCGGCGTGGTTGGGGTTTCGACCCTCTACCACCTCGCCCGCGCAGGCTGGACCGACTGCGTCCTGCTTGAAAAGAACGAACTAACGGCAGGCTCCACTTGGCATGCGGCCGGTAACTGTCCGAACTTCTCGAACTCTTGGGCAGTGATGAACATGCAGCGCTATGGGCTCGCGATGTACCGCAGCTTGGGCGAGGCAGTAGGCTATCCGATCAACTATCACGTCACCGGAGCGCTGCGGCTCGCCCATAGCCGGGAGCGAATGCAGGAGTTTGAGCATGTCGCCTCCATGGCCCGCGCACAGGGGCTGGGAATGGAGATGTGCACCCCGGCGGAGTTAAAAGAACACAATCCTTTCATCGAGTTACATGATCTGGCGGGAGGGCTTTGGGATCCCTTGGACGGTGATATTGACCCGGCGCAATTGACCCAAGCCCTTGCCAAAGGCGCGCGGGCGGCGGGCGGGCAGATACACCGTTTTACCCCCGCCACTGGAATAGACCGGGACGGTGACGAATGGATCGTCCATACCGATAAGGGCGATATCTGCTGCGAAAAAGTGGTCAATGCCGCCGGATATTACGCGCAGCGGGTGGGCGAATGGTTCCGCCCCCATGGGGGCCGCCGGGTGCCCGCCGTGGTGATGAGCCATCAGTATTTCCTGACCGAAGAAATCCCCGAGCTTGCTACATGGACTGCCGAGAAAGGCCATAAGATGCCGATGGTTCGCGATGTCGACAGCTCCTACTACCTGCGGCAAGACAAGAACGGCCTGAACCTCGGCCCCTATGAGCGCAATTGCAAAGCGCATTGGGTGACGCCCGACGATCCGATGCCCGAGGATTTTAGCTTTCAACTGTACCCCGACGATCTGGATCGTCTAGAGTGGTATATCGAAGACGCCATGGCGCGGGTGCCGCTTTTGGGCAGCAGCGGTGTGGGCCGGGTCATCAATGGGCCGATCCCCTATGCGCCCGACGGTCTGCCGATGCTCGGCCCGATGCCGGGCGTGCCGAATGCTTTTGAGGCGCATAGTTTCACCTTCGGCATCGCGCAGGGCGGCGGCGCGGGCAAGGTCATGGCCGAATGGATTATGGCGGGTGAGACGGAATGGGACATGTGGGATGTCGACCCGCGTCGCTTTACCGCCCATGCCGATCACGACTTCACCCTCGCTAAGGCGCTGGAAACCTATGGCCATGAATACGCGATGCATTTCCCGCATCACGCCTGGCCTGCCGGGCGCGACAAGAAGCTGTCGCCGCTGCACGACCGTCTGCGCGAAGCGGGCGGTCAGATGGGGGCCTACAACGGATGGGAGCGGGCGAATTGGTTCGCCAAACCCGGCGATGACAGGTCGGAGGCCGCGACCCAGACATGGGACCGCAAAGGCCCGTGGGCTTCCCGTGTGCGTGATGAGGTCGAGGCGGTGCGCGATCATGTCGGCGTGTTGGACCTGCCGGGCTTCTCGCGGTTCACGCTGTCGGGTGATGGGGCGGCGGATTGGCTGATGGGCCGAATTGCAGGCGCACTGCCCAAGGTCGGGCGAATGACGCTAGGCTATTTCCCTGACAGCCGGGGGCGGGTGCTGACCGAGATGTCGATCCTGCACCACGGAGAGAATGATTTCACTCTGATCACCGCTGCCCCCGCGCAGTGGCATGACTTTGATCTGCTGCGCGATGCGCTGCCCAAAGGCGGCGCGATCCGTCTGCAAGATCGGACCGACGCGGTCTCCACCTTGATCCTCTGCGGCCCGAAATCCCGCAGCCTTTTGGCGTCACTTGTCCCGGATGCCGATCTGGCGCTGCCGTGGCTCAGCCTTCAGGAGGCATCGGTGCAGGGCAAACCCGCGCTGCTGGCACGGGTCTGTTTCGCAGGCGAGCTGGGCTGGGAAATACATGCTGCCCCTGAAGATATGCCCGCGATATATGATGCGATCATCGCTGCCGGGGCCATGCCCTTCGGGATGTTCGCGCTTAATTCCATGCGGTTGGAAAAGGGGTATCGGACGTGGAAGGGCGACCTGTCGCAGGAGTACACGCTGTTGGAGGCGGGGTTGGACCGCTTCCTGCGTCTGAACAAACCACAGGATTTCCCTGGCAAAGCAGCGCTGATCGCAGAGCAGGCGAGGGGGCCGCAGCGGCGTTTCGTGACGCTGACCATCGAAGGCAACCCGCAGGACGCGCCCCCGATCGCCACGCTGCGCCTGAACGGGCGAGCCGTCGGCGAGGTGACGAGCGGTGGCTATGGCTACCGGGTCGATGCCTCCATTGCCCTCGGGGTGGTTCAGGCCGAAGCCGCTGTGCCGGGCACTGACCTTATGGTCGAGATTTTCGGCCAGAGTTTCCGCGCCATCGTGCAGCCCGACGCGCCGCTTTGGGACAGCGAAAATGCCCGCATTCGCGCGCAGGAGGTCTGAGATGGTACAACCTCCTTCCAAAGCCCGCGCGGTCATCATCGGCGGCGGCGTGATCGGCTGTTCGGTCGCTTACCATCTGACCAAGCTCGGTTGGACCGATGTCGTGCTGCTAGAGCGTAAACAGCTCACCTCCGGCACTACATGGCACGCCGCAGGGCTGATTGCGCAGCTGCGCGCGACGCAGAACATGACGCGGCTGGCGAAATATTCCCAAGAACTCTACGGCGCGCTGGAAGCCGAAACCGGGGTCTCCACAGGGTTCAAGCGCGTGGGGTCGATCACGGCCGCCCTGACAGCAGCGCGGCGCGAGGAAATCCTGCGTCAAGCCGCGATGGCCCGTGCTTTTGGGGTGGAGGTCGAGGAGATCACCCCCGAAGAGGTCCGCGCGAAATACCCCCATGTGGAAACCCGAGGCATGACCGGGGCGGTGTATTTGCCGAAAGACGGGCAGGGCGATCCGACCAATATCGCGCTGGCGCTGGCCAAGGGCGCGCGGGCGCGCGGCGCGGTCGTGGCAGAGCGGGTAAAGGCCACCGGGGTCACCCGCGCGGGGCGCCGGATCACGGCGGTCGATTGGGCGGGAGAGGATGGCAGCATGGGGCGGATCGAGGCCGAACATGTCATCAATTGCGCAGGTATGTGGGGGCGCGAGGTGGGCCAGATGCTGGGCAGCAACGTGCCACTGCAGGCCTGTGAGCACTTCTATATCGTTACCGAAGCCATCCCCTCCTTGCGCGAATTGCCGGTGCTGCGTGTCCCCGATGAATATGCCTATTACAAAGAGGATGCGGGCAAAATCTTGCTCGGTGCTTTTGAGCCTGTCGCGAAACCATGGGCACTGGAGGGCATTCCCGAGAGTTTCGAGTTCGATCAACTTCCCGAGGATTTCGACCATTTCGAACCGATCCTTGAGATGGCCATCAAACGGCTGCCACTGCTGGCGGAGAAGGGGATTCATACCTTCTTTAACGGCCCCGAAAGTTTCACGCCCGATGATGCCTATCACCTCGGCCAAGCGCCGGAGATGGACAATGTCTGGGTCGCCGCCGGGTTCAACTCCATCGGTATCCAATCCGCGGGCGGTGCCGGCATGGCGCTGGCGCAGTGGATGGAGGATGGGCAGAAACCCTTTGATCTGGGCGACGTAGACATCGCGCGAATGCAGCCCTTTCAGGGCAATAGAACCTATCTGGCGACGCGCTCGACCGAAACGTTGGGGCTCCTCTACGCCGATCACTTCCCCTACCGCCAAAAGGCCACCGCGCGGGGCATCCGGCGCAGCCCGGTTCACGTGCATCTGCTGGAACACGGCGGCGTCATGGGTGAATTTGCTGGCTGGGAGCGGGCAAATTGGTTCGCCCGGCCAGGTCAGGAGCGCGCCTACCGATACGCTTGGGGGCGGCAGAATTGGTTTGAAAATCAGGCCGCCGAACATGCCGCCATTCGTACGGGCGTGGGGCTTTATGATATGTCGTCTTTCGGCAAACTTCGGGTCGAAGGGCCGGAGGCCGAAGCCTTCTTGAACCACGTCTGCGGCGCGCAGATGGCGGTGCCGGTGGGCAAGATCGTCTATACCCAGTTCCTCAACCCCCGCGGCGGGATCGAGGCGGATGTCACCGTGACCCGCCTGAGCGAAACAGCGTATCTGGTCGTCACTCCCGCTGCGACACGGCTGGCGGATGAAACATGGCTGCGCCGTCATCTGGGCGACCGTCAGGTGGTAATTACGGATGTGACAGCGGGCGAGGCGGTTCTGGTGGTCATGGGGCCAAAGGCACGTGAGGTCTTGCAGGCGGTGTCGCCCAACGACTTCTCGAATGAGACGCATCCCTTTGGCATGGCACGGGAAATCGAGATCGGCATGGGCCTCGCCCGGGCGCATCGGGTGTCCTATGTGGGCGAACTGGGTTGGGAGCTTTACGTCAGTGCCGAGATGGCGGGCCATGTCTTCGAGGTGCTGATGGAGGCGGGCGCGGCCTTTAGCCTAAAACTCTGCGGGCTGCATGCGATGGACAGTTGCCGGATCGAAAAGGGCTTTCGCCACTTCGGCCATGACATCACCTGCGAGGACCATGTGCTGGAGGCCGGATTGGGTTTTGCGGTAAAAACCGAAAAGCCTGATTTCATTGGCCGCGACGCGGTGCTGCGCAAGAAGGAGGAAGGGCTGAAACTGCAGATGCTGCAATTCCGCCTCACGGACCCCGAGCCCCTGCTTTATCATGCCGAGCCGATCCTGCGGGATGGGAAAATCGCGGGCTATCTTAGTTCGGGCAACTATGGGCATCACTTGGGCGGCGCGATTGGTCTGGGCTATGTGCCCTGTGAAGGGGAAAACGTCGCCGATCTGCTCGGCTCGACCTATGAGATCGACGTGGCAGGCCAGCGTGTACGGGCCGAGGCGAGCTTGAAACCGATGTATGATCCCAGCGGGGCGCGTTCCAAGAGCTAAGCCGTGATAAATCACCCTCTGCGCAAGCTTTCGTGGCCATCTTTGACATAGATCAAAGAAGTGCATGGAGCGCCATGCGATCCGTTTCCCAAAGATGAAGGGATTCGGAATATGTTCGATACGCTCAAGTTGATCGTGCTTGCGTTGGTAATGCTCATTGCGGCACTCGGGGCGGATTGGGCGCGCGATCCGGCTTATATGGTCCATGCCCTGTTGGTCATGCTGGTGGCCGCCGGGTTGTTCTTTTGGCAGTTGCGCGGGATGCCTGTCGAAGACGCCGGGCCTGTCGCACCTAGGGCACCGCAGGGCTATATGGATGGCCCCATTCGCTATGGCGTGATTGCCACGGCGTTCTGGGGCGTGGTGGGGTTTCTGGTGGGCACCTTCATTGCCTTCCAACTGGCCTTTCCCGCGCTGAATATCGAATGGGCGCAGCCCTATGCCAACTTTGGCCGCCTGCGCCCGCTGCACACCAGCGCGGTAATCTTTGCCTTTGGCGGCAACGCCCTGATCGCCTCCTCTTTCTATATTGTGCAACGTACGTCGGCGGCGCGGCTCTGGGGGGGCGACGCGGCTTGGTTCGTCTTTTGGGGCTATCAGCTTTTCATCGTTCTGGCGGCGACCGGTTATCTTCTAGGGGCCACCCAATCCAAGGAATATGCCGAGCCGGAATGGTACGTCGACATCTGGCTGACCATCGTTTGGCTGACTTACCTCGCCGTGTTCTTTGGCACGATTCTGAAGCGGCGCGAGCGCCATATCTATGTCGCCAACTGGTTCTTTCTGGCCTTCATCATCACTGTGGCGATGCTGCATGTGGTCAACAACCTTGCCATCCCCGTGTCGATCTGGGGCTCGAAATCGGTGCAGGTCTTTGCAGGCGTGCAGGATGCGATGACGCAGTGGTGGTACGGGCACAACGCGGTGGGTTTCTTCCTGACCGCCGGGTTTCTGGGCATGATGTATTACTTTGTGCCGAAACAGGCGGGCCGCCCGGTCTATAGCTACAAACTGTCGATCATCCATTTCTGGGCGCTGATCTTTCTCTATATCTGGGCGGGTCCGCACCACTTGCATTACACCGCCTTGCCCGACTGGGCGGCGACGCTGGGGATGGTGTTTTCGATCATCCTGTGGATGCCAAGCTGGGGCGGCATGATCAACGGTCTGATGACGCTCGAAGGCGCGTGGGACAAGATCCGCACCGATCCGATCATCCGCATGTTTGTCGCTTCGCTCGCCTTCTACGGCATGTCCACCTTCGAGGGGCCGATGATGTCCATCCGCGCGGTCAACTCGCTGAGCCACTACACCGATTGGACGATCGGCCATGTGCATTCCGGCGCGCTTGGCTGGAACGGGTTGATCACCTTCGGGGCGCTCTACTTCCTGACCCCGCGGCTCTGGGGCCGGGCGCAGATGCACTCCATGGCGGCGATCAACCTGCACTTCTGGCTCGCGACCCTTGGGATCGTGCTCTACGCCGCGTCGATGTGGGTCTCAGGCATCATGGAAGGGCTGATGTGGCGTGAGGTCGATGCCAATGGCTTCCTCGTCAACAGCTTTGCCGACACCGTCGAAGCCAAATTCCTGATGTATGTGGTCCGTGGTCTGGGCGGGGTGCTCTACCTCGCGGGGGGTGCGGTGATGGTCTGGAACATGTGGATGACCATCCGCGCCCCGCAAGCCCGCCCCGTCACCGTCGCCCTGCCAGCGGAGTAAGATCAATGGCCAAGAACCCTCACAGCCCAAATTATGACCCTGCTGACGATCCCAAGGTCGTAACCGCCAGCGAAGGCTTGAAGACAGGCAAAATCCCCAATGAGCTGCCGCCCGAGACGCAGACGATCACCTTTCACCAGCGGTTCGAGCGCAATGCGACCCTGCTGCTGATTGCCTCGCTCGGGGTGGTCAGTATCGGCGGGATCGTCGAAATCGCGCCACTGTTCTGGCTGGAGAACACCATCGAAGAGGTCGAGGGCATGCGCCCCTATTCGCCGCTGGAACTGGCGGGGCGGGAAATCTATGTGCGCGAGGGCTGCTATGTCTGCCACAGCCAGATGATCCGCCCGATGCGCGACGAGACCGAACGCTATGGCCACTACAGCCTTGCCGCGGAATCGATGTACGACCACCCGTTCCAATGGGGCTCTAAACGCACCGGGCCGGACCTGGCGCGGGTCGGTGGGCGCTATTCGGATGAGTGGCATGTGGATCATCTGATGGACACGCAGTCGGTCGTGCCGGAAAGCGTGATGCCGAAATACGCCTTTCTGATGGACGCCAAGCTTGAGCCTGAGGATGTGACCGATCTGGTAGCGACCCACCGGACGGTTGGGGTGCCCTATAGTGATGAGATGATCGCGAATGTCCGTGGCGATTTCCGGGTGCAGGTCGATCCCATGGGGGACTACGACGCGCTACTCGAACGCTACCCCGGCGCGCAGGTGCGCAGCTTCGACGGGCAGCCCGGCATCAGCGAAATGGATGCTCTGATCGCCTATCTGCAAATGCTCGGAACGCTGGTCGATTTCTCGACCTTCGTGCCCGACGCCAACCGCTGAGGAGACCGCAATGGACACCTATTCCTTCCTGCGCGAACTGGCCGACAGCTGGGCACTCTTGATCCTGACGCTGATCTTTCTCGGCGTCATTGCTTGGGCCTTTCGCCCCGGTTCACGCGCCCTACACGACGATGCCGCCGCCGTCCCGTTTCGCAACGAAGCGCCTGACCAAGCCCGCAATGACGGAGCCTGCACATGACCGATAATCGCAAGATCGACCCCGAAACCGGGACCGAGACCACAGGCCACAGTTGGGACGGTATTGAAGAACTGAACACGCCGCTGCCGCGCTGGTGGCTTTGGACTTTCTACGCCACCGTCGTCTGGGGCGTGATCTATACCGTCCTCTACCCTGCGTGGCCGATGTTTTCGGGGGCGACGGCGGGGCTCTTGGGCTATTCCACCCGTGGTGAGGTTGCCGCCGAGATCGCCCGCGTGGACCTGTCGAACGCCGATCTGACGGAGAGCCTTGTCAACGTCGATCTGGCGGTGCTGAAGGACAACGGAGAGCTGCACCGTTTCGCCATGCAGGCCGGGCGCTCGGTCTTTGCGGCCAATTGCTCGCAATGCCATGGCGCGGGGGCAGGGGGTGTCGTGGCCTCGGGCTATCCGAACCTTTTGGACGACGATTGGCTCTGGGGCGGCACGATGGAGGAGATCGCCTATACCGTGCGCCACGGCATCCGCAACGAGGATGACGCCGACGCGCGCTTCTCGGAAATGCCGCCTTTCGACTGGATGGAAGACTCTGATCTCAACGCCACCGTCCATTTCGTGCGCAGCCTGTCAGGCCTTGAGCATAACGAAGCTGCGGCGCTGGCGGGGGCCGAGATCTTTGCCGACAACTGTAGCGCTTGCCATGGGGAACGCGGCCTTGGCGACCGCGAGACCGGCGCGCCGAACCTAGCCGATGCGATCTGGCTGCGCGGCGGCAGCCATGACGCGATCCTGCGCCAACTCAAAGCGCCGCGCATGGGGGTAATGCCGCCGTGGCAGGCACGTCTGGGCGAGGCTGAGGTGCGCGCCGTGACTGCCTATGTCCACGGTCTGGGCGGTGGCGAGGCCGGGGTCGCTGCCGAGGGTGCAGTCGCCGATTAAGCCGGTAGGACAAATAATTTGCGGATTGATGCAGATCAAAGCGGCCTGCGCCCCCCGGGTGTAGGCCGCAAGACGTAACCCCGGAGCCAACTGCCATGTCCAACACCGCCCCTCCGCTTTTCACCGCGCGCGAGCCGATCTTTCCCCGCCGGGTCAGCGGGTTCTTTCGCCGGTTGAAATGGGTGATCCTGATCCTCACGCTGGGGGTCTATTACATCACCCCGTGGATCCGCTGGGACCGGGGGCCAAACCTGCCGGATCAAGCGGTTCTGGTCGATCTCGCCAACCGGCGTTTCCATTTCTTCTGGATCGAGATTTGGCCGCATGAGTTCTACTTCGTCGCCGGACTGCTGATCATGGCGGGGCTGGGGCTGTTCCTGTTTACTTCCGCTTTGGGCCGGGTCTGGTGCGGCTATGCTTGCCCGCAAACCGTCTGGTCCGATCTCTTCATGACCGTGGAGCGCTGGATTGAGGGCGACCGCAACGCGCGTATTCGTCTGCACAATGCGCCGTGGAGCTGGCGCAAGGCGCGGCTGCGGGGGGCGAAATGGGTGGTCTGGCTGCTGATCGCGGTGGCGACGGGCGGCGCTTGGGTCTTTTACTTTGCCGATGCGCCCAGTTTGGCGCGCGACCTCGTAACCCTGCAAGCCGCCCCCGTGGCCTATGCCACCATCGCCGTGCTGACGGCCGCGACCTTCATTTTTGGCGGCTTCATGCGCGAACAGGTCTGTATCTACATGTGCCCATGGCCCCGCATCCAAGGCGCGATGATGGACCCCGGTACTCTGACCGTAGGTTATCGCAAGTGGCGGGGGGAGCCGCGCGGCAAAGGTGGTGTGAAACGCCAGCAAGCCGCCGCCGAGGCGATTGGCAGCGGCGATGCGGTGGCGCGTTACGGGGCGGCGCTGGACAAAAACACCGCCGGGGACCGCAAGTCCCGCAGGGGCGAGACTTTGGGCGATTGCATTGATTGCAACGCCTGTGTCGCGGTCTGCCCGATGGGGATCGACATCCGCGAAGGTCAGCAGATGGAATGTATCACCTGCGCGCTTTGCATCGACGCCTGCGACGACGTGATGGCCAAGATCGGGCGTCCGCGCGGGTTGATCGACTACCTCGCGCTGGATGATGAACCTCCCACCCAACCGAGGCAAAGCGCCGCCGTGGCGGGTCTTGCCGAAGCGCCTGCCGGCGACGTCACCGGGGCCAACGCGCCTTCGTGGCAACCTAAACCGCTTTGGCAGCATGTCTTCCGCCCTCGCACCCTGATCTATACCGCCGCTTGGGCGGCCATCGGTGTGGCGCTTGTGGTCGCGCTGTTCATCCGGCCAGAGATCGACATGACCGTCGCGCCGGTGCGCAACCCGACCTTCGTCACCCTGTCGCATGGGTCGATCCGTAATGCCTATGACATCCGTCTGCGCAACAAACATGGGGAGGCACGGGATTTCCGGCTGTCCCTCGGCGGCACCACCGGACTGCAACTCAGAGTCGAAGGCGCAGCTGATCCGGTGGTCGACGTGCCTGCCGACACCAGCCGCCTGCAACGGGTCTATGTGATCGCCCCACCGCAAACCGCCGCCGCTGCCGCGCCGCGCAGCGATCTGCAGTTCTGGGTCGAAGATCTCCGCTCGGGTGAGCGTGCCTACGGCGACACGATTTTCAATGGAAAGGACAGCCAATGACCACAGCGCATTTGCAAAAGGAGCGCCCCCTGACAGGCTGGCATGTGTTGGCGATCTTCGTGGGCGGTTTTTCCGTCATCATCGCGGTGAACCTCGCGCTTGCCTTCAGCGCGGTGCGTACCTTCCCGGGCAAGGAAACCGAATCGAGCTACGTCGCCTCGCAGAATTTTGAAACCGACCGCGCGGCGCAGGAGGCGCTCGGTTGGGCCGTGCAGACTGAGTTGACGGGGGCGGCTCTTCACTTGGCGGTGCAGGATGCCGAAGGCGTAGTCCGGCCCGAAATCCTCGCGGCGACACTGGGGCGCGCGACTACTGTTGCGGATGACATAACGCCTGATTTCGCTTGGGATGGCCGCGCGTGGACCGCGCCGGTCACCGCAGGCGCTGGCAACTGGAACCTGCGGATTGAAATGCGCGCCGCCGATGGCACTCTCTTTCGCCGCCGCATTCCCTTGCGGGTGACACGATGACCGTCGCCGCCTGTCCGGGCTGTGTCGCGAGCGCCCCCTCGGCCGAGGCCGCGGCACAGCGTATTGCGGAGAACGACCAGGCAATCCACCTCGCCCTGCCGCAGATCCGTTGTGCGGCCTGTATCGCCGGGGTTGAGGGGGTCTTGGCTAAACTGCCGTCGATCAAGGCAGCAAGGGTGAACCTCGGGGCCAAACGGGTGCGGATCGTTCTGATGCCCGAATGTGACGCCAGCGCGGCGCTTCAGGCGCTGAATGACGCGGGCTTTGAGGCGCATGAGTTGGACGCGACCGCCCTGCGCCCGACGTCGGATGACACAGGCCGCCGCCTGTTGGCCCGTGCTGCCGTAGCGGGCTTTGCCATGATGAACGTGATGGCTGTTTCGGTCGCGGTCTGGTCCGGGGCAGGTGACATCACGCGAGAGATGTTTCACTGGATCTCTGCGGCCATCGCACTGCCCGCTTTGGCCTTCTCCGCGGTGCCGTTCTTTGCCTCTGCGTGGGTCGCCCTGCGGGCCGGGCGGATGAACATGGACGTGCCGATTGCGCTGGCGATCCTGCTGGCGGCGGCGACCTCGCTCTATGAAACTTTCGCCGCCACCGGGGCGCATACTTGGTTTGACGCGGCGCTGTCGCTGACCTTTTTCCTGCTGGTGGGCCGCTATCTTGAGCATCGCGCGCGGGCGACGGCACGCTCCGCCGCGGCGGAGTTGACCGCGCTGGAACTGCCCCGCGCGACCCGGCTGACCGCGATGGGGCGCGAGACGGTGGACGTCAGCGCCCTGATGCCCGACGACCGCATCGCCCTTGCCGCCGGGGCGCGCGCGCCGGTCGATGGCATCGCAATGGGGGCGGCGATGGTGGACCGCTCGGCCCTGACCGGAGAGGCCGACCCCGTCGCCGTGGCGGCGGGCGGGCCGATCTGCGCGGGCGAGGTGATCCTTGGCACGCCGCTGACCCTGCGCGTCACCCGCCGCGCCGAGGACAGCACCCTGCGCCGCCTCGCGGCTTTGGTCGAAGTGGCCGAGACCGGCAAGCACCGCTACAGCGGGATCGCGGACCGGGCAGCACGGCTTTACGCGCCGGTGGTGCATGGCTTGGCGGCGCTGGCCTTTGCCGTTTGGTGGGGGCTGACGGGGGACCTTTATCAGGCGATCGCGGTGGCCACGGCGACGCTGATCATCACCTGCCCCTGCGCCTTGGCGCTGGCCATTCCAGCGGTAACGGCGGCGATGACGGGGCGCTTGTTTCGCGCGGGCGTGCTGCTGAAATCCCCCACGGCGCTGGAGCGTTTAGCCGAAGTGGACACGGTCCTGTTCGACAAGACCGGTACGCTGACCACAGGGGTGGCGCGGCTGCCCGCGCTGGATGCGGAGGCCGCTTCGGTGGCACTTGCCCTCGCGCAGGCTTCGGACCATCCGGCGTCTCGCGCCTTGGCAGCGGCACTGCATGCGCAGCTGCCGGCCGATTTGCGCGAGTTGCAGGAGGTGACGGGTGAAGGTGTCTGCGGTCTGTGGAACGGCGCGCCGGTTTCCTTGTGGCGGGGGCAGGACGGGCCGGAGCTGGGCCTGCCAGATCGTTGCATCCCCCTGCCTTTACGCGAAACACCCCGCGCAGGTGCCGCCGAAGTGGTCAGCGCCCTGCAGGAGCGGGGGCTAGGGGTCGGCATGGTGACTGGCGATACTGCGCGGCGTGCTGCCGCGCTGGCGCAAGGGCTGGGGATTACGACGGTCCATGCCGCGGTCTGCCCTGAGGATAAGGCCGAGCTGGTGCGTGACCTAACCGCGCAGGGCAAGCGGGTGCTGATGGTGGGCGATGGGCTGAACGACACGGCAGCGCTGGCAGGGGCCCATGCCTCCCTCGCGCCAGCGACGGCGCTGGATGCGGCGCGGGTCGCCTCGGATGGGGTGATGCTGGGCAGTGACCTATCGGCGGTGGACGATACCCTGCGCTTGGCCCGCCGTGCGCGCAGCCGGATCCGGCAGAACCTGGCCTTGGCCGCGGTCTATAACGCGGTCGCGATCCCCGTGGCGGTCATGGGCTATGCCACGCCGTTGATGGCGGCGGCGGTGATGTCTTCTTCGTCGATCCTCGTGGTTTTGAATGCGGTGCGCCGATGAATATCCTGATTGTTCTCATCCCCGTTTCCGTTTGTCTTGGCGCGGCTGGGCTTGCGGCCTGTCTTTGGACGCTGCGCCACGGGCAATACGAAGATCTGGAAGGCGACGCCGCGCGGATCCTGTTGGAGAATGAGGAGCCGCCCCGAGGTGAAGAACGGCAGGATGCGGGGCCGGAAGGCCGGGTCTGAAACGTAAAACGCGGGCTAAGGCCCGCGTTGGGGTTCATAAAAGGGAAGGCCGCTTTCAGTCAGCGGCCTGAGAGGCCGAGATCAGCGCATCCATATCCTTGATCAGCACCGACTGCGAGGTCTCAAACGCGATGATATCCTGTTTGCGCAGACGGGTCAGGGTGCGGCTGACGGTTTCGATTGTCAGCCCCAGAAAATCAGCGATGTCGCCGCGGGTCATGGGCAAGGCGCAGGTGGTGTAATTGCCAATCGGCCTGCCGGTGCGCTCCGCCAGCGTGATCAGAAAGGACGCGACCTTTTCCAATGCGGATTTTCGGGCCAGCATCATGAAATGATCCTGCATGGCGGAAATCTCACGGAGGGCCGCGTTCAGCAGCCGCTTGTGCGTCTCGTGATCCCCTTCAAAACTATCCAGCGTATGGCGGCGGTGCGCGATGACCTCCGCACCTTCAATCGCCTCGCAATTGCTGTGATGCAGCGCGCCATTGGGAAAGCCGATGATGTCACCCGGCAGCCCAAAGGCGATGACCTGCCGTCGACCGTTGTCGAGCACGCGGGTCAGGCGAAAGACACCCGATGTGATCTCATAGATGTGGCTGGCAATATCGCCCTCGCGGAACAGATGGCTGCCGACCTCCTGCCGTTTGCGCAGCGATTGGGCGGCGGGAGTGCGGGGGCCGAGCTGCGTCTCTGGCACTCTGATTGCGGGGGTGAACTCATTTGATAGCGTCACGTACATGCGATCGTCCTTTCTGGGGCGCGGTCACATTCTCAGGCGCGCGTCGCAGAAAGACCTTTGTCATTGTATCCCTTTGTAACGCTTTGTCGCAGGCGGCAGTGGGATAGCTGGTGCTCGCTTGGGTTGCGGACTATACAAATGCAACTTTTATGGATGATGGTCGTGGCCGCGAAAAAGATCCTTGTTGTGGACGATGATGCCAAGGTCCGAACGCTTCTGAGGCGCTGCCTTGAAAGCGACGGCTATTGTGTGACCGAAGCACATAACGCGCAAAGCGTGCGCGCAGCCTTTGCGGAGGAAGCCTTCGATCTGGTGACCTTGGACCTCAACCTCGGGGCGGAGGACGGGCTCGACATCGCGCGCGACCTTCAGCGCGACCATGACGTGCCGATCTTCATGGTAACGGGTAAGGACGACGTGATCGACCGGGTGGTCGGGCTGGAACTGGGCGCGGATGACTATTTGACCAAACCTTTCCATGTCCGAGAGGTTTTGGCCCGGGTAAAATCTGTCCTCCGGCGCAGCGGCAAACGCGAGGTGGGGGTGCCAGCGGCCCAAAGCGAAGAAACATGGCTCGCGCTCGATGGGCTGAAGATCAACCTTGATCGTATGCTTTTGGTGCATCGTGACGGGCACGAAGGCGACCTTACCACTGCCGATTTCAAACTCTTGGCGGCGTTCCTGAATCACGCCAAAAGGCCGCTCTCCCGAGACCGGCTGATGGACCTGATCGACGGGCATAACTGGGCGCCGTTGGACCGCACAATCGACAATCAAGTGGCCCGCCTGCGCAAGAAGGTTGAGCGTGATCCGGCCCGTCCGCTGCTGATCAAGACGGTGCGCGGGCTGGGCTATGTGCTGACTGAAAGCCCTACCTCTATCACCGATTAATCACGCAGCAACGCGCGGAAAGCCTCTGCCAGGTCCGCTTGGCGATAGGGTTTGCGCAGGATGGCGAAGGCGTAGTTCTCTTCTTCTCCGCGCAGGATGTTTTCGGAAAACCCTGAGGTTATCAATATCCGCAGGTGAGGCATCTCTTGCGCGACCCGCGTGGCCAAGGCGTGGCCCGACAAATTGCCGGGCATCACCAGATCGGTAAAGACCACATCGATGTCATCGCGCGTTTTCAGTATTTCCCAAGCGGCATCGCCGGTTGTCGTGGTGACGCAGTCAAACCCCAGATTTTGTAACCGTGTTTCCGATAGGCGCAGCACCATCGGATCATCCTCGACCAAAAGCACGCGCAGACCCGCGCCAATGCCTGCATGACGCTCTGGATCATTGCCGGGGGTGGGATTTTGTCGGTCAGTGTCTACGAGGGCGGGGAAATAGAGGCTGATCGTCGTTCCTTTGCCAAGCTCGCTGTAAATTGCGATATGCCCGCCGGATTGCTTGATGAAGCCGTAAACCATCGACAGGCCCAGCCCCGTGCCCTGACCAACGGGTTTGGTTGAGAAAAACGGCTCCATCGCGCGGGTCCGGGTCTCAGCAGACATACCTTCGCCCGTGTCCGCAATCGACAGTCGGATATAGTTGCCCATGTCGATGCCGATCTCCTGCGCGACATAGGTGTCGTCAAGCTGCATGTTGCGGGTTTCCAAGGTGATCTTGCCGCCCGAGGGCATGGCGTCTTGGGCATTGAGGGCGATGTTCAAGACGGCGGTCTGGAGTTGGGTGGCGTCCACCTTGGCCTGCCAGAGATCGTCGGCAAAGGCCGTTTCCACCGCGATATGCGCGCCGATGGTGCGGTTCAACATCGCCACGGCTTTCGAGACTTCGGCATTGAGGTCGATCACCGCGGCGTTCAGCGTGCTCTTGCGGGCAAAGACCATCAGTCGCGAGGTCAGGTCCGCGCCAATCTCGGCCGCTTCCAGCGCGTCGGAAATCAGTGCACCGCTTTGGGCGGAGGTTTCCGACATCTCCAGCAGTTCCAGATTGCCGATCACGACCGTTAGCAGGTTGTTGAAATCATGGGCAATCCCGCCGGTCATCTTGCCGATGGCATCCATCCGTTGTGAGCGGGCGGTCGCCTCTTCGGCGGCCTTTCTGCGCGACAGATCATGCATGATGCCAACAAAGGCGACCTCGCCGGAGATATCCGTGCGCCCGACGGAAAGATGCAGCGGAAAAACACTGCCGTCCGCGCGCTTCCCTTCGACATCGCGGCCCACACCGATGATGCGTTTCTCACCGGTTTTAAGATGTTGACGCAGAAAGCCGTCGTGTTGAGCGGCCATGTCCCCCGGCATCAGCATGCGCACGTTTCGCCCCACCAAAGCCTCAACGGAATGGCCGAAAAGCGCCGCCGCAGCCTTGTTCACCCGCAGAATATTCCCCGCGTGATCCGCCACAACCATGGCGTCAACGGCGGCATCCAGAAGGGCCAGTAGGACGGGGCTTTCGTCGTTGATCTTCATGCAAGGGTTCCGTCTGTAAGAGGCCTTGGGCAATAGCAAACGTGCTTGACCAAGGGCATGCAAGCTATCCGTTACCGTGAAAGCGGGCAGGGTCGCAATGTGCGCTTGCCTCGGAGTTGGCTTCATTACTCCGAAGGTTCTACCACTGGATCGCCTCTAAATAGTCGAGCAGATTGGCAAAGTCGGTTTCCAGCACCTCCCCATCCGCGCCGCCATTCGGATAGACATGGCGCAATCCAACGGCTGAAAAATCCGGCATGGGGGAGGAGGGGTCGTCTTTTTCCAATCGCCCCATGACAAAGCGGCTGACGAATTCCCGTGGGAAATACCCGTCGTTGCGCTGTTTTAGCCCCGCCAGATCAGGTGGCACCACATCCAAGTGCAGCGAGGCGGGACCAGCCCCTTCGCCCCGCACCCCGTGGCAGGCAGCGCATTCCTTGGCGTAAACCCGTTGCCCTTCTCGAACCGTGTCGGCCCTCTCAACAGGGCCGTCCGAACAGGCTGATAAAAGAGCACAGGAAACTCCGACAAGGGCAGTTAATTTTAGGTGCATGGTGGGGTGTTCCTTTGCGGTGAGCGGAGGTTAATGAGACAAGAGGACGGGGCAGGCGCTTTGTTCGATCAGCGTCCGGGTGGTGCCGCCAAAGACCCTTTCGCGCAGCCGCGAGTGGTCATAGGCCCCCATTACGATCAGGTCCGCTCCGGTCTCTTTCGCGCGCTTCAGGATGGCGGTCCCGATTTCCTGTCCGCCGCTTGCATATTGCTGAACCGCGACGCGGCACCTTTGGTGCGTCAGCCAAGCGGCCACGTCCGTGCCGGGGTTTTCCCCGTCATAGGCTGAAGCTGAGACCGGATCGAAAAGCGCTACCGTGACCTCCCGCGCCGCGCGCAAGGTCGGCAAAGCTGCGCGGATCGCTCGGCTGGCGGGAATGCCGGCTTTCCAAGCCACAAAGACCGATTGGGGGGTCAGAGCAGCCTTGGGAACCGTTGCATTCAGCAGAACGGGTGCTGCGGCATCGAAGAGAGCGGCATGCACAATATCATCATACAAACGTTCATCGGCGCGCAGGTCCTCTCCGATAAGTACGGCATCACAGGTCAGCCCCGCCCGTGCGACTGTGTTCCGCAGGGCCGAGATCTCACCACAGACCGCGCGCACATCAGCACTCGCACCTTGGTTTGTGAGATAATGAGATATTTTCTCACGCTGTATTTCTGCTGCAGCGCGCGCCTCATCGACATCCGCCTGCCAGCCTGCGGGCAGGGAGTAAGCGCTGAGCTCGCCGATACCGATGGAATAGACCGGTACGGGAGGTGTTTCGCTTAGCAGCAGAACGATTAGATGGGTGTCTTCAGCCTGCGCTATGCGGCTGAGCGGCTCTAGGTGGCTGGGCCGGGCATTTACCCCAAGAACGACAGTGAGTGTGGAATTCTGCATGGCGAGGCTCCTCATGTGACCGCGCTTAGTATGGCGTGGGCGTGGCGCAGCCGCATTGATCTGGATCAAGGGAAGGCGAGGACGCCGAGGCGCGACTTGATTGCAAGCCCGACAGGTTAGCAGTTTTAAACTGAAAGTGGTGAAAGACTAAGTGTCGAATCTGGCGACACATAAGGGTTTGACAGTGATCCATCGCGTGCCGCGAGGGCTCGTTCTTGCGGTAATTTCCGAGCGCTCTCTTTGCCGTCAGAGCATAATCATTGACAAACGCGTGCGTTATCCCCAATAAATAGCGATATTGTTCCGAAAAATTTACCACTGCCTTTAACTTGGCTTTTCGCTGTTTAGGGGGGCTAGTGACTGTTTTTATTGCACAGCGTGGACTGGCGACCTTTTTATTGCTGTCGCTTCTGGTTGCCACAACGTTTTCTACGCGCGCCCAGACGGGCGAGGATCAGGAACTGGAAACCGCTCTTCGTCTGGCATCGCTTTTGCGCGAAGCGCGCGCAGTCATTGGTTCGTATCAGGATGTGATCAACGATCCGACCGGCAAGGACAAGGGTCTCACCGGAGACTTCGTTCTGGGCATCGCCCGCGACCGCTACATCGAAGCGAATTCTGTCCCACCGCTGTATGACGGTCAGAACCCGCGCGAAGCGGAACTGATCATGGCGCAGATGACCGCGATCCGCGAGGTGATGGAGGACAACCAGACAACGATCAACAGCGAGGGTATCGCTTTCAAAGGCTTTGTCCCTGCGGTGTTCGGGCGTCTGGTCAATGAGCGCTTTTACCAACTTGTGGGCGATCAGGCGGTGATCAAAGTGACAGCACCGCCAGAACTGGTGCGTAATCGTAAGGCGCGTCCGGATGCATGGGAGGCCGGGATTATTTCCGATCTGCTGATGTCCGAAGACTGGCCGAAGAATGATATTTTCGCCGCTGAAGCGCCCTTTGATAACCAGCCTGCCTTCCGGGTCCTGGTTCCTGAATATTACAGCGCGGGCTGTATATCCTGCCATGGTGGGCCCGAGGGCGATATCGATGTGACCGGCTATCCCAAGGAGGGAGGAAAGGTTGGGGATTTGGGTGGTGTAATTAGCATCAGTTTAATGCGGTGACACAGCGCGCAGCATCATCAGCAGCTGGAATTAAGAAAGTTGCTGGATGAAAAACCTGCCTATCCTTGCCCGTATCGTTTTCCTGTCTGCCGTCCTTCTGACCTTTCTGGTCGCGACCAACGTGTTTCTGTCTACACAGCTCGTGCGCAACTCGGAGGCCATTTCAGAAGGGACGCAGGCGCTTGATGTGTTAACCCACGCGACCGCGGCCAGCACCCATTTTGGCGAATTGAAGTACTGGCTATCTGATCTGTCGGTCAGTCTGCTGATGCGTTCTGAAAACAATGCGACAGCCGCACGTGAGGCATTGGAAAGGGACCTTGCCGCGCTCGAACCTTTCGCGCCTGAGCAAGTGGCGGTCATTCGTGCTCAGATCGACCCCTTTGTAGAACAAGCGCTATTGGCGGTTGAAGCCTATACCAATGATCAGCGCGTGCTGGGCAATTCCCTTGTCGCGCAGGGACAAAGCCACATCACAGAAATTGATGCCGCGCTAGGGGCGTTGGTCGATGACTTAGAAGAACGGGCGGTGGCAAAAAGTGATGCCGCCTTTGCTGAGGCTACGCGCGCGGTCAGTCTTTCAACCGCGGTGGTAATTGCGGCCACCCTTATCGGTGGCGCGCTGACCTTATGGGTCGTTGGTTCCATCCGCCGGCCGCTTCGGCACCTTTTAAAAGCGATGGGGCAGATCACCTCGGGCAATCTTGCAGTAGACCTGCCCCATGCGGGGCGCGACGAAATTGGCAAGATGACGCAAACGCTCGCGTTGTTCCGCGATAGTCTGGCCGAACGCGAGCGCCTGTCGCAGCTTCGTGAAGAGGCCGATGCCGAGGTCTTGCGCAGCAAGCAGCAACTGACCGAAGCAATTGAGGCCATCAACGAGGGGTTTGCCCTTTTCGATGCCGATGACCGGCTCGTGATCTGCAACGAGCGCTATAAGGACATGTATGCGCGTATCGATCTCACGATCAAGCCGGGGTTAAGTTTTCGTAAAATTGCCGACCATGTCGCCCGATCCGAAATCATCGAAGTGCAGGATATCGGGGCGTGGGTTGAAAAAAGGATCGCACAGCACACCCGCCCCAATGGCCCGTTTGAGCAAAGCCGCACCGATGGGACTTGGATGCGGATCAGTGAGCGGCCTACGGCAGCGGGCGGCATTGTTGGTGTTTTCACTGACATTACGAAGGACAAGGCGCGTGAGGCGCAGCTGGAGGAACTGGTCAACTCTCTCGAAGAAGCGCGCGACCTCGCCCTCAAGTCTACTGTGGCAAAGAGCCAGTTCCTTGCCAACATGAGCCATGAGATCAGAACGCCGATGAACGGGGTGATCGGCATGAGCAACCTGCTGATGAACACCGCTCTTAATCCCGAGCAAATGGATTTCGCCCGCACAATCAACGACAGCGCTGAAAGTTTGCTGACGGTCATTAACGACATTCTGGATTATTCCAAGGTGGAGGCCGGCAAGCTGGAACTTGAACGCAATGCTTTCGATCTGCGTTATTGCGTCGAAAGCGCGCTTGATCTGGTCGCCATGACAGCCGGGCGTAAGGGCCTCGATCTGGCATATTACATTGAACCTACCACGCCCACGACTGTTGTCACGGATGCGACCCGCCTGCGTCAGGTCTTGCTGAACCTGCTGAATAACGCGATTAAGTTCACCGAAAAAGGCGAGGTCGTTCTGACGGTCGGCCCTGACCCCGATGCCACGGCGCCGGAGGGCGTCTGCGCCCTTCTGTTTTCGGTGCGCGATACTGGTATTGGTATTCCGCCCGAACGGCAGGACGTCCTTTTCGAATCTTTCAGTCAGGTCGATGCCTCTACAACGCGGCGGTTTGGCGGCACAGGTCTAGGGCTGGCAATCAGCAGGAAACTTGTGGGCCTCATGGGGGGGCGAATTTGGCTCGAAAGCGAACCGGATCAAGGGACCACTTTTCATTTCACCCTGTTTGCACCTGTTGCGGAAGACGCAGGCCAGATCGACCTCAACGAGGCGCGCCCGGATCTGGATGGCAAGCGCGTGTTAATCGTCGACGACAATACCACCAATCTCGATTTGCTGTCGCGGCAGGTCAAGAGCTGGTCAATGCATCCGGTTGCATTGGACAGCCCCGAGGCGGCGCTTGAATTGGTGGCGGCGGGGCGGAAATTTCATGTTGCGGTGCTCGACATGCATATGCCCGGGATGGACGGCCTTGAACTGGCCCGCCGATTGCGCGCGGATGCAGCCACGCGAGACATGCCGCTGATCTTGCTCAGTTCGCTTGGACAGGCAAGCGATCAAAACCGCGCAGCGCTTGAACCCATCGGCTTTGCGGAGGTTCTGTCAAAACCCATCAAGCCTTCCCCGCTGCTTAACGCGCTGGTCAGCGTGTTCGCCGGAAAACCAATGAGAGTGATTGAACCTATGCAGCAGAAGTCCGCCCCCTTCGACGTCACCATGGCAGAGCGCTTGCCGCTGCGCATACTGCTGGCCGACGACAACGCTACCAACCAAAAACTGGGCAGGATGATCCTGAAACGCCTTGGTTATACTTCCGATGTTGCAGGAAATGGCAAAGAGGTGCTCGAAGGCCTGAAACGGCAGACTTATGACGTCGTTTTGATGGATATTGAAATGCCGGAAATGGACGGGGTCGAGGCAACTCGCCAGATTATCGCCGATTACCCGGTTGAAAAGCGCCCGGCGATTATCGCCGTGACAGCCAATGCCATGGACGGGGACCGGGAGCGGTTTTTCGAAGCAGGCATGAGCGGCTATGTCAGTAAACCAATCCGGGTTGAGGCCTTGGTCGAGGCCCTGAAGGACTGTCGCGGCGCACACAAAAATGAGGCGCAGGATGACCTGCCAGAGAACATAACAGAATTTGATCCGGGCGCGCTTGATGTCTTGCTTGAAACGATCGGCGGGGATCGCGAAGCACTCGACGAACTGGTGCAGAGCTTTCTCGACGAGGGGCCGGTGCTGACCCTTCAGATAGAAGCCGCTGCAAAGGACCACGATACCGAAGCGTTACGGCAGGCCGCGCACACACTTAAATCCAGCGCCACGGATTTCGGGGCCAGCATCCTGTCCCAACATTGCCGGGAAGTTGAACACCTTTGTCGCGCCGGACAGCTTGATGAAGCCCTGCCACTGGCCGCTCGCATCCCACAACTCTACGCAGCGGCGGAAACGCGACTGCGCCAGCAACAGATATTGCAATGAGGGAAACATGACCATTTCATCTGCACGTAATGAAGGCCGGGTTCTTGTCGCCGACGATCAGAAGACAAATCGGATGAAGATGGAGTTTGCCGTTCGAAACCTTGGGTTCGACGTCGAGACGGTCGCGTCTGGGACTGAATGTCTCGATAAGCTCAAGAAGCAGCCGTTCGACATCGTGCTGCTTGATATCGTGATGCCCGGCATAGATGGGTTTGAAGTGCTGCGCATTATAAAGGGCGATCCTACAATGCGCGATATTCCAGTGATCGTGATCTCTTCGCTTGAAGAGATGCAGGACAGCGTCCGCGCCATCGAACTGGGAGCCGATGATTTTTTGACCAAACCGTTCAACCCGGTGCTTCTGAAGGCGCGGCTGGGTGCTGGGATTGAGCGCAAGCGGTTGCGCGACAAGGAACTTGAATATCTCCAGCAGGTCGATCGGCTGGCAGCCGCTTCGGGGGTGATCGAGCAAAAGGATTTTGACCCGTCCCGTCTTGGCCTTGACGATATCTCGCAGCGTGACGATCAGCTTGGCAATCTCGCGCGCGTGTTTCTCGGCATGGCCAGCGAGGTTTATCGCCGCGAACAGAACCTGCGCAACCAGATCAGCCTGCTCAAGGGGGGCTTTCTGTTGCTTCTGCTAGGGGCCTGCTGGGGTCTCGTCCCCTCGGTGTCGCGGATCATCATGGTTGATGGGCTGCATCCCTTGGGTGCAGTTTTCTGGACACTCTGGATCAGCGCTGGATTGATGCTGGCGGTCTCCATCGTCACTGGGCGCCATCCGGGCACAAGCTGGCCTGAAATTAGGCGCTACATGTTGCTTGGCCTGTTCGGCAATGCGCTGGCGCAGCTGTTTTTGCTTTGGGCAGCCTCTGAGGTGTCGGCAATGATTATCTCAATCATACTCGCAGCCGAGTCCTTCATGGTGTTCATCATCGCCGCCTCTCTCGGGTTCGAAGCGCCCAGCCTCAAACGATTTTTCGGTCTGTGTCTGGGGTTGGCCTGCGTCGTATTGATCATGGTGCCCGGTAACGAAGCCGGAGGTGTAGGCGGATGGGTCTGGATGCTGATCGCGCTTTTGGTGCCATTCTGCTACGCGATCGAAGATATCATCGTCGCGGCGATACCTGGCGGGGAATGCGACCCCATCGCAGTGGCCACTGGCACGATCATCGCTGCAGCGTGTCTGATGACCCCCCTGACCGTGCTATCGGGCTCTTTCATACCCCCAGAGATCGCACTTGGAGACTATGGGTGGGCGTTATTCCTCATTGCGGCGATCAGCTCGTTCTGCTCCATCCTGTTGGTCTATACCATCCGCACGACAGGAGCGGTCTTTGCCAGCCAAGCGGGGTATTCTATGACGGCTGCAGGCATCTTTTGGAGCGTGTTGCTGCTGGGTGAAAGCATGAGTGTCTGGGTCTGGGCGGCGTTGGCCTGTCTTGTCTCTGGCTTGGCATTGGTTATGCCCAAACAGGTAGAGGAGACCGCGGAAGCCAGAACGGTCGGGCAGCCGTCCGCGACCTGACCGGCGTCGCAGGTTTTTGGAACGGGCCAAAGGTTAGGTCACCGTCGGAACAGACGATCTATACAGAGAGCGACCCTTTTGCTCAGTTCAAAAGGTCGGGGGGCTGTTGTAGGTAAAAGCGAAATACCGTTGTTCGCCCGTTTCGAGGGCTGGCGTTACCGGCTTAAGGCCGCGATCCATGATATTGTGCGGGGGGGATCGCTTCACCAATTATATTCGGACGGCTCTACCTGAAATACATGAACGCACTAAGCCCCGTGTCTGACAATCTGTACGATTTCTATAGGGGATAGTGGCGGAGAGACAGGGATTCGAACCCTGGGAACCCGTGAAGGCTCAACGGTTTTCGAGACCGTTTTTCTTGATGCGTTCAGGTAGAAAAGATCAACAAATAAGGCTTTCGGGTCAGCGAAAAGGGCTGGATCGGAACGCTGAGCATACTCAGGTGTCATAGAAAAGGGTCATAGCTTTGAAGGCTTTCGATCTGAAACTGAGTAACACCGTGCTTGGTTTGCTCGCGTGGAAGATCCTGCGCCCTTCCATGAGCGACTGTAGGATGCCGCGTAACCTTGCGCGGTCCCCTTTAGTGGCATTGGAAAAAAACCGTGGTCCACGCCCGATACTTTGCGCGGCGTTTTCTCAAAGGTTTACGCATTTTGCGCAAAGCCTTGCACAATAGCGATGGCCTGCGACATAGGCCGTGTCCATATATATTAGGGATCAAACCGACTTGTGTCGACTCAAGAACGATACATCAGTCACTTGTAGATCCATGAGCCCAAGTTCGGCTCCCGCGGCCCGTAGCGACTACCTCCCCGAGTGGCGGGAATGGCTCCCCGAATGGCGGGAATGGGCCGTTCTCGCCGAGGCTCCCTCATGATGGAATGGGCGGAATCCGGAGGTTCGCCGCACGTGCGAACGCGCCAAGAATTTTCTGGCGAACTGGACATTAGCCCACCTTTCCAGATCGAAGGCAGGATGGTCGATGCGGAGGGCGGGATGAAAAAGTCTGAGGCATGGCCCGTGGGCCAAAGAAGTCCTCCTGCAGACAGAGTGACTTGGCGCATGCCTTCCCGGAGCGAGTTTCGACACCTCACTGACCGAGTTGGACAAGCCCACTCTTGCGATCTTCAGTTAAAGCATATTGGTTCATCTCGTCGGTCTGGAGAACATCGCGCGGACCGAAGCTACATTTTGGATGAGGGGTAACTCGTTTGTTGAGCCGAATCTTCCAATGGAATAGGCCGCAAGCGGTTAAGGCTTCAGGTGATTAGCCAATCACCCTATTTTCCGCTATGATCTGATCTGCCAAGTCGACAAGATCATCAGATGAGAAGTTGGGTATCGGCACTCCCGTTGCCTTTAGGATACTGTTGTTCGGGCGGGCGATGAACGCTCCCTTGAAACCGACGGACTGCGCTCCGATCGTATCCCACAAATGGCAGGCGACCATGCACAGGCTCGTGGGCTCCATGTTCATATGTTCCGCAACCATCTTGTAGGTATCGGGATGTGGATTGAATTTGCCGAGCTCGGCGACGCTAAAGTTTTGGTCGAAGAACTCTGCGATACCGGCCTTCTCCATTGGTGTCGGTGATGATGTTGGCGCTGAGTTTGTCAGAGTAACAAGAGTGAACCCGGCATCCCGCAATCTGCTCAGCGCGGGTTTTGCGTCCGCGTGGGTCGGCATGGAGCCGATTAGTGATCCAAGTTCGGCGGTGTCCTCATCGGAAATTGTTACATGTTTGTTGTCGCCAACCATGCGCAAGACGCCGGCAGCCAGCTCCCCGAACGGCGCATAGCGCCCGGAGAGTGTCATCACTTGCGAATAGAGGATCAGTTCGGCAAACCACTCGCGCATGACCCCCGCCGTCCCGAATAGTCGTCTGAAAAGCGGTTCCAGGGTGGTGATGTCGAGCAGGGTTTCGTTGACGTCGAAGACAATGGCCGAGAGAGGATGGCGATCAGGCATGAGTGTCGTTCCTTTTTTGTTTAATCTAAACGAGTTGCATCAACTCAGCATGCTTGGGCTTCTCAACGAGGTAGTAGCTTTCGCAGGGTGGCTCGATGATGAGAGCCAAAAGCAACGCAGTGGCGAGACCCACGGGAAACTCATTTACGAACACAGCCTTCCATGCTTGGCGAAAAGATCATGCCTGCGACAGTCTCCGCAGCGATGGCCGGACGGGGCCATAACCGCCCGCCGTGATCTACTGCAACCAGACCGTCGTCGACGAGCAGAGGCAAAGGGTAGCAAGAAGCACCCCGGAAACCGTTCAAGAGTTAGGTGGTAATTCCACCCTCAGTCCTTCAAGGTCCCTGGCGATCTCTTCGGCGATCTTCTCGACTCGATCGCCTGCATCGCTGCGCTGCGCATAGGCGCGAAGGCCGAAGATCGCCGACTGCAGCCGGGCGGCCAGCACATCCGGATCACTATTTGGGGCAATTTCACCACTGTCGCGCGCCGCGCGAAAAGCGCCCGCAAAGGTGGCCTCGGCCGCGCGCATCATATCTTCGGCCGATTTTCGCAGTTCGGGCGCGTCATCTGGAGTCTCAAGCAGCGTCTTGACCAGCATGCAGGCGCGCGACGGCATCGCCTTTCGTGCGATCCCGCCCAAGAGACGCACATAAGCCGCAAGCCCCGCGATGGGTGTCTCGGCGCGGCGCATGATCTCATCAAGCCCCGCCCGCCCGTCACGCGCATAGCGTTCGAGCGCGGCGCGAAACAGCGCTTCCTTCGAGCCGAATGCCGCGTAGATCGAGCCCGGTCGCATATCGAGTGCGCTTTCCAGATCCTTGAGCGAAGTATTGTGAAAGCCGCGCGCCCAGAACAGCTCCATCGCGGAGTTCAGAACTTTGTCCCGGTCATATGTCGCCTGTCGCCCCATGCACTGGCTCCGATCTCATTTGAGTGAATACTCAAAAAATAACTTGAATGGCTGCTCAAGTAAAGCTATCTGATGCATTGCAATCTTGAACGCTCACTCAAAAATGAAAGGAGCCGCCATGACCGACTTTACCATCCACACCGCCGAGACCGCCCCCGAAGAGAGCCGCCCGCTGCTCGAGACCTCGCAAAAGACCTTTGGCCGCATCCCCGGCCTGCATGCCGTGATGGCCGAAGCGCCCGCGCTGCTCGAGGGCTACCAGCAGCTGCACAAGCTGTTCGCCGAGAAGACCAGCTTCGACAAGGACGAACTGACGGTGGTCTGGCAGAGCGTCAATGTCGAACATGAATGCCATTACTGCGTGCCCGCCCACACCGGCATCGCCAAGATGATGAAGGTCGACGACGCGATCACCAACGCGCTGCGCGACGAGACACCGCTGCCGAATGACCGTCTCGAGGCGCTGCGCAGCTTCACCCTCGCGGCGGTGCGCGACCGTGGCAATGTCGACGCCGCGGCTGTCGATGCCTTCCTCGCCGCCGGCTTCACCAAGCGCCAGGTGCTCGAGGTGATCCTCGGCGTGTCGCAGAAGGTGATGTCGAACTACACCAACCACCTGGCCGAAACGCCGGTCGACGAGCCGATGAAGGCCTTCGCTTGGGAAAAGGCGCGCAAGGACGCGGCCTGAGGTCCGTCCATGGGGCCGGCCGGCGACGCGATGCCGGCCGCCCGCGCCTCCGCGATCCCCGACCCTTCAACACCCCCGACAGGGCAGCGTTCCGCGCCGCGTGTCCCGCCGGCACCCCGGCGCCCCCCCCCAAGCCGCGGTGCCCGCCCGGGACCTGCTCAACAGCCTTCCAATAAAAACCATGGAGACATGACATGACCGATCGTTCCCCCCTGTTCCAGTTCGTTAAGCTTGGTGATCTGGAGCTTCCCAATCGTGTGCTGATGGCCCCCCTGACGCGCAACCGTTCCGAAGATGACGGCACCCCGGTCACGATGGCCGAGACCTATTACAGCCAGCGCGCGTCGGCCGGCCTGATCCTCACCGAGGCGGCCCAGGTTTCCGCCATGGGCAAGGGCTATATCAAGACCCCCGGCATCTACACCCAAAGCCATATCGACGGCTGGAAGAAGATCGTAGAATCCGTCCATGCCAATGGCGGCCGCATCTTCCTTCAGCTCTGGCATGTGGGGCGGATCAGCCACAGCTCGCTTCTGCCAGAGGGTCGAGCGCCGGTATCGTCCACCGACAAGGCGGCCGAGGCGATGACATATACCCACAACGGCTTCGAGCCGACCTCCAAGCCCGAGGCGCTGACCGAGGCAGGCATCCGCGAGACCATTGCAGACTTCGTGATCGGCGCCAAGGCGGCGAAAGAGGCCGGTTTCGACGGCGTCGAGGTGCACGCCGCCAACGGCTACCTGCTCGAGCAGTTCCTAATGGACGGGGTAAACGATCGCACCGACGGCTATGGCGGATTGCCAGAAAACCGTCTGCGTTTGGTGAACGAAATCCTTGACGCCGTCGGCGAGGTCTGGCCGGCCAATCGCATCGGCATCCGTCTGTCGCCGCTGGGACAGTTCAACGATGTCCATGACAGCGATCCCGAAGCGCATTTCGGCTACTTCATCGAAGAGCTTGATAAGCGCGGGCTGGCCTACATGCACATGGTCGAACAGGCTCCAGGGGCCGAGACCGATGCAGACCAAACCGCCGTCATGGAGCGTCTGCGCGCCAAGTGGAGCGGCTTCTACATCGTCAATGGCGGCTATGACGGCGACAGCGCGGCGCACGCCGTGGCCGAAGGCCATGCCGATGCGGTAACCTTCGGACGTCCCTTCATCGCCAATCCCGACCTGCCCAAGCGCCTGCACTTGCATGCGCCGCTGAATGAGGGTGACGGCGACACCTATTACGGTGGCACCGAAAAGGGATATATCGATTATCCCTTCCTCGATGAGGCCGACACCGGCAAGGCGGCCTGAACCGAGTGGCGCGCGCCGGGCTTTCTGACGGGGTCAGAAGTGCGGGCGCGCGTCATATTCGCCCCCCCTCGACATCATCCTTATCACCTGAAGGCGCACGCGGTCGCTTTTGGCAACGGATCGCGCGTGTCTCATCAGTGCGCCATCGCAATTGAAGGCGCTAAGCGCATCGATTTACAAGGTTATCCCGGCTCCAAAATTCGGCAAACTTAATGTTGGCGTAACATAAAAAGATTCCGCTCAACGCGGCCCTAATTTTTCTCCCCCTCCGTAGAAAATCGTCACTCCGATCCTGCATATTTGACACTGTCGAAAGCGTTTAGAAAATTGGCCATACGCAACTGCATCTTGCTGGGGGTGTCAGCAAACCGTGTTGGGTCGCTCTGTGGACCTTCCTACCGTTCGCTCGAAATGCCCTGCGTGTTCCGCACGGGGACGATCAGAGGTTTTGTCCCTATGGTTTCAGCCATTGTGCTGCTGTCTCCCGAACATCGTCTGGGATTTCGACAGCTCTCCGCGTTTCAAGGTTCAAGAGAACGCATTTGAAGACGGTTTCGAAGGCGAGGATCTCGCCATCTGACCTGATCAAACGATGCCTGAACGTCATGGACTTGGAACCGATCTCAATGACAGAGGATTCTAACCTTATCGCATCGCCTGCAGATAATTCAGAACGGAAGTCGCTCTGAGCATTGACGACGGCAAATGAGAGCTGTCGACCGTCTCGCATATCGTTCGCTGTCAGTCCCATTTCCGATTGGATTGCAAATACACCGTCGGAGCAGGCTGCAAAGTAACGGGACACGTTCATGTGACCGAGAAAATCGCAGTCAGATGGGTCAACCACAGAACGAAATGAAATCATCGCTGGCATAAGCTCGCTCCCATATCTCCTTCGGATGCGTGTCTGTCTCGCTTCACGATAAGCGCGCAGAGAGCGGACAGAGCGGACAAGCGCATTTCACCGAAGGAATGCTCTATTTGGACTTGAAGCAGACAATCTGAACCGGATGGGTTCTGCCCTCCTCGATATTCCGGGCGGCATTTCTAACGATCTGTGGCGCGAGTTCGCCCAGGAGAATATGCACACCGAACACCGGGGCCTGACCTTTCTCGGCGCGCTCGATGGCAGCCTTGTAGACCTGCAGATATTTTTCCCCGGTATTCGTAACTTTAATCTGGGAGAACCCGGCACGCTCAAGCGCCGCGACGGTGTCTGATGGGCGCATTAGATGAGCGCCCGTTCCGTCTTCTGACCAAGGGACAGGGTGATGTGGTTCCCCGGCCTCGCCGAGCCCATGTTCTGTCAGCGCAAAGAACGCGCCGGGCTTCAACACACGGAAGGCTTCTCCGAAGAAGCCATCCCGGTCGGGAACGTTCATTGTAACGTGTTGCGCGTATCCACCATCGAATGCTTCATCGTCATAGGGGAGTTGCAGACCGTCGCCGTGTCGAAACTTTACCATATCCTCCATCCCGACAAGCACACTCAACCGGTTGGCTGCCTCAACGAAGGGCCCAGTTATGTCGATACCATCCACATAACAGCCAAAGCGTTTGGCCAGATATCTGGCGGGACCGCCGATGCCACAGCCAATGTCGACGAGCCGGTCCCCCTTTTGGATCGGCAAGACATCGGCAAGCTCGACGGTTGCAGGGAAGCCCCGTGCGTGGAAATGATCGACTGGTGCCAGGTCTTCTATGGTCGCAGACACACGGTCGATCCCAGCAAGCTCCATTGCGTCCAAGATCCGCGCATAAACGTCGCCTTTGCCCCAATGATCAGAAACCGATTGAGCGTTCGTCATGTGCGGATCTCCGAGTTGATCGAGCAAGTATAACACAGGTTGCTCGGGATCCTTAGACGTCTTGGCGAGGTCCGCTTTGGGCTCAAAACAGACCTTTGCGCGACATCTGCTCTACAAGGCGCGGACGATCTCCGCCGAGCGGATGAGGGCATCGAGAAACCGGCAAGAGTCTTTGTGCCGCATGGGTATCCTCCGCATGAAGAGCGGAGTGAGATAGGCCCATCTGCGAGACAACGCAGCGCACCAACACGGTTTGCGGACACCCCCATCTTGCTTTTGTCGCACTCATTTTTATGAGGCGCGTGCGATATGGCCCGAAAAATGCTGCGCAACGCACGAATGGCCGGTTCGGTTAAGCCGCACCCCGGCGCAAATCAATGACTCGAGTGTCGGCTGTGGGCCGTAAACGTCTGCTTTCCATTCTCGACAGGAAGGGGGCGGATAGCCGCCGTTCACTGCATCCGGTATCGATGACCGTTTCGGCATACAGTGCGGCCAAGCGCACTGCTAATTGGCGGTAGCGTATTGGCAAGAATAGTTAAATGCGTCCAGCTCGCTAAGGATACCACTGGTGCTGCGACCCCAAAAAGAGAACGTGTTTGCACAGAAACCTTTTCAAGTCTTAGAAGGGCATGCCCGAAGCCGCCAGCGCTGAAAGCCAGCGATCTGCCAGTCCCGGTGCTGTCCACATGCCCGTGATCACTGACCGTTCGCGTGCCACGCTCCATTCCGGGTGTTCTTTGAGGAAAGCCTGTATGGCAGCCTTGGCCTCGTCCGCTCTACCCACACACTGATAGATCGCGGCGAGCGTCTTGTTTGCGGCCGCTGGCATCGAAGGCGCGGCCGTGAACGTATCTAATGCCTCGTCGCAGGCACCTATTTGCCACTGTATCCGTGCCTTGGTCCAGTTCGTGTCATGCCCATAGATCGGATCGATCAGCTCGATATCAGCGATCTCCTCAAGCGCTTCTTCGGTTCTGCCGACGAAGGACAGCGCTTGCGCCAAGGCATTGCGGGCAAAGGATGAAGACGGGTTCAACTCCACCGCGCGGTCAAAGGCGCTGATGGCGCCTTCGACATCGCGGTTGAACATCAGCACGCGGCCCAGAGCGTGAAACGCAAGAAAGTTGTTCGGGTCCAGTTCCACCGCCCTCCGGGCGAGATCGTTCATCCGCCGGCGGATCGCATCCTCATCCCCTTCGACCCAGCCGTAGCGCAGCCCGATGCGCAGCGACAGGGCCTGACCGAGTGGCCCCCAGGCGGACTCGGGATAATCCCTAATGGATTGCTCCTGCTCCGCGATGTTGACCAGCAGACTTTCCTTGGAGAAATTCCGCATAATTCTACTTTGTGCCGCGTTTGAGATCAGCAGGGCGCTGACATCACCGGCTGCAATCTGCGGCTCGGCCATGTCGACGACCTTTTCCCCAACTGCATGGGCGATCTTGCGGCTGATCCGGCTATTCGCGCGCAGGAGTTCATCCATAGGGACGTCGAATTCATCAGCCCAGAGGCTTGCTTCCGTCGCACCGTCGATCAGCCGGGCCGTTGTGCGCACATCCGTGCCATCGTATTGCTGGCTGCCTTCCAAGACGAAGTCGGCTCCAAGGCGTTCGGCAATGTCAGACGTGGCGAGATCGGAATCCCTGAAGGCAGAGCTCGACCTCTGCGAGATAATCAAGAACTGCGGATAGCGCGCCAGCTGGGTTGTGATATTGTCGCTCACGGCATCGCTCAAGTAGCCTTGATATTTCGGCGGGCTGAAGTCGTCGAACGGCAAGACTGCGATGACCGGCGGCCCCGGCGGCGCTGCGGGCCGTAGCAGGGTAAAGCCGAGTGCGGTCGCGCAGAGCACCATGACAGCAAGCAAGGCCAGTTGCCCTCTGCGTTGCGACCACAGCGGTGCGTCAGGCGCAGGCGGAACCAGCCGATACCCCGACCGGGGGACTGTCTCAACGATGCGCTTGTCATGGTCTTTGAGGACCCGACGTATCTCCGCAATACATTGCGCGACGCTGTCGGGAGTTACCGAACGGCCCTGCCAGACCTCTTCGAGCAGCGCATCCTGGCTCACGATCTCACCGGGCACCTGGGCAAGCGCCATGAGCACTTCACGGGATTGGTGCCGCAGGTCCAGCTCCTTCCCGTCATGACAGAATAACCGCCCAACGGAGAGATCGAAAACCGCGCTCCCAAGGTCTATTTCAGAAGATTTCGTATCTCTTCGTTTGGCGAAACGCATCTCCTTGACTTCCCATAAAGGTCACCATCACCGGTCCGCGTCTGGGACTTTTGCCTGTCTGAAGAAGATACCCTGCCAAACGGATCATACCAAAACCGACCCCGAAAGGAAACGAGCCATGCAACTTAAAAAAATGACCAAAACCGCAGCCGCCTTCGTCTTCGCCACAACCTGCGCTGCTTCGGCGGATCAATTTGCCATCCGAACGAACGAGCCCGTGTCCGGTGCAAACAAGGGCCTGCTCGAAGCGTTGGATGTTCGGGAAATCGATGCCGTTGAAATGAACGGCGCGCACTTCCTCGTGCTCGAAGCAAAGAACGAAGGCTATGTCGAAGCATACATCTTCGGGCGCGGCATTGATGCCAAGGCACTCTACCGGCTTGAGGCCGACTGGACTGGTGCCGGCCTGTCTTCTTTGCCTGTCGAAGCACGAGGCGCATTTTTCGAGGAGACGATTTGCGAGTTTTGCACAAGCTGACGGGTTCGCCCAAGAATGCAAATCAATGGATACTTCTCCCTATGAAAACGGGTGCCTCAGGATGAGGGAACGGCGGAATGAGACATGAACGCCGCCAGCCAATCAGAAGGAAGCGACTGCTTCGGCAGTCGCTTCCAAGCAATGGTCTCGTTTATGCCGCGGCTCAACGAATGACGGCTTACGTGGCTTGAAGAACGAGAACGTGCAAGCGCAGAGAATCCATACTCTCCGCCCTTTGGCTCGGTAACCTTCGTGATCGCAGCGCAAATGGAGCGCCAACAGCGAATGGCAGGAGGGTCCGCTTAACGGACAAACACACTATGCGGACACCCCCTAAATCTAAATACCATCCGCTCACCAAAGGCGCGTTGGCGGAAGCAATCCAGTCTCACCGCTGCTCCGGTGATTGGCCGCGGTGCGCGGCGCGATGCCCAGATCCTCCAAGCGGTCGGATGGAAGATTGTTCAGTTCGTGGATCTCCTTTCGCATCCGGAGATGGCGAGCGATCCGGCGCAAAAGGGAGCTCATGGGATTGCGGAACTCGGTGCGGGCTATAGCGAATATGCGGGGCATCGGGGTCTCCATCTTGAGGTTTCGACGAGACATCTTCGCGCGCCGCTGCAAACCCAGCGCAATTTTGGGCTGCGGAGAACCGTCCGAAATGCAATAATCCCGTCAAAAGTCGCGCGCAGAGCGCAAAATGCGGCATTCCACACATTCGGATCTGCAATGGCTCAGCTTGTTCTACATCTTACAGGTCCTTTTCGCGCCGAGAATGGCGGCGTCGTTCTGAATGGTCTCAGCCGGCGCGCGGAAGGGCTCCTTGCCTACCTGTCGTGTCAACCGGGGATGCGCGCGGAACGCGGGGCCATTGCGGATCTCTTGTGGTCGGATCGGGGTGAGGCGCAGGCACGGGCCTCTTTGCGGCAGGAATTGTCTGTTCTGCGAAAAACGCTGGGAGACGTGATCGCCGCTGACCGGCAGAGGGTCTGGCTCGATCCAGATGGGGTCGCTTGCCCGAAGGGGCAGGGCGACTTCCTCCAAGGCTTCGATCTGCCATCCGAAGCCTTCGAGGCCTGGCTGCGCGCCATGCGGCAAAGGGAGATACCGGCGCTGGTGCGCCCCGAAAAGGCTGCCAAAGGAGAGCGACCATCCCTGGCCGTTTTGCGCTTTGAAGAAATTGGCGCATCCGCGCCCGACATGTTCGCAATCGGCATCGTCGAAGAGATCACCGGCGCGCTTAGCCGATGTCGGGATTTCGATGTGATCGCGCGGCAATCGGTCTTCATGTTGCATTTGACGCCCACTGCTTTACCCGACATAGCGCGAAAGCTTGGTGCGCAATACCTGCTGGAAGGATCGGTGCAGCGGGCAGGGGACCGCGTGCGAATCTCGGTGCAATTGGTCAATGGCGAGGATGGGCACACGCGCTGGGCCGAGCGGTTCGATGACCGGCTGGACGATCTGTTCGAACTTCAGGATCGCATCGCGACCCATGTTGCAGGGCAGCTTTCGCCGAACCTTCGTGCCGCGGAGATCCTGCGGGCCCGCCGGCAACCGCCCGAAGTGCGCAGCGCTTATGACCTCCTGCTAACGGCCTTGCCGCACTTTTGGGTCCACGATCCCGATGAAAATCGTCGCGCACTGGCGCTCCTTGACCAAGCGATTGCGCGGGATCCCGATGCGGCACATGCACTCGCGATGAAGTCGTGGTGCCATGCGCAGGAATGCTGCTATCTGTGGTCGCTGACACCTGAGCGGGCCAGGGCTGCAAGTCGCGCCGCCTTCGAGCGCGCGCTGCCGCTGGCCCGGGACCATTCGGCGACGATCACGGCGCTCAGTGCAACAGCCGCGCTCAGCTTGCGGGATTTCGCAACCTCCGAAGATCTTGCGCGCAGGGCTCTCGATCTTGATCCGAACAACGCATGGGGCTGGCTGCGGCTTGGATGGGTTGCGGTTTATCGCGGCCGGCAGGAAGAGGCTTTGGGTCATTTTGACCGTGCTGAGGATCTCAGTCCGCTTGATCCTTTCCTCTTCAACATTGACTTCGGCCGCTCTGCGGCGAAGCGCGCTCTCGGACGCCTCAATGAGGCGCTTGAGCATATCGAGAAGGGTATGCGTGCGGCTCCCAAAGCACATTGGGCGTATCGTATGCTCTTCGGAACGCTTTGGCTGATGGGCGAGCGGGACAGAGCAATTGATGCCGGACATAAGTGGCTGGCCGCCCATCCAGGCCTTTCGACAGAGATCTTGCTCGGTGGCCTTCCCTCTTGGAAACATGATCCCGAATACTTGGATGTCCTGCGAAACTACAAAGCACTTCTTACAGAATAATAGCCTCCGGGGGCGTGTCTTGCGTTACTCATGATATGAGGGGGCTCGCGTCTTTGCGTGCCCTTGCTGGGGCGCATTCGGTTTTGTCCAGCTGCACGCCGCTCAGGGGGGGGCCAGTATGTCCGCAGACCGACGTTTAAGCGGTGAGTATGCTGCCCAATGCACGAATGGCCGGTTCGACGGGCCGCAGCGCAGCATGTCTGCCAAAGGTTGAAAGGCGGCAATGGGCCGACAGCCGAAATTCGCACAGACCTATTCAGCGGCTACGCTCCCAGCCTTCGATGATTAGCTTCAAGATCCTGCCAACATTCGCGAGAGATCACTGGTTCTGAGCAGGTGCCCTCTCGACGCGTAACCCACGTCTCGAATCCGTGGTAGAGTGGTTTCGACGTAGGGAGATCGCTGCGATGACAGACCCAAAACCGGATGTATCAGACCCAAATTGGATCGAATGGTTCTCCAAGAAGATGGATGAAGCCAGTCCCATGGAGAAGGCATTCTGGAAAAGAATGAGGCGCGTTGCGAAGGTGCGAGATGAAATACTCGCCTCTGTCCCGATGGTAGATCAAGATGATGCCTGCATTTTGCTGAGCCTGTCGGAAAAGGATCCTTCCGCCACCTTGTTTCATCATGAGGTCGATTGTCAGATCCTACGTTTCAACATTGAAGGGCAGGCGGCCTATCCTTTGTTCCAGTTCGACGTGACCAGGCAGCGGGTTCATCCGACACTTATCGAGTTGATGAAGATGCGCCCAGACGCCTGGGGTGGTCAGATGGCGTTTCTACATTGGCTCACCCTACCTAACCGCAGCCTCGGCAATGCGCGGCCCTGCGATAGGTTAGAGAAAGATGCGGATGCCATCGTGGCTTCCTTTAAGGCGGAAATCTCCCAACCTCTCCACGGATAAGAACAACCGATGAAGAAGTGCCCACATACAGCGACTGAGGAAGCCCAAGAGACTACCGGCGCACGATTGGTAAACAAATGTATGAGCGCCTTGTCCGGAGCGGGCTGGCGCTCGACATCACCTTACGGAGACTACCCCGAACGCAGCAGCCACGTCTGTCGATAGAAGCTGCCTTGGCCACTCGGCCGCAGGTAGTCGAGAAGTAACAGTGTGTCTTCGGCCAATGACAATCAGGAACTTTCTTCGTCTGACAGTTTGGCCGCCAGCGCCTGAATGCGCTTTGCCGGGCCTTTGTAGCGCATCCCGCGGATGGAACCGCCATTTGCTCGCGCCATATCAGCGTGTGAGGACTTGCCAGAACGAAGTAGCTCCTCATCGCGTTCGCGCGAGGCAGCTTTCTCAGCTGCGCGTTCTTTGAATGAAAATCTGGGCACCTTGGGTTTCATGCGGACTCCTTCTTCCAGCTTATCACATTGATGTCGAGTTTTTCTTGGGAAATCGAGACACCTGCGGCCAGCCTGTGCCGCGCTTGCAGACAGACCGACGCTCGAACTCGTGTTGAGTGATCCCATGCGGTAGATGGCATGGCCTGCGGGTTACTGTATGACCGCACTTCCAGCATCGAACCTCGATGTGGGTGATTCCAGGCGCGAACAGATCATCGGTTATGGTGGTCATCCTGAAGCAGTATCAGGGCCGCATAATCCGGCGGAAATAACTTTTCCATTTAGATGCCGATCTCTTCTAAACAGTTTCCTCAGAGGCAGAATCTAATGACCTGTTTTTTAAGGATTCAGTCCTGGAGTTGGGCAGTCTCCCGGGACCGCGCTGCTTGATCATCTGAACTTTGACGGCTTGGTTGGATGTCGAACATGTCGAGTTGATCTTCCGAGATCAGTGAATCAACAAATTCGAGTCCAGCATGTAGCGTCTGACGCGAATGGTTCTTGCACTCTTTGACCATCAGCTTTCTGTCCGCCAGTTGGCCTTGCTCGCTGACATTACCGAGGGCGCGGTCCGAAATGCACTTTCGCAAAACGGTGCTGCTGGCCTGACCGCAGTTCCGGGGGCGAAACCCGTGCGAGTGCCGCTCGATGAGGCCCGCCGGTGGTTGCCGGGGCGACGGGGGTTCAACGCTACGCCGACCGGACCTTCTGATGACCTGGTTATGAACGAGCGGCTGCGCGCCTTTGACCGAATGGAGCAGCTGACGGATTTTATTAGTCGACACGCCACACGGCGTCTCGGGTCTCCCGACGCGCTCGAAGTTAACCACGGCTGGCTTGACGGAACCTATCTCTTCGATCCGACCATGGCCCGGAATGTCGCAGAAGCTATTGGCGCTGATGTGCCGACATTTGTTGGCAAGGCGCATGAACTGGCACTGCGCCGTGACCTGGGAGACGTTGCATGAACCCTCATCATCATCGACCGAAGCTTCGCCCATCTCGGCACGCCTGCGCACCTATGCAGGGCCATGGTATCGAAGCCAAAGCTCTCGACTTGGTGCTGCAATACGGCACCGAGGAGCAAGCCTGTGCAGGCCGCACGTTGGTCCGGCTCGACCACGATCTCCGCAGAGAGTTCGAGAGAGACTGCCCTGAGCTACGAGACTGTCTCGGTATCTACATCATCCTCGCCTCCGATGCGGTCGACACTGTCTGCCATGACGACCGGCGCCTTCGACGCCATCTGCACTAAACGCTTCTCCCGAAGGTTACGCTCTACGGTTCCGGCGTAACCTTGACCCAATCACAATTTTTTGCTCATTTAACCGGAGCTTCCGATGCCCCTTTCCTCGTCCACTCCCTGCAGAAGAACCTTGCCCGACGGGTCGGTCTGCGGTTCCATGGAACGCCGTCCGCGTGGTAATTGTGCTGCTTGTCACCGCCGTGCGGGCAAGGCCTATAATTTGCGCAAGGCCGCGGCGCCTGGTTCACATACCGAGGCCGAATGGCTCGTTCACGCTGCGACGTTCTCCCACTGCCCTGGGTGTGGGCGGTCCTGGGATGTCGTCGAGCGCCCTAACGGTCAGAAGCGGCCTTATACAAAAGGCCATATCGTGGCGCTAATCGATGGCGGCTCAAACGGGATCGAGAATCTCCGCCCGGAATGTGCGCGGTGCAACTACGGAGGGCCTGGGGTGGGTTTTCGCTCGAAAACAAGCGGCCGTCCGTCCATGAGATAGTTTCTTCAATTGTCTCAAAAGATTACACCTTCGGGACCAGCTATCTACCGGCTCGTCAGATTGCCGGTCCCATCGAGCCTGAAAAATGATCACGCCCGTAACTGATCAAGGGCGTGACTATAGCGAGAGATCGGATAAGTTAGCATCTATGCTGCAAGATCTGACAACATTTCAGGCGGTCCTCATTGTCATTCTCGTGTCCATCGGGATCTATCCGGTTGGTTGGATTGCCCAGTGGGTTCTCTGGCGCTTGGCCCGATGGGCATCATACCGGATCTGGGGTAAGGCAGGCGCGCGAAACGTGGATATGGCTATCCATCCCGATTCAAAGTGGAAGCGACAAGGGGGCGACAACGCCGACTTTTAAGGTCCTCGCGTTCCGAGATCTTAGCGGCGCACTTTCCCAAACTGGCTCCGCGAACTTTCTAAAAATGTGATATGGGCCATGATCAGAACCTCACGGATCGGTCTTCAACATATACTGACATGGAGAAGCAGAAAACAGCATGAAACCTAAACCCGATACACCTTAGGAACGCTGCAGATTTGTCCAAAAAGATGGGACCACTTGATGTTTAGAAAGATTTTAGCACTCATAATTGGGACTTTTGGAGCCACCTTTAAGACCGCCCGCGTAATTTACATTTTGCTTTTTCTCGGATTTTTCATCGCCAGTCACACAGTCACTGCTCTGGCTGCTATTACGAGCACCGCAATTTCGGCGGTAGCTGGCACCACATCTACCGTTCTGGGCCGTTCAAACGCCAAGGCCGGAAATCTCGCTGCCAATAATGCCCAGCTAAAAACGGACCTCGATCGAGAGAGGCGCCGCGCCACCAAGCACGTTGCGGAGAATGCGCGCCTTCGAAACGCTGCCGCTGTCACTTATCGCGGGCAAACAACTACCGCTAAGCAGGCTGCACAAGGTGTTATTGACCGCACCATGACACGGACGAAACGTTCGATCCTGACGAATGCAGCAAGCATCCCGGGTGAAAGCATACCATTCTTTGGTATCGGAATCGTTCTTGCTGCAACAACATACGAGTTCAGGACTGCCTGTGCCAACATGACTGATCTTTACGAACTGCAAGTTGCCCTTGATCCTAACACTGCCCGCTCTGAGGACAGAAGCGCGGTTTGTGCGCTGCAAATACCCACGAAGGAGGAAGTGTGGAACAGCATTAAGGATTCCCCGAAGGATGTTTGGGAGGGGAGCATTGTGGCCCTCGAAAACGTCGCCGATGAAGTGAACAAGATAAATACGCCAGACTTTGGCGGGACTTGGCATCGTTTCACTACATGGATCGGGGGACGGCTATGAACGGCAGGCCGATCGAATCCACATTTTTGTTTGGGAGTGGCCGCATATAGTGTCGGTCGCCGAGGGTGGGCCAAGCTGCCGTTCGAGGCTCGGTAGCCAACCGGAATGAGCTGACCAGAACGGACGTCTGCCGATCTGCTCGTCGCTGGCGCCGCTTCCGCAAAGCGGTCATTCACTGCCCTGACTGGCTTCTCAATGGCGCGGTTAGCCCAGCGCTCATCAGCGCTGCCGCAGAAGGGTCGTAAACTGCTCCGTGGCCCGGAGCGACCCTGCCAAGCTGTAATTGGCGATGGTTTCGGCAGCGAAATCCTTAATGCTGAATTCATGGGCGTAGGCGAAGGCGGAGAAGAACGTCTCGAGGCCGGATGCACCGTCTATGGGTAGGTCGAAGGTGTAGCCATTTGGTTCCACGTTGGCCCTAATACGGGCCCATAGCGGCTCCTGGCCGCGGCGTTCGAAGACGAGCGTGAGATCCGTCTGGCCTGACGGGAATTCCCTGCTCTCCCAGATAATCTCGCCAAACGAGGCGTCGGAGTGCGGATAGTAGACGATACGGAAGACCGGATCGAGCAACCTGCTCTCCATCGCGAAAAACGGCTTGAGGGTGTGCGTGTTGAGGAATGTCCCCGTGAGCCAATCTTGGTTGAGGGTGCTGGTCAGGACCCGCAGATGGGGTAGGTCCTCATCCGAGACATCTCCGAGCCGTCTGTTGATGCCGAAATCTTCAAGTTCGTCTGCTGAGAAGACGTAAATGTCGTCCGGCGGTGTCCGCAGCATCCGTGAAATCAGGGCATCCGAAACGCCGAACTGACGCAGGGCATCGAAGACTTCCGAAATTACGAGTTGAGTCAGTGAATCATCGTTCACACCCGATACCTGATGGACACCGAGAAGTCCGTCGGCCAATCGAAGCTCGCCCGCAAGAAAGGCGAGCGAGCATGCTGAATAGCATTCGCTGCCCGCGGTGATCCACGTGTTAAGTCTCAGGTCGTAGATGATCCGGGCGATCTCGAGACCGCTGTAGACCCGGCCGCCGGGCGAATGGAGCTCGACCGTTGCAACGTTTGGTGCTCGCGCGACAGCTGCACGGAACTCGCCAACCAACTTCGCATCGAATTGACCTGTGATCCTGATCGTCCTGTCATCCAGCTGAGCGACTTCCGCATTTACCTCAAGCGGCGAAACGAAACACCAGATTGCAGTCCACATAGCAATTATTCGGTTCAACTGTGCAGCCCTTATCTGTGGTTTTGCAGTGCGATCTGCACTACATCGTCAGCACCGGCAGACGAGTAGTCAACCGAACGACAGGATTGCAACCGAAGATGCTGCGCCGATTGCCACACCCGCGCCGTCGCATAGCTGGGGGCGGAAGCGGGCTTCTCCGACGGCCTTGAGACGTAGGATGGTATCCCTCGATGCGGCAAAATTAGGCGCGCCTCAACTTTGCGGTTGGCACGAACCGCTTGAGAGCCGAGATCTGGAAACCGAGGCTTTCGACTTTGTTTATCACGGCCCTAACCGGCCATTGAACCAGCCTTCCAATGCTGCAGCGCGGCTTCCCCAGACCGGCCGTTCGTGTATCGCGCAGCATTTTCGGCGGCTGATAGACCGCAGTGCGGACTTTCCTGCCGTTCGCTGCGGCCGCTCAGTTTGCGCTGCGATTGCGAGGGCTTTGGGAATGAAGGGCGGAGAGCCGACCTTCGCTGCGTGATGCTCGAACGGCAGTTTCCATCTTTCAGTTTTTGAGAACATTGATTTTTCAACGGTCGAAACGTTCAAGTTTTGCGACCTTAGCTCTCACCTGAGGTTCTGCGCATTAAAGAGGCCGTGAAAGTAGGTCGACATGACGTTCCTACCGAAGTCACCAGGCACTTTTCTGTTCCCAAGCCTCGTTCGCGGCATATTAGGACAAGGCCACAAGAACCGCGCCGAGCCCTATCAAACCGACGCCGCTCCATCCGGCAATTGATAACTTCTCTCCCAGAAAAACCGCGGCAATAATGGCGGCGAGCACAACGCTCAACTTGTCGATAGGTGCTACCTGCGAGACCTTGCCGAGCTGGAGCGCGCGAAAATAGCACAACCATGACGCGCCAGTCGCGAGGCCGGACAGCACCAGAAAGATCCCCGTCTTCGCGGAGATTGTAGATAGCGACTGCACCTCGCCCATCAACCAAACCAGCAGACCCAACGCGAGAACGACGACAATGGTGCGCAGAAAAGTCGCAAAGTTGGAGTTGACGCCCGACACCCCGACTTTTGCAAAGATCGCGGTGAGTGCCGCAAACATGGCGGCGTGAATGGCCCAAAAGAGCCAGGATTCTGAAACGTAATGCATGAATTTTCCTCTTTTGAGTTTGAGCGTTTAGACAAGGGGAAGATTTGCTTCGGTTTTTTAGATCAGGCCCATAACGGAGACCTCATTTTTCGCGTCAGGGCTCCAAAAGAGCACGACTGCGCTGTTCGCGCACCGTGATGTAGATAACCATTAGATCAATCGCTGTCAGAACCAGCAGAGCCACGCCGCCAACAGTGAGCCATTCGAATAGTTGATAGATCACAAATGTCCAAAGCACGAAAAGCGCTGCGCGATGCGCCCATGCTGCGCCGTAGAGCAGGGCCACGACGATCGCGATATGAAGCCCGCCATGCGCCAGAAAGTAAGTGGTATAGAACGCGAGATCCGATGTCGGGATGACACCGGCGAGCGACATGGCGCGGGTCGCGAGGAAATCATTAGGATTCTCCGCAAGCTCTGCGCGAAAGAACCATTGGGTGAGAGCAGGAAGGCGATCTACTGCTCCCGCGAAGATCGCCGCAGCCGTTGCCAATTGAAGAACGCCTAAGACTGCTTTTGCAAAAAGGGTCACCGCAAATAATCGGTGGTTCAAGCTTTTTGAATTATGCTGTTTTACCGCTGTCATCTTTCTGCCTTGGGGCGAAGCAACCGCCAGACATAAAGCACAAGAAGGCCTCCAAGCAGGACATTTGTCACCGGATTGATCCACGTTTCAACCTTGGCAAACTGCGCTTCCAGCAGATAGCCTGAAATGGTGAGGGCGGCTGTCCAGATCAGGCTGCCCAACCCGGTGTAGAGAAGAAATGGTAACAGCGGCATCCCTGTCATTCCGGCGGGGACGGATATCAGCGTTCGGACACCTGGCACCATCCGGCCCAGAAAGACTGCTTTGCCGCCATTGCGCCGAAACCACGCAAGAGATCGGTCGAGGTCTTGTTCTGAGATGGTAAGCCACCTGCCGTGCCGGGCAATGAGCCTGCGCAATCGTGCTTCGGATACCAATGTGCCGATCCAATACCACAGAAAGGCTCCAGCCGCTGAACCGATCGTGCCTGCGATCACTACACTGACGAAGGAGAGCTCACCGCCTGCCGCGAGATAGCCAGCGAAGGGCATGATGACTTCCGAAGGGATTGGGGGGAAGACGTTCTCGATCAGCATGAGGGCCGCGACGCCGAGGCTGCCCATGGAAGCCAGTAGCGATGTGATAAAGTCAAACATGATCGGGCCTTTGCGGGTGGCTGTGCTGGACTGCGGGTGTCAACATTGGACCGTGCCGCTGTCTGTTTCCATCGATCCGGGACCGGTGAGGTAGGTCCAACTGGCCGTTTTATTTGAGAAGGTCAGCTTCAACATGCCTGTTGTCCCGGTAATTAGTCGCTCGGAGAAGGCCGCAGGCTTGAGGTTGCCCCGTGTGGATTTGCCACCGGCCCCTACCACGAAAGCGATCGTGCCGCCCTGATCCGGTTTGCCCTCGGCATTCAGCGGCGCAGTGCGTTCGTAGAAGTGGTTGTGTCCATGTAAGACAAAACGGACGCCTGCTTTCGCGACGAGCCGGAAAAGAGCCCGCGCACTGTCAGTTCGGCTGCGCGTCACGCTCGAATATGCGGGTTTGTGGAAATATGCCGCAGTGCAACTGTCCGTGTGCGCTGCGAGCACTTCCTTCACCCATTCTGCCTGTGCCGACCCTGGGGACGCATCAATCTCGCTGTTCAACGACAGGATCAACCAGTTCCCGGCTTTCAGGGCGTAATAGCCGTTTCGGTCTGGCCCCGCACGATCTTGCCAGTAGTCGTAATAGGCATAGGCAAAAGGTGATTGGTATTCGTGGTTTCCGGGGGTTGGCCATGTGCGGGCCCATGCAGCTCCCCAATAAGGGTCGTAGCAATCTTCAAAGCCCACGGCTTCGCCGCGTCTGTAGACCAGATCCCCCAGGGCGAGCACCGTCGTCTCAGGGTATTGCTCCAAGATCGCTGTGGTTTCTATCATACCCTCGTTCGGCACCGTCTTCGCTCGAGGGAGACCAACCGCATAGCGCAGGTTTCTGTCCATTCGGCTGAGATAACCCCTCCCTGCACAAGAGGCGACGTCACCTGCTGCCAGAACAGAGAAAGGCAGCGTAACATCCAGTTTGTGGACCCGGTTAGTGTCGAATAACTGCGATTGCGAGGGGCTCGCCAGTGACCGGATGCCGGAACCCGCGATGGAAAAAATTTGTCCTTCGGTTCCGCCGATCAGAACGAGGGCCGTTGCTGACGCCAGCAGGGTTCGAAAGACGGTCTTTCTCATCGGGTTCTCCTTAAAAGCACCTGTAGAGTTTGGGGACTGATCAAAGGCTTACCGAAAGGTTACCAATTGGTAAGGTGTTGCTCAGACTGCTGGGGGCGCTTACGATGAAGGGAACGGAAACTTCCAGCGCGGGAGCAAGATGACCCTGTGCCGCGCTGGGGTAGATTTAACCGTTGTCGTCATCTTCCTCGTCGTCATCGTCCATGTATGGGCCTTGTGCGATCACTGAGCCGTCATTGGCATCGATAAGGATCTCGGTCATAGCCCCATCCGGGGAGACGGCGACTGCCTCGTAGACAGCCTTGCCATCCTCACCTTCGAATTCAATTGAGGCGATCTTGCCATCCACAACTTCCAAAGCGACGGTGAGTGCTTTCTGGATGTCGATCTGCGCTTCAGAGAACAGTGTCATTTCTTTCGAATTCTCTGTTTCAGCCCGTGCTATTCCGGCTATCGCGACTGCACCAGCGGCAATCACTGTGGTAAGAGAAATCATACGTTTCATCGTGGTGTTCCTTCTTTGCATGGCCCCCAACTGGAGCCTCACCTTAGGTCATAGCCGACTCTTGCGGTCGGTAAGGTCTCCACCAGATTACTGATTGGTTAGTTTAGCAGATGGGTCCACATCAGCCGGCTCGCCCGCCCCTCGCGCAGTGCGAAATGCCCAAAATCTGCTGAGTGCAAAAGTCAAAACCGCCGCGCACCCGGTTGAGATCCACAGGCTCACCGTGTCAGTAAGATCCTCTTCGGACAGCAACATGATCAGAAGCACTTCGTTAAAGGCAAAGCCGATCAGGGCGACAAGCGCAAATTTCCACAGCGCGCTTGATGCGCTGACTTCCTGATCGGCAAAGGAGAACCCGAGATGGCCGATGAAGCTGACCACGAAAGCGATTGTGAAGGCGAACAGGTTCGCCAAAAGCGGCTGCCAGGTCGACTGGATCAGCAGAAAGCCGATCATCATGTGAACGAAGGTCGCGAACAGACCTACCATCCCGAACCGCAACAACTGGCGCCACATCACTGGTGCTCCGAATCTGCCGAAAAATCCTCGGCAATGATAAAGCCGGGACGGCCTTTGACCTCCGTAAAGACCCGCGAGAGGTATTCGCCCAACACACCGATGGAGATAAGTTGCACGCCGCCCAGCAACATGACGGCCACCACAAGTGTCGACCACCCCGGCACGTCGATGCCGAAGACGAGGGTGCGGATGGCAATCCAGAGGGCGTAGAGAATTGAACAGGTAGCAATGGTCATACCTATCCCTGTCCAAACCCTTAGCGGCCATGCGGTGAAGGACGTAAGGCCGGTCAAACCTAACTTAAACAATCCAGCAAAGCCGAATTTAGAGGCTCCGGTCGCCCGCGGGGCCAACTCAATCGCCACAGCCTTGGTGCGAAAGCCGACCCAGCCATACAGCCCCTTCATAAAGCGATTGCGCTCAGGCAAGGCGCAGAGCGCATCGACAACCCGTCGATCCATGAGCCTAAAATCGCGCGCATTGGCTGGTATCGCGGTGTCGCCGCCGATATTCAGCAGGGCATAGAACGCCCGGGTGAAAACCCGTTTGCGCCATGTTTCGTCGCCGCGTTGCGCGCGGACAGCATAGACCATCTCATACCCCTCGGCGCGATGCTTCAGCATGGTTTCGAGATGAAAGAGGGGTTCCTGAAGATCGGCATCGAGGATGACCACCGCCGCTCCCACTGTGCTCTCCAGACCGGCCATGATCGCATGTTCCTTGCCGAAGTTCCGCGACAGCCGCAGCACACGAATTGGATATTGGGCATAGAGCGCTCGACTTTCCTCAAAGGTGGAATCGAGACTGCCATCGTCCACGATGATGATCTCGAAACTACTCACCAGCCTGCGGGCATGCGCATCCACCTTGGCCACCGTTCTGGTGATATTGCCCGCCTCATTGAAAGCGGGGATCACAAACGAAAGATCGGGAATAGGTTGTGCGGAAGGAACGAGCTTAGGCTTAACATAGCTTTCGGGGCGACGGTTCATCGTGTTACCTCCCGATCCAAATCTTCGACGAACAGAATGCGATGCCCAAACCGTCCGGCAGGATCGAACCGCGGACCCAGAAAAGGAACCAGTTCCGAGGCGATAGATGCCGGGATGGCCACCGCGTCGCGCAAGCCATTGTCTGCAAGGCTATCGAATGTCGCGGTTCGCTCGGTGAACTGAACTCTGCCTCGCGTATAGAACTCGGCCGAAAAGCTGCGACCGCCCCAATAGGTAATCTGCACATCAGGATCGTAACTTTGCGCCGCGGTTACTAATCCGCGCTCTGACCGATCAGTGATTGATCCGGGCTGGTAACGTGCCAGAATGGTCAGAGATAGAAATGCCAGCCCCACAAAAACAATGGCCATGAAGACCGCGCTCCGCGCCCACCACCCCGGTCGGCCTCTACCCTGAGCCCAAAGCGAAACCAGGAGAACCGCTACGGCGGGAAGCCCGGGCAAAGCATAGGCCGGCAAAATGTTTGCGGCGGGCGTGAAGAGGATCAGCGGCGCGACGACCCAAAGTGCAAGATAGCTGTGCCAATCACGGTCACTGCCAGTCATTTCATTGACGCAAGATGCCGCCCGGGGAAGTAAGGCCAAGAAAAACAAGCTCCACGGCAGAAACGTAGCCGAAGCATAGAGCCAGATCAGGCCTTTGGGCTGCTGATGGCCGGACCCGTAGAGATCACCCTGCCAGCCCGGCACGACAAAGCGCTGGAAGTGTTCTCCAACAAGAAAATAGCGCAGGAAACCCGGCGTCTTGATCTCGGTCAGGATATACCATGGAAGGGTCAGCGCTGCAGCGATCAACAGCCCGGACAACCAGGGAAACCCCTGTAATTCCCGCCAGCGTCCGGTCACCGCGAGCCACGGCAGAAGCGCGATCATTGTGATTACCAGCGCGACCGGTCCCTTCGCCAAAAGGCCGATAGCGATGCCGACAAAGAACCACCGTCCCCATGCACTGCGATAGGGGCTGTCCATCATACAGTTGTAGAAGCCGATCATGGTCAAGGTAGTGCCAAGCACCATGACCATGTCCGTCATCACGAAGGCCGACGCGCCAAAAAACATAAAAGATGAGGCGAGCACCGTGGTCACGACAAGAGCCTGATCTGCGCCTCGATGCTGGCGCACCCAAGTGAAAATTAGGCATAACACCCCCAACGACGCAGCAAATATGAATATCCGTGCGCCGAAGGCCCCAACGCCAAAGAGCTTCATCCCCAAGGCAGACAGCCAAGTATGTAAGGGAGGTTTGCCCCAAAACGGGACGCCATAGTCGAACTGAGGTGTGACCCAGTCCCCGGTCTCGACCATCTTACGCGCGATCTCGGCATAACGGGCTTCTGTTGAATCTGTGAAAGGCCACCAGAACATGGCAAGCAGGCGCACAGCGAACAATGCACCGAGTGCAAACAGCAGGAACCGTTGGTCACTGCGGGTTAAAGCGAAGCGCCTCTCATGCTCGTGCCGCACGGATATTGCGAATTTCGGATCTATTGCGACCATAATGCCCTGTCCTTTTTCTCAGGGCATAAGACGGTGGTGGTTTGCGAAAGATGGTCGGCACTATACCAATCCGTAACACTACAAAGATGGTGCAAAGCCGCAAAGCAGACTATTTTCTCAATACCTTATGGAGCTTGGACGCAGATGCGGGTGCTTGTTGTAGAAGATGATGGCGAGACGGCTGAGTATATCTGCACCAGCCTAAAGGCGCTTGGCCATGTGACGAAACATGCGTCTGATGGCAAACAGGGCTTTCTTGATGCGCTGGACAATGACTTTGATGTCATCGTAGTCGACCGGATGCTGCCCGGCTTGGATGGGTTGACCCTCGTCAAATCAGTGCGCGGTGCGAACGTTGATACGCCGATCCTGTTCCTGAGCGCGCTCGGCGGTTTGAGCGACCGGGTGAATGGATTGGAAGCCGGGGCGGACGACTACCTTGTGAAACCTTTTGCATTTTCTGAGCTCTCCGCGCGCCTAACTGCACTTGCACGCCGCCCCCCGATGCAGGCCGAAGAAACGCGACTTCAGGTCGCTGATCTGGAGGTCGACCTGATCCGCCATACTGTGTGCCGATCCGGTCAGGAGATCGCTGTGCAGCCGCGCGAGTTTCGGCTGCTTAGCTATCTGATGAAAAATGCTGACCGAGTTGTAACGCGGACGATGCTGCTTGAAGCAGTCTGGGATTTTCACTTCGACCCGAACACCAATGTCGTCGAAACGCATATCAGCCGTCTGCGCAACAAGATCGACAAACCCTTCGAGCAGCCGTTGATCCATACCGTTCGGGGCGCTGGATACAGCCTTCATGGATAACCCTAAGCGCAAAGGTCCTTCAGCGTTGCGGACATCCATACGGCTGTCTTTGCAATACTCGTTCCTCTATTCGGTGCTCTCTGCGCTCGTTTTCGCATTGGCCTATTGGTTTACGCAATACGAAGTCCAAGACTGGGTGCTCGATCAAATGCGCAGCGATGCGGCGACGCTGATTGAAATCTTTGAGTTGGGCCGCGATGAGGTATTGATCGACCGCGTCGATGCCCTCGCCGAAGTCAGCTTTCAGAATGCTCGGGTTTACCAGCTTCTGAACGCCGAGGGCGCGATTGTTTCTGGCAACTTATCTTCGGCCTTCGAAAACCCATTGCCGGACTATCTTCCGGCACAGAAATTGCCGCTTGCCGGAGAAATTCATGATGAGGTCACTGGCTATTGGCTACGCGCAGATGATGTTGGGCCCTATCTTCTGATCCAAGGGGCAGGAGACCATATCGTCTTGGAGATACTGGAAGCGCTCGGCATAGCTTTGGTGGTAGGCTATTTGGCGGTTGTCATCCTCGGCCTTATCGTGGGTGTCCGAATAGGCCGCATCACCGAGCGCCGGATTACGGCGATATCCAATACCCTCGCGGAGGTTTCCTCTGGCAACCTCGCCTCCCGTATTTCAACCGTCCCAAAGGCTCGTGATGATCTTTCGCGGGTATCAACCGAAATCAATAGTATGCTCGACCAGATCAAACGTCTGCTCGAAAGCCAAGAGCAAATCTCGAACGACATTGCCCATGATATGCGCACACCGCTTCAGCATCTTCGGCAGCGGTTGGAGAAGCTGCGAGACAGCCCGACTATCCGCCCGGACGACATTTCGACCAGTCTCGATCAAACTGAAGAAATCATAGCGACCTTCAACGCCCTTCTGCGTATCGCTCAGATTGAGGGAAGTGACCGCCGCGAAAGGTTCGTGTGGAACGACTTTTGTGAAATCATAGCCAATGTTACGGAAGTCTTTGAACCTGCGGCCGAGGATGCTGGCATTGAGTTGACCACTAAGATACCGGGCGAACAGCTTGTGGTTGTTGGTGATAGAAATCTTCTGACGCAACTACTGTCGAACCTTGTCGAGAACGCAATCAAACATTGTCCTGTTGGTTCTAAGGTTTTGGTCTTGGCGGAAAACACACCAGTCGGTCCGACCTTGCGCATCACTGACGATGGTCCGGGGATCGAACGCGAGAATCGAGAGCGTATTTTTCGACGGTTCTTCAGGGGTGAGAAAAGTCGCAATAGTCCTGGGAATGGACTTGGCTTAGCACTCGTTAAAGCAATTTGCGAGCTGCATGGGGCTGAAATAGCTGTGTCGCATAATGACCCAGGGACAACTTTTGAGATTAGATTTTTGAGCTGAATGCTATTTGAGCCGGACTATTGCTTGGCTTTTTGCGTATTTAAGAAATGAAGTTAATTCGCCTCAAATCAAAAATTGCATGAGAAAATGAACAATGCCACCAAAGGAATGAAGTTGCACTTTCCGCCCTTGGATCTCGTTTGAAGGCGAATTACCGCTCAATGTAGAGGTCCGGATCTGGGCGCTCTGGCCGCAATCCCAAGCCAACGATCCGGCCAGGCAGGTCTCGGAGCAGCGGCACGCGTGTCATCATCCGCAAAAGGAATGGTGCCCGAAAATCCGACCCGCTGCGCAAAGCCGTCAGTAGAACGCGATTCTGGATCAGGACTTGCAGCCTCTGGGTTGCGCGTGTTGGCCATTCGCGACGGCGCTGGATTGCTGCGAGCTCGTTCCTTAACGGCGTGCCGCGCCGCAACGAAGTCGCCAGGACGTTGGCGGAGGCCACCGCGTCCTGCACCGCGAGGTTCACTCCGACGCCGCCCACCGGCGACATGGCATGAGCCGCATCGCCAATGCAAAGCAGTCCAGGCCGCCACCAGGTCTCCAGCCGGTTCACCTGCACACTTAGGATTTTCACCTGCTCCCAGCTTTCCAATTCACGGACGCGATCGGCCTCGAACGGAACGACTTTTGCCAGCTCCGCGCAGAATGCTCCGATTCCCGCTGTCTTCTTCTTCTCGAAGCCACCCTTGGGAATGACGTAGGCGCATTGCCAATAGTCACCACGATTGATCACGATAAGTATTTGACCGGCGTCGAAGCGGCCCTGCGTTTCCTCCGTATCGGAATCGAGGCGCGACAGCCGGAACCAGAGCACGTCGATCGGTGCGCCGAGTTCTTTCATCGTCAGGGCCGCGTCCGCCCGCAGGCGCGACCCGCGCCCGTCGGCCGCGACCGTCAACGGCGCCTTGATATCGATCATGCCCTCGCGTGTCTCGGCACGGACGCCCGTTACGTTCCCGTCCTCGGTCAGCAAGGCGTGACCCTCGGCGCCCATACACAGGCGGAAGCAGGGGTATTGCTTCGCCTTCTCCGCCAGAAAGCACAGGAAGTCCCATTGTGGCATCATCGCGATGAAAGGGGCATGAACCGGCAGGCCGGAGAAGTCAGCAATCTGCACCCGGTCCGGCCCGACTTGCCCGAAGAGGCTCGGCACCCGCTGATGTGGCAGGTCCAGAAACTCGGGCAGAAGGCCGAGATCGTGCATCAGCTCCATGGTCGATGGGTGAATCGTGTCGCCGCGGAAGTCGCGCAGGAAATCGGCGTGCTTTTCGAGGACGACAACATCGATGCCGGCGCGGGCCAATAGGAAACCGAGCGTTAGTCCGGCCGGTCCGCCGCCCACGATGCAACACTGCGCCGAAATCTCTTCTGCCACAGGTCCTGCCTCCTCAGATTAAGATGGTGCGTAGAGTATCGCACGATCTGACCGTCCTGGCCACGTTCGGCCGTTACCGCAGCGGCGTGACGGCGGGTCGACAAGCTACGCCGCCGGGTCGACCTGATTATCAATGCACGATGGCGGCCGAAGTCAAACTCGCAAACCGCGCAGGCGTAGCCGGGTCAGACCGAGAATGCGCTTCAGGTGTGCGAAAAGCATCTCTACATTCTTTCGCTTGTCTCGGGATACCTCGTAGGCCTTGGCCTTTCTGCATGCGCGGGCGAACTCGCCTGCTTCCTCGTGGGGTTCTCGGGTGACGTATCGGGCCTCCGCTTTCGGGCAGCAAATTTCCTTGGATGGACAGGCCTGACATGTCGCCTTTAAGGCACGATATCTCTTCCGCCCGCCGGTGTTCTGACCCCGGTTTGGATTGGAGTAGTTCCGGCGATATTGCCTAAGGGCGTGTCCTTCGGGGCAGATGTATTGATCGTTCGCCTTGTCCCATTCGAAGTCGGATCTGGACCAGGTGCCATCTGTCCGCTCCGACTTGTCGATCACCGGTATGAAGGGGATGATGCTCCGCTGTTCAACCAGCCATCCGAGGTTCTCGGCGTTGCCATAGGCAGTGTCGGCCGCCAGCCAATCCGGCCTGATCCCGAACCGTTTCTCGGTTCTGTCGAGCATCGTGCGCGACGCCCCGACTTCGGCCTGGCGAATGGCTCGCGTCGCCTCGACATCCATGATTATCGAGCTTTTGGTGTCGATCAGATAGTTGGTGGCGTAAGCAAAATAGGGGCGACTTTCTTCGGCGCGGGTCCATTGCGCCCCCGGGTCGGACTTTGCCGCGAACTTCGGCTGGGTCGGTGACGCCGCGCTGAAGGCGGCATCATCCAGCGTTTCCAGATATCCCCGCGCCGCCCGATTCCCAGCTTCGCGCGCCACCTCAAGGCTCCAGTCCTCGGCTGCGATTGACCGAGCCTTGTTGGCGTCAGCAGAGATCAGGCTGGCATCCACGGCAAAGCCCTCGCCGGACACCAGGTCCTCCCTCAAGCACCGCTCGACCGTGGCCTCGAAGATCTGCCGCAGCAGGTTGCTGTCGCGGAACTTGCCATGGCGATACCGTGAGAACGTCGAGTGATCCGGGACCTTTCCCTCCAGGCCCAGCCGAGAGAACCACCGATAGGCAAGGTTCAGATGGACCTCATCGCAAATGCGACGTTCCGATCGGATGCCCATGACGTAACTAATGACCAGCATCCGGATGATCAGTTCTGGATCGATCGAAGGACGCCCGAGGTGGCTGTATAAGGGGCGAAGGGCATCCCGCATCCCATCCACGTCGAAAAACCTTTCGATCTCGCGAAGTATGTGACCGGAAGGAACATGACGCTCCAGATCGAAGTCATAGAAAAGCTGTGCCGGTGCCGTTTGGGTGCCCATCATGACAAAATTCTCCAATCCCCTCATAATCGAGTGAATCAAAGGCCTTGCCGCACTGCAATAAAGAGTTTTTCAACAGCATGGTGGAAAGCAAACGTCTGCCGCGTTTGCACAGCATGGTTTTGTTCTATGATAGAACGGACATCCGCCAGCACCTTGAACTTCCTAACGCAGCGAACGGCGGCTATGGAACCTCACACTGCCATAGCTTTGTGGTCGCCATGGCCTTCTTGAGGAAGTGCCGAGCATGGCGTTCAATCTGCGTTTGTTGCAGAAATCATGGATGGACTTCAGTGCGTTAATTGTGGTGTGGTCTCGTTTCGGGGGAACCCAGGAGATTGGCGGATTTCTCCGAACTGTAGGCGACTACGTTATGGCACGGCCGAGACCTTCGCGAGGCATGTAAGCTGAACATCTCTGAAAGATTTGCTTTTTCTCAGGGACAGTAGGGTTACCTTTCGGTCTGACTCCATAAAGCGGTCCGATTTGATTGTTAGTCCATACTGCTCCTATGGTCTATCGAGACGATACTTCAGGCGCTGGAGGACGGTATCCCAGAGCGCAGTGCGGCCTGACCGTATTGTAGTAGCGCCGCTACCCTTCGATCAGGGTTTGAGCTGACACAGCCGCTTCCGCCCCCCGCACCACACCGACCGGGCACCGTCAATCGTCGCCCCACATCCGGTAGAGGTTACTCTTGGCCTTAAAAAGCCGGTCGAAGGCCGGCGTCTTGCCGGCGGCGGCAAAAAGCTCGCTCGCGGCGACGTCCAGATCGTAGAGAACCTCACGTCGGGCGGGATCGCGCACACGACTGGTCACCCAGCCTACGAACGCTATGCGTTCGCCCCGGGACACCGGTTCAACCCGATGTAGGGCGCTGGTGGAGTAAAGCACCGCATCGCCTGCCGCGAGCCGGACCACCCTCTCTTCGATCCCGTCGTCGATCACCAAGCCGCCGCCATCATATTCCTCGGGGTCCGAGAGCGGCAAGGTGAAGGACAGGTCGGTCCGGTTGCCGTTCATGTAGGGGTCATCGACATGCAGCCCGTATTCCATGCCCGAGCGATAGCGTGACAGCAGCATCCGGGCGAATTTGCTGGGCCGGGCGGCGGCGCGGAAGATTTCGTTGCCGCGGAGCGCCGTCCGCACCTTCTCGAACTGAGCCTCGAGCGCCTTGGAAGGTTTCGCCTGGAGGTTTTGCTTCACGTCCTTGGCGTAGCGCCCGGCGGTGGTCTTGCCGTCGACGAACTCCAGCCCATCGGCGGCGGCCCTCAGGGCCGCCACCTCGTGGCTGTCCAGCACATTGGCTATGACAAGAATCATGGTTTAGCCAAGCTCCAGTGCTTCGAGCTCGATCCGCGCGGCGGCGCCGAAGAGCAGGGAGGGATCAAGCGTCATCTCGCCCTGACCCTGAATATCGCCGAAAGCAGCGTCCGTTTCGGCGAGATACTCAAGCGCTTCTTCCGCAACGTGACGCGCCGCGCCGTCACCTGTCTCGGCGATCTGCCGAAGCTCGTCTTCGACCACCCGCAGGAAACCCCAGCTGTCCTGATACTCGTGCAGGTTGGAGATCGAGCCGCCTTCCACCGCCACAGCGTATTCCTCGCCGGCAACGCGCACGAGCTGGGCCAACCCGAGGATCTGGTCCTTGTTTGAAAGGCCCTCGCGCGCCTCTTCGATCGTGGCGCGTGCTGCGTCAAATGCCGCGGTGATCTCGGCTGCCGGGGCCTCCGCTTCGGTCGCCGCGGCGATGGCCGAGATCTGCCCGCGCAGGCGGTCCAGACCGCGTTCGGCGAGCGGGTCTGCGACCGCACCATATTTCTCCTCGATCGGGTGACCCATGTGTGTCTTCGCTGCCGCCAGATCACCGGCCTCATAAAGCGCCAGCCCGGCGCGGAGGTGGCCCTCCATGAAGCTCAGGTCGCGTTGCAGGGCCTGCCCCGAATCGCCGGAACCGGCGCCTTCACCTTCGCCGCTGGAGGAGCCTTCGCCTTCACCCTCGGCGTGAGCGTCGGCTTCTCCCTCACCTTCGCCTTCACCCTCGGCGTGAGCGTCGGCTTCTCCCTCACCTTCTCCCTCGCCCTCGGCATGAGCGTCGCCTTCACCCTCACCTTCGCCTTTAGCGTGGGTGCCTGCTCCCTCACCTTCGCTTTCAGCCTGGGTGGTGCCTTCGCCCTCTCCCTCGATCTTGCTGGAAGTTGCTGTCGTCGCAGATGCTTGGTGAAGAACGATCGAGGACGTCTCGCGCCAAATCCCGGCGTCGGCTGCGGGGGCTGTCGCGGTCAATGCTACGGTTGCTGTGGTCGCTGTCAGCGACAACATGCGCCGCGCCATCACCACGCGTGGTTTTTTCTCCATCGACATGTATCGGCTCCTTATCTTACTAAAACACTCGGACATACGCACGTTCACTTACCAGATGCAACAGGCAAGGCTCTCGTGGGCCGATACCTGCATCGGACAACATCTTCTGCAATCGCGTGGGGGCAGTCCTTACGCTATTTTTACGGCCCGGGCCCTCGATAGATATAGAATCCTAATGCTGCCGCACCGATATAGACCTTTCGCGGACATATGCCGCGCTCTGCAATCAGGCCAAGTAATGCTTTATCCTTTGAATACCCCCGCGCGATGGCATCGCAGCCTGCCCCGCGGGCACGGCATTCGATTGCTTGCTTATCTCGCAGCGGCACTCGTCATGGCTGGCATAACGAGTATCGCGCGGGGCCTGGAGGCACTGTTGCCCCCCGGAGAACTGTCACTCATTTTTATGACGGGGGTGATCATCGTTGCCTCGCTCTTCGGACCCGGCCCTTCCATGCTCGCATCGTTGCTCGGGGTGCTGGGTTACAATTTCTACTTTACCGAACCACGCCTCACCTTACGCGTGATACAGGAGACCGATCTCGTCACCCTCGGCCTGTTCTTGCTGGTGTCGATCGTGACCGGCACATTGGCCGCGCGTTTGAGAGCCCGTGCTGCTGCACTGCACCGAAGCCACAAGCGCGTCTCGTTCCTCCATGGTTTCACTCGGCAGATCGCGGCAGCAGGAACGACTCAGGAGGTCGCACAGGCCGCGGTTGAAAAGATCGCGGGCACATTCGGTGGCGGGGCGGCCTTGTTTCGCAAAACAGGCGGTGGCGCTGATCTGCTCGCCTCCGAGGCCTGGCCGGGGCTCGGGCCGGCCGAACGAAAGAAAGCGCTCGAATTGCTCGACCACCTGGGGGCCGGCACTGTAGAGCCATTCCCACAGTCTCAAATGCCTTGGCATATGGCGCGGGTTGTCGCCGGCAACGAGACCATGGCCGCCCTTGCAGTATTGTCTAATGAGGAACTTCCACTCGACGAAGAAGACCGAAAACTTCTTGTCGCAATGGCAGACCAGCTGGCGCTCGCACTGAAACGCACTGAGCTCAACGCCTCTCTCGAAGCCGCGCGCCTCACGGCGGAGACGGAAAGGCTTCGCTCGGCGCTTCTGAGCTCTGTCAGCCATGATCTGCGCACACCGCTCGTGAGCATCATCGGAGCGGCTTCAGTGCTGGCAGAGCCGCAGCTCGCGCACACACCCGAAGCCCGCCAAGCCCTCGCCGACACCATTCGCGAAGAAGGGGAGCGCCTTGACCGATACATTCAGAATTTACTGGACATGACGCGCCTGAGTCACGGCGCTCTCGTGCCGCGGCGCAGGGCGTGCGATCTGTCGGAGATCATCGGCAGCGTGCGGCAGCGACTTCGCCATAATCTCACCCGATACAGGCTGCGGGTGGATCTGCCGGATGACCTACCGGCAATCAAGGTTGATCCTATTCTTATGGAGCAGGCATTCGTCAATGTCCTCGACAACGCCGTCAAATATTCTGACGCTGGATCTGAGATAACCATCCGCGCAGAGATATCCGATGGCGGCCTCCACATTGAGGTCGGCGATCACGGGCAAGGCATTCCGGCGGACGCGCGCGGGCAGGTCTTCGAGATGTTTTACAGGGTCAACGCTGGCGATTCGCAGAAGGCGGGGACCGGCCTCGGTCTCGCTATCGCGCGTGGAATCCTCGAAGCGCACGGAGGCTCAATCCGTGCCGAGGGTGTCAGCACCGGCGAGAACGGCACCGTGATGGTTCTCGAGTTGCCGCTCGTCGTAAAGGAAGACTGAATGGCACATATTCTGATTGTAGATGACGAGGACCAGATCCGAAAATTTCTGCGGATCACTCTCGAGGCAGCCGGTTACACCATTGCGGAGGCAGCAAATGGCAAGGAGGGTATCACCAAAGCATCGACCACGGCACCTGACCTCATGGTCCTCGATCTGGGCCTTCCCGACATGGATGGCAAGCGTGTGCTTGCTACCGTGCGGGAAAACCACGACCTGCCGGTTCTGGTGCTTTCAGTGAGGTCGGATGAGGTCCAGAAGGTCGAGGCGCTTGATCTTGGCGCACAGGATTACGTGACCAAGCCATTCGGCACGCGCGAGCTTCTGGCTCGCATCAGAGGCCTCCTTCGGGATCGCGGCGGCGAGCGGGCCTCGATCACTCAACTGGAAATTCGGGGCCTCGCACTCAATCTTCCCGAAAGGACCGCGCTGCTGGAGAAGGCATCCATCTCCCTGACCCCCAAGGAATTCGATCTACTCTGGCTCCTCGCTTCTTATTCCGGCCGTCTCGTCACACAGCGGATGGCACTGGAGCGAGTCTGGGGGCCAGCCCATGCGGAAGATAGCCAGTATCTGCGGATTTTCATTAAGCAGCTTCGAGCCAAGCTTGGCGATGATGCGACCGATCCGACGTGGATCTTCACCGAGCCCGGCATCGGTTACCGGTTTCGCGAGGGATGAGCCGCTCTTGAAATTCATTGCTTTCATCAACGGTGCCCTGCTGCTCGCCCTGGGGATAGCAATGGCATTTGACGCCGTGCTGTTTCCAGCAACACGGACAGTCTTTGTCGAAGCCGCCATCCTTACAATCTTGATCGGCGGTTGCGTGTGCCTAAGCGCGCAGGATTGGGGTAAGGGCCTTGATCGCCGGCTGTCGTTCCTTCTCACGGGAAGTGCGTGGATGGTGGCGGCGGGAGCCGGTGCGTTTCCGTTATGGCTCTGGGGATTGTCGTTCACCGACGCGTTCTTCGAGTCGATGTCCGGTATTACCACGACCGGCTCAACAGTCATGACCGGTCTTGACGGAACCGCCCCAGGTGTCCTTCTCTGGCGGGCCATCCTCCAATGGATCGGCGGTGTGGGCTTCATCGTGGCGGGGATTGCGCTTTTGCCCGCCATGCGAGTTGGCGGCATGCAACTCTACCAGACAGAAAGTTCTGAGAAGGGCGAAAAAGCGTTAACCAGCGCCGCCCATTTCGCAGCGGCAACGATCTGGATCTACTTGGTGCTGACGTCGGTTTGCGCGATCCTCTATCTGGCGGGCGGAATGACGGGGTTCGAGGCAAGCGTGCATGCCTTCACGACCGTCTCCTCGGGTGGGTATTCGACATCCGACGCCTCCTTCGGACATTTCGACAGCGCTTACTTGCAGTGGATCGGCAGTGCATTCATGTTGAGTGCCGGGCTACCATTCGCGTGGTATATCCGTGTTCTGAACCGTAGCGCTTGGCAAAGCGAACAGGTGAGAGCCCTCCTTATGACCCTCACAGCGGTGATCTGCCTTCTCACCGTGTGGAGGGTTTGGACTGCGAATGCCCCCCTGCTTGAAAGTCTTCGCTTGGTTACCTTCAACGTCATCTCTGTGGTGACGACCACCGGCTTCGCTACGACAGACTACACAGCTTGGGGGCCCTTCGCTGTTACAATGTTCCTGTGCCTGACACTCATGGGCGGATGCACCGGGTCCACTTCTGGCGGTGTCAAAATGATGAGATGGATAATCCTTGCGCGCGCCGTTCGCGCTCAAGTGCGGCGCATTTACTACCCGCACGGCACATTTCCGATCATATACGATCAAAAGATCGTGGGGGATGATGTCATGAGCGGTGTGATGACGTTCTTCACCTTCTTCGCGGCGACAGTGTTCGTGCTCGCCCTTGCTCTGGCGTTGATGGGGCTGGACTTCGCCACGGCTGTGAGCGGCGCAATCACTGCCGTGGCCAACGTTGGGCCGGGCGTCGGGTCAATCATAGGACCGGCAGGCAATTTCTCAACCTTATCCGAACCTGCAAAATGGTTATTGAGCTTGGGAATGTATGTCGGGCGATTGGAGATGTTGACGGTTTATGTCCTACTCGTCCCGACTTATTGGCGTGAGACTGCGGGACTGAGATAAGTTGCCGGACCTTTCTCGTGAGTCTTCGCGCTTTCGCCCCGTGGTGACAAATGTGCCGGCAGAGCATGCGTCAATGAAGGGAACGATCGCCTTCGTGGTAGGGGCCGGTGGCAAATTAACACGGGGCAACCTTGAGCCTGCGGCCTTCTCCGAGGGACTAATTACCGGAACGACAGGCGTGCCGAAACTGATCTTTACAGATAAAGCGGCCAGCCGGACCTACCTCACGGGTCCCGGATCGACGGAAACAGACAGCGGCACAGTCCAATGTTGACTCTCGCAATCCAGCGCAGCCGACCACAAAGGTCCGCCAATGTTTGACTTCATCACATTGCTACTGGCTTCCATGGGCAGTCTCGGCGTCGCGGCCCTCATGCTGATCGAGAACGTCTTCTCTCCAATCCCTTCAGAAGTCATCGTGCCGTTCGCAGGCTATCTCGCGGCAAGCGGTGACTTTTCCTTCGTCTGTGTAGTGATTGCCGGCACGATCAGTTCAGCGACCGGCGCATTCCTATGGTATTGAATCTGCACGTTGGTATCTGAAGCACGAATGCGCAGGCTTATCGTGCGGCACGGCAGTGTTTCTGGGTCGAATGGTGCCGGCTGTCCGAACGCTGATATCCGTTCCGCCGGAATGACGGGGATGCCGCAATTACCCTTTTTGTTCAACACCGGGTCAGGCAGCCTACTCTGAACGGCCGCCCTCACAATTTCAGGCTATCTCCTTGAGGCGCAAATCGCCAAAGTCGAAGCGTGGATAAATCCGGTAACAAATGCTTTGCTCTTGGGCCTTCTGGCTCTCTATGTCTTGCGACTGCTTCGACCCAATGCGTAAAGATGACGGCGGTGGAACAGCGAGATTTGCGCAGACTGAACCACCGGCCCATTGCAACGTTACTTCTTGCCCAGGCTATTATGGCAGCTTTCCAAATTTGTAACGGCAGCGCCGAGATCCCCAGTCCGATAAAAATTTCCGATTCAAATATTCGGCCTCGAAGCTCGCAACCCTCACACTTTTGGCGGTCTTCGCAGGCACGACACGGGACGAGGAACGGTAGCAAACAGCAGGAAGGCCCTCACTGCTGGCCATCGCACACAAGATTTTGCCGCGCGACGTCCCGATTGGCTTGTTCGGGGAAGCTGCGTTGCAGCGATAGCCACTTGGCGAATGGCGGCTTTGGGCCGCTCTTGTCAGCCTAATTTATGCCGCAACTGCGAAGAACTCCGCCCCTTCGCGCGCTCAGTTTGGGCTCAAAGCCGCCTTCCGCACCGCAGCACAAACATCTGTTCCGCGGCTGCTTGACTGTCAGCTATCGCCATCGACGCGTGGCAACCTCGCACTTGCAGTGAATGCACACTATCCGCCCATATGAACACGGGAGCAGCTGCACGTCGGTGGCAACTGCGAACGCAGCGAAGAGCCATGATGTAATACATGCACCCTACGCAGAGCCCTTATAAACGTCCCTGTCCAAAAAAGCGTCTACGATACACGGGTCAATTCGAGCTCGACGTTTCCATCGACGGTGAGGAAAGGAACAGACGTCTACGTCACAGGTCAAGTGGGCTCGTCGGAAACGCCTGCTCGCGGCTCGGAGCTGAGATCATTGGATGGGACGTTGGGAATGACTTTGAAAGCGCGCCCATAGGATCGCTGATCGGTCGCTATCCTTTCGCGGGAAACACAAGCTGGATGAGAGGTAAGGGGAGGCATCGCGCAACATAGCATCAAGAGTCGCAGCTCTTGTCGGTCTTGTGTCGGCTCCGCCCAGCAGCCTTTTTCCGATTTCTATCAATATTTTAGGTGGGCTGTCGGTTGTCGGTTGGGCGCGGGCGCTCCGATGGCGCAATATTGAGTCAAACCAACATGGAAACTGCTGGAATGCCAGCACTTCCCGTGCACCAACAACCTCAAAAGGTGCACACGATGCCGACCAAACCCACTAAAACTACCCGAATCCAGAAGCCCCAGAACTCCTTGTTCAACGACATCAAGATCAAGGAGAATGGAAGACGCCGCTCTTTGAAGCGAGAAGAGTGTGAGCAACTCGTAGCCCTCCTTGCCGCCAAGGAATGCCCCGAAGCGCTGGCCGTCGATGGTCTCGTTCCGAACGGTTCCTTCTTCGATCGACTTTGCCGGTTCTTCAAGAAAACTGATGCAAGCTACGCACTTCCGCTTTTCCAGTTGATCATGATCGCCTCATCCTACCTCACGCAAGGTGGAGCCACCCTTTGGATCCCGGGGCTCGGCACGAAGCGTCCGATCCTTTGGACCATCGCACTTGCTGGGTCTGGTAGTTCGAAGACCCTTGCCACGGACAAGGTGGCGGAGATCCTCATGCCGAAGGGCCATGATTCCGGCGTCATGATGTTCCCTACCGGATCGACGGACGCACAATGGATCATGGATCTGGCTGAGAATAATGGAGCTTACTGGTTTCAAGATGAGGTGGGGCAGCTTTTCCAGCAGATTCTCAAGCAGTCGAACTACGCCCGCATCAAGCCCTGGATGCTTGACGCTTACTCCCACAAGCCGATCTCAAATCGCCTGAAGGGAGAGGTTGAAAAACTTTCCGTCGAAGACCCTCACTTCACGTTCTTGGGCCTGAGTGTTCGGGAGACCTGGGCTGATAACGTGGATGCCGCGAGCATGCTCGATGGTTTTTGTCAGCGGTTCAATTACGTGATCGCGCCGCCTCGAAGCGACACGGATATGTTCAACCATTTCATGTATTTCGTGGGCGAAGGCATCGAACAGTGGCAGGAAGAACTCACAGAGCTCTGGCACGCTCTTTGTTTCCAAGAGGGCGCTCTGGAGACCTACACAATGAACGATGGCGTCCTTCCTTATCTGGAGGGATGGTGGCGAAGCCTCCGAACGAAGTGGGGCAATGCCGCTTTGCCAGGGTCTTTCGTTCGGCGAACCGGCTTTTCTATCCTCAGCTACCTTGTCGTGCTGCACTTTCTGCTCGGGAAGTCCCGGCGGCCCATCGATCTGGAAACTGCAGAGCTGGCCACCAGATACGCGGAATTCCACCTTGAAAGCACGTTGATCATGATGCGGGAATATGATCGGGGCGAACGCTCTCATATTCAGATGGTGGCTGCAAAGCGCGAAGGGCTGCTTCGCGATGGATCGAAAGAAGTGAAAGTGCGGGACGTTCAGCGTCGTCTTAGCAAAAAGCAAGGCCAAGAGCTTTCCAAGGAACGCATCGCCGAGATCCTCGGGGTTCTGGACCGCTTGGAAAACTCGCAGGACCTTTTTGATAAGATTGTTCCAGAGGACGCCAGCCTGACTGCACAGCGTCAGGCGAGAATCGAGCTTTTGCAAACTCGCGCAGCGACGGTTCTGGAACGATGGGCCCAACGAGAGCGCAGTCGGAACCAGAAACGCCTCTACCGCCTGCTCAAAGCCTATCGCTCTGAAGCCAAAGCCAGCATTGGAGAGAATTCGAAACCGGCGGCAAATACGACCAACGTCGTATCGATGGGCAAGCGGCATGAGGTTGATCGAGAAGCCTCTTGAGGGCCTTTGCCGATGCAATACTGATCTGAAGAAAAATATGAGCTGAATATTTCGGATTGAGTATTCTGGGGCCCAGTTCCTGAAAAAGGAGCTGGGCCTATGCACATACAGCATCAAACATCGCCAAAAGTCAGCGAGATCGCTGCCCATTTCAAACTTGGTCAAGATACCACCCGTAAGCTGCTCAAGGCTTTAGGTGTGCGTCCCGTTGCGATCAATCCGGAACGATACTCATGGCACGACATCTGGCGTCTTGAGGGGGCAGGCTACGTGCCCGAGAACTTGGTGGAAAATTTCCGACTCCCGCTTCTGAAGCCCGCCGAGGTTTCCCGGAAATTCTTCCCCCATCTATCGCCGCGCACCATCACGGATCGTGCGAAGAAGGGGCGGCTGCCTGGGATCCTGCTCGGGAAAGATTGGCGCTTCCGCGAATGCGACATGCAGGAGGCCGCGATCTATGGCTGACTTCAGGTTTCACCCGGATTCCGCACCAAAGGAACCTGTATGGCGCAACGCTGACAGGTTTCGCGCAGGTTCAGCCGAAGACCCCTCAACATACCGGGAATGTATGGCGAAGGGTGTGCGGCTGAAACCGCCCTGATTCCGTTCAATTAGCGCCAAACCGGCTGATTTGGCGCAACAGCGATCCCTGTCTTTCACGGTGCATCTGAGAGTTTGGGAAGGCTGTTAGCCGAACCTCCCCAAACACTCAAACGACCTGAAAGATAATAAGATGACCATCATTACCATGAGACAAGTTGAAGAGGCGCTGCCAGATCTCGGCTATGCCGCCTCCTTCGAGAAGAACCTCCGAGCATCCATCCGCAAATGCGAGAAGGTCTACAAAACGGACCTGGGCCGCATTCCGGCGGACCTCGCGGCGTTCGATCGCAAATGGGGACGCGGGCGTGTGCGTCACGTGCCCAAGCCCTTTCAGACCGCGAACCAATTCCGCACCTGGCGCAAGAACTCTCGGATGGTGATTGCGAGGGTAACATCAGCGCCAAAGCCTGTCGCGATGTCGAGCGAATGGGCGACGCTTCTCTCCTATGTCGAGGAGAACCAGGGAAAAGGCCAACTTCTTGGCCCCAACTCCCACCTGACATTTGGTGTGCTCGCGCGCGTGGCATCGCAGGCCGCAACTCCCCCGAACGAGATTACGGGTGTCTGGGTCGGACAGCGGATCTGCCATCTCAACTCTGCACAACGAAAGTCCTTCCTTCGCGGACTCGGTCGGCTCAACGCATTGATCGCACACCGGACTTGCCTCCCCGAACTGCAGCAACTTCTCCCGATCCAGGAGATCGACAAGCCAGCGCCAATGCGCCCTCAGCCAAACAAATGGCGCCGCAAAGCCAAGCGCCCTGGGGCCGCGCTTATTTGGCAGGACTTCGATGAGATCATCGCTTTGAAGCGTGATGGTGACGACGCGCCGCTCAAGGGGGCGCCGGTCCAATTCAGTGCCAACTCCGCAAAGGCATATGAGGAATCCCTTAATTGGCTTTTGAATGGGCTGGCCGCCACCGATCTCTTGGAAGAAGACGCTGACCTTGCGGAGGTAATCACTTATGCCAATCTCGTCGCCGCGACCAACCATTGGGTCACAGCGCGCCAGGAAAGAGGCCAGAAGACTAACTCCAGCACACTGCACAACCACGTAACGCGCCTTGTGCATCTCGCGGTAAATTATCTCGAACCCTCATCCAGGGAGGTCGAGCGCCTCGCCAAACTGCGAAAGAAGCCATCGATCAGAACCGCCTCTGTGGGGAAGATGTCCAAGGCCCGGGAAACCTGGATCGAGGACTTTGATCGCGATGTGGCCAAGCAAGAACGCGCGCACCGGCTACCGGAACAGTTGCAGCACCGGGCGGAGCGAACCTTATCAAAATCCCGCGCGGGAAAAGTGCGCCCTGGCGAGATGATGGAAGCCCTCCGTGCGGGTGTGGCGGCTCTCGCAGCAGCCATGCTCTTTCGGGCTTCTCCTTTGCGGGCGACCAACTTGCGCACGCTGCGCATGCGCGGCGAGGGCGCAGAATTCGAGGTGCGAGACCTCGGGCAAGACAATCGGTTGCGTGAGCTGCGGCTTTCAATTCCGGGAGAGCAGGTCAAGAACGGCGCGTTTATTGACGAGATCGCCGATGATGATCTCGCACCGATCGTGGTTTGGTATCTGAAAGAGATCCGGCCCCGGTTGGTCTCGGAGCACCCATTCAACAAACCCTACACAGACAGCGACTACCTGTTCCCATCCACATCCGACCGCCCCATGGAGCGGTCGAACTTCTCCCAGATGTTCCGTCGCGCCTGCATCGAAGTGAACTTCGACATGACGATGCATCAAGCGCGCCATGTCACGGCTTATTGGATCCTGTCTATGGACCCGAACGCCTGGGACGAGGCTGCTGCGCTTCTGGGCGACGATGAGCTTACAGTGCGTAAATATTACGGCTGGATGAATAAGCGTCGCGCTTCGAAGGCTGGTCGGGAAAAACTTCAGCAGGCTCGCAAGGAAATCCACAAACACCGGAAAGGAGAATACAATGATGCGGCCTGAGGTGGAAACAGATGCACCATCCGCGGAGGCCTCCAGAGGGCGACTATTGGCGAGGTGGGATGCCCACCTGGCAGCCCGTGGTGTCTGCGCGCCACGTCAGGAGGATTTCGTCAGCTTCGGAAGTGCCTCGAAGCTCGAAAAGCTGCGCGCCGCATTGAACACAAACCGCCCGGAGCAGCTTGGCTGTATCCGATTGGCATTGCGACAAAAGCGTTCCGATAAATGGCGCAGAACTAATCCTGTAAAGGAGACTGCGGAGAACCGAAGATCACGGATTTCGCCTAAGCTTTCCATGCCCGAGGACCAATTGCCTCGCGCATGGCAGCGGGCGTTACGCGAGATGCGCGATGGTCGTGCGGCTGCTGAGCGAGACTTGATTGACTTAGAGGACCGCAATCCTCCCGGCGCGTCAGTGATCCGAAACCTGGCATCGACCCTGCGGGTCTTTGCCCGCGTCTGCGAAGATCACGCACTGAGTGCCGATCTGTCATCCGATACCATCGAGCTCTACCGGGCCGCGCGGCATGCCGAAGGAAATGCCAACACATCCATCGCGTCCCGTCTGAAGGAATTGCGTATCTTTGCCCTCTGGTGCGACCTCGATGAAGAAATCATCGCCAAGTTGCTCCGTCTGCAGAAACGCTATGACCGCGCGGCCAAGCGCGAGCGTAAGCGTAAGGACGTCTGGGCGGCCAAGAGCGGCAAGGGTTTGGGCGATGTCTGGGTCAAGGCAGAAGAGCTCCTGTCGCTGTCAGAGGCGGCTCCAGATGGCTCTGCGCTGCGGGCACGCCTCACCCTTGACGCGGCATGTCTGGCGCTAAGCGTGGTCTGTCCGCTCCGCTGTGGCGACCTCCATCGGATCGTCATCGGCTCTGAGTTGTCCCGGCACGCTGAGGCTTGGTCTTTGCACATCGTGATGCGGAAAGGAGAGCAGCCCTACCATCGTCCTGAACTCTGGCCGGAACTGACGCCCTTCCTCGATGCATTGATCATGCTCGACATGACCGGGAGTGACTTCTGGGAAGCCTACGAAGCGAAGTGCGGGATGCCGCTGTTTTCGCGGGATGGTGGAGAAAGCTCTCCGGGCAGGTCATGGCCCACACGTTGCTGGCATCGTCATTTCGGGATTGGCGCGCACATCATCCGATCGCTCTGGCACACTCTGATGTTCGAGAGCGAAAATGACGATCAGTGGATCGCCTTGGCACTTTGCGGTCAAGGAAATGGTCGCACTGCCCAGCATTACATCCTCGAAGGCCGAAAAAGACGATCTTCTCGCCGGGGGCGGGCGAAGATCCAAGCACTGCGCCAAAGGCATGTCAGCGGTTGAGGCCGAGGAGAGAGGTCGGACTTGTCTTCATGCTGCCCTCTTCGGTGAGAGCAGCAAGAAGGCAAGCAGCCCTCTTACAGATACATCACCATATTAGCAGAACCGGTCTGAGAAAGGAGGGACGGGTCGTCTTGTAGCCTGCGGCAATTCCGCCGAGGCATAATAGGGAGAACTTTATGTTCGAAATCCCACAGCCAGCCACTGCGCTGCACCGCTTTGCGGAAGACTATCATCAAGCAATCCAATATGCCGCAATGCTGTTGGGCGGACGGGTTTGGCAGCGCGGGGCAGGGTGTCTGCTGTGTGATCTGAGCCACCGATCCCCAATCACGCGACGCGTCCTTAACGAGGCAAACGAGTTAAGCGCGCTCTTCGCGGGGGAGGTTGTCCCCGATTTGGACAGCAGCGAGCCCCCGTGGAGGGAAGGACATAGTCCCGAGGCGTCTCAGTTCGACGAGATCCGCATCCTCGCAGTTAATTTTTCCGAGGCTGTAATGATGACCGCAACTCAAACAGGCCGGGCGTCGGCCGAGAGCATGGAAGGTAACCCATGCAAGACCTGACCGCTCAGCCAAATTGCGTTTCGATCGCTATCTACGATGCGCTTAAAGCAGTTCGAGCAGTTACGGAAGCCTATGCGGTAATCCGCAACGATCGTGAACTCGATTGCGATCTGCTCGGGCCGATCCGCGGGATGTCATGTGGCGGGTCTGCAGCAGCTCTTTTTTCCACGCGGAACGCCGAACTTCTGCACGGGATCGCCAACAGCCTGGAGACGAGCATCGCTGGGGAGACACGGACTTCAATCCACTTCGACGAATGTTCCATGTCTGGGGCGTGGGAAGAGACCCATGTCAGCGAGCGCGGTCACGCGCTCCACCGGCTTCAGCAAGCCCTGTTAACCCTGGAAAGGCGCGTCTCGACGGTCATCATGATGCGAGAGACCGAAAAATTGACCGCAGAAATGCGCCGATAACTGTATCGGCCGGGGTGCCCCCGGCCGAACTTCTTCGCCGCGAGGGGTTTGGCACGCTGCCTCACGCATGGTCCATGTGCGATTTCCTGTGCGATGGGAGATCTATGCCCAGACAGCGCCTTCCTTCTGCGGCCATAACGCTGTCATTCCAGCATGTTCCACGCCCCAGAACTCGCCATTCAAACCAAGTTCAGGAACACGATCGGAAGCTCACTTCCTCCTCGCAAGCAAAACGTGGTGGAGCGAAAACCTATGCCCAGAAAAAACTATCAAACCCCAACTTCGGTTTCTGAAGAAATGGCCAATGTCCTCGACACGATGAAACCGAGGCTCAAGGCGTGTGTCGTTGCAAGGTTGAGTGGTTTGTCCCAGAGGGCGATCACACAACATGCCACGAACAACCGGATCCCAGGTGCCGCCAAACTCGGCGGTCTGTGGACGTTCGATCACGACTTGGCCCTCCAATGGATTAAAGAGGGCAATGCATGTCAAACAACGTCAAACTTCCGAAAAACGTCTTCAAACCGGCAGGCACGAAATTCTACTGGTTCCGCGTCAAGATCAACGGTGAGACCCACAGAGGGTCGCTTAGAACAACATCTCTTCGCGTTGCGGAAAAGAAAGCAAAACGCCGCGTAGAGGAACTGCGGGGGATGGAGCAGGCGGGAGAACTTGATTGGACGTTCTCCGCTGGCTGGTTGAAATTCTACGAGCGCCTGGATGGTGATAAAGCCGGATGGGGCGCTGAGACGCGGAAGCGCTACCAAACAAGTCTCCGACAAATCCTCCGTGTAATGGACGAGATTTGCGATGATCTCGGCTTTGATATCCGAAGTGTCATGGCGTCCGACGTGCAAGTCGGGTTCGTATCCGAATACGTTGCACGCCGCCGGGAGGAAGGGGTGACCGTTGCTACCATCAATCGAGACCTGACCGCGTTTTGCCACTTGATGACCGCAGTGAAAAACGATGGCTGGATCGAGGAGAACCCGGTCAAGAAGTTCGAGAAGCAGGGAATGAAAGAAGTTCTTCCTGATATCGTTCTGCCAACCGAAGCAGCAATTGCGAGGGTATCGGATCGAGCCCCCGGCACGCTGAGCTACTTTCCGAGATTTCTCGAAACCACGGGTGGGAGGGTTACGGAAATGGCTCTTTTGAAGTGGCCTGACATCAGCGGTATGGAGAACCCAATTCAGGGCAACGTCTTCGCGACGCTACGCAACACCAAGGGAGGTAAAGTTCGCACCATCGAGCTGACCCAGAGCACGATCAATATTCTGCTCGAGATCCCGCGGTCAAACTTCTCTGCCTATGTTTTCTGGAACAAGACCGAGCACGGTTTCTACAAAGATCCGGCAAATCTGTTTTGGCAATATGGTCAAGAGGTCGAGTTCGGCGCCCGGCTTCATGATTTGCGCCACAAGTTCGCGATCGAAAAGCTGCGTGAGGGTTGGTCTATCTACAAAGTCCAAAAGTATATCGGTCACGGGTCGGTCCTCACAACAGAACGCTACTACCTCCGGTATCTTTCCCAGCAACAGCAAAACCGCGTGCGTTCTGATGGAGACAATGGGTTGTAATAGAATAGGTTTCCCCAACGTTTCAGAAGCCGAGGAGGGGATCCTGCGACTGCAGGGTCCCCACTCTTTCCTGAACGGACTGATTTGCTGCTGAATTGGCAGAGCTCGCCAGCGTTTCGCAGCCGCGATCGAGGGGGTTTGGATCATGATAAGCTTGTGTGCGGTGGGCTGAAAAGGCCTTTGGTTTAGCAGCGCGGCATGATCCGAGTCGGGCGGATTGCGGACGTTCGCCGCGGAATTCAGGAAGGTCCGCTACAGACCTGGGATCACCATAAACGCTAACGGCATGACATCATCGCTGCTGATCTAAAGTTCCACTTCGTTAATCTCAACGTGATCCTTCACAGGAAAAATGTTGATTGATGCACATATTGGGGAAGGCAATGCCGCACCTTGAGTGGCATTCTCGATCGCCAGCCGATTAGTATGACCGATTGCAACAAGGCGCCCGAGGACCGTCTCGTCAAGGTCATCTTTGTTGTGCAACGCACGAGCACCTGCGGCATATAGAGGCAAGCACGGATAGACTGTTGCCTACGGGGTTGCTGATTTTGCGAAGCAAAGTTTTGCGTTCATCGGCTTCCTGCTTCCGCTGAATTGCGACGTCAATCTGATTGCCGCGGCCCTGAGACGAGAGAAACTGGCCCCACCTGACAAATCTGGCATGGCATCGCGAGAATATCTTAGATCAAATGGCTGCCGATGGTTCCGCTCCTTAGAAATGAACACTAACTTGCCAGTATGAAGAACATAATTTCCCGAGGCATAGCGAAAGCCCTTTCCCGCGCCCGGCCACAGCAACCTGAAAAATCAAACGCCGACTCAGCGGGTGATATCGGCATTCAAATGCCGCGGGACCATTCCGAAATCTTGTCACGCTGTCTGTCGATTGATTTGGAGGTCGATCCTAAAGAAGCCCGAATATTCGCCTTTGCCGCCGTGCCGGAAGGTGAAGGGGGGGGGATTGTTCATCGGAAAGGTCACCCGAAGGCCGCGTTTGAAAGACTCGACCTGTTCTGCGCGGGCTTCTCCCATGTCATTGGGCACAATATTCTGCGCCACGACTTGCCACATCTCATGGCGGTGTCGCCGCGCTTCGCAAAGCTCGCAGACGGACCGATCGACACGCTGTGGCTCAACCCTTTGGCTTTTCCGCGCAATCCCTATCACCGTCTGGTTAAACACTACCACGATGGGCGGCTTCAAAGTGGTCACGTTAACGATCCCGAGTTCGACGCGCGTCTTGTGTTCGAGGTCCTTCGCAACCAGATCGACGCTTTTTTGTCGCTGAACAAATCATCGCCAGAGACACTGCTGGCCTATCACTGGCTATGTTGCCGAGGACCCAGTAGCGACGGATTTGATCGGTTGTTCAGCGATGTGCGGGGGGCGTCCATTCCGACCGAAGCCGAAGCGCACGGGGTTCTCCGGACGCTGCTGAAAGAGGCAGCCTGCCGTGCGCAGGTTGAAGCTGTGCTCGAGCGGCTCCATGACACTGGGCTGGGCTGGCCGATGGCATATGCTCTTTCCTGGATTTCGGTCGCTGGTGGGGATTCTGTCATGCCGCCTTGGGTCCGAGCACAGTTCCGTGACGCCGCACGGCTCGTCAAAGACCTGAGGGACTCGAATTGCCGTGATCCGCACTGTGGCTATTGCGCAGAGCACAACGATCCCACCCGTGCCCTCGAACGTTGGTTCGGCTTTCCAAGTTTCCGCCCGGAACCGGTCGACGAGGGCGGACGCCCACTTCAGGAAAAGATCGTGGCGACGGCCATGGACGGCGACAGCCTATTAGGCATCCTGCCGACAGGCACGGGCAAATCTATTTGCTATCAAATCCCAGCGCTGTCTCAGTTCGACAAGACTGGGGCGTTGACTGTTGTTATATCGCCACTCGTGGCGCTGATGGCGGACCAGGTTCAGGGCTTGGTGCGAGCCGGAATTTCGTCGGCGGTTACGATCAACGGGCTCTTGTCTTTGCCCGAGCGTCAGGATGCGCTCGACAAGGTGCGGCTTGGGGATGCTGCGATCCTGCTAATTTCGCCAGAACAACTGCGCAGCACAACAATTCGGTCCGTTTTGGCACAGCGTGAAGTGGGGCTGTGGGTGCTGGACGAGGCGCACTGCGTGTCCAAATGGGGGCAAGATTTCCGTCCCGACTATCGATACGTTTCGCGGTTTATAAAGGAAAGCTCAGGCGACGAACCGGCTCCAGTGCTTTGCTTGACCGCAACGGCAAAGCCGGATGTGGTGCAGGACATCCGAGGTCATTTCAGAGAGCGGTTGGGGACCGAGCTGGCTTTGATCGACGGCGGCGCATCTCGGTCGAACTTGAGCTTCCAAGTGCGACCAACGCAGCGGGCAACCAAGATGACCGATATCCTCGATACGATCGAGGCTCAGCTTCCGCGCGAGGGTGTGTCCGGGGCGGTTGTCTATTGTGCAACCCGAAACGCCACCGAGCGCGTGGCGGAGTTCTTAAAACAACAGGGCATCGCCGCTGAACGGTATCATGCGGGCCTTAGCGCCGATGACAAGCGCGAGATCCAAGAGGACTTCCGTGTCGGCAATCTGCGCGTGATCGCGGCTACCAACGCCTTTGGTATGGGGGTAGACAAGCCGGACATCCGTCTGGTGGTTCACGGTGATGTGCCCGGGTCACTGGAAAACTATCTGCAAGAGGCAGGTCGCGCCGGGCGGGACCGCGATCCTGCAAGCTGCGTCCTTCTTTATAATACAGAAGATGTCGATCGTCAGTTCAGCCTGAGCGCGCGGTCTCGACTCGCGCGGCATGAAATCGGCGCGATCCTGAAGGCACTGCGGCGCCTTGATACTCGGACCAGAAAAGGCGGTGAGATCGTTGCTACACCGGGCGAAATTGTTCACGAGGAGAAAGACCGGGATTTCCAGCGAGACAGCAATACCGACGATACAAGGGTAAAGACGGCCGTCGCTTGGCTGGAAGAGGCGCACCTTCTGAACCGTGAAGAAAACCGGGTGCAGGTCTTTCCAGCCTCGCTCCGGATAAGGAGCATCCAAGAGGCCCGCGAGATCCTTGCCTCCGCCGAGATTACCCAGCGGCGGCGCGAGGATCTGGCAGCCATCGTGCAGCATATCATCAACGCGCCGCAAGAAGAGGGCATTACCACGGACGAGCTTTGCGGGGTCAGTGGGCTGACGGTGTCGGGCGTGCGCAAAGCCTTGGCGGATCTCGAGACCCTGGGGATCGCAAAAGATGATACAAACATCACCATCTTCGTGCATCTGCGCGTTGAGAATGCCTCGCCGAAACGGTTCGAAGCGGCGTCCCGGTTAGAAGCAGATCTGATCGCGACCCTAAGAGAGCAAGCGCCAGACGCGGATATCGACGAGGCTTGGCCCTGCCATCTGGCCTCGGTGGCACAGGCCCTCCGGGAGCAGGGACATGCCTCCGTGCGGCCAGATATCGTCGAGGGGTTGCTCCGTGGAATTGCGCAGGATGGTCGCGACATGGATGGCGGCAAAGGCAATATTGGCCTGCGCAAGGTGTCCCGAAGCAGTCTCATGGTGCGAATGCAAAGATCATGGGCAGTAATCGATCAGACCACCCAGCTTCGCAGGCAGGCGGCAGAGCGGTTGGTTTCACACTTGATCAACAAGGTTCAGTCCGGCCTCCGTGGGAAAGATGTTCCTGTCGAGACCACGCTTGGCGACCTTCTTGGAGCGATCAACAGCGATGCGCTGTTGCGGGCATCTGTCAATGATCCGGCAAAGCTTATGGACCGGGCGCTTCTGTGGCTGCACGAACAGCAGGTGGTGACGCTGGGCAAGGGATTGTCCGTGTTCCGCTCAGCCATGACATTGCACATCAACCCGAAAGGCGGCGGCTTTACCACCCAGCATTTCGCACCGCTCGAAGACCACTACAGCGAACAGACCGTCCAGACCCACGTGATGGCGGCTTATGCCACCAAAGGCATCGACGAAATTGATCAGGCCCAGCGGCTCGCGCATGACTATTTTGCAATGGATCAGTCCGACTTCATGAAAGCTTGGATGCCGGGGAAAATTTCGGAGTTCAGACGGCAGGCAACGCCTCAGTCCTATGCCGAGATCGTCGACGATCTGGGGAATTCGACACAAGAGCAGATCGTGCGTGACGACCGTGAACAAACCAATGTGCTTGTGCTCGCGGGGCCGGGATCGGGTAAGACACGTGTGCTGGTCCATCGTGTCGCCTATCTGGTCCGGATCAGGCGCGAAGATCCAAACGGTATACTGGTGCTTGCTTACAATCGTCATGCGGCCGCCGAGATCCGGGAACGCTTGCGTCGACTGATCGGCGAAGATGCTCGTTTCGTAACGGTTCTGACCATTCATGCCTTGGCCATGCGGTTGGTTGGCGCGAGTTTCGCCGGACGGGCAGAGGCCGATGAGCCCGATTTCGAGTCGCTTCTGACCGATGCGGCACGTCTCTTGCGTGGCGACGGGCTGGAAAAAGTAGAGGCCGAAGCCTTGCGAGAGACATTGATCCAGGGGTTTCGCTGGATTCTCGTGGACGAATATCAGGACGTCGGCCCCGAAGAATACGCTTTGATCGCTGCGGTGGCCGGTCGCAGCATCGATGACCCCGATCAACGGATCAGCCTGTTCGCGGTCGGCGACGACGACCAGAATATCTATGCGTTTGCCGGGGCATCGGTGCGTCACATTCGGCAATTCGAACATGATTATTCAGCCAAACCAGTCTTTCTGACCGACAATTACCGCTCGTCGAAGAACATTATTAACGCAGCGAACGCCGTGATCGAAGGTTCTCGGGAACGTATGAAAACAGGGCATGGAATTACCGTCGACCAATTGCGGCAAAAGGACCCGGTCGGGGGTATCATGGAAAGCCTCGACCCGGTTGCTCAGGGGCGGGTCCAGATTCTTGGCTGCCCGCCAGGAAATGACGCTCAGGCCCTTGCTGCGGTCAACGAGATGATCCGCCTGTCAAAATTGATCCCGGATTGGAGTTGGAGGGGTGCGGCAATCATTTCTCGTGATTGGCGCAAGCTTTCGCCGGTCCGCGACTTCGCCGAAGCCCTGGGGATTCCCGTCGAAATGGCAAACGAGAACCTGCCAAGTTTATGGCGCACCCGCGAAATGCAGAGGTTTATAAGCAACCTGCGCGCGAGGCATGGGGCCATGGTCAGCGTGGGCGACCTGACCGAAACCCTGAACGCGATACCCGCAAGCCGTTGGACCAACCGGATCGGCGAGGGACTTGGCCAGCTTGCACGCGAAGTTGACGGCAAAGCGCTCCCGACCCCTGACGTGATCGAATGGTTTGCTGAATGGTCGAAGAATTCATGGGGCGAGCAGCGCGCCCTCAAACTGTTGACCGCACACCGCGCAAAGGGCCTCGAATTTGACGATGTCGTGATCATGGACGGTGGATGGGAACGACCCTCGAAAAACGAAGATCAGGATGCGCCAAGGCGATTGTTCTATGTCGCTATGACGCGTGCGCGGCGCAACTTGATCGTTATGAGTAACGACAATCACGAATACCTCCCCACCGTCTCGCCTTCCGTGGTCACGCGGCACGTGGTGCCCGACCTGGCGACAATCCCCGGCCCACGCCGGTTCTTTCAATCGCCCGAGATGAAGATGGTCGATCTGTCGTTCGCAGGACGCCAGGGTGATCAGCACGCTGTTCATACCGCGGTCGCCGAAGCACAGGTTGGTGCGCCAGTCAGGCTCTCTAAAGTTGGGGATCGCTGGCAGATTGAGGATGCTCAAAGACGTGTCCTTGGGCGAATGTCAAAAGCATTCGCGCCACCAGTTGGCACGGAATTTGTCTCTGGCGAGATCGCGGCCATCATAAGCTGGCGCAAAGAGGATGCAGATGAGCGTTTTCATCATTTGATGAAACGCGCTAACTGGGAAGTCGTTGTGCCTGAACTGGTCTTCGAAGAGGTCAAGTGTGCTGAAAGGGTTTCCGGAAGAGATCAGAACGACCAGCAGCGCGGTTAAACGGTCGTTCGCTCCACTTGCGATAAAGGGCCGCTTAGGGCCGAAGGCGTCGTTTGGATCGCCAATTCCCATGGGGGCCGACCCGGCGGCGACTTATTCCTGATCTCGTCGCGACCAAGCATACCGAATTCACAAACTGCTCGAACTTTACTTGCATCACCCTGTGCTCTTCCAGGAGCGACATGATGTGACGTGGTGCCCGCGCCGCTGGGTCTGGGGGCGGTAAGCGCGGTCCTACGCCTCGGCGTGGTAAAGCGCTTTCAACATAGGATAGGGGTCATAGTAGGCGACCAGAGGGGGCATAGTCGGCGCAGTCGGAAGGTGAAAAAGGTGTCATAGTATGACACTTTTCACCATTCGAAGCAGCGCGAGAAGCGGGCGCACTACGCCCCGGGTTTCGCATTTTTATAAGCTTTATCAGGGGGATAGTGGCGGAGAGACAGGGATTCGAACCCTGGGAACCCTTGCAGGCTCAACGGTTTTCGAGACCGCCCCGTTCGACCACTCCGGCACCTCTCCGCGGGGGTCTGGGTGGCCCGTTTAGTCGCCTTTGCCAACAGTGGCAAGAGGGGTTTTGCGCATCAAGGGAAAGTTAAGGGATTTTCATTGCGCCGGGGTGAGGAAGGCCTAAGCTTAAGGGCAGAATTCTCCGAAAGGACAGCCCATGTTCCGTCAAAACCGCTTGCTTGCAGCCCCGTTCGTCGTGGCACTGATCGTGCTCATTGCGCTCGCTCTACCGCTGCGTGCGGCGGAGCGCGGTGCCTTGGAGCGGTTTTTGGAGGTCACGGGCTTCGACGTGGCCTTGGATAGTATCCGTCTGTCAGCCGATTCCGCTCCGGAGATGCTGGGGCTTGAGACCGAAGACTTCGGCTCAGAATGGTCGCGGCTGGTGGGTGATGTCTTTGATACCGAGATGATGCACGACATGGCGATGGATATCTTGGCCGAAACGCTGAGCGACGATCTGCTGGATCACGCGACCGGGTTCTATGCCAGCGACCTCGGCAAGCGATTGGTCGAGGTTGAGAACAAAGCGCATATGACCGAGGATGATGGGCTGAAGGCGGAAAGCGGTGCTGCGATCATCTCGGGCCTTGAGGGGATCGAATCTCCGCGTCTGGAAACCCTGCGGCGCCTCAATGTTGCCAGCGATGTCGAAGAAATCTCGGTCCGGGCCATTCAGGAGGTGCAGATACGCTTTCTCCTTGCCGCTGCTGGTGCGGGGGTGATTGAGTTGCAGATGGAAGAGCCTGATCTGCGCGAGGCGATGCGCGCGCAGGCCGATGAACTGGGCGCTCAGATTGCGGTGAATGCGCTGGCCAATGCGGCCTATACCTATCAATCCTTTTCGGATGACGATCTTGCCGCCTATGCCGAGGCACTGGAGCACCCCAAGATGCAGCAGGTCTATACGCTGATGAATGCCGTGCAGTATGAAATCATGGCCAACCGGTTCGAGGCAGTGGCCAACCGGCTTGCGGCCATGCAGCCCAGTCAGGATCTCTGATGCGCGCTTGGATTTTGGCGCCACTTCTGTGGCTTTTGACCTTGCCCGCATGGGCCGATGCGCGGATGACTGTGCTGGTCGATCTGTTGGAGCTTCAGGAAGCAGCGGTAATTCTCAGTGATGAAGGCCTATCCCATGCGGAGACGCTGAACCAAGAGATGCTTGGCGGGCAGGGCGGTCCTGGCTGGCAAATGCAGGTTGAGAGCATTCACGACGCTGGCCGCATGGTTGAGATGGTCCGTCGTGCGCTGGAAGAAACGATGACCCCTGACGAGGTAGAGACGGCAATCGCGTTTTACTCCGCGGACCTCGGCAGCCGGATCGTCGCGCTGGAGAACGCGGGGCGTGCGGCCATTGCAGACCGTGAGGTCGAACTGATTGCGCGGGCAAACTATGGTGTGCTGGCCGGTGATCATGATCCCCGGATCGCTTTGGTCCGCCGCCTGATAGATGCCGCCAATATGATCGACCGTAATGTGAGCACGGCATTGAACAGCAATTTTCAGTTCCTGCGCGGCATGCGTGATGGTGGGGCGCTGGAAGACAGCGACGAAGACCTGCTCGCCGATATTGGCACCGATCTCGATGCTGTGACCGAAGATACCTCTGTCTGGGTGCACGCCTATATGCTGCTGGCCTATCACCCATTAAGCGACGCTGAGATTGAGGATTATGCCACCTTCGCCGAAACCGACGCAGGACGCGCCTTGAACCGAGGGCTTTTCGATGGTTTCGGGAAGGCCTATGAGGATATCTCCTACGCGTTGGGACGGGCCGCGGCCCTGAATATGGTGGATGAACGCCTCTGATGGCCACCACGTGGCCTGGCCGGAAAACCTGCTTGACTTACACCGTCATTCCGAAGATAAGCCCGCATCCCGGCGGGTCATCCGTCTTAGGGATTGATTTTTAATGACGCCCCATGGGCGCGCTGTTCGAGGCGGATTGGCTGGAAGGTCATCCACAAACTCCCACCGGGGGCCACAGGACGCGGATGACAGAAAAGGAAGACGCATGTTTGCGGTCATCAAGACAGGCGGCAAGCAATACAAAGTGCAATCCGGCGATATGCTGCGGGTTGAACGTATTGCGGCCAATGCTGGCGAAACAGTCCAGTTCAACGAAGTTCTGATGCTCGGCGGCGACAGCCCCGTGCTTGGCGCGCCTATGGTTAAAGATGCCGGCGTTCAGGCCGAAGTCGTTGATCAGATCAAAGGCGAAAAAGTTATCAACTTCGTCAAGCGTCGCCGGAAGCACTCTTCCAAGCGTACCAAGGGTCACCGTCAGAAATTGACCCTGATCAAAATCACCGACATTCTGGCCTCCGGCGCAGAGAAGTCGGGCGTTGCTGCTGCCATCGGTACCGGCTCCGTAAGCGCTGCCGCTGTTGCTGCGATCACCGGCAAATCCGATGACGCTGTAAAGCCAGCCAAAAGCAAGAAGGCCGCCGCGCCCAAAGCGAAGGCCGAAAAAGCCGCACCCAAGGCGAAGAAAGCCGACGCGGGTTCCGACGACCTGAAAGAGCTGAGCGGCGTTGGCCCGGCACTTGAGAAGAAGCTGCACGAAGCGGGGATCACATCTTTCGCGCAGATCGCAGCATGGACCGAAGCGGATATCGCTGAAGTTGACGAGAAACTGTCTTTCAAAGGCCGGATCCAGCGCGAAGGCTGGGTCGATCAGGCCAAAGAAAAGACCAAAGGCTAAGGAGAGACCGAGATGGCACACAAAAAAGCAGGCGGTTCATCCCGTAACGGGCGCGACTCAGCTGGTCGTCGCCTTGGCGTTAAGAAATATGGCGGCGAAGCCGTTATCCCTGGCAACATCATCGTGCGTCAGCGCGGCACCAAGTTTTGGCCTGCCAACGGCGTTGGCATGGGCAAAGATCACACGATCTTCGCAACCGTCGACGGTGCTGTGACCTTCCACAAGGGTCTGAAAAACCGCACGTTTATTTCGGTTCTGCCGCGCGCGGAGGCCGCTGAATAAGCCGTACCCCACAGGGTTTGAAAAAATCAGGGATCGGCGATACCGCCGGTCCCTTTTCTTATTTCGGGATAAGTCCCATGTGTTTGTTTTCAGATTTAGGGTGCTTAAACCCGGAAGGCCGCTTTTCCGCCCTTTCAGGGTGTGGGTCTAAATTTGATAAAGTCGTTACATTCGGCAGGGAGGAATATGTCGAATGTATCAAAGCCTCGGGGCGGCGTTTGCGCCTGATCGGGGCAGGGGCGGCCAATCTGGCCAGAGGCCCCCAATTCAGTCTGTTCGGAGGAGGAGCATGACAATGCAGTTGGAAGCGATTGTGAACCAACCGGTTATTGAGACAGAGCGTTTTGACCTGCGCCCGGTGCGCCGGTCGGATATGGGCCTGATTGAGATGTACGCCAGCGACCCGCGGGTGGCCAAGGCGACATCCTCGATCCCGCATCCGCTGCCGCCCGGCAGTGTTGAGGCCTATATCACCCGTGCCATGTCTGCTGACCGTGAAGAGGACGTCTGGGTCATGGACGGCACCCGCGCAGAGAGTTCCGAAGTGATGGGCGTGATCTCCCTGACCCGGTTGGACCGCAACCAGTCCGAAGTCGGCTATTGGGTCGCGCCTGCTTTCTGGAACACCCATCTGGCCTCTGACGCGGTGCAGGCTTTGGTGGATGCCAACCCATTGGGCAATGACGCACTCTTTGCCTCTGTTTTTCACGACAACCCGGCCTCGGCTAAGGTGCTGACCAATGCAGGGTTTGTCTATCTCGGCGACGCGGAAACCTATTGCTTGGCCCGCGATGCTGCCGTACCCACATGGACCTATAGCCGCAAGCTGTAGGACCGTTTCCCGTGCCTGAAAGGCAAGACCATGAAGTTTCTCGACCTGTGCAAAGTCTACATCCGATCCGGTGGCGGTGGGGGCGGCTGCGTGTCGTTCCGGCGCGAGAAATACATCGAATATGGTGGGCCTGACGGCGGCGACGGCGGCACGGGCGGCTCGGTCTGGGCTGAGGCGGTGGATGGGCTGAACACGCTGATCGACTTTCGCTATCAGCAACACTTCTTTGCCAAAAACGGTCAACCCGGTATGGGCAAACAGCGGACCGGCAAGGATGGCGACGACATCATCCTGCGCGTGCCCGTGGGCACCGAGATCCTCGACGAGGATCAAGAGACGGTCATCGCCGATCTGACAGAGCTGGGCCAGCGCGTTCAGCTTGCGCGCGGCGGCAATGGCGGCTGGGGCAACCTGCACTTTAAATCCGCCACGAACCAAGCGCCCCGTCGGGCAAACCCCGGCCAAGAGGGTGTTGAACGCACGCTTTGGCTGCGGTTGAAATTGATCGCTGACGTGGGTCTTCTGGGCCTGCCGAATGCCGGGAAATCAACCTTTTTGGCAGCCACGTCCAACGCGCGGCCCAAAATCGCAGATTACCCATTCACCACGCTGCACCCGAACCTTGGGGTGGTTGGCGTCGATAACACTGAATTCGTCGTTGCGGATATTCCCGGCCTTATCGAAGGGGCCTCCGAAGGGCGTGGGCTGGGCGATCTTTTCCTAGGCCATGTAGAGCGTTGCGCGGTATTGTTGCACCTGATCGACGGCACATCCGAGACTGTGGCCGAAGATTATCACACGATCATCGGCGAGCTGGAGGCCTATGGCGGCGATCTGGCCGAGAAACCGCGGGTCACAGTGCTCAACAAGGTTGATGCATTGGATGAAGAAGAGCGTGCAACCCGTTTAAAAGAATTGCAAAAAGCCTGCGGTGGCGACGTCATGATGATGTCAGGCGTGGCCGGTGAGGGCGTCATCGAGGTGCTACGCACCCTGCGCCAGAATATCGACAATGACCGCCTGCGTTTCCGCACCTCTGAGGAAGAAGAGACTTGGCAACCCTAAGCACCGCCCGCCGTGCCGTCATCAAGATCGGTTCCGCCCTTTTGGTGGACCGCGAAAGCGGCAACCTGCGCCGGGACTGGTTGACCGGACTGGCGCAAGATGTGTTGTGGCTCAAAGGGTTGGGCTGCGATGTTGTGCTGGTGTCCTCGGGCTCCATCGCGCTTGGCCGCGGCGTTCTGGGGTTACCGCCGACCGTCTTGGCGTTGGAACAGGCGCAGGCTGCAGCAGCGGTTGGACAAATTCGCCTCGCCCGCGCCTATGAAGAGGTGCTGGCACCCCACGGCATCACGACTGCGCAGGTCTTGGTAACGCTCGAAGACAGCGCCAATCGCCGTCGATACCTCAACAGCCGCGCAACGCTGGAGCAACTGCTCTCCCTCGGTGTGGTGCCGATCGTGAATGAGAATGACACGGTCGCCACCGATGAAATCCGATTTGGCGACAATGACCGTCTTGCTGCGCAGATCGCGGTGACGGTGGGGGCGGATCAGTTGATCCTGCTGTCGGATGTGGACGGGTTCTACAGCGCCAATCCTACGCATGACCCAACTGCGAAACGCTATGACGTCATTGATACGATCACGCCTGAGATCGAGGCAATGGCGGGCGATGCCGGTTCGGGACTCTCCAAAGGCGGCATGAAAACCAAACTGATGGCGGCGCGCACCGCAACGGCTGCGGGTTGCGCGATGGCGATCACCGATGGCTTTGTCATGCGCCCTCTGACGGCTTTGGAATCCGGGGCAAATGCCACGTGGTTCAGCGCGCAGAGCGATCCGCAGGCCGCCCGCAAGCGTTGGATTGCAGCAATGAAACCGCGCGGAGGGGTGACTTTGGACGCAGGCGCGGTCGCAGCTTTGGCAAGGGGGACATCCTTGCTGCCAGCGGGGGTTACGGCTGTCGAGGGCAGCTTTGAGCGGGGCGATAGTATCGCGATGTTTGACCCTACGGGCCACGCTATTGGCTACGGTCTTTGCCGCTATTCGGCAGAAGAAATCGGACAGATCAAAGGGCATAAAAGTGCGGAGATCGAGGCGGTTTTGGGCTATCCCGGGCGTGCCGCGCTGATCCACCGGGACGACATGGCGCTTTAGGCGCGCGAGATTAAGACAGGGGTATAAGGCCATGAATGACATCGAAAATATTCCCGAACTGATGGCCGATATCGGTGCCCGTGCCCGCGCTGCGGCGACAGAATTGGCCACCGCGACGGCAGAGCGTAAACACGCCGCCCTGTTTGGTGCCGCCGAAGCCGTATGGAATGACCGAGCCGATATCATTGCCGCCAATGCCAAAGACCTCGACTTTGGCCGCGACAAAGGTTTGTCGGACGCGATGATGGACCGGTTGATGCTGGATGAAGACCGCATTCGCGGCATGGTCGATGGGTTGCGCTCTGTCGCGGAACAGGCTGATCCGGTGGGCGAAGTGATTGCCGATTGGGACCAGCCTTCGGGGTTGAACATTCAGCGTGTTCGCACGCCCCTGGGGGTCATCGGAGTGATTTATGAATCGCGCCCCAATGTGACGGCGGATGCTGGCGCGCTCTGCCTTAAGGCAGGAAATGCGGTCATCCTGCGCGGCGGATCGGAGAGCTTTCATTCCTCGCGCGCGATCCACCGTTGCTTGCAGCAAGGGCTGCGGAATGCGGGGATGCCCGAAGATGCAGTGCAGCTTGTGCCGACCCGCGACCGCGCTGCGGTACGTGAAATGTTGACCATGACCGATACCATTGACGTGATCGTGCCCCGTGGCGGCAAAGGGCTTGTCGGGCTGGTGCAACGTGAAGCGCGGGTGCCGGTCTTTGCCCATCTGGAGGGTATCGTGCACATCTTTATTGATGCCGAGGCGGACCCCGAGAAAGCGCTTAGAGTGGTGTTGAACGCCAAGACGCGGCGCACAGGTATCTGCGGTGCCGCGGAATGCCTTTTGATCCATGAAGATATCGCAAAGACCATCGGCAATGGTGTGATCCGCGCGCTGGTCGATTCTGGTGTCGAAGTGCGCGCAGATGCGGTATTGCAGGATATTTCCGGAACCGTGCCTGCCGCGGATACGGATTGGGGGCAGGAATACCTCGACATGATCGTCGCCGCGCGAACAGTACCCAATGTGCAGGCCGCTATGGCCCATATCCGTCAGTATGGCTCGGGCCATACAGATTGCATTCTGACCGAGAACCATGAGACCGCAGCGACGTTCCTGAATGGGTTGGATTCTGCAATCTTGATGCACAATGCCTCGACCCAATTTGCCGATGGCGGCGAGTTTGGCATGGGCGCGGAGATTGGCATCGCCACTGGCAAGCTCCACGCTCGCGGCCCGGTCGGGGCGGCGCAGTTGACGAGCTTTAAGTATCTCGTGCGCGGCGACGGCACGGTGCGCAGCTAACACCTAAAAGGACAGGGTCAGTTCCGTTTCGCTCCGGTCCAGAGTGATCTCTTTCCCCTGTACTTGGGCGAGGATTGGCAGAAGCGCGAATTGAACCTGCGCCGGCTGAAGGGGCTTGTCTTGATCTGGCTGAGACAGAAGCGCCCAAAGCTCAGCTTCGACGGCAATTTTGTCGGCTTCAGCTTGCAGCCGCCAATGGCCGGCCTCCTCAGCAACAGTGATCCGCCCGCCATGATGAAGGGCTGTTTCCATACACAGCAGAGCAAGGAATGCCATCCGCACGCAGTTGCGCGATTGTGGCGTGGTGATTTGCCAGTCGATCTCAACCCGTGAGCCGGCGTAGAGATCGCGTAAGATTGATGTCACCTCACCCTGACCCATGGTCTGTTCACCGGCGGCGCCAAAAGCGATGCGGAAAAAACGGATCCGGGCAGAGGCGCTTTCCACGCTTTGGCCGATCAGCTCAAGCTCTGGCCCCGGAGCAGCCCCGGTGCCCGCCATATTGAGCAGTTCAAGGCCGTTGTTGATCGCACCAATTGGCGATATCAAGTCGTGACAGATGCGGCTGCCGATGAGTGCGGGCAGGTCGAGGTTAATCTGGCCCATGTTGGCCTCCCAGAATGATTGGAAAACGCATGGATGATCTAAATGCGCTGCTTACGCCGGGCATGTTGGTCATGCATCCGCAACACCCCGAATGGGGCGCAGGCCAAGTGCAAAGCAACATCGGCGGCAAGGTGACGGTCAACTTTCGTGACCAGGGCAAGGTGGTCATAGACAGCTTTCGCTTAGAATTGGTGCCGGTCTTTGATGAGGGGTGATCCTTTCCAAATCCTTAATAGTGGAAGTTATTTTATATAACGCAACTATAGGAAGAGTAGGCGATCGCTGTCCTTCTGGCAAGTGTTGCGCCTCAGGGGCTGATTGCCTATCAGGCGGAGACTTTGTTTTACGCACAGGAATGGCCGATGCCGCGGGGCGTTGCAGCAGATTTTCAGGTCAGACTGGCGCAAACGGACGCCGATGTGCAGGCTGCGCAACGGCTGCGCTATGAGGTCTTTGTCCAAGAGCTTGGTGGCGGCGGCGCGATGGTGGACCATGCGGCGGGGTTGGAGCGGGACCGGTTTGACCCCTTCTTTGATCACCTACTTTTGACGGATCTGCGCAATGGCAAGCTCGCGGGCGTTTACCGTGTGATGCGCGGCGACATGGCCGCGCGGGCAGGGGGCTTCTATTCCGAGGCGGAATACGACCTGACACCGCTGATACAATCGGGGCGCAAGTTGTTGGAACTCGGGCGGTCTTGCCTTGATCCGAGGTACCGCGGTGGTGCTGCGATGCACCATCTCTGGGGCGCCTTGGCGCGCTATGTGGCAGAGCATGAGATCGAGGTTCTGTTTGGTGTGGCGAGTTTTCATGGCACCGATACGGCCACTTTGGCCGAGCCACTTTCGCTTCTCCATCACCGGCATCTTGCGCCTCTGGAACTGCGCGTTCGCGCCCGGGAATTTGCGCCGATGGACCTGATCCCAGAAGAGGACCTTGATCGACGCAAGGCCATGTTGGCAGTGCCGAGCCTGATCAAAGCATATCTTCGTTTGGGTGGTTCTGTAGGGGAGGGCGCCTATATTGACCGCGCCTTTAACACCACAGATGTCTGCCTGATCCTTGATACGAAGCAGATGAGTGCACGCCAGTCGCGAATTTATGGTGGGGGCGCTGGATGACTACGACTTGGGACAGTGACCAGCCACCGCCGAACCTGCGGCTGACCTTCGGAGGGACGCTGCGTGTGGTCCTGCGCGGCTTGTTGCTTGCGCTTTTGGTCTTTGGCGGTCTGGTGATCCTGGTTCTGCTGCGGCTGGTTGAGCGGCCAATTTTCGGACTGCACCGGCCTGTGACACCCTATATCACGCAGACGGTCTGTCGCGCGGCCTTTTGGGTGCTGGGCATGCGCTTTGTCAGACATGGCACACCGATGGAGGGGCGTGGCGCGGTGGTGGCCAACCATACATCATGGCTAGATATTTTCGCGCTTAACGCGGCAAAACGGATTTATTTTGTCTCCAAATCCGAAGTCGCAGGCTGGCCCGGTATTGGTTGGTTGGCGCGGGCCACGGGGACGGTCTTTATCCGGCGGGACCGGGCTGAAGCCCGCAGCCAGACCGAGGTCTTTCGCGCGCGGTTGATGGCAGGGCATAAGCTGTTGTTCTTCCCCGAAGGCACCAGCACCGATGGGCTACAAGTGCTGCCCTTTAAAACGACGCTTTTCGAGGCCTTTTTTGATTCCGAACTGCGTGATGAGATCGCGGTGCAGCCGGTGAGCGTGATCTACCATGCGCCCCGGGGCGAAGATGCGCGCTTTTACGGCTGGTGGGGGGATATGTCTTTCGGTGCGCATCTGCTCACAACCTTGGCCGCGCGGAAACAGGGAACGGTCGAGGTGGTCTATCACTCGCCGCTGCCCGTGGCGGCGTTTGCCGGGCGCAAGGCACTGGCGCAGCGCTGCGAAGCCATGGTGCGGGCAGGGCACAGTGCCCGCCAGACCGGTGTGCAATAAGCCCTTGCACCGCAGCGCGTGCTGGCCTATACGCGCCCCACTTGAACCCGCAGTCGGGGTTGGGCCTTTTGGGGAGAAATCCCAAAACGTCCGCCGGTTGGCAGCATATCGCTGTCATACCCCCGATGAGGCTAAACCGGAAAGGTATAAAGACATGGCTCTTCCTGAGTTCTCCATGCGCCAATTGCTTGAAGCAGGCGTACACTTTGGTCACCAGACACAGCGCTGGAACCCCCGCATGGGCCCGTACATCTACGGCGCACGCAACGGCATCCACATCATGGACCTCACGCAAACCGTTCCTATGCTGGACGATGCGCTGAAAATCATCCGTGACACCGTCGCCAAAGGCGGCAGCGTTCTCTTCGTCGGTACCAAGCGTCAGGCTGCCCAGCCGATCGCCGAAGCCGCAGAGAAATGCGCACAGTATTACATGAACCACCGTTGGCTCGGCGGCACGCTGACCAACTGGCAGACCGTTTCGCAGTCGATCAACCGTCTGAAAAACATCGATGAGCAGTCCGAGCGCGGCTTTGAAGGCCTGACCAAGAAAGAGCGTCTTGGCATGGAGCGCGACCAGTTCAAACTGGAAGCATCGCTGGGCGGTATCCGTGAAATGGGCGGTCGTCCGGACCTTCTGTTCGTCATCGACGTGAAAAAAGAAGCACTGGCAATCGCCGAAGCTAACAAACTGGGCATTCCGGTTGTGGCCGTGGTTGACACCAACTGCTCGCCCGATGGCGTTGACTACATCATCCCCGGCAACGACGACGCGGCCCGCGCCATCTCGCTCTATTGCGATCTGGCAGCACGTGCGGCGCTTGACGGCATGTCGGCTCAGCTGGGTGCGGCAGGCGTTGACCTCGGCGCGATGGAAGAAGCACCGCAGGAAGAAGCGGTAAGCGAAGAAAGCACCGGCGTCGAAATCGGCAATGCGTCCGAAGAGACCGTGCACAACGATGCCATGGGCAAAGATGCACCGCTGGACATCGAATCCAAGAAAGAGACCGTCGCAAAAGCCGAAGGCTAAGCGTTACGGACCTGAAACACGGGGCAGGGTAACCTGCCCCGATTTCCAATATTTGCGGGCCTCGGGCCCGCCCCCTTATTTCCAAAGGAGACCCACGAGATGGCAATCACAGCATCCATGGTCAAGGAACTGCGCGACACCACCGGCGCAGGCATGATGGACGCCAAAAAGGCACTGACAGAAAGCAACGGCGACATGGAAGCCGCCGTTGACTGGCTGCGCACCAAAGGTCTGGCCAAAGCGGCGAAGAAATCCGGTCGTACAGCAGCCGAAGGCCTTGTGGCCGTTAAGGTTGAAGGCGGTCACGGTGTCGCGGTTGAAGTGAACTCCGAAACCGACTTCGTCGGCAAGAACGCTGAATTCCAGTCCATGGTCAGCAACATCGCAGACGCGGCGCTGAAAGCCGATGACGTCGAAGCGCTGAAAGCGGCTGAGATCAATGGCAAATCCGTTGAGACCACGCTGACCGACGCCATCGCCAAAATCGGCGAGAACATGTCCCTGCGCCGCATGGAAAGCATCGACGGCGAGACCGTTGTTTCCTACGTGCATAACGCAGCTGCACCCGGCATGGGCAAAATCGGCGTTCTGGTTGCCATGAACGGTGGCAACGAAGAGTTCGGTAAGCAGGTTGCGATGCACATTGCCGCTGTGAACCCAGCGTCGCTCTCCGAAGCTGATCTGGACCCGGCAGTTGTCGAGAAAGAAAAGCAGGTCCAGATGGACATCGCACGTGAAAGCGGCAAGCCCGAAGCCGTGATCGAAAAGATGATCGTTGGCCGGATGCAGAAGTACATGTCCGAAGTGACATTGCTGAACCAGTCCTTCGTTGTGAACCCCGACCTGACCGTCGGCAAAGCAGCAGAAGAAATCGGCGCAACCATCACCGGTTTCGTGCGTCTGGAAGTTGGCGAAGGCATCGAAGTTGTCAAAGAAGACTTCGCCGCCGAAGTGGCTAAGGCTGCCAAAGGCTAAGCCTTTCATCTATATTACGAAAAAGGCGGCGCATTCCGATGCGTCGCCTTTTTTCGTTTCGCGGAAATTTGCGAATAGTAGCGTCTTGCAACAGTGCAGGGCAGGGTGTTTCCTTAAGTGTTGGGTAGGGTTCCGGTCAGCCAGGTGAAAAATATACCTGACTGAGACCGGCGGCCCGAGAAGTGCCCTGGTATTACAGGGATTAACGGCCCGTCGTATCGCTGATGCGAACACCCGCGATACTGGCGGACCATGGACATCTACCACCCTAGGTTCCAGTAAGGTTTTCCATACCTTAATATATTAAGGATCCATAACGAACATTTGGTTCGCGAAGGCGGCCTTCAATACGGCCTGAGCCGTCGTCTCAACCGACAGCGCTTCGCGCGCGAGACGGAGGTGCTTTTCCACCGTAGCGGCCGTCAGACCCATCAAAAGAGCGATGTCCTGCGTCGTCTTGCCATCTCCAACCCATTCAAGCACTTCAAGCTGGCGGCGCGTGAGGCTGCGGTTGGGGCTGCTATAGGGTAGGGAGAGGATTTTAAGATGCGCGATCTCATTCATGAGTTGGATATCCGCCCCATGCTCTGCCCAGATGGCGTCAACTTCCTGTTGAGTCATCCCGCGTTTGGCTGTCAGCGCAATGGCACCCTTGGACCGTGCCGAAATCGAGCGGAAACTGATCGTATAGCCGGCCGTCACATCCATGCTGCGGTTGAACTCAATCACCCGGTTTTCCGTCTCGGTCAGACCTTCGCGTTGTGCGATTTCATAAAGGACGCCCCAGCTACAAGCGCCTTCGTTGTTCAGCGCCCAACGAACCATCGGGGCGTTGAAATAAAGCCCGCTGTGCAGATATCCATTCAAATATTCTGAGCTTTGATTGCTCAAAATCACAAAATCCGCTGGATCGCCCAGCGAAGTCGGGGTTCGGTAGCGCGTGAAGCCGTAGATCAACCGGTCGAACCCGTAGTCAGCCATCTGTCGCGTATGGGCATTCCAGAGTTCTTCGATTGTCGGGCTATGCGCGATCTTGTGAAGATAGTCGCGCAAAGTCATTAGCTTACGAGACGATGTTGAAGGGCCTGAAGTGCCAGAACATAGCCGTGTGCACCGAATCCGCAGATTTGGCCGATGGCCACAGGGGCGATATAGGACCTGTGCCGGAAGCTTTCTCGGGCATGTATATTGCTCAGATGCACTTCGACCACAGGCAGTTCGACCGAAGCAATAGCATCCATCAGGGCAATCGATGTATGCGTGTAAGCGCCAGCGTTCAAAACAATACCTGCGTGACGGCTGCGGGCCTCATGAATCAGCTCAATCAGCGCACCTTCATGGTTAGACTGCGCAAACTGTACCTCTAACCCCAGCCGCGCAGCTTCCGCCGCGCAGAGAGCTTCGACATCCGACAAGGTCGTTTTGCCATAAACCTCAGGCTGTCGTGTGCCTAAAAGGTTCAGGTTCGGGCCGTTCAAAATCAGTACAGAGGCCATAATCACTCGCTCAAAATCATCTAGATAGTGTTAACGGAGCGAAACTGGCGCTGTCCAGCGTCAGGTGGCATTGAGGTGCTACTGTGGCGAGAAGAACGCAACAAAAGGCCAGTATGTGAATTCACGTTGAAGTGCAATTTCTGTTTGATCAGTTTATCAGGGTGACGTCACCCTTTCCATCAGGTTCAATCGGAAGACTTCAGCGGGCGTTTGATACCCCAGGCACTTGCGCGGCGTATTGTTGAGACAGTCGCAGATCGACCTTAAATATCGATCTGTGAGCACCGTGGGATCAGCCTTTCGCGGAAGGTAGCGGCGTAGACGGTTGTTGGTGTTTTCGACCGTACCCTTCTGCCAAGGCGATTGGGGGTCGCAGAACCAAGCGTCGACACCAAGCCCAGCTTTCAAATGCCGCCAGGCAGTGAACTCTGTGCCGCGATCAAATGTGATGCTGCGACGGGCTTCAGCGGGCAGGGGAGACAAGCTATCAATCAGGCCTTCCATTACCGGCTTTGACTGACGATCTGGGTTCTTTAAAACGACAGCGAACCGGCTCACGCGTTCGACCAACGAAGTCACATTCGCTTTCCCAAACTCCTTGCGGAACATAACCAGATCGCACTCCCAATGCCCGAACTGGCTACGTTCGGCTATCGCTTCGGGACGATGGGCTATGGCCAATTCCTCAAGAAACCTACGCCCATGATGCTTGCGCGTTCCACGTGGCCTGCGACGCCTGCGATGCTCAGGCAGGTGGCGATAAAACTTCTCAGCACGGCCATCGTTAGAATAGGCGTAACGGTAAATCGTCTCGTGACTGACCCGCATCGGATGGCGTTCCAGCTTCATGCGCCCGGCGATCTGTTCGGGCGACCAACCGGCATCAAACCGGTCGCGAACAGCTGCCTTGATCTCCGGGTCTCGGATCAACTTGCGATGCACCGCACGACGCTTCTCATATTGATCCTGTGCAATCATGGCGTGGTAGCCATTCAGCTGCGGAAGTTCGGTATCAGAATAGGTGTTTCGTCTGATCTCACGGTAGATCGTTGACGGCGCGCGTTGCAGATTGTCGGCGATCTCTTTGACGGGCATCTTCGCTTCAAGCCATCTGGCCAGCTTGCGACGTTCTTTGAGGTTCAGGTGAGGGTAGCAGCGTCCCATTGATCAACTCCATGCAAGGTTCTGTTTTAATACAGAATTCGCACTTCATTTGTGAATCCATCTACAGAAATACACAAAGCGTATAATTGGTATTATGTAACTAAATAGAGCTCTGCGGAAGGCACAATATTGCTTAACCCAAGGCGTATCCGGCCCCACGTACCGTTCTGATCGGATCGCCGCCGCCTTCGCGGGTCAGCGCCTTGCGCAACCGCGCAATGTGAACGTCGACGGTGCGTGTGTCGACATAGATATCGCGGCCCCAAACGTGATCGAGCAGTTGGTCACGGCTGAACACCCGGCCGGGTTTCTCCAGCAACGTTGTAAGCAATCGGTACTCAGTCGGCCCCAGTTTCAGCTCATTGCCCGCACGGCTCACACGGTGACGCTCCGGATCAAGCTGGATGTCATCAAAGCTTAGAAGCGCGCCTGCGGCTGCGGGTCGTGTCCGCCGCAGTTGCGTCCGCACCCGTGCCATGAGTTCGCGCAGATTGTACGGCTTGATCACATAGTCATCCGCGCCTGTCTCAAGGCCCCGTACTGTGTCCACTTCCTCGGAGCGCGCTGAGAGCATGATGACCGGGATATGCCTGGTGCTCTCTCGCGACTTTAGCTGGCGGCAGACTTCGATGCCGCTCATCAAGGGCATCATCCAATCGAGGATCACTAGATCAGGTGCGGCCTCTGACACCAGCAGCATGGCTTCCTCACCATCCTCGGCGCGCCGTACCTCAAAGCCTTCGGCTTCGAGGTTATAGGCCAGCACCTCTCGTTGCGCGGGTTCGTCTTCTACCAGCAAAACCTGTGGCCGGGTCACGTCCATCGTCTCAGCCCTTCGTGATGATCGAGGTGCGGTCAGCCTTGGGCCGGTCGTCCTCAGGCGTCTCACCAGTCACCAAATAGACGACCTGTTCGGCGATGGCGGTCACATGGTCACCCATACGCTCAACGTTCTTGGCGATGAAATGCAGGTGCATGCAGGCGGTAATGCTGCGTGGGTCTTCCATCATGAAGGTCAGGAATTCACGGAACAGCGCGTTATACATCTGGTCGACATCTTCGTCGCGCGTGATCACGTCGCGCGCTAGATCGGCATCGCGCTGGATATAGGCGTCAAGTGCATCTTTCAGCATCGCCTCAACCGCGCCGGCCATGCGGCGGATCGCGCCGGTGCTGTCGCTGACCGGCTCCATCTGGTTCAGCACGCTGCTGCGCTTGGCCATGTTTTTCGCATAGTCGCCAATGCGTTCCAGGTTGGCGCTAATCTTGATGACGCTGAGCGTCAGACGCAGGTCAATGGCCGTCGGGGCGCGCAAGGCGATGACGCGGGCGGCGCTTTCGTTGATCTGCTCTTCCAGCCCGTCGATGGCCTTGTCCCCTGCCCTCACCTCATTGGCGAGCTCTTCGTCGCGGGTTTCAAGTGACTGGGCACCACGGCGAATGGCGTCTTCGACCAAGCCGCCCATTTTGAGGATCTGCGCCTGAACGGCTTCCAGATCGCGGTCGAATGCTGATGCAATGTGTTGATCTGACATGATATTATCCAATACGGCCGGTGATGTAGCTTTCGGTGCGCGGGTCTTTGGGGCGCGTGAAAATGTCGTCGGTGTCGCCATATTCAACGAGGTTCCCGAGGTGGAAGAAGGCGGTCTTCTGGCTCACCCGTGCGGCCTGTTGCATGGAGTGTGTGACGATCACGACGGAATAATTCTGCCGCAATTCGTCAATCAATTCCTCAACTTGCGCGGTGGCGATCGGATCAAGGGCTGAGCAAGGTTCGTCCATCAGAAGCACTTCCGGCTCTGTCGCGACGGCGCGGGCGATGCACAGACGTTGCTGTTGTCCGCCCGAGAGGCCGGTGCCCGGCGCGTGCAGACGGTCTTTCACCTCGTTCCAGATCGCCCCACGGCGCAGCGCCTGTTCGACAATCTCATCCAGATCGGCCTTGTTGCGCGCCAGCCCATGGATGCGCGGGCCGTAGGCGACGTTGTCGTAGATCGACTTCGGAAACGGGTTCGGCTTTTGGAACACCATGCCCACTTTGGCCCGCAGCTGCACCGGATCGACGCGTTTGTCATAGATGTCTTCGCCGTCGATCCGGATATCGCCAGTCACACGGGCTGAATCAATTGTGTCGTTCATCCTATTGATACAGCGCAAGAAAGTCGACTTGCCGCAGCCCGACGGGCCGATAAAGGCGGTCACTGTCTTGTCGTTGATGTCGATGTCCACGTCGCGAATGGCGTGGCTGTCACCGTAGTAGACCTGCACATTGCGGGCCGCGATCTTGACGGGTTGGATTGTCACGTCACTCTCCGAATATCTGTTGTCTTTCATGGTCCCGTCCCTCGTTTACCAGCGCCGCTCAAAGCGACGGCGCAGCAGCACGGCGATGGCGTTCATTGAGATCAGGAACACCAGCAAGATGATGATACCGCCCCAAGCGCGTTCATAGAAGGCCGGGTCAGCGCGTTTGGCCCATTCGTAGATCTGGGCCGGCATGGCGGAGTTCGGCGACATCAGTCCCTCGGCAATGCTTTCCGGCGGGTTGGAGGCGATGAAGCCGACCATCCCGATCAGCAGCAAAGGCGCTGTTTCCCCAAGCGCTTGGGCCAACCCGATGATGGTCCCGGTCAGGATGCCGGGCGCAGCCAATGGCAGCACATGGTGGAAAACCGATTGCATCTTTGAGGCCCCTACCCCGAGCGCCGCATCGCGGATCGAGGGCGGCACGGATTTCAGCGAGGCGCGGGTCGAGATGATGATCGTCGGCAGGGTCATCAGCGTCAGCACCAGACCACCGACCAAGGGTGCGGAGTTTGGCAGGTGCATGTAATTGATAAAAACCGCAAGGCCCAAGATGCCAAAGACGATCGACGGGACCGCCGCGAGGTTGCTGATGTTCACCTCAATAATGTCGGTGATCCAATTTTTCGGTGCGAACTCTTCAAGATAGATCGAGGCCGCGACTCCGATTGGCAGTGCCAGCACCAGCACCACCAGCATCATTGCGAATGAACCGATCATTGCCACACCCATGCCCGCCGCTTCGGGCCGTGCGTCAGAGGCGTCGGCGCCAGTGATGAAGTCGAGGTTGAAGCGTTTTTCAATACTGCCATCTGCGATCAGCGCATCAACCAGATCAAGCTGCTCGGCGCTGATGTTCTTGTCGTTGGCGATGCTCTCACGGCTGACACGGCCCTTGAGATAGCCATCGACGCGGCTGTTGGTGAGGAATTCAAACTCCGCATCGCGGCCGATTAGGCCCGGGTTGGCAAGCACATGATCACGCAATTGGGCGGCGGCATCTTTCGACAGGATGCCAGCCATAGCCTTGGCTTTCAGGTCACTTTCGATGTCTGCAGTTTCGATCTTATTCTCGAAGGCCGCGTTCAGCAGAGGGGAATAACCGAAGGTCGAGACCTTTTTGATGTCTTCCAGATCGCGGTTGCCGTTCTTGTCGAGCTTGTGTTCCAAGAGCGGCACGGAAAGTGTCACATAGGTCTGCTGGAACGCGCCCGTCCCTCGCGAGATGATGGTAAAGAGCAGCGTGAGCAGCATCAGCAAGCCGATGGTGATCGCCACGATACCATAGAGTTTGAAACGACCCTCGGCGGCGTTGCGGCGTTTGGTACGCGCGTCTTGCTTCAGCAAGGACGCGCCGCGCGGGTCTGCGAAGGGGGCTGCGGGGTTGGGGATATCGCTCATTCGTACTGCTCCCGGTATTTACGCACGATGTAGAGGGCCAGCACGTTGAGGCCCAAGGTCAGGACGAAGAGGGTCAGGCCAAGGGCGAAGGCCACCAGCGTTTCAGGGCTGGCAAAATCGCTGTCCCCGGTGAGCTGGCTGACGATGCGGGTGGTGATGGTGGTCATGGCTTCCAGCGGGTTGGCCGAGATCCGGGCGATGGCCCCTGCCCCCAGCACGACGATCATCGTCTCACCGATGGCGCGGCTCGCGGCCAGCAAAACGGCGCCGACGATACCCGGCAAGGCGGCGGGGATCACGACTTGACGGATCGTCTCGGACTGTGTGGCACCCAAGCCAAAGGAGCCGTCGCGCAGCGACTGAGGCACCGCGTTGATGATGTCATCGGACAGGGAGGAGACGAAGGGAATCAGCATGATGCCCATCACCAGCCCTGCGGTCAGAACCGAGGTCGCCCCCGACATCCAGTCAACGCCCAGAAGCCCTGCATCGCTGCGACCGAACACCTCCACAAGGAACGGCCCCACGGTCAGCAATGCGAACAGACCGTAGACGATGGTGGGGATACCGGCGAGGATTTCCAGAAGTGGTTTGGCCGTGGCACGCACCTTGGGGCCCGCGTATTCGCTCAGGTAGATCGCCGCGAAAAGCCCGATGGGCACGGCCACCAGCAGCGCGATGAGAGAGATATAGAGAGTTCCCCAGAGCAGCGGGAGGATCGACAGATCACTGTCGCCGCGGAAATTGGGCGCCCAGGAGGAGCCGAAGAAGAAGTCAGTCCAAGGATGCAGCTTGAAGAAATTGATCGTCTCAAACAGCATCGACAGCACGATGCCCACGGTGGTCAGGATCGCCAGCGATGCGGCGAGGATCAGCAGCGCTTTGATGCCACCTTCGACCCGATTGCGGGCGCGAAATTCGGCGTTGGTTTCGCGCAGAACCATGACCAGCCCGGCAAGGGCAATCAGGGCTACGATGATGTTGCGCCAGAAATTGCCCGTGGCCGACATCTCGCGGTAAGTCTGCGCAGCGGCGAGGACTTCGGGGCTGATTTCAGCCCCAATGGCGACGCCTCGCTCGGCCAGCAACGCGCGCAGTTCCCCAGCGGCGGAGAGGTCCGACGCATCGCCAGCGCTCATGCCACCTGCAGAAACCGTCGCATCCAGCCCATCGGCCAGACGGCGCACATCGCTCATGATTAAGTTGACGGAGGACCCTTCGGGCACCGCTCCGGCGGGGATCATATCGACCACCGAAGATTGCACCAGCATCGGCTGCACCAGTAGCCAGGTACCCAGAACCAAAAGCGCGGGCACTGCCACGCTCATCACCGCGTTATAGCCGTAATAGCTGGGCAGCGAATGCAGATTGCGGCTGTCGCCCTGGGCCGAGGTCAAAGCCCGACCCCGCGCAAGGAAGTACCCGCCCAGTGCCAAAGCCGCGATCAGGATGACCAGCGGTAGCACCGCGCTTGATGTCAGTATTTGTCCCACATGTCCCCCGGTGGATCAAAAAGCGAAAAAACCGGGGGCAGTTGCCCGCCCCCGGTGTCATTATAGTAAGGCTTAGGAACCGCTGCCCATGACGGTTTCGTCTGCCACCACGGACTGGGTCTCGGCCAGTTCGGGGTCGGAGACCAGACCGTATTCGGCCAGCGGGCCGTCGGGGCCAGCCACTTCGTCTGCGACGAAGAATTCAGCGTATTCTTTCAGGCCCGGGATCACACCGATGTGGGCTTTCTTGACGTAAAAGAACAGCGGACGCGACACAGGATAGTCACCGGATGCAATGCTTTCGGTGGTCGGCTCGACGTCGCCCATGGTGGCAACCTGAAGCTTGTCGGTGTTGTTCTCATAGAAGGCCAGACCGAAGACGCCGATGCCGTCTTTGTTGCTTTCGATGCGTGCCAGCGTCTCGGTGTAGTCGCCGTCGATGTCGACCGACTTGCCGTCGGTGCGCAGGCTGATGCACTCTTTCTCAGCCGCTTTCTCGTCGCCGCCCGCAGCTTCGGCGAAAACTTCAAGATCGCCGGTTTCTTCACAGCCCGCGAGGATCACTTTTTCCTCGAACACTTCACGTGTGCCGTGTTTGGTGCCGGGGATGAAGGCTTGGATCGGCTGCGCGGGGAAGTCGGGGTTGACCTGATCCCATGTGGTATAGGGGTTCTCGGTCACTTCGCCGTCGACGACAACTTTGGCGCTCAGAGCCTTGTACCAATCGGTCGGGGTGAAGGCGAAAGTCTCGCCGTTGATGTCGGAGGCGAAAACGATGCCGTCATAGCCGATGCGCACTTCGATGATGTCGGTCACGCCGTTCTCGGCACAGGCCGCCACTTCGGCGTCTTTGATCTGGCGCGAGGCGTTGGCCACGTCGATGGTGTTCTCGCCCACGCCTTCGCAGAAACGTTTGAGGCCAGCCGAGGAACCGCCCGATTCCACGACCGGTGTCGGGAAGTCGAAGTTCTCGCCAAAGGCTTCGGCGACGATGGAGGCATATGGCAGCACGGTCGAGGAACCGGCAACCTGTACTTGGTCACGCGCGGCAGCAGCAGTTGCGGATACGGCGGCAATCGCCAGGGCGGAAGTGGTGAGTTTTGCGAGTGACATGATATCTCCTGTCAGATGCGAATTGGTGACCACCCCATGGTGATCTGCGCCCGGTCTATGAAGGCGGTGCTGTGCTTTTGTGACAGCAACGTTACAGTTTCATGACAGTCGGCCTGAATCACCAAATTTCTACAAAATTTAGTCAGATTCCGTTTTCATCGGCAAAATCACGCGGAATTCCGCACCCTGGCCGGGGGTACTGGTGATCTTAAGCCGCCCGCGGTGGCGATTCATAATGTGTTTGACGATGGCCAATCCCAGCCCCGTCCCTCCAAGCGCGCGGCTGCGATGGCTGTCGACGCGGTAGAACCGTTCGGTCAGGCGTGGTAGGTGAATCGCATCAATGCCGGGGCCGTGGTCGCGCACGCTGACATAGACCGCCGGGCCGCGCATTGCCGGGTCATGGGCCGTGCTTTTAACCGAAATCTCGACCCTGTTGTCGCGCCCGCCGTATTTGATCGCGTTCTCGATAAGATTGGTAAAGACCTGCACCAATTGATCCGCATCCCCCAATACACGCGCCGGGGCATCGCCCAATGTCGGCGCCAATGTCACGTTGCTATCCACCGCCAGCGGCGCAAGGTTGCGCAGGGTGCCGCGCAGCACATCGCGCAGGTCAATCGGCACTTCCGGGCGCACGCGCTCTTCGGCCTCGACCCGGCTGAGCGACAAAAGCTCGCCCACCAGTCGGTTCATCCGCTCGGCTTCCTGCGCCATGATCCCCAGAAACCGTTCGCGCGCCGCCGTGTCATCACGCGCCGGGCCCTGCAGCGTTTCGATAAATCCGATGAGCGCAGTGAGCGGGGTGCGCAACTCATGGCTCACATTCGCCACGAAATCGCGGCGCATCTGGCCTGCCTGCGCCATCTCCGTCACGTCATTGAAGCTTAGCAGAACAATCCCGTGATCGCCCAAAGGGCGCAGGCTGACGTCATAGGTGGTGCCATGTTCGCCGCCGATGCTCGTGAACCGCGCTTGGCAAGGGCCGTCTCCGGCAAGGCACCGTTCGACCGCCTTAACCAGCCCGGGCTGCCGCAATGCGGTGACGAAATGGCGCCCCAGCAGGCCCTTGCCGAGCAAATCCTCGGCGGGGGCATTGAGAACGGTGATCCGCTCTTCGGCGTTGATCGCAACGCTCGGCAGCGGCAGCGCCGCGACCACATCGGCCAATGTAACGGCGGTGCTGCCCATGTCAGAGCGGTTCAAGATCGCGGCGGAAGCGCGCGGCGTTTTCGGCATAGTGTTTGGCGCTCGCAGTCAGCCGCTGGATCGCCTGCGCATCAAGCTCCCGTACCACTTTGCCCGGCACACCCATAACGAGCGACCCATCGGGGATCACCTTGTTTTCGGTAATCAGCGCCCCTGCCCCGATCAGGCAGTTCTTGCCAATCTTGGCGCCGTTCAGCACCGTGGCGCCCATGCCGATCAGGCTGTTGTCGCCGATGGTGCAGCCGTGCAGCATGACTTTATGGCCGATGGTGCAATCTTCGCCTACGGTTAGCGGATAGCCCATATCAGTGTGGAAAACGCAGTTCTCTTGCACATTGCTGCCGCGCCCCACGGTGATCATTTCATTGTCGCCGCGCAAGGTGCTGCCGAACCAGACCGAGGCTTCGGGTCCAAGCGTCACCTTGCCGATGACATTGGCATCAGGGGCGACCCAAGCCTCGGGGGCGACTTCGGGGCGGGCGTCGGCGAGGGCATAAAGGGTCATTTCAAATCCTCAAATTCAGATTGCAGGCGGCGGACATGGTCCTTGATCGCGGGCTGCTGGCTCAGCCGCAGCCGGGCGGCGGTGATGATGGATTTGAGCCGCGCTTCGGTCTGGTCTAGGTCATCATTCACCAGCACAAAATCATAGCCATCCCAGTGGCTGATCTCATCCCAGCTTTTGCCCATCCGCTTGGCGATTGTCGCGGCATCGTCCTGCCCCCGGCTCTCCAAACGGCGTTTCAATTCTGTGATCGACGGCGGCAGTAGGAAAATCGACAGCGTATGGGTGTTCAGGTCCGAGTTGCGGATCTGCTGTGCGCCTTGCCAGTCGATGTCGAAAAGGATGTCCTGCCCCTGATCGATTGCCGCCTGCACGGGGGCTTTGGGGGACCCGTAGAAGTTGCCGAAGACATGCGCGTGCTCTAGCATCTCGCCTTTGGCCACGGCCTGTCGGAAGTCCTCTTCGCCGACGAAACGGTAATCCTTGCCGTCTGCCTCGCCCGGTCGGGGCGCGCGGGTGGTGGCGGAGACCGAGAAATTGATCGTCGGATCCCATGCGCGCAGGGCGCGGGCCATAGTCGATTTGCCCGCCCCGGAGGGGGAACTGAGGATGATCAGAAGGCCGCGTCGGCTTGGGTTTGTCACGTCTTACTCCACATTTTGCACTTGTTCGCGCATTTGGTCGATCACCGCCTTCAAGGCCAGACCGACAGTCGTTAGTTCCGTGCTCTGCGCCTTGGAGCAGAGCGTATTGGCTTCGCGGTTGAACTCTTGCATCAGGAAATCCAGCTTGCGCCCCACCGGCCCGCCCTGACCGATCAGCGCCCGTGCAGCGGCGACATGGGCGGCGAGGCGGTCAATCTCTTCGGTGACATCGGCTTTGACGGCAATCAGCGCCAGTTCCTGCGCCACCCGGTCGGCATCCGCGCCTTCGCTGTTGTTCATCACCCGCGCGAGGTTGCGGCGCAGGTTGGCGGCGGTGTCTTCTTTTCGCGCATCGGCCAATGCTGCGGCTTTGGCGGCGAGGGTCTCTACTTCGTTCAACTGGTCCTGCATCACGTCCGCCAATGCAGCACCTTCTTGGCGGCGCATGGCGTTGAAGTCCTCCAAGACCGCAGGGAATTCTGCCAACAAGGCCTCGCGCAGCGCATCAATGTCCTGCGCCTGATCGGACTGTTCCAACACGCCGCGCATGGTCAAAATGTCACTGGCCCGCGAGGGTGCAAGCGAGACACCGGCATCCATCGCCCGGGCTTCGATTTCATGCAGCGCCGCAAGCAACGTGTCGACCTGTGCAGTGTTGACCTGCAGCGTACCGTCATTCTCGGCTGAAGCTATGCGCAGGTTACAGGTGATATTGCCCCGCGCCACCTCTCCCGTCACCTGCTTGCGCAGGGCGACTTCCAGCCCCTCCACCCAATCAGGAACGCGCAGGCGTAGGTCGAGCCCTTTGCCATTAACCCCGCGCAGCTCCCAAGACCAACTCCAGCCCTCCAAAGCGCCGGAGGCAGAGGCGAAACCTGTCATGGACCTGATCATCGGTGCGTTCCTTGCAAGGGCGGTCATGTCCTGCCTTACGGTGAAACCCCCGCGAGGGGCAAGCCCCGGACCGGCACGATGCCCGATCTGCCGCCCGTGCAATTAACCATTTCCTCAAAAGCCTGACGCACTTCCTTTCGACCTACGGTATTAATCATTTGGTAATATCTTGGGCCGCATTGTGCCGCTGTCGTTCCAACAACGGCAGCTGTATTGGCCAAGTCCTTATGGGTAAGTTTTAATGGGCAATACAGGCCACACCGCGCAGAATGTTGTCGCCATGTCAGATCATCGGACGCATGTTGGCTATGGCCCGCTGGCGCAGGTCGAAGCCTATTGGGAAGCCTTGCGCGGCAACAGATTGATGCCGCGACGGTCAGATATTGATCCGCGTGGGATAGAATCCGCTCTGGAATATGCCTTTATCCTTGAGCGTGTCGCGGTGGGTGTTGGACGGTTGCGCATCGCGGGCGGTCACCTGCGCGACCTCATGGGGATGGAGGTGCGCGGCATGCCGATCACTGCCCTTTTCGGCACGCGATCACGCCCGCGGGTCGCCGAAGCGCTAGAGGAAGTTTTTCAGATGCCCGGGCAGACCACGCTCCACCTCAGTGCGGTAGCCTCATATGGTCGACCGGCTCTGACGGGGCGGATGCTGCTTTTGCCGCTGAAAAGCGATCTGGGCGACGTGAGCCGGGTGCTTGGCTGTTTGGTCGTGCAAGGCGAGATTGGCCAAACCCCACGGCGTTTCGATCTGGCTCAGGCGACCCGGCACGGCACCTTGGGCGGAGCGACCCGACCTTTGCGATATGCCGCCCCGTGTCAACAGCCGTCTTTGCCAAGGGAGACTGGATTTGCTGAGGGGAAAGCCCGTTTCACACCTGCCACGACGGGATATATTCCGCCCTATCTGCGATTGGTGAAGTCCAAGCAAGAATAGCGCGCCAGTTGTCCGGGCGTAAAAACGCCGCCCAACATCAAGCGGGGCGGCGTTTACCATGATATAGTCAGGCTAAGACCGCGCCTGTTATCCAGCCGCGCGTGTCGCCTGCGCCGAGCGGCGGTTCGACAGTTCTTCGGCCACCAAAAACGCCAGTTCCAGCGATTGGCTGGCGTTCAGGCGGGGATCGCAGGCCGTGTGATAACGGTCTGACAGGTCTTCGTCGCTGACCGCCCGCACACCGCCGGTGCATTCGGTCACGTCTTGGCCGGTCATCTCGAAATGCACACCACCGGGGACAGAGCCTTCGGCGTTATGCACGGCAAAGAACTCATGCACTTCGCGCAGTACGGAATCAAAGGGCCGGGTTTTGTAGCCGGTCGAGGATTTGATCGTATTGCCGTGCATCGCGTCACAGGTCCAAACGACATTCGCGCCCTCTTCCTGCACGGTTTTGATGAGACGCGGCAGGTGATCGCCCACCTGCCCCGCACCAAAGCGCGAGATCAGGGTCAAACGGCCCTCTTCGTTGTCGGGGTTCAGCTTGGCCATCAATTGCTTGAGGTCATCGCTGGTCATGGACGGACCGCATTTCAGGCCGATGGGGTTTTGCACACCACGGGCGAATTCCACATGCGCGCCGTCCGGCTGCCGTGTGCGGTCGCCGATCCAGATCATATGGCCCGAACCTGCCAGCCATTTGCCGGTCTGGCTGTCACGGCGGCAGAGCGCCTCTTCATACTCCAGCAGCAGGGATTCGTGGCTGGTGTAAAACTCCACTGACTGCAGCGTATGCGCCGTTTCGGCGGTCACACCCGCAGCGGCCATGAAGTCCAGCGTGTCAGAGATACGATTGGCGATCTCGCGGTACTTCTCGGCCTTTTCGTCATCGGTGAAGCCCAGCGTCCAGCCGTGGACCTGATGCACATCGGCATAGCCCCCGGTCGAGAAGGCGCGCAGCAGGTTCAGCGTGGCGGCGGCCTGTGTGTAGGCGCGCAGCATCTTTTGCGGGTCCGGAATGCGGGACTCTGCGGTAAAGGCTAGATCGTTAATGATGTCGCCGCGGTAGCTGGGCAATTCCACACCATCGACCGTCTCGGTCGGAGCGCTGCGCGGTTTGGCGAATTGACCTGCCATACGGCCCAGCTTGATTACCGGCACTTTGGCACCGTGGGTCAGCACGATTGCCATCTGCAACATCACCTTGAACGTGTCGCGAATGGCGTCAGAGCTGAACTGCTCAAAGCTCTCGGCGCAATCGCCGCCCTGCAAAAGGAATGCCTCCCCACGGCCCGCCGCAGCCAGATGCTTTTTCAACCGGCGCGCTTCGCCTGCAAAAACGAGGACTGGATAGCGTGCCAACTGCGCCTCAACCGCCTGCAACGCGGCTTGGTCAGGGTAATCGGGCATCTGGACGCGCGGTTTGCTGCGCCAGCTTGAAGTGCTCCAGTCTGTCATCTTTCTACTCCGCTCCACAGCGCCGAGTGTCGGCGCTTCGTGATCTTTCTCTATACAAAGGCGCGGGGAAAGTGACCAGAACCGAAATACGACCTATTGACGTTGCGGCAGGGCCATGGGCAATGTTTGCCGCAAGTTCTGGCAGCCATGGCACATGCTGGCAGAGACGACCTGAGTAGAAAGACGCCGAGATGTCCCCACCGCGCCCGGCCACCCGTATGCCCCCCCACTCCGACAAGCCACGGCGTTTTATCTTCGTGCTCTTGGAAAATTTCACCTTGCTGAGCTTTGCTTCGGCGGTGGAATGCCTGCGTATCACCAACCGCATGCTTGAGCGGGAGGCATATGAATGGCAGGTCGTGGGCGAAAGCGGCGAGACCTGCATGAGCTCTTCAGGCGCGGTCTTTGCGCTTGATAACGGGCTCGACGAATTAGGCCGCGACGATACGATCATGGTCTGTGGCGGCATCGACGTACAGGCAGCGACGACCAAAAAGCTGCTGGCGTGGCTGCGCCGCGAGGCGCGCAAAGGCCTGGTGGTTGGCGGACTATGTACGGCCGCGCATACGCTGGCCAAGGCTGGGCTGCTGGATGGCAAACGCGCCACGATCCACTGGGAAAACCAAGACAGCTTTGGCGAGGAATTTGAGGAAGTTGTCCTGACGACATCGGTCTTTGTGATGGACGGCAACCGGCTGACCACGGCGGGCGGCACCTCTTCGTTGGATCTGATGCTCAAGCTTATCGCCGATGACCACGGCGAAGAAACCGCCAATGCGGTGGCGGATCAACTGATCTATTCCTCGATCCGGACCGACCAAGACACGCAGCGCCTGTCGGTGCCCACGCGAATCGGTGTGCGCCATCCCAAACTCAGCCAAGTCATCCAACAGATGGAGCGCAACATCGAAGAGCCGATCAGCCCGTCGATCCTTGCGCGCGACGTTGGCATGTCGACCCGCCAGTTGGAGCGGTTGTTCCGGCGCTATCTCAACCGCAGTCCGAAACGATATTACATGGAACTGCGGCTGCAAAAGGCGCGCAACTTGTTGATGCAGACGGATATGAGCGTGATCAATGTGGCGCTGGCCTGTGGTTTCGCTTCGCCCTCACATTTTTCCAAATGCTACCGTGCGCATTACCAGACCACCCCTTACCGCGAGCGGGGCAGCCAATCCTCGCGGCAGCCTGCGTAAGGCCTAGGGCGTGATCCGGTAGACGGTGCCATTTGATTCGGAGATGAACCAGATGCCCCCCTCTGGGCCTTCGACCACGTCGCGCACGCGGGCGGTTTCCTTTGTTTTGATCTGCTGCACCTCTTCCAGCGGGTCACCACTCAGCCGGGCGATATAGTCAAACTTGAGCGAGCCTACGAACATATCGCCTTTCCACTCCGGGAACTGCGCGCCGGAGTAGACCATCAGACCCGCAGGGGCGATGGAGGGGTCCCAGTAGAATACGGGCTGCTCCATGCCCTCTTTTGCAGACCCTTCACCGATCTTCGCGCCTGAATAATGCTCCCCGTAGGAAATCACCGGCCAGCCATAGTTCGCGCCTTTGGCGATGCGGTTTACTTCGTCACCGCCCTTGGCCCCATGTTCAGACACCCAAAGTCGCCCTTCCAGATCAAGCCCCGCGCCTTGCGGATTGCGGTGGCCGTAGGACCAGATCTCGGGCAGCACATCGGGCATGTCCACAAAGGGGTTGTCGTCGGGGATCGAGCCGTCGCGATTCACCCGGATAATGCTGCCGTTATGCGTGCTGCGGTCTTGCGCGGCGGGCCGGTCGCCGCGCTCGCCAATGGTCACCAGAAGCGTGCCATCCGGTGCCTCAACCACGCGCGAGCCGAAATGCTGCCCACCGTCGCTGCCGGGTTTCATAGCGAAAAGCTCGGTCAGGCCCTCAAGTGTGCTGGCATCTTCCGACAGGCGCGCAGAAGCCAATGCCGTGCCCGCGCCGCCGCCCCCCTGGGGTTTGGCATAGGTCAGGAACAGTTCCCGACTTTGCTCGAAGTCCTGCGCCAATGTGATGTCGAGCAGACCGCCTTGCCCGACCACCGCAACCGCCGGCAGGCCCGAAACTTCCTGCCGCGTGCCATCTTTTTCATGGATCAGCCGCCCGGCTTTTTCCGTGACCAGAAGGCCCCCTCCGGGCAAGGGTGCGACGCCCCAGGGGGCCTCTAGACCTTCGGCCATCGGCGTGATCGTCAGGCTGTCTTGCGCACTCACCGCCGCTGCGGCGTGGATACTGCCGAGGCCGATCAGAGTGGCGGTCGCGATATGTTTGGCGGATGTCATGGGAAGGCTCCTTTGGGAATGGGGGCTTGGGGTAGGATGTAGACATCCAGCCGCCCATTTCCACCACCCTACCCGCCGCACGCGAAAAGCCGCCCGTTAAAAACACTTGATAAATCGTCTTTTCTTTTCCGAAACCACAACCTAACGTTCGATCAGAACGAGAGTTCAACTAAGGGAGAGAACCAAATGAAAAAAATACTGATGGCCACAACGGCTGTTGCTCTGCTCGCCACTGGCGCGCATGCGGAAGATACGAAAATCGGCATTCTGCTGGGCTTCACCGGCCCGCTGGAATCGCTGGCCAATGACATGGCCGCCGGTGCAGAACTGGCGATTGCCGAAGTCAACGAGAGCGGCATGTTCCTCGATGGCGCGACCGTATCGTCAGAGCGTGGCGACACTGGCTGCATCGACGCAGGTCTTGCCGTGGCATCCGCAGAGCGTCTGATCACCTCCGACCGCGTCAGCGGCATCGTTGGCGGCATGTGCTCGGGCGAGACCACCGCTTCGCTGCAAAACGTCGCCATTCCGAACGGCATCGTGATGATTTCGCCTTCCGCGACATCGCCTGCTCTGTCGACCGTCGAAGACAACGGCCTGTTCTTCCGCACATCGCCATCTGATGCCCGTCAGGGTCAGGTTATGGCCGACATCCTGAATGACCGTGGCATCAAGGAAGTCGCCGTCACCTATACCAACAACGACTATGGTAAGGGTCTGGCCGACAGCTTCGAGACCGCGTTCAAGGAATCCGGCGGCACCGTCACCATCAACACATCGCATGAAGACGGCAAGGCGGATTACTCTGCCGAAGTCGGCGCTCTGGCCTCGGCCGGTGGTGAAGTGCTGATCGTTGCAGGCTACGTCGACCAGGGCGGCGCGGGCATCGTGAACGGCGCGCTGGACGCAGGCGCGTTCGACACATTCATGTTCCCCGACGGCATGGTTTCCGACACGCTGGAAGAGAAGTTCGCCGAGATCGCGGATGGCTCCTTTGGTCAGAACCCAAGTGCGGCTGGCGAAGGCCCCGACACCTACAAGAAGATGGGCAAGGAAGCCGGTTTCGAGCCGACCAACGCCTTCTCACCGGAATCCTATGACGCTGCGGCTCTGATGCTGCTGGCGATGCAGGCTGCTGGCTCCAACGATCCGGCCGCTTACAAGGAAAAGGTCATGGAAGTGGCCAACGCACCGGGCGAGAAAATCCTGCCGGGTGAACTGGGCAAGGCGCTTCAGATCCTCAAGGACGGCGGCGATGTCGACTATGTCGGCGCATCCGCAGTTGAGCTGATCGGACCGGGCGAGAGCGCGGGCAGCTACCGTGAGATCGAGATGAAAGACGGCAAGATGGTCACGGTCGGCTACCGCTGATCCCTGCGTCATCGAACCTTGCAGGGCCCGGTCGCGATGCGATCGGGCCTTTGCTTTTTCAAAACGCCTTTTCTTTCGCGGGCGCTGCCTCTACAAGGCGCCCCGCGAGGACCTGGGAAACATGTCCCGTCAGGGAGAGACAGATGAACACTCAACGGATGGCTTCACAGGCCATGGCTGTTTGCGCGGGAGGTGCAAAGGCCGATACCAGCGATCCACCCGCCGCGAAGACCGCGACGCGGGCGCGGGTTCATTTTCATCTGACCCAAACGGTTCCTTTCAAGAATCGCATCTCGCTGTAATCATGGGCGCAGTTCGCACATCGAACCGCGCGGAAAACAACGACCAATAAAAACCAGCCACAAATGTGGCGGACACGGGGATGGACATATGATCGTCGTAGACGACTTACACAAACATTTCGGCGGCTTTCACGCCGTGGACGGGGCCAGCCTGTCTATTGAGAAGGGATCGATCACCGGTTTGATCGGTCCCAATGGCGCGGGCAAGACCACGCTGTTCAACGTCATTGCTGGCGTGCTTCAGCCCACGTCGGGCCGGGTGACCATGGACGGTGAAGACATCACCGGCCTGCCGCCGCATGAGCTGTTCCACAAGGGGTTGCTGCGCACCTTCCAGATCGCGCATGAGTTTTCATCGATGACCTGCCGCGAGAACCTGATGATGGTCCCCGGCGATCAATCGGGTGAGACGCTGTGGAACACATGGTTCGGCACCAAACGCATCGCCAATGAAGAGCGCGCGCTCAAAGCCAAGGCTGATGAGGTCTTGGAATTCCTGACCATCGAACATCTGGCCGAGCAAAAGGCTGGCCAGATCTCCGGCGGTCAGAAAAAGCTGTTGGAACTGGGCCGCACCATGATGGTGGATGCCAAGATCGTCTTTCTTGATGAGGTCGGCGCGGGCGTGAACCGCACGCTGCTCAATACCATCGGTGACGCGATCATCCGGCTGAACAAAGAACGCAATTACACATTCGTCGTCATCGAGCATGACATGGATTTCATCGGCCGCCTTTGCGACCCGGTGATCTGCATGGCCGAGGGCCACGTGCTGGCCGAAGGCACGCTCGATGAGATCAAGGCGAACGAGCAGGTGATCGAGGCCTATCTCGGCACCGGCCTGAAGAACAAGGACAAGGTAGGCGCATGAGCAATGAACCCTACGGCGACCGCGGCAACAAAGACTGGTCGGTCGGCAACGCAAAGGGCCAAGGCAGCATCATGCCCAAGGCCAGCGGCAAAACCCACCCCGCCCCCGGCGGTCCCTTCCTGATCGGCGACAGCATGACTGCGGGCTACGGCAATGGCCCCGACATTCTGCACGACTGCACCATCGCAGTAGACCGCGGCGAGATCGCCGTGATCGTCGGCCCCAACGGCGCAGGCAAATCCACGGGCATGAAGGCGGTCTTTGGCATGCTCGACATGCGCAAGGGACATGTGCGGCTTGATGGGGAAGACATCACTGCCCTCAGCCCGCAGGACCGGGTGGCCAAGGGCATGGGGTTCGTCCCCCAGACCTCCAACATCTTCACCTCGATGACGGTGGAAGAGAACCTTGAGATGGGCGCCTTCATCCGCCGCGATGATTTCCGCGATACGATGGCGCAGGTCTATGACCTGTTTCCGATCCTTAAGGAAAAGCGGCTTCAGGCCGCGGGCGAATTGTCGGGCGGTCAACGCCAGCAGGTCGCCGTGGGCCGGGCGCTGATGACCCAGCCCAAGGTGCTGATGCTCGACGAGCCGACCGCGGGCGTGAGCCCGATCGTCATGGACGAATTGTTCGACCGGATCATTGAGGTTGCCCGCACCGGCATCCCGATCCTGATGGTCGAACAAAACGCCCGTCAGGCGCTTGAGATCGCGGACAAGGGCTATGTGCTCGTGCAGGGGGCAAACGCCTTTACCGGCACCGGCAAAGAGCTTCTGGCCGATCCTGAAGTCCGCAAATCGTTTCTGGGGGGCTGAACATGGATCTGCTCAACGCATTTATTGCACTTTCGAACTATGTCCTCATCCCGGGCATCGCCTATGGATCGCAGCTCGCCCTTGGCGCGCTTGGTGTGACGCTGGTCTACGGCATCCTGCGGTTCTCCAACTTTGCGCATGGCGATACGATGGCCATGGGCACCATGGCCACGATCCTTGTGACATGGCTGTTCCAGTCCATGGGGCTGAGCCTCGGCGTCTTGCCGACGGCCCTGCTCGCCCTGCCCTTCGGCATCGCTTTTGCGATCCTGCTGCTTCTGGGCACAGACCGGGTGGTGTACAAGTTCTACCGCGAGCAAAAGGCCAAGCCGGTGATCCTTGTGATCGTCTCGCTCGGCGTGACCTTCATCTACAACGGCATCACCCGCTTCATCATTGGCGCGGACGATCAGAACTTCCTCGACGGTCAGCGCTTCATCATGTCGGCGCGGGACTTCAAACAGCTCACCGGTCTGGAAGAAGGCCTCGCCTTTAAGACGACGCAGGGCATCACCATCGTCACCGCGATCATCGTGGTGGCGCTGCTGTTCTGGTTCCTCAACAAGACCCGGGCGGGCAAATCCATGCGGGCCTATTCGGACAACGAGGATCTGGCGCTTCTGTCGGGCATCAACCCCGAGCGCGTGGTGATGATCACCTGGATGATCGTGGCGGCGCTGGCGACCATCGCAGGCACGCTCTACGGGCTCGACAAGTCGTTCAAACCCTTCACCTATTTCCAGCTTCTGCTGCCGATCTTCGCCGCCGCCATCGTCGGTGGCCTTGGCAGCCCGGTTGGGGCCATTGCGGGCGGTTTCGTCATCGCCTTCTCAGAGGTGACGATCACCTATGCGTGGAAAAAGGTGCTGGGCTACGTCATGCCCGACGGGATGGAGCCTGATGGCTTGGTCCAGCTTATGAGCACGGATTACAAATTTGCGGTCAGCTTCGTCATTCTTCTGATCGTTCTGCTGATCAAGCCCACCGGGCTGTTCAAGGGGAAATCGGTATGACCCAGACTGTGAAAAACACGATCCTTTTCGCGATCATCGCCTTGATGATCATCTACACTGGTTTCGAGCAAAGCTGGAACTCGGCGCTGCTCATCATCGCCATGGGCCTGATCTCGTCGATTATGGCGCTTGGGGTGAACCTCCAGTGGGGCTTTGCCGGGCTGTTCAACGTCGGCATCATGGGCTTCGTGGCGCTTGGGGGTCTGGCGGCTGTGCTGGTTTCCATGCCCCCGACCGAAGGCGCATGGTCCACCGGTGGTTTCGCCATTCTGGGCGCGCTGGCACTTGGCGCGGGCACAGTGGTCGCGGCGGTCATGCTGATGAAACGCATGGCCCCCGGCATCGCGCGCACGCTGACCGTGATCGCGGTTCTGATCATCGGCTTCTTCGTCTTCCGCGCCCTGCTCGACCCTGCGGTTGAGGCGGTGGAAGCGATCAACCCGGCGCAGAGCGGCTATCTCGGTGGTCTGGGCTTGCCGGTGCTGATCTCTTGGCCGGTGGGTGGTCTCTTTGCCGCTGGTGCTGCATGGCTCATCGGCAAGACAGCTCTGGGCCTGCGCTCGGACTATCTTGCGATTGCAACGCTGGGCATTGCCGAGATCATCATCGCGGTGCTGAAAAACGAAGACTGGATGAGCCGCGGCGTCAAAAACGTCATCGGCCTGCCCCGTCCCGTCCCCTATGAGATCGACCTGCAAAATGATCCCAGTTTTGTCGAACGCGCCGCCGGTTTTGGCTTTGATCCGGTAGACGCCTCGACGCTTTGGGTCAAACTGCTCTACATCGCGCTTTTCGCCGCGGTGCTGATCGTCTTGCTGTGGATGAGCCAACGGGCGCTGCATTCGCCTTGGGGCCGGATGCTGCGGGCGATCCGCGACAACGAAGTCGCGGCCGAGGCGATGGGCAAGGACGTCACCGCACGGCATTTGCAGGTCTTCATCCTCGGCTCCGCGATCTGCGGCATCGCGGGTGCGATGATGACGACGATGGACAGCCAGTTGACGCCCGGCACCTACCAGCCGCTGCGCTTCACCTTCCTGATTTGGGTCATGGTGATCGTCGGCGGGTCGGGCAACAACTTTGGTGCGATCTTGGGCGGTTTCCTGATTTGGTTCCTCTGGGTACAGGTCGAGCCGATGGGTCTCTGGCTCATGAGTCTAATCACCGCTGGCATGTCCGAAGGCTCCGCGCTCAAGGAGCATCTGATCGAGAGTGCGGCGCATATGCGTCTGCTGACGATGGGGATGGTGTTGCTGCTGGTGCTGCGCTTCAGCCCCCGCGGATTGATCCCGGAGCGGTAAGACGCGGGCGGCCTGCGTTCGGCGCGGGCGGCGTTAAGTATTTATAGCCAAAAAGAGGGGGGCGCGGTGTTTTTACCGCGCCCCTTTTTGCTGGTTGCAGAGGTCGTTAGCGGCCTTTGAACAGGCCGCCCAAGATGCCGCGCACGATGCGGCGGCCTGTGGTGCCTTTCAGCTCTTTGATCACGGCGGTGGCGATGGCGTCGCCGAACCCGTCTGATTTGGCTGTGGTAGACCTACGGCTGCTGCTGCGGGCGCCACCGTAGCGGCGGGCTTTCTGAAATTCGCGGGCGGCTTCATCTTCCGCTTCTGCTTTTACCTCGGCTTCTTCGGCCTCTTTGGCGGCGGCTTCGGCACGGGCTTTGAGCATTTCATAGGCCGACTCGCGGTCTTGCAACGCTTCGTATTTCCCGGCGAGGTCTGACCCTTTGAGCACGGCGGCGCGTTCCGCACCGGTTATCGGACCAAGCTGCGAAGACGGGGGGCGGATCAGCGTGCGTTCCACCACGCCGGGGATGCCTTTGCGCTGGAGCATGGAAGTCACCGCCTCGCCAACGCCAACCTCGCGGATGGCCTCTTCGGTATCGAACCGCAGATTCTCACGGTAGGTCTGCGCGGCTTGGCGCAGTTCCTTGCGGTCGCGGGCGGTGAAAGCGCGTAGCGCGTGTTGGATACGGTTGCCGAGCTGGCCGAGAATATCATCCGGCACGTCGGCGGGGTTTTGGGTCACGAAATAGACGCCGACACCTTTTGAGCGGATCAGCCGTGCCACCTGTTCGACCTTATCCACCAACGCTTTAGGCGCGTCGTCAAATAACAAATGCGCCTCGTCAAAGAAGAATACGAGTTTCGGTTTATCGGGGTCGCCCACCTCGGGGAGTTCCTCGAAAAGCTCGGACATCAGCCACAATAGGAAGGTCGCATAAAGTTTGGGCGATCCCATGAGCTTGTCTGCGGCGAGGATGTTGATCCGCCCGCGCCCGTCGGCATCGCTGCGCATCAGGTCCGACAGCGCCAGCGCTGGCTCCCCGAAAAGCTGCGCGCCGCCTTGGTTCTCCAACACCAGCAACCGCCGCTGGATCGTGCCGACCGATGCGGTGGAGACATTGCCATAGCGCAGCGCCAAATCTTTCGCGTTCTCTCCAACCCAAACCAACAACGCCTGTAGATCTTTGAGATCCAACAGCGGCATGCCCTCCTCATCAGCCACGCGGAAGGCGATGTTCAAAATACCCTCCTGCGCTTCGCTGAGGTCCAAAAGCTGAGCGATCAACAGCGGGCCCATCTCAGACACGGTGGTGCGGACCGGGTGGCCCTGTTCTCCGAAGAGATCCCAAAAGGTCACCGGGAAGGACTGATAGGTATAGTCGTCAAATCCGATCTTGGCGGCGCGTTCGGTGAAGGGGCCGTGTAGTTTGGCAGTCTCGCTCCCCGCCACCGCGAGGCCCGAGAGGTCACCCTTCACATCCGACAGAAACACTGGAACGCCCGCATTGGCAAAACCTTCGGCAAGGATCTGCAGTGTCACCGTCTTGCCGGTACCCGTCGCCCCGGCAATCAGCCCGTGGCGGTTGGCATAGCCGAGGTCGAGGAATTGCTTGGTCGCATAGTCGGGACCGCCGCCGCCGATAAAGATGTCACTGCTCACGTTGGGGCCTTTCTGTCAATTTTAGCCATTCGTCCGTTCCACTAGAGCATACAAACTTAACCTTTGCGCGCCATAGTGAAGGCATCCCGCCCACATGTCCTTCTATCGGGCGGGGTTTACTTCCTCCCTGTTAGACTGGCCGCGCCCTCGGGTGCGGCCCTTTTTCTATCACGGGCTGTCGCAACACCCTGACAGATTGTCGCATTTTTCCTGTTGACCGACACCACGCGCTTGCCTAACGTGGCATTAATAAGTCGGCCCAGTCCGACGGGGAGAAAGTACACGGAAGGGGGCGCGCTGCGTCCCCTTTTGCTTTTCCGGCAGCTAAACCTCTGACATTGCAAGGAATCCGTGCAACCTTAGGTCGGCATGAATTTGCCCGATCCATGATTGAAATGCGGCCATGACCACTGACAATCCCGGGGCGGCATGGTAAGGGGCGGTAACGCAACTAATGTGGATATGACATGAGCAAGTTTATGACCGCCCTGCCGCTTTGCGCAGCGCTTGCACTGACGGCCCCGATCACCGTTTTCGCCCAGACCGCAACAGATACCACAACGTCTGAGACCGCAGCACCTGAGACTGCCGCAGAAGAGAGCGGTACGCAGGCCGAAGAGCCCAAGCCGCAGCCCGGCACCAGTGGCAATGCGGGCCAGATCGAAGAGCAGCTGAGCCTTGGCGAGGACGCGGACAAAGACCCCGAACTGGGCAAGCCTTACACCAAGAAAGAAATCGGTTCCTGGGAGATGCGCTGCATCAAGACCGAGGAAGAAGTCGACCCTTGCCAGATGTATCAGCTCCTCGCCGATGGTGAGGGCGCGCCGGTTGCCGAAGTTTCGCTCTTCCGTTTGCCCGGTGGTGGTCAAGCCAAGGCCGGTGCCACGGTCGTTGTGCCACTTGAGACCGCCCTGCCCGCGCAGCTGACCCTTTCGGTCGACGGTGGCAAGGCGCGTCGCTATCCCTATGCCTTCTGCAACCCGGTCGGCTGCTACGTGCGCATGGGTCTGACAGACGCCGATATCGCGGCCTTCAAGCGCGGCAAGCAAGCGGTTCTGACCATTGTGCCCGCGTTGGCCCCTGATCAGGAAGTGAAGCTAACACTCTCGCTCGACGGTTTCACCGCTGGCTATGACGAAGTCTCGGTGATCGAGCAGTAAGACCTGCCTAAATTCAGGAATGCTGATGCCGCTCCCTGATGGGGGCGGCATTTTTCGTCTGGCGTTAAGGTGGATCAGGTGCGGCGCAGGGCCAGAACGGCGTTCATCCCACCAAAGGCGAAGGCGTTGCTGAGCGCCACATCGACCTGCGCGTCACGGGCCTCATTCGGCACCACGTCGAGGGCGCATTCCGGGTCGGGTTCTTCATAGCCGATGGTGGGCGCGATCACCCCGTCGCGCAGCGCCATGATACAGGCCAAAAGCTCAACCGCACCGGTGCCGCCGATCACATGGCCGTGCATGGATTTCGTCGAAGAGATCATCAGTTGATCCGCGTGAGTGCCAAACACATCCGCGACCGCCGCACATTCGGTCTTGTCGTTCGCCGCCGTCCCGGTGCCATGAGCGTTAATATAGCCGACCTCTTCGCGGTTGATCCCCGCATCGGCCAGCGCCCCCTGCATCGCCCGCGCGGCCCCGGCTTTGGAGGGCATGACGATATCACTGGCATCCGACGTCATGGCGAAACCCGCGACCTCGCAAAGGATTTCCGCCCCACGTGCACAGGCGTGTTCATATTCCTCGAAAACAAAGACCCCCGCGCCCTCGCCCTGTACCATTCCGTTGCGGTTGGCCGAAAACGGGCGGCAGGCATCGCGGCTCATCACGCGCAGCCCTTCCCACGCTTTCACGCCGCCGAAGCAGAGCATCGACTCCGATCCGCCCGTCACCATGACCGGGCTCATGCCAGATCGGACTATGGCAAAGGCCTGCGCCATGGCGTGATTGGACGACGCGCAGGCGGTCGAGACCGTGAAGGACGGGCCGCGTAGGTTCCATTCCATGCTGACATGGCTGGCGGCGGCATTGTTCATCAGCTTGGGCACCACAAAGGGATGCACCCGGTTTTTGCCCTCTTCATAGACGGCGCGGTAGTTGTCGTCCCACGTGGACACACCACCTCCCGCCGTGCCCAGCACCACACCGGCGCGGGCGGCCAGCTCATCGGTGAAGGTCAGCCCCGCCTGCTCAATTGCTTCGCGGGCGGCGGTGAGGGTGAATTGCGTGAACCGATCGTAAAGCGCGACTTGCTGGCGGTTATAGCGGCCTTCGGCCTCAAACCCGCGCACCTGACCACCGATGCGGATGGCCAGCCGCTCCACATCGCGGAACTCCAGCGGGCCGATGCCGCATTTGCCTGCGCGCATGGCAGCGAGTGTCTCTGGCACCGACAGGCCCAGAGCGTTGATCGTGCCGGCGCCGGTGATGACAACTCTCTTCATGTGCTTAGCTCTGTTCGGCCTTCAGCCGTTCCACCCCGGCGACAATGCTGCGCACGGTCGAAATGTCGAAATCGCTTTCGCTGGGGCTGTTGGCGTTGAAGGGCACGTTGATGTCGAATGTCTCTTCTATGGCGAAGATGCTTTCGACGACCCCCATGCTATCGATGCCCAGATCCTCCAGCGTGCTGTCGAGCGTGACATCCTCCGGCTCAATCATGGCCTGTTCGGCGAGGATGGTGATGACCTGATCCTGAGTGCTCATGGCTGCGTCCCTCAACAATGTCCGCGGCAGGTTTAGTCAGCCTTGTCGGCTTTGGAAACCACCTTTTGCAGGGCCGCGACATCACGCAGCAGCTTGGGCAAGCGGCGCAGTGCCTTGTAGATTTCGGTTTGCTTGCTCATCTGCGTGGCGGGGTAGCCCAGCATGGTGCGCCCCTCGGGCACGTTGGACAACACGATCGTCCCGCCGCCCGCGATCACCCGGTCGCCAATCGTGATGTTATCGGCCAAACCGACCTGCCCGCCCAGCACAACATTGTCGCCTACACGGGTGGAGCCGCCGACACCGGCTTGCCCGCAAAGCAGACAGTTTTTGCCGATCACCGCGTTATGGCCGATGTGGACAAGGTTGTCGATTTTCGTGCCATCGCCCACGCGGGTGTCGCGGATGGTGCCATTGTCGATGGTGGAGCCCATGCCCATTTCCACATCCGCGCCGATCATCACAGCGCCGAGCGAATGGATCCGTGTCCAAGGCTGTGGTGCGGCGTCGCCCTGATCGCCCAAGGTTTGCCGCGCGCTTTCCACGGTGGACAGCTCTGCCGTCACAAAGGAGAAACCATCGCCGCCCAGACGCACGCCGGACTGCGCAATGAAGCGTGGCCCGATGGTGACGCGCGCACCGATGCTCACGTGTTCACGAAGGAAACAGCCCTCGCCCAATGTCGCATCCACACCGACAAAGCACAGCGGTCCGATCACGCTTCCTGTCCCTATCGTCGCCCCGGCAGAGATCACCGCCAGCGGGCCGACCGAGACGCCATCACCCAAAGTGGCATCGGGATCGATCACGGCTGTAGGATGGATGCCCGGTTTGAACCCCTGCCCCTTGTCGAGCAACCGCGTCACGCCAGAGAGCGCATAGCGCGGACGGTTGGGCAGGATCGCGGCCTTCAGCCCCAGTGCCCGCCAATCAGCCCCCTCCCAAAGCATTGCCACTTCGGCGGCCCCATCGGAGAGGCTGCTGGCATAGCGCGGGTCCATCGCCAGCGCCATCTCGCCGCGTTGGGCGCTGGCCGGTTCGGCAACGCCGCTGACCTTGAGTGCGATGTCGCCCTCGGCGCTGGCGCCGACGGCCTTGGCGATTTGCTGAACACTATAGGTCATATCGGGCGGCCCTTACTTGTTGCGCGCCCGAGAGTTACCCCTGAACGCCGCGCAAGGCCACCCCCGCCTTAGCGAGCGCGTTCCAAATCAGCGCATCCCGGCCATAAACGTCATCGCGGTATTCAGTGTGACCACGGGCGTTGGTCACGGCGGTGCGGTAGATCAGATGCACGGGCACAGGCTCTTTCAAAACGATCCGTGTCTCACGTCCGCTACGCAGCACGGTCTGGAACTCCCCCTCCGGGTCAGCCGATTGCCGTGCGAGCAGCGCATAGGCAAATTCAAAGGGTTCGGCCAGACGCACACAGCCGTGGCTGAAGGCCCGCACATCGCGGTCAAAGAGGCTCTTGGCTGGGGTATCATGCAGGTAGATGTTGTACTTATTGGGGAACATGAACTTCACCAGACCCAAGGCATTGGTGTTGCTGGGCGGCTGGCGCATGGAAAAGGGGAAGGTCCGAGCGGTATATTTGTTAAAGTTCACGGCACCGCGGTTCACCTTCCGTCCGCGGCTGTCGGTGATCTCGATATGGTTCACCGCGTTACGGTTCTGCTTGAGCTGCGGCAGGTATTCCCCGGTCACGATGGAGCGCGGCACATACCAGCTTGGGTTCACCACCATATGCTCCATCACATCCGAAAATTCGGGCGTCGGGCGATCCTCGCGTGCAGCACCGACGACAGAACGGGTTTGGAAAGTGGTCTTGCCATCGTCGATAATCTTGGCCGAGAAATCGGGGATGTTCACAAGGATATGGCGTTTGCCGCGGTCGGTATTGAACCAACGCTCACGCTCAAGGGCGACCATGACCGATTGCAAGCGCTGTTCAACACCGATGTTGATCTGCTTCATCGTGGCCGGACCCGCGACCCCATCGGTGTTCAGCCCGTGGGCTTCTTGGAACTGGCGCACGGCGTCTGTGAGGCTCGCGTCATAGCCAACGGCGTTCGAGCGCTCAAGGTAGCCCATAGCAATCAGGCGGTTGCGCAGCGCAATCACGTCATTGCCGGTATCGCCGGGTTCTAACTTGCCCGCGGGCACCGACGGGCCCCAGCCGCCCTGCGACAGAAGCTTTTCCATCACGATCTTCTCTTTGAGCAACGCATTATACTCAAGGCTGCGCGGCGGCAGCGTCCGGAAATAGGCAGCGGGAGAGGATTTGGGCAAGTCTTGCAGGTAGGTCTTGCGGTCGCGGTACGGGATTTCGCGCACAATCTGGCTAATGATCCGCTTAGGGATCAAGACGCCGGTCTGCACGTCCCGGGCATAGCGTAGGAAGACACGGCTAAGTTCCACTTCGGCGAATCCCCGATCGCGCGGGGATTTCGCATTGCGCAGCATGTCTAAAACGGCATCGGGGTTATAGCGCGTCACAGGCAGGCCGTGATCCTCTGCCGCACTGATTGCGCGCAGCAGTTCCGAGCGGCGCGCGCGATGTTCGTCGGCGGCACCTGTCCAGATCGCGGTGTAATCGTTCTCGCGGTAGAAGGCCGCGATATCATCATCTTGGGCGGCGGCTTCGGCAACGGCTTGCTTGAAAGCGGTGACCTGTGCAGCGACGGAACCCGGTAAAAACAGCGCCGCGATCATCAGGGCCAACCCCGCAATTAGATTGGGCAAATGCCGTGAAAAAGTCGCGCTGAATGCCATGTCGTTCCCCGTGAATATATCGTTGCCGCCAAGCGACCCTATTGCTTGATCGGTTTGCCAATATTACTACGCGCAAGTCCATTCAATTTTCCGTTCGTAGAAAATTCTGATTTTGGATTGTGCGCATCACGCATCGGTTTGCCCTGTAAACACTGGGTTTTTTAGCCGCATTGCGCAAAAACTTGCCTAAATTTGTGTCACTCGGGAACCTTTCTGATTCAGGCCTTGGTCAGATTTTCCCGCTATGCAATAACAATGTTGCATCTGGGGATGAGATGAATGGCCCATGTAACATCTTGGGTAACTTAGGCAGACGACGGGACAGAGACACATGACAGGCAAAAGCTCCTCGGGGATGACCCGACGCGCCCTTCTGGGTGCATTCGCAGCAACAACTGTTGCAGCAGCTCCTACCTTCTCTAACGCGGCAGGTTTTCTGCGTGGCGCTGGCGATATCCGCCGCATCCGTATGTATTCCGGCCGTACAGGTGAACGACTGGACATGATCTACTGGATCGAAGGCCATTATATCAAAGATGCCTTTGCCGAGATCAACCATTTCATGCGCGACTGGCGGACGGATGAGGTCACCAACATGGACCTACGCACCGTTGATATCATGGCCGCTTCACACAACCTGCTGGATGTGAACGAGCCCTATATGCTCCTCTCCGGCTACCGCAGCCCCAAGACCAATGCGATGCTGCGCTCCCGCTCCAGCGGTGTGGCCAAGAATTCGCTTCACCTTAAGGGTCAGGCGGCTGATCTGCGGCTTGCGTCGCGTTCGGTGCATCAAGTTGCGCGCGCTGCGATCGCCTGCGGCGGCGGCGGCGTTGGTCGCTACTCCGGCTCCAACTTCACCCATATGGACTGCGGCAATGTTCGTAGCTGGGGCGGCTGATCGCAGCCTGCACTGTGGGACGAATGATTTAATTAGGGCGCCTTCGGGTGCCTTTTTTGTTGCGGGTGAGGCCTTTCCCTGCCCATAGCCCACGTCTACGGTCGCGCTTGAATATGGCCGGGGGAGCGTGATGCAGGTACAGGCGACAACACGGATAGCCGTGATCGGTTTCGGTCCACGCGGGCTTGGGGCATTGGAGGCCCTGTCCCGGCGGCTGGCGAGTTCCCTACGCCCTGTGCAGATCGACATTTACGAGCCGAGCGCCTTTCCCGGCGCAGGTCCAAACTTTGCCCCCTCCGAGCCGGCGTATTGTCTGCTCAACATTCCATACCGGGATATCGCCATCCGCCCCCCACAGGGCTCTGCCGTGGGCAGTTTCGCGGACTGGCAGGGCAAACCAGTTGATCCCGACGCTTTTCCATCCCGCGCTGACATGGGCCGCTATCTCGAAGCGCGGCGGGACGATCTCTTTCAGCGGAGCTTTACTGAAACTGACACCAAGCTCACATTGATCCCCGCGCGTATTGCGCAGCTTTCGCAGGAAGGATCAGTCTGGCGACTTCAGTCAGAGACCGGCGCGGAGGCGCGATATGATGAAGTCCTCCTGACCCTCGGTCAGCCCCCGGTGGAGCCGGATGAGCAATGGGCGAATTGGCAAGATCACGCGGCGCAGACCGGGGCCGAAGTCGCGCAGGCCTATCCTGCGGCCTCCCTTGAGGCACAGGCTCAGAGTTGGCAAGGCAAGCGCGTGGCCATTCGGGGCTTGGGTCTGTCCACCTTTGACGTGCTGCGCAGCCTTACCATGGCGCAGGGGGGGCATTTTGATGCGGCGGGCTATCACCCCTCGGGCCGGGAGCCTGCCTGTATTCTGCCTTTCTCGCTCAATGGCCAGCCCCCCTTCCCCAAGCCACAGGATGCGGACCTTGATGCCCTCTTTACGCCGTTGCCGAATGAGACCGCGCGTTTCACCCAAGCCGCCGGCGCGGCAGTCAACGCTGCGCCGCAAAAGGCATCGTCACTTATCACTGCGGCCTTAGCGCCGGTCGTGGCGCGAATCCTCACACAGCAGGGCGTGCGTGAGACGCAGGTCTCCGCGTGGCTCACAGCGGAGTGGTCCGACCCCGGCGCGCAAGACAGTCAGCCCCCGATGGACGCCTTGCGGCATGGAATTGAACTCGCCGCCGGGCGGACCGCGCCAAGCATCGGCTACGCCCTTGGACAGGTCTGGCGCAAATGGCAGGACGAATGGCGCGCGGCCTTCAATCCGGGGAGCGCGACGCCTGAAACGGCCAAGCGGCTGATCGGTTTCGACGAAGGGATGAAACGTTATTCCTACGGCCCGCCTCTGTCTTCGGCGTGTGAACTTCTGGCCTTGATTGACGCGGGGCTGGTTGATCTGTCCTTCGTGACGGACCCAGAGATTGCCGACACGGTGCAAGGCTGGTCCCTTCGGGCGGAAAGGCGGCAGTGTGAGGTCTCTGTCATCATCGACGCCGTGCTGCCTCCGCCAGACCTCTCTCACATCAAGGTGCCACCCCTGCCCAATCTCATCGCGAAAGGCTGGGTCACGCCAGTCTCAGCCAACCTGGCAGCCGCGATTGAGCCTGACGGGACGTTACGGGACCGAAACGGAGAGTCTGTTCCCGGCCTCTGCTTACTAGGGCGTCTGGCGCTTGGCAGCGTAACAGCAGTAGATTCCCTGCATGATTGTTTTGGCCAATCTGCCGACCGATGGGCAGAGGGCGCGCTCGCAAGGATGTCGCCCTGACGCCGTGGGAAAGTTACAACAGTTTGTGATCCTCTCTTACGAATGGAACAGCGCGGCCTTAAAATGGTTTCACCCTCAACACGCGATTGAAGAATAGGGGAACAACATAATGAGAAGACGACATTTCATCACCGGCGTAGCGGCCAGCGGCGCAGCACTTGGTACAGGTCTTGCAACTCCCGCATTGGCACATCCGCCCAAAGAAATGCCGAGCTATGATGTGCCGCCAGACATGATGCCGCGGAAGGTGCCAATTGCCGCAGGCGCGCCTCCCTATGAAATCCATGTCGATCCCGACAACTTCGCTCTTTACTGGACACTGCCGGACAATATGGCATGGCGCTATACCGTGGGCGTTGGCCGTCCGGGCTTGTACGAGTCCGGCGAGTTCTATGTTGGGGCCAAGAAAGAATGGCCCAGCTGGACCCCGACCCCGGATATGATCGACCGCGAGCCGGAAAAATACGCTAAATACTCTGATGGGATGGAGGGCGGATTGGATAATCCGCTGGGCTCGCGTGGTCTCTACCTCTTTACCGAAGAGCGTGGCGACACCTTCCTGCGTATTCACGGCACCAACGATCCCAGCACATTGGGCAAACGTGTCTCCAATGGCTGCGCGCGTTTGGTGAACGATCAGATGGCCGAACTCTACGACCGGGTACCAATGAACACCCGCGTGGTGCTATACGAACCGCTCGTCTGATAGATTTGGCTGATGAAGCACAAAGCCCGGAACGGAGAATGTCCGTTCCGGGCTTTTTTCGTTGGCAGATATCAGCATCCGAGAATGAAACATCGCACACGGATTGAGTAGCTGTGGGATGAGTTGGGCCGGTCACGTTCCTGCGAAGGGAATGTAATAAGGGTTGGAGAGCGGTTGCTGACAACCTCAATGCAGTTGGTTTCTGTCCAGAACTCAGAATAAACTTTTCAGAACAGCCGCTTAATGACTTACCGCGCATTGTTACATATCAATCGCGCAGGGTCTCGCTTCGACACGGGCCAGTGATCCGAGTTGCTTTGTAACTGAGACCGGTAACCCTTTAATATCATTGTATCGAACGGGCCCCTCGACCTCCCCACCTCTTCCCAGAGCGTGAAAGCTGAAGCCCATTTCCCAAACCTTGAAAGGACTGGAAAATGAAACTCTTTATCGCAACTGCCGCCGCCACTTTGATCGCCACTGCAGGCTTTGCCGGCCAGTCGACTCGTTACGAAGACCTGCGTTTGGACACCTCTGTGACAGCAACTGTCGTCCACGCTGAAGACGCCGGGGCCACCCGTCCCAATGCGCGAGCCGCTGACCTGCTGCTGGACACTTTCGCAGATGACCGCGCATCAGAAGCAACCTTCTCTACCAACGATGCGCAAAGCAGCTTGGGTGATGGTTATATCTATGGCGGCTTTGGGGCTGGCAACGACTCCCGCTGACCCCCGTCCGGAAAACTGAAAGAGCCCGGACCGAAAGGTGCCGGGCTTTTTGCATGTCTGGAGGTCAGGCCCAAACGGGCACCATATCTCTAGAAAATCATTCAAGGGAAAATGGCGGAGCGACAGGGATTCGAACCCTGGAGACGGTCTCCCGCCTACACACTTTCCAGGCGTGCGCCTTCGACCACTCGGCCACCGCTCCGTTGATGCGCGGTTTAGCTTGGGGGGACAGTGAGTTGCAAGAGCGAAATCCCCCCAAGACGGATAAATTTATCTAGCCGCCAAGATGAACATAGACGCGGCGGTTTAACCGGCCCTTTTTCTCAATCTTTCCAAGGCGAAGGCCGCCGATTTCGCCCGTCCGCGCGACATGGGTACCGCCACAGGGCTGCAGGTCGATGGGATCCTGCGGCTCACCAATACGGATCAGCCGAATATCCCCGCGCCCGCGTGGCGGCGCGACGGACATGGTCTTGACCAGTTCGGGGGTAGTGTCGAGTTGGCTTTCGGTGATCCAGTCCTCGCTCACCCGCGCGTCGAGGGAAACGAAGTGGTTCAGCGCCTCTTCGAGCTCGTCACGGTCCTGTGGCGCGTCGGGCATGTTGAAATCAAGCCGCCCATGGCTGGCCGAGATCTGGCCGCCCGTCACCGGATGCGGGATCACCACTGAAAGGAGATGCAGAGCGGTATGGACGCGCATGTGTTTATGACGGCGGTCCCAGTCAAGCTCCTGGGTAACATAGGCCCCGACGGGCGGCAGGGCACGCGGCTCTGCCGGAACCAGCGCGATGCGGCCACTGTCGCGGTCGCGAACAGTGGTGGCGATGGAGAGTTCCTGTTTGTCCCATGTCAGCCAGCCGCTGTCGCCCGGCTGGCCGCCCCCAGTGGGATAGAACAGAGAGCTGTCCAAAATCACCCCGCCCTCGGGCGTATGGGCTGCCACGCGGGCGGGCGCGTCGCGCAGATAGGATTCCGTCCGAAACAGTTCGCCTGTCATGCCTGTGGCCTCACCTTGTCGCTGCTGTCTTCCAACGCGGGTGCGGCTTCGCCCTTCAGGGCCTCTGGGTTGCGCAGCCACAGATCACGTTGCGCAAAGGGTATCTCGATCCCTTCTTCTTTGAAGCGCGCGGCGATGGCGTGGTTGATGTCGTTCTTGACCTTCATCATCCAATTGACGTCTCGCAGGTAGCAACGAACTTCAAACTCCAGCGCGTCCGCGCCGAAATTCAGGAACAGCACCGCAGGCGGCGGGTTGGTCAGCACGATGGGCTGGGCTTGGGCGATCTCTTGCAAGATGCCCTCCACACGTTTGGTATCAGTGCCATAGGCCACGCCCAGGGGCACGATCAAACGCCCCACGGTGTTGCCGCGCGTATAGTTGGTGACCGTGCCGCTGATCAAATCAGCATTGGGCACAATGACGTCGGTCCGGTCGAAGGTTTCGATCCTTGTTGAGCGCACCGAGATATCGCGGACATAGCCCATCTGCCCGCCCACCTCGATCCAATCGCCTTCGGAGATAGGGCGTTCGATCAACAGGATGATGCCCGACACGAAGTTCGACACGACGTTTTGCAGACCAAAACCGATACCGACTGACAGCGCACCGGCAACATAAGCGAGCGCGGAAAGGTCGATCCCGGCCCCGGTGATCGCCAGCAGCGCGGCGAGGAAGATACCGACGTATCCGATTCCCGAGACGATGGCGTTCTGCCCCCCGATGTCCATCCGCGTTTTAGGCAGCACATTGCTGCGCAGCGCGCTCTGCATCAGACGGGTGGCGGCATAGCCGATGACAAAGATGACCGCAAAGGACAGGAAATCTGTCGGACGGATGCGCGTCTCACCAAAGGCAAAGCCTCGACTGAACAGCGCCCAAAGCTCGGTCAGGTCGGTAACCCTTGCGCCCCATGCCAGTGCCATTACGGGCAGCGACAACAACAGAAGGATCAGGCCAAAGAATACCGGCATCAAGGCATCACGCGCCTGCACCCCCTGCCCGGTCATCGCGCCGTAGACGTCCGCCAAGAACCGTTGCAGCGTCATCACCAGCCCCAAAAGGACAAGTGTGGTGACATAGGGCGGCAGCAGCGACACAGCGGCGTTGTAATAGCCGCTGATCAGCAACAGAGGAGACACAATCGCCACGATCATCGCACCCAAGCCCAGACCGCGCACCACGCGGCTCAGCGTCGAGACGCGTGGCTCTTCAGAGGCAGGTTCATCATCCGGCACCGGGTCGCTGTGACCGTGCAAAATGCGACCGATGCGGAACAGGGCAAAGGCGCTGAGCAACATGACAGGCAGGCGCAGCACCGCTTCGGTGGTCTCAGCCGGTTGTTGCCCGTCGAAAATTGCGTCGATGATCGCGCCAAGGATGACGGTTACTGTAATGATACTGACGTAGAAACGTACGGCTTTGCGCTCGGGGCGCGGCAGCAGGATCAGGGCTTCGTCCTCATCGCGGGAGAACACCCGTTCGGCCACCCAGCGAACGCCCAGCATCGCGCCGCCGATCACCGGGATAAGCTGGACCAAGGCAGACCCGCGCGGCCCAAGCCAGCCGGTCGCCAACACGGCCATCACCAGCAGCACCATACCCGCCGTGGGCAGGATAATCCGCAGCAGCGAAACCACAAAGCGCCAGATGCCAAAACCGCGCGCGCCAAACCGCTGCAGTCGCCCGACAATTGCCGTCGACCAATGATGCCCGCGCAATATCAGCACCAACCCCAGCACCGTAAGCGCCAACACCGCTGGCAAGGAGGACCGCAGATTGCGGCGTGCCGTTTCGGCATTATCGGGGGCTTCGGCGGCAATCTCACCCGCTGCGATAGCCAGATCGTTAACGGCAGTTTGCCAGTGCACCGGGTTGAGCGGCGTGGGGACAACCTCCATCAGCTGTTCGGTTTGGCGCTCGCGCAGGGCTACGTCGATTTGACCAATCAGCGCGTCGGCCCGCAGGAACGCGGCTTCGGCCCGCTGAACCGGGGTTAGCAGGGTGTTGAGCTGTCTGTTCAACTCCTCGCGGTTGGCAGCGACCTCGGGCGATTCCGGCTCGGCCCCTTCGCCTTCTGGTGGGGTGCCAAGGGCGGCTATTTGTTCCCGCAGCGCATTGATCCGCGCCGCGTTCAGGTTTCGCGCCGCGTCGAATTTGGTGCGGTACTCGACCAGCCGGGCGCGCTGCACCTCTAGCATGGTCTCGGTGGTGTCCGTCGCGTCAATCACCTCTTCGGCGGTCGAAGCAACGGATTCCCATTGATCAAAATCCGGCAGTACCGGTTCTTGAGCGACTGCAGCGCCGGTCAGCCAGACCAGCAACGCGGTAAGGCCAAGGGCGAAGCGGAGCATTTGGGTCATGTATCCTCGAAAACACCTGGGATGGATTGCGGCGCGGCATCAAGCCAGCCGGGCGTCGGCAGCCCCTTCTCGCGCAAAAACTCTGGGTTAAAGAGCTTGGACTGATAGCGCGTGCCAAAGTCACAAAGCACGGTGACGATCGTATGCCCCGGCCCCATTTCTTTCGCCATGCGCATGGCGCCTGCGACGTTCACGCCAGAAGAAGCGCCAAGGCAGAGCCCTTCGTTTTCCAGCAGGTCAAAGACCACCGGCAGGGCTTCTTCGTCAGAGATGTTATAGCTATAATCCGGCTTGAACCCTTCGAGGTTCGCGGTGATCCGCCCCTGCCCGATGCCTTCGGCGATGGAACTGCCTTCGGACTTCAACTCGCCTTCGGTATAAAAACTGTGCAGCGCCGCGCCATCGGGATCGGCCAGCGCGATCTTCACGCCCTTAGGCTGAAGCGCCATGGCAACGCCGACCAATGTGCCACCCGAGCCTACGGCGCAGCAGAAACCATCTACCTTGCCGCCTGTCTGTTCCCAGATCTCGGGGCCTGTCGTCTCGATATGCGCCTGCCGGTTGGCGGTATTGTCGAACTGGTTGGCCCAGATCACCCCTTCGGGCGTGGTCTTAGCCAGTTCCTTTGCCAAACGCTCGGAATAGCGGACAAAGTTGTTGGGGTTTTTATAAGGAGCTGCGGGCACCTGCACCAGTTCTGCACCGGCAAGGCGCAGCATGTCTTTCTTCTCCTGAGATTGCGTCTCAGGGATGACGATGACGGTTTTGAACCCCATCGACGCGCCAACCAGCGCCAGCCCGATGCCAGTGTTGCCGGCCGTGCCTTCGACAATGGTGCCGCCGGGCTTCAACTCGCCCCGCGCAATAGCATCGCGAATGATGAACAGCGCCGCGCGGTCTTTGACCGACTGACCGGGGTTCATGAATTCCGCTTTGCCCAAGATTTCGCAGCCGGTCTCTTTGCTCGCGCCGCGCAGCCGGATCAGCGGTGTGTTTCCAATGGCCTCGGCCAGATCTTTTGCAACCTGCATGTTTGCCCCCAGTTCATGTTCCGTCCGGTTTAGCTGTCGTGCCTTCGGACCTCAAGCGTTCGCGGTGACGGGCCAGCCAATAGGCGCTTGCCACCAATGGCGCATTGGCCAGCGCCTGCGCATCAGCCAAAGCCATAAGATCGTCAAAGGACATCAGATGCGAACGGATATCCTCGCCCTCGGCGGCCAAACCGCCCGTGCCGATGATATGATCCGGTAAATCCGCCAATCCCACGAAAATGTGAAAAAATTCCGTCGCATTGCCGGGCGAGGCATAGACGTTGCCCACCGATTCCAAGACGCTCAGCGTGATTCCGGCCTCTTCCTGCGCCTCACGCCGCGCGGCGGCCTGCGGTGTTTCGCCGGGATCGACATGGCCCGCAATGGGCTCTAACTGCCAGCAGGTGTGATCGCCTCGGGCCAGTGGCCCCATGCGGATTTGCTCAACCAGCAGCACGCGGTCGCGCAGCGGATCATAAGGCAGCACCAGCGCCGCATCCGCGCCGATGAAAACCGCGCGGTCAATCTGCGGGGATATGCCGCCGTCAAAGGTCTCATGGCGCAGCGAGATTTCATCAAGGGCGAAGAATTTTGCGTAAACGCGGCTGCGATCAGTCACCTTAATCTTGCCGTTAAGGGTCAGCGGATCATGGGCACCCTGCTCTGCCAGCACCTGCTGATGGGCGCGGCGGCGGATCATCGGGAACATCGCGTCAACCTCGGCCCGGGGACGTTTGCCCATATAGCTCATCACCTCTCGTGCCGCGTTGCACGAGAGCGCGGACCAATCGGCCTCCCACTGTGCGAGCGACCACGGCCCCTGCGCCGTCCAGCGCCCCGGCTGCGGCAGATAGACCTCGGCCGCCTGCCCCTCTGCCAGCGTCACCGGCACCAGATCATAATCGAACGCGCCTTCATAGAAATCGAGCCGCGCGAAATCATCCGCGCTGAGCCCCTGCACCAGCAAGCCTTCGGCCTGCGCCCCTTCGCAAACTTCTATCGTGGGGAACGGCCCCTCCGCTGCGGCAGAGACGCGGTAGCCGGGCAAACTCGCCTCGCTGAGATCAATCGCCCCAGCGGGGCGGCCCAGTACAAGCTCCAGCAGCGGCAGATACCGCAAAGTTCCGTAGATAAACAAATGTCGCATGGGAGTTAGGACCACCGATTATGGGCAAATTCGGTCAGCAGACCAGAGATCACGGCACCCACTACAAGCGCTACGCCCATGGGTACAGTGGCAATCATCACGCCGAACTCAGCCCCAATCTGGAAAATGGCGACGATGGCCTCAAAGGGATCATCATAGCGATTGCGCAAGGCGAGACGGACCATCTCATTCGCAGCCTGCAAGAAAATTGCCCAGAGCATCAGCACAAAGACTCCGGCCAGACCGTTGTTGATCGCCGCCGTAGTTCCCCGCCCGGCCCGCCTGCCCATCACACGCCAGCCGACCAGAAGGCCCAGAACCATGTTGAGCGGCAGGAAGTACCCGAAATCTGTGCTTTCCGGCATTAAGGGCACGACCATTCCCGACAGGATAAAGGCCAGCACCGCGAGCGAGATCGCTGCCATAAGTCGTGCACCAGTCGGCATTTTCGGCTCCTAGCGGGGTCGGACCGCAGGGGCGGTCACACAGGTCGCCGTACCGTAATCTGCGTCACGTCGCAATTTCCACTGTCAAATGTCGCAGCGCAGGAAGTGAGGTAAAAATTCCACATCCGGCGAAAGCGCTCGTCAAAGCCAAGCGCGGTGATCTGATCCCATTTCGCGTTAAAGGTTTCGTGCCAGCGGCGCAGGGTGATGTCATAGCTTTTGCCAAACTCAATCGAGCGGTCCACGACCAGCCCCGCGCGTTCAACCTGCTGGCGCAGCACGGTTGGGCTGGGCAGCATGCCGCCCGGGAAGATATATTTCTGAATGAAATCCACGCCGCGTTTATAGACCTCCCACCGGCGGTCGGCGACGGTGATGATCTGCAAAGTCGCCGCTCGGCCCGGCTTCAGCCGCTGGTGGAGCGTGTCGAAATAGACCGGCCAGTATTTCTCGCCCACCGCCTCAAACATCTCGATGCTGGCAATGCCATCATAGCTCTCGGTCTCGTCGCGGTAGTCTTGCAGTTTGAAGGTCACGCGGTCCGACAGGCCCGCCTTGGCGATGCGGTCTTGCGCGTAGTTGAACTGCTCTTGGCTGATGGTCAGCGCCGTCACCTTCAACCCACGCTCGGCGGCGGCATATTCTGCGAAACCGCCCCAACCACAGCCGATCTCAAGCACATGATCGCCGGGCTGCACGCCCATTTGGTCGACCATGGATTTGTATTTTGCCAATTGCGCCGCCTCCAAGGATTGCTGCGCGTCGCCCTCGAAAATGGCTGAGGAATAGGTCATAGTCTCATCCAGCCAGAGACCGTAGAAGGCGTTACCCAAGTCATAGTGATAGCTGATGTTGCGCTTGGCCTGTTTGCGGTTGTTGCGTTGTAACCAGAAACGGAACTTCTCGAACTGGCGCAGCAGCCCTTGGCCGGGGAAACCGTCATAGACCGTCTCATTCCCCGCATGCACCAAATCCATGAAGGCTTGGAGGTCCGGCGTAGACCACCATTCATCGAGATATGCGTCGCAAAAACCCAGATCGCCTTCGCGGATCAACCGGGCAAAGAGGTCATCGTTGTGAATATGCACCTCGGCCACCGGGCCGGGTTTCGCGCCTTCGGCCCGGAACGCGCGGCCATCGGGCAAGACGAAGTCGACCCGCCCATGCTGCATCGCCTGCGCCATGGCAAAGACCTGCGGAAAATAGCGCGGCAGACCCTTCTGCCCCTCTGTTGTCGTCAGCTTCATACCTCGGTTCCGTTCTTATTCTTGGCGCCTACTGTAACCGCAGGCTGCTGTTTCGCAAAAATTTAAAAATCACGATTGCGATAGGCGTCCAGCGCCTGTTCGCGCCCTTCCGAAAGATCGACGATCGGGTCGGGATAGTCGTCATCCGGGCTGAGGCCCCAGCGGCGCGGAATGGCATCGAAATAGGCCAGCGCATCCTTGCTCGGGCTTGCCCGGCCCTCGGCGATCCAGCGGCGGGTATAGTCTCGGCCCTTGTCGAACCGATCAAGCTGGGTCTCGGGATTGAAAATGCGGAAGAACGGCGTCGCATCGGGGCCGGAGCCAGCCGTCCATTGCCAGCCCATCGCGTTGTTGGCCGGATCCCAGTCGATTAGGTGCTCTTCGAACCACTTTTGGCCGATCCGCCAGTGACACATGAGGTGTTTGGTCAGATAACTCGCCACGATCATGCGACCTCGGTTGTGCATCCGCCCTGTCACCTGCAATTCGCGCATGGCAGCATCGACGAAGGGCACGCCGGTGCGCCCCTGTTTCCACGCCAGCACCTCCGCGCGGCGCTCGTCCTCGTTCCACGGGAAAGCCTGCCATTCCTCGCGCCAGTTTTGATCAAGGATGCGCGGCGTGTGGTACATCAGATGATAGGCAAACTCGCGCCATACGAGTTCTTTCAAAAAGGTCTCCGCTCCCCGCTTGCCCTCTTGCATCGCCCGTTGGCCTGCGTGCCAGCATTGCGCCGGGCTAATTTCGCCTAACGACAGGTTTTCCGACAGGGCGGAGGTGCCATCTTCGCCCGGAATGTCGCGGCTTTCATCATAGCCTTCGACGATATGCGCGATGAAGGATCCCAGCCGCGCCTGCGCGGCGGCCTCTCCCAGACGGACATAGGGGCGCACCACATCACGCCCGCGCTGCATCGGGGCGTCCATCTGCCAATCGTCCAGCGTGTCGTTGTCGGGCCAGTCTTCGGGCGCGGCAATCTCGCTTGGGTTCGCCAAAGGCTCTGCCACATCGCGGCCCCGCACGGATTTCCAATAGGGGGTGAACACCTTGTAAAAGCTGCCGGTCTTGGTCTCGACCGTCCAAGGCTCAAACATCAGATGACCGGCAAAGCTGCAGGCCTCGACCCCATCTTCCTTCAGCGCATCCTTCACTTTGGTATCGCGTTCAATCGCGGCAGGATCGTAAAGGCGGCTCCAATAGACCGCCCCTGCCCCAGTTTGCTCAATCAGGTCGCGCAGAACGTTCAGTGCGTCCCCGCGGCGCAGGATCAAGCGGCTGCCCTTTTCTTTGAGCGTATCGCCCAGACAGGCCAAAGCCAGCCCCAGCCGAAACTTCGGTGCGGCCCCCAGAGCCTTTGACTGGTCGTCATGGATGAAAAGCGGGATCACCGGGCGGCCCGTCTTGCAGGCTGCCGTCAAGGCAGGCTGATCGCTCAGCCGCAGATCGCGCCGGAACCACATGATAATGGGGGAATTTTCGCTCACGGTCGGGGCCTTGCTCCTAGGTTGACCCCGAAACATAGCGCCCCCGCAGCGGGGTCAAGGTTCAGAGCAGATCATCCAGTGCATTCAGCAGTTTATCCATCTCGTCCTTGGTGGTGTAATGGGTGAAACTCAGGCGCAAAACGCCCTTGCTGTCATCCACCCCCATCGCACTAAGCGCTCGGCCCGCATAGAAGGTGCCGCCACCCGCCATGATGCCTCGCTCGGCCAGCGCCTGCGCCATCTCGATCCCGGGCCGGTCAAGCGCAAGTGCCACCGTCGGCGCCCGCTTTTCCGCAACGCCGGGGCCGATTAGTCGCACCGAATTGCGCGCCGCCATCGCATCAAGCAGTGGTTGCAGCAAAGCCGTCTCCTGCGCGCGCATCGCGTCATGCACAGCGACACCGCGCGCTGTAGTATCGGCGCTGCCGCCGATATGATGAGCGTGGAAAGCGTCGATATAATCTGCCATGCCCGCACTGGCAGCGATCTGCGCGTGATCCGGCCCCGCCGGGGTGAAACGTTTGTACAGCACATCGCCGTTGAAGTGATGCGCTTGGTTCGGCAATAGCTCTGCCAGCGCGCGGCGAATGACCATCACGCCCTGATGCGGCCCAAAGGTTTTATAGGCTGAGAAGAGGTAAATGTCCGGCCCCAACGCCCCGACATCGGCAAAGCCGTGCGGCGCATAGGACACACCGTCAACGCAGACGAAGGCGCCAGCGGCATGGGCCAGCGCCGTGATCTCGGTCACCGGGTTGATCTCTCCCACCACGTTGGAACAGTGCGGGAAACAGACCAGTCGGACCTTTTCGTCCAGAAGGTTTTCAAGGTCCGCCGGGTCCAGATGCCCGGTCTCCGAGTCGATCTGCCACTCGCGGATTTCGATGCCCCGCTCGGCCAAGCGCCGCCACGGCCCTGTGTTGGCTTCGTGATCTTGGTTGGTCACGATGATCGCCTCACCGGGCTGCATCATTTGCCCAAAGGCCTGCGCCAAGACGTAGGTGTTTTGCGTGGTCGAGGGGCCGAAACTCAGCTCTTCTGGGGTTACGCCAAGGATCGCGGCCATACGGTTGCGGGCCTCGTCCATCTCCTCCCCGCCCAGACGGCTCGCCTCATAGGGGGCGTAGGGCTGCACCTTTCGCTGGGTGTAGAAACGATGCAGCCGGTCAATCACTTGGCGGCAGGTGTAAGACCCACCGGCGTTCTCAAAAAATGCCTGCCCCTGAAGGCTCGGCTCGGCGAAGGCGGGGAATTGGGCGCGGACCCAGTCGGAATCAATATGCATGGCGCGAAGGTCCACCGGGAGGCCGCTAAGGTCAAGCGGCTAAAGAAAAACGGCGGCCCCGAGGAGCCGCCGCTGGAGAGTTCGCCAAGTGGGTCTGCTTAGCGGATTTTCCGCTCATCCTGCAGACCGCGGAAGATGCAGTAGCACATGAACAGCAAGAGCAGCGTAAACAGCAACCCGGTGGAGATCACCATGGACTGCAGCGCCGCCAAGCCGCCGCCGATCAGCAAGGCGATGGCCACGGCACCTTCAAAGATGCACCAGAACACCCGCTGCGGCACTGGCGCATCGACCTTGCCGCCTGCAGTGATCGTGTCGATGACCAACGAGCCGGAGTCGGACGAGGTGACAAAGAACACCACCACCAGCACGATGCCGATGAACGAAGTGATTGATGAGAGCGGCAGTTGATCCAGCATCTTAAAGAGCTGCAGCGGCAAGCCAGCATCCTGTGCGCCAGTATAGCCGTCGTTCAGCACCTGATGGATCGCAGTGCCGCCGAAGATCGACATCCAAAGCACGCAGACCAGCGAAGGGATCAACAGAACGCAAACGATGAATTCGCGCACGGTGCGGCCGCGGCTGACGCGGGCGATGAACATGCCAACGAAGGGTGACCAGCTGATCCACCACGCCCAATAGAACGCGGTCCAACCTTGAGAGAAGTTCACGTCTTCACGGCCAAAGGGATTTGCCAGTGCAGGCAGATACTCAATGTAGGCCACCAGTGAGTCCCAGAAGAACGTCAGCAGGAACACTGTCGGCCCGACGATCAGCGTAAAGAGCGCCAGCAATGCCGCCAACCCCATGTTGATCTCACTCAGCACCTTCACACCACCATCAAGGCCGCGCAGAACCGAAATTAGCGCAATAGCAGTGATCAGCGAAATCAGCACAATCTCAGATGTGGTGCCAATCGGCACACCGAACAACTCGTTCAAGCCTGCATTCGCCTGTGTCGCACCCAGACCCAGCGATGTTGCCAGACCAAAGAGCGTTGCAAAGACCGCGATGATGTCGATGATATGCCCGGGCCAGCCCCAGACACGCTCGCCCAATACCGGATAGAAGGCCGAACGGATCGTCAGCGGCAGACCTTTGTTATAGGTGAAAAGCGCCAGCGCCAGCGCGACGATGGCGTAGATCGCCCAAGGGTGCAGACCCCAGTGATAGATCGTCGCCGCCATGCCAAGGCGCAGCGACCCGGCTTCGTCTCCTGTTGCGGCTCCCAATGGCGCCCAGTCGGTGCGAAGGCCGTTTTCAATCGTAGTCTCGCCCATTGAGGTCGAGAAGTGCGTCAGCGGCTCGGACACGCCATAGAACATCAGGCCGATGCCCATGCCTGCCGCGAAAAGCATCGCGAACCAGCCCAGATAGGTGTAATCCGCGACCGCCTCATTGCCGCCAAGGCGAACATTGCCGAAAGGCGTTACGATCAGCAAAAGCGCGAAGATCACCACCAGATCGGCGGCGCCAATCAGGAACCAGTCGAAATTTTTGGTTGTGAAATCAAACATGGCCGAGAAGACCCCGGCCGCCTGGTCTGGCAGAGCAATCGTATAGAAGACAAAGATCACCACCGCGATCCCCGAAATCAGAAAGACCGGATTGTGAATATCCAGCCCGAACGGCCCGATTTGCCGTTCGATATTGTCTTGACCGATCTCATAATCGGTATCAATCACGTCCGCCTTGCCTTCAGGCTCGGGGATGCCGTGCGAAGTTGTATCGCTCATTATCTGTTCCCTCTTATGATGACGGATCGCCCTACAAATGTACGACGTCCGTTCTTTTCGTCTGTGCAACAGGATAGAGGCTTGCGCCTATTGGGCAAGCTTTGCAGCCAAGCGTCTTGAGACACTTGGAGAAAACGACGTCTTGGCGTCCTGCTGCGACGTAGAAGAGAGGGGGTTACCCTGTCCCGAGCGCGGCTGCAATCGCATCGGCCTGTTCGCGGATCCGGTCCATGTCACCCTGCACCCCCGGCGGACGCAGACTATCGCCCGCATGACGGGGCAAGATGTGGTAATGCAGGTGGAAGACCTCCTGCCCGCCCGCAGCTTCGTTGAACTGCTGAACGGTAATCCCATCCGCGCCAAAGGCCCGTAGACAGCCATTGGCGACCTTTTGGACCGTGGCCATGCAATCGGCCAACTGAGTGGCGCTGGCATCAAGCATGTTGCGACAGGGCGACTTGGGGATCACCAGACAATGCCCTTCAGCGCGCGGCATGATGTCCATAAAGCAATAGGTCTTGTCGTCTTCATAGACCTTGAAGCTTGGAATTTCTTTGCGCAGGATCTTGGCGAAGATATTGTCGTCGTCATAGTCGGCCATCATGCTCTCCTTCTGGCGGTCGGGGCGGCGCGGTCCATTAACCACGCCGCCCTGTGCCAAGGCAATATCAGGCGTTTACATCGACAACCACACGGCCTTTGACCTGACCTTTCAGGATATCCGCGCCGAGTTTGGGCAGATCGCTGAGGGTCGCGGGGTGGATCATCGCGTCAAGCTTCTCCATCGGCAAGTCTTTGGCCACCCGCTCCCATGCGCGCAGACGGTTGTCATAGGGCTGCATTACGCTGTCGATGCCCAAAAGGTTCACGCCACGCAGCAGGAATGGGATCACTGTGGCAGGCAACGCTGCTCCGCCTGCAAGGCCCACGGCCGCGACGCTCGCACCATATTCCATCTGCCCCAGCACACGGGCCAGCATCGCGCCGCCCACAGCGTCGATACAGCCGCCCCAAGTCTCGCCTTCCAGCGGGCGCTTGACTGTCTCATTGATCTCATCGCGGGCTACTATCCGGCTGGCACCAAGGATTTTTAGGTAGTCCTCGGTCTCGGGCCGGCCGGTGACTCCTGCCACCTCATAGCCGAGATTGGCAAGGATCGCAGTTGCGACCGAGCCGACGCCGCCCGCAGCGCCTGTGACCAGAACTGGCCCATTCTTGATCCCGTGGTCCTCCAGTGCCATCACTGCCAGCATCGCGGTAAAACCCGCAGTGCCCACGGCCATCGCCTGCCGTGTGTCGAGCCCCTCGGGCAGTGGCACCAGCCAATCGGCCTTAACCCGCGCTTTCTGGGAGTATCCGCCCCAATGCGCCTCTCCCACGCGCCAGCCAGTCAGCACGACCTTGTCACCGGCCTTGTAGCGGTCGTCACTTGAGGTCTCGACTGTGCCAGCGAAATCGATCCCCGGCACATGCGGATAGTTCCGAACCAAACCGCCGCCCGGTCCGATGCAAAGACCGTCTTTGTAGTTCACGGTGGAATACTCGACCGCGACCGTTACCTCGGCGTCGGGCAGTTGATCTTCGGTGATTTGGGTAACCTCGGCGTGGGTCTTGCCTTCGTCGTCTTTGTTCACAATCAATGCATTAAAGCTCATGGCTCATCTCCTTTTCAGGTTTCAATATGCCGGGCATCAGGCCCAGAAACTCTCACGCACGGTTACGTCCCGCACGCCTTCGGGTGTTTGGACCTGCAACCGGGTGCCTGGATCCCAATGGGTCATCCGCACCATTCCAATGGCGACATTCACGGCAAAATCAGGCGACCACACGGTCGAGGTCACCTGCCCTACGCGCTTGTCACCAGCCATCAGTGGCCAAGCCCGGTCACAAAGCGGGACCGGATCGCCCGAAATCTCTAGAGGGCGTATCTGTTGCACTGGCCCCTCCTTTGCCACCCGAAGCAGCGCATCTCTGCCGATGCATCCCATCGCAGCCTGCGTGTCGCAGAGCTTGCCAAGGCCACATTCATGCGGGGTGTTATCATCAGTCATGTCATTGCCATAACTCAACAATCCGCCTTCGATCCGCTCAATCAGGTTGGGACAGCCCGCGCGCACATCCAGATCGCGCCCCGCCGCGAACAGAGCGTGCCACAGCGGCATGGCGATATCATCGCCCTCCGTGTAAATCTCAAAGCCCCCCCTGTTTGGAGTAGCCGGAGCGCGCGATGTTCATAGCGCGGCCCTGAAACTCAAACTCACCAAAGCGGAAAAACTTTACGTCGCGCACCGCATCGCCAAAGACCCGCGCCATGAGGTCATCGGCCCTCGGCCCCTGTACGGCCAATAAGTTCACATCCGGCTCATCCACCAAGACATCAAGACGATAACCGTTGCATATCCCCTTGGCCCACAACAACAAATCGCTATCCGCAATGGATATCCACCAGCGGTCCTCAGCCAGTTTCACGGCGACGGGATCGTTCAGCATCCCGCAGGTCTCATCCACGATCGGCACATAGACGCAGCGCCCCGGAGCCACCTCACGCAGATCGCGCGGGGTCAGCATTTGCATCAGCCGAGAAGCGTCCGGCCCGCGTAGTTCAACCTGTCTTTCACAAGCCACATCCCAGACTTGCACGGCTTTCTTCAAATGGTGATAATCGGCTTCGGTGCTTTCAAAGACGGTGGGCAACAGCATCCGATTGTAGACCGTATAGGCCTTCACCCCCGCAGCCTCCACGCCAGCCGAAAAGGGCGTGCGCCGGATGCGGCGTGAAGGGGAAAGTTCAGCCATCAGCCATCCTCCGGCATCAAGATCAAATCGGTCACCGGCGCGTCTTGCCCGGCGCTCGTCAGCATGGCATGCACCTGCCCCCGATGATGGGTTTGGTGGTTAAAGAAATGCACCACAGTTCGCGCCAAAGGGGTGCTAACATCACGCTGCAAGATCCCGGAATGCCACGCTAAATCGGTATCCAAAGCATCCTGATGGAGGTTCCCGGCCCAGCTCGAAATATCCGCGTCGCACTCTTGCCGCGCAGAGCACCAAGCGGCACCTGTGGGACAGAGTTCGGTGTCCCGCCCTTCCGGCCTCGGGAAGGCCGGATCAAAACGGGACAACCAGATTTGGTCGCACCAAAGAAGATGGTTCAGGGTTCTGAGAATCGAGCCAAAAAAAGCCCCGCGATCCTGCGTTAACGCATCCTCATGCATTACCTTAACAACGCTTATTAACTGCCTGTTTTGCCACGCGTTGTATCGGGCCATCTCTTGGGCGTAACCGGGGGTAATCACTTGGTACCCTGCCAGTCAATCGCGCAGACCTCAGCGGATTTTCCGCCGAAATCCCAAACCCGTCCGTAATCGCGCACTTTGGACTTCACGCCGCGCGCGGCAACGATATTGGGGCCCATCCAGTACTTGGAGTTGGTGATCGTCACTGGCTCGCCCGGCACGGCCCCTGCAAGGAGTTCGATCTCTCCGTTGATCTTGCGGCCAATGTTGATGACACGGCGATTGCCGTCGCGGATGATCTCGACCGGGGCACGCTCCGCACCGATGATCTCGCTCACCAGCATCGTAAACAGCCCCGTGGTCCCGCCCGCGGCACCGCTGAAGATTTTCAACAAACCGTCATAGGCCGCCTCGTTTGCACGATCATCGACATAGGCAGCCACCTTCCAGTTGCCTTCGCCCATGCGTCCCGGGATATCGACCAACAGGCCAACGTTCAGCCCCGCCAAATCTTCGCCCTCAAAATGGCCTTCGTCGATCACAATGCCCATCCAGGCGTGACAGTGGCCTTCGGTCGGCAGATGCGCGCCGAGGCTGACCACGCAGGGGCAGAAAACGTCGCAGGAGCAATTGAGGAAAAGCTCGCCTTTTACGGCCCAATCGGCGGGTGTCATCTCTCTGTTTGGCATATTATCCTCCTGTTATCATGGGCCAACCCGCCACGACGCCTGCGCCGAGGATCAGGGCGAAACCCATTGGTTTTGTTACGTAATGTCCGATTTGGGGTAGCTTTTCGACAATCATGAAAAGCGTCGCCAGTCCCATCCAGGCAAGGTTCATCACCCCGCCTGCGAAACCCAGCACCATAAAGCCCCAGCAGCAGCCTGCGCAAAAGACGCCGAGGCCCAGCCCCATGCGAAAGCCGCCCGCGGCGCCGGGTCGCCAATGGCCCATGAAATACATCATTGGGGAGTGGCACACGCCGTGGCAGACCTCCTTTGCGCGGGTGAATTGAAACAGGCCCACGGCAAGCAGCAGCGCCGCTGCGGTCCAGCGGGATTTGGCGATGCCCAGCATATCGATGATCCCGCCATGTAAGAGCAACAGTTGCAGCCCCGCGATCCCCGCGGCGAATGCGAGCCAGACGGTAATGTAGCCCGCAAGCACGGCAGCCCAACCGATGCGGGTGCCATTGGCCGAGGTCATCAGGTCTTCGTAAGCCCGCAGCGTGGGCACCATGGTCGGCACCATCATCGCCGCCATCATCGCGCCCCACATCACTAACAGCGGAAAGAACCGCGCCATGGGCATATACATATCCATGCCCGGATCCATCTGCCGCATCCGTTCGCCCATAGCACCAGGGCGTCCCAGCAGGTCAACGTCCATCTGCGTCGCCATGGCATACATCATCCACCAAGCGGCCAATATCAGGGCGAAAAACCCAAGCCACATTGTAGACCGTACCATTGCAGACATCGCGCCCCCTCCTCGTGGATGCTCTTGTGAATTTAATGTCAGACAATTAAAGTCCCCGCAAACATTAATTGTAAGACATATGAAAATCGACCCGAGCAACCCTGCCGACTTGTCGGCGCAGATCGCTACTGCCATCCGTGATGCCATCATCGGCGGGCGGCTGATCGTGGACCAGCGTTTGCCGTCCGAGGCGGAATTGGCGGAGCAGTTCGAGGTCTCGCGCCCCACGGTGCGCGAGGCGCTGAAACGGCTCGCTGCGCAATCGCTGATCCGCACGCAGCGTGGGGCCACTGGTGGCGCGTTTGTGAACCGTCTGAGCTTTCCCGATGCCTATGACCAGCAGATCACCACCTCTACCTTACTGTTGTCGATGAATGCGGTGAGTTTCGAGACCGCTTGCGAGGCGCGCTATGCGCTTGAGCGGGCCTGCGCTCCCCTTTCGGCAGAGCGGCGCACCGCTGATCATCTTGCCACAATGCGCGCTGAGATTCATCGACAAGCGCAGCCGGGGCTGACAGATGAGGCCTTTTGCGCCTCTGACGTGGCCTTTCACCGCGCGCTGGTGGATGGCGCGGGCAATCCGGTGCTGAGCTACCAACTCGCCGGTGCCGTTGAAGCCATGCAGCCTTTGATGAATATGATCACCTTCACCGCGCGAGATCGTGCGCGTATCGTCGCGCTGCACGAGGCAATCGCCGATGCGGCAGAGGCGCGCAACGGTCTGGCCGTGACGGCGGGGTTGAGCGCTTTGGAAGCGGAAACCCAACAGTTAGCACAGAGTGTATTCGCCGCGCGGGCCGCACGGGAGGCTGGAAAGGCGAAGTCTCAGGGCTGAGAATTCGGATACATAAAGCTAAACAATGCTTTATGAGCAGACCCTGACCCTGAAATTTCCCAGCATCGCGCCCCTTGCAATTCACCCCTAGCAGCCCTACTTTAATCCTGTCCTTCGGGACTATGGACATAAACGCGCTCGTAATAAGCGGTTCGGACCCGGGGGCGGTACCCGGCGGCTCCACCAAACATCCTTCATTTGGGGATCATGGGGCCGAAATAGGATCGACGAACGTCTAAAGGGGTTGCTTTGTTTCGGTGAGTTACCACCGTTATCGGTACAAAATGTACAATTGCAAATGACAATCGTGCTCCAGTTGCGATGGCCGCGTAAGCGGTTTCAGCGACTGAAATCTAAGTCCTTAGGCTTTGCAGCTTAAGGCGGGGTTCGCAGGTACCTGGCAACAGAAACCTGCACTTACACCCCCTACTTCATCTATTTTTGTTGTTGCTGTACCTTTGGTATTGCCTCGATTTACGTCTGTGCAAGGGAGATGCGCAGGCATGGCAGTCCGTTTCGCATCTATTGCCAAAATTGCATTGGCCCAAAATCGCGTTGGCCGTAGTCATCCCAGTCATGAGTGTGTTCAAGGGGAAACTGGCGGGCTGTTAATGTTGCGTCCGGCGTCGTAAGGATTTCGGGGCGCGCGGGTCTGCTTGACCGCTTCATTGTCCGAGGCTATCCCTTTGAGGAAGCTGCGAAAACCGTATCTTGAGGCTTCGCACCTGCGATTGCATAGGATGCCCCATGGCCGCGCCAGAACCCCATGCTCTCCCTGAGCAGGATTACATGCCTTCTTGGTCAGAAATGACCCATGTCTTCGGGCGCATCGGGCTGATGTCATTCGGCGGCCCGGCGGCACAGATCGCAGTGATGCACCGCGAATTGGTCGAAGACCGCCCGTGGCTGAGTGAGCAAACCTACCTGCGCGCCCTATCGCTTTGCATGTTACTGCCGGGGCCTGAGGCGATGCAATTGGCGACCTATGCGGGATGGCGTCTTCGCGGAGTGCCAGGCGGGTTGCTGGGCGGTCTGCTTTTCGTGGTCCCGGGGGCCATAATCATCGCCATATTGGCGTTGCTTTACGCGTGGTATGGTCAACTGCCTTTCGTACAAACGGCGTTTCTCGGCATCAAAGCTGCGGTTGTTATTGTCGTATTTCAAGCGCTTCTGAAAGTTTCCTCGAAAGCATTGCATGGACGGCTGGGCTGGGCACTGGCGCTTGGGTCATTCATTAGCCTCTTCCTATTTGGCCTGCCGTTCCCGCTTATCATCCTCATCGCAGGAGCCGTTGGGATGTTTGTTCGTGGGTCTGCCGCCCGGCCCGAGCCCACAAGCGCCCCTCCCGCCCAGAGCCTGCGCACCCTGCTGATTTGGGGCACGCTTTGGGCTGCGCCCCTCTTATTGATAGCCGGACTAAGCGATGATTTTCTCCTGCAACTGGGGCTGTTCTTTTCCAAGCTCGCTGTGGTGACCTTCGGCGGTGCCTATGCGGTGCTGGCTTATATGACCCAGACTGTGGTGCAGGATTTCGGCTGGATCGACACCGACCAGATGATCGATGCGCTTGGCTTGGCTGAGACGACACCCGGGCCGCTAATCCTTGTCACGCAATTTGTCGCTATGCTGGCGGGCTTTGCCCAAAGCGGCCCAATGGGCGCGCTGACTGCTGGGTTGCTGGCACTTTGGGTGACATTCACGCCCTGTTTCCTGTGGATTTTCCTTGCCGGGCCCTATCTCGAAGCGCTTTCTGCGCAGCCGCGTATCGCCGGGGCGCTGCGGGCCATTACGGCGGCTGTCGTTGGCGTGATTGCCAATCTCTCTGTCTGGTTTGCGCTGCATGTCCTGTTTGACCGGGTGAGTCCCGGCGTCTTTCTCGCCCTGCCAGAGCCGGTTTGGATGAGTTTCGACCCCATGGCCGCCGCGCTTACCGTTGCGGCTGCGGTGCTGATGCTGGCCTTCAGGCGCGGTTTCGTCACGACCATGGTGTTGCTCGCAGCCCTCGCCCTTGCCGTTAGCGCTATTTAGCGCTGCGCCCCCTTTTACTCGCCTGTGAATGGGGTATGCTGATCCCTGCCCATCGCCCGGACCGGAGAGAAGAATGAGCCGCAGTATCGATTACGGCAACCTAATGCACGAAGCCATGCGAGGTTTGATCCGCAAGGTATTGCAAGACGTATCGGACAACGGTCTGCCGGGGAATCACCACTTCTTCATCACCTTCGATACATCGCATCCGGATGCGGAATTGGCTGACTGGTTGTCTGACCGCTACCCCGGTGAGATGACCGTGGTCATGCAGCATTGGTATGACGGGTTGGAAGTAACGGCTGACGGTTTTGCGATCACGCTGAACTTTGGCGATGCGCCAGAGCCGCTCTATATCCCCTACGACGCGATCCGCACCTTCGTGGACCCTTCGGTTGAATTTGGCTTGCGGTTTGAGCAGCAGGAGAGCGAAGAGGACGATGACGACAGCGAAGAAGGCACGCTTGATCAGACTGATGAAGATGAGTTGGAAGTCGCAGAAGAGCCGGTCAAAGACGCCGAAATCGTATCACTGGATTCCTTTAGGAAGTAAGTCTGGATTGGCCGTTAGCGCCATCCCTGCATTGCGCAGGCCGCAAGGCACAGGTACACCGCTGGACAACGATAAGTCACAGCAGGAGCCGCACAATGGCCGATACCCGCACCGAAACCGACAGCTTTGGTCCGCTCGAAGTCCCCTTCGACAAATACTGGGGCGCGCAGACGCAGCGCTCGATCATCAACTTCCCGATTGGCTGGGAAAAGCAGCCCATCGCCATCGTGCGGGCGCTTGGCGTGATCAAGAAAGCCTGCGCGCAAGCGAATGTGGCGCAAGGCTCGCTGGATGAGGAACGCGGCAAAGCGATCATTCAGGCTGCTGGCGAAGTCTTTGAAGGCAAGTTCGACGACAACTTCCCGCTGGTGGTCTGGCAGACAGGTTCGGGCACGCAGTCCAACATGAACGCTAATGAGGTCATCGCCAACCGTGCGATTGAGCTCATGGGCGGCACCATCGGCTCGAAAGATCCGGTGCACCCCAACGACCACTGCAACATGGGCCAGTCCTCGAACGACACCTTCCCCACCGCGATGCACATCGCCACCGCGATGACGGCGCGGGACGTGCTGCTGCCGGGGCTGGAGAAGCTTCACGGCGCATTGCAAAAGAAGGTCGAAGAGTTCGACGGCATCATCAAGATCGGCCGCACCCACACGCAGGACGCGACGCCGCTGACATTGAGCCAAGAGTTCTCTGGCTACACCCATCAGGTCGCCATGAGCATCGCCCGCGTGCGCGACGCGCTTGGCCGCATCTATGAGCTGGCCCAAGGCGGCACCGCCGTCGGCACCGGGCTTAACACCAAAAAGGGTTGGGCCGAGACCGTGGCGCATAATATGGCCGAAATCACCGGCCTGCCCTTCGTTACCGCGCCGAACAAATTTGAAGCGCTGGCCGCCCATGACGCGATGGTGGAAATCTCCGGCGCGCTGAAAACCGTCTCGGCCAGCCTGTTCAAAATCGCCAATGATATCCGCCTGCTGGGCTCCGGCCCGCGCTGCGGGTTGGGCGAATTGATCCTGCCTGAAAACGAGCCGGGCTCTTCGATCATGCCGGGTAAAGTGAACCCGACCCAGTGCGAAGCGCTGACGCAGGTTTGCATCCACGTCATGGGCAACGATGCCGCCGTAGGCTTCGCAGGCTCGCAGGGTCATTTTGAGCTCAACGTCTATAAGCCAATGATGGCCTATAACGTGCTGCAATCCATGCAACTTTTGGGTGACGCGGCCTCGGCATTTACCGACAATCTTATGGTCGACCTCAAGGCCGATGCAGACCGGATCGAGAAGCTGATGCGCGAGTCACTGATGTTGGTGACGGCGCTCGCGCCTGAGATCGGCTATGACAATGCCACAAAGGTCGCCAAGACCGCGCATAAGAACGGCACCACGCTGAAAGAAGAGGCCATCGCACTGGGCTTCGTGGATGCCGAAACCTTTGAACGGGTCGTGCGGCCCGAAAATATGATCGGACCAAAATGAGTGCGCCCATCAACCTCAACAAGGTGAAGAAAGAGCGGGATCGGTCGTCCCGCAAGGCCCGCGCGAATGAAAACGCCGTGGGCTTTGGCCAGACCAAAGCGCAAAAAGAAGCGCTGAAGGCCCGCGCCGAACAGATCGCCCGCAATCTGGAAGCGCATAAGCGCGAGACATGAACGCGCGGCCACGCAAACATTCGGTGACCCTTCGGGGTCACCGGACATCAATCTCTCTCGAAGATGAATTCTGGGATGAGTTCCGCGCAATTGCCGTTGCACGTGGCATGCCGATCAACGCATTGGTAACCGAGATTGACGCGACACGGGGGCTTGATATCGGGCTTGCTGGGGCGATCCGCTTGTTCGTGCTGCGATCGTTAAAGGAACGTTTACTAAAAGCGGAATAGCGTTGGGCCATGGCCCTCGCATCCACTCTTTCACCCGGCGCTTGGCTGGATGATATATTCGCCTCCAAGGCGGCAATCCGCGGTCAGGTTATTCGACGTAAAGCGCGCGATATCGAAAAGTTCGTCGGTCGCCGCGAATTCGAACGCGAGTTGAAACGTCGGGGTTTTCAAGCGGTTGAGAACGCCGGACAGGCCATCATATTTTGCAATAGAGAACCCATCCGGCGCATCTTGTAGCCGTTTTCTTTAAAAGAAAACGGCCTCGGAATTTTCAAAAAATTCCGCTTCAACAAATCGAAGCTTGGTAGATCTTTTCGATGTTCTGACCAAGCGCCTCGTTGAACTCCGCATCTGTCATTTTGACGTTGAGCCCTTCTGTCAAAGCGCGCGAGAAGCTGGCAATCATGGTGCGGTTCTTGCCCAGCCGTTCGCAGGCTTCAGCCGTGGAATACCCACCCGACAGCGCCACAACGCGCAGAACGTTGGCGTGACCCGCCAGACCGTCGTAGAGACCGGCCTTTTCTGGGATCGTCAGCTTCAGCATGACCATTTCGCCCTCAGGCAGCGTGTTCAGGTGCTTTTCGATCTCGCCACGCAGGATCTCTTCAGCCTCAGCTTTGCTGTCGGAGTTGATGTTCACCTCAGGTTCGATGATCGGCACTAGGCCCGCCGCACAGACCTGTTTCGCCAGTTCGAACTGCTGCGCCACCACGGCCGCGATGCCGTTTTCATTGGCATCGTGAATGACCGAACGCTCTTTGGTGCCGAAGATGCCGTGTTTCACCGCGCGGGCCAGCAGATCGTCGATCTCCATGATCGGCTTCATGATCTGCACGCCATTGTTGGTCTCTTCCAAACCCTTGTCGATCTTCAGGAAAGGCACCACGCCCCGGTCTTCCCAGAGCAGCTGCGGGACGGGTTTGCCGTTGATCGTGTCATCCATCGTGCGCTCAAAAAGGATCGCGCCAATCACTTTGTCAGAGGTGAAATCCTCGGCCAGAATGATCCGCGCGCGCATGTCGTGGACGGCTTTGAACATTTCTTCGTCGCCATTGTAATCCGACGGTTCCACGCCATAGAGGCTTAGCGCCTTGGGGGTGGAGCCACCCGATTGATCGAGCGCCGCGATGAAGCCCTTGCCGCTGTTCATTTGCTCAAGTTGCGCCTTGTCGTAGCCCATGTCACCCACGTCCTATTGTTGATTCCGTTTGCAGCGTTTCTAATCGAAACGCAAAGCCGATGATAGAAGGCTAGCGCTTTGATAGCGCTAACCAAATGCCCTTATCTGAACGGACGGTCAAATGTGCGACGGGCACAGGCACACGGTCGGGCTGCGCCGTCAGGCGGAAGTCGCGCAGGATGCGTGACAGGATCAGCGGCCCTTCGACCATCGCGAATCCTGCACCGGTACAGACCCGCGGCCCGGCGGAGAATGGAATGAAGGCCTCGCGCTGGCACTGTTTGCCGTTCTCGGTTTGCCAGCGGGTCGGGTCAAAACCGTCGGGGTTGTCCCAAAGCCGTTCGTGCCGATGCAGATGCCACGGGCTGAGCACCAGTTGCGCGCCCTTCTTCACATCCCGATCCCGAAAGCGTTCAGGGCAGCTGTTCTCGCGCACCATCATCGGCACGGGCGGGTAGAGGCGCAGCGTCTCGCGAAAGACATCCCGGCTGAGTTTCAGCTGGGACATCAGCGAGAAATCGCAAATCTCCAGCGCCTGCGCTTCCTCGGCCAAACGCTCTTGCCATTCGGGGTGCGTGGCCATCAAATAAAGCGCCCAAGCCAATGCGGAGGCGCTTGTCTCATGGCCCGCGAGGAAGAAGATCGCGACCTGATCGACCATCTCCTCGGTGTTAAACCGCGCCCCCGTTTCGGGGTCTGCCTGTGTCATGATTTTGGTGGCAAGATCGTCGGGCGCGGTGCCCGCCTTGATTTGTTGCATCCGTTCTTGGGTCAACTCGGTAATCAACGCCCTGATCCGCGCAGCGCTGGCCCGGGTGTCTTTGCGGAACAGGCGCGGCATCCAATGTGGCAGTGGCAAGAGCGCACCAAGGTTCAGGATCGGCTGACTGCGTTGGTAGTTGCGAAACTCGTCAAAGACCGCGCGGGCGACTTCGTGTTCAATTGGCAGCGAAAACAGCGTGCGAAAGATTACATCGGCGGCGGCATGGCTGGTTTCGGCCTCGATCTCGACCACCTGCCCCACTTGTCCGTCGAGCCGCACGGCGGCGGCTTCTGCCGCGTCCCACATGGCAGGAAAGGTTTCGCGCAGGCGGCCCCCTTCGAACGCCGGATCGATGATGCGGCGTTGGCGTTTCCATGTCTCGCCATTGGTCAGGAAGACGGAGTTGCCCAAAAGCGGGCGCAGCCCTTCACCGATCCGGTCGGACTTGGGGAAATCATCGGGCCGGTCCTTCAGTACCGTTTTCACCAGTTCGGGCTGGTTCATCAAGTAGCTGCGGAAAAACGGCGTTTTAAACTCCGCCATCCACGCCCGGTAAAGCCGGGCGGGCTGGGCCGAGAGGATGTCGGCGCGAAACAGCTTGGCATAGCGCCAGAGTGACACACGATCAGGGCGCGCGGGAGGCTTCGGGGGCAGGTTCATGCGGCGACAGAAGTGTATTTGCTGACCGCGTGGTCAATACGAGATTTGGAGGCCGGGCGCCCATCATATCGCGCGGCCAAGGTCTGCGGCCCTGCAGTGATTTGGAAATAGTCATAGTCGCGCGGCCGGTCGAAGGCACAGAGATACTGGAAATGCAGCCGGAAGAACCGCCAGCGCAACGCCTTCCAGCGCGCGGGGCTGAGCGTTTGGGTGAAGGCGGCGGAAAAGACTAGTGGCCAGCGTTTCCCGTCGGGGGCGACGCCAGAAACCGACACCGGATCGCAGAGCGCAAAGGCGCAGCCATCGCCGGGCGCGGTGACATCGACCCACGTAAGTTCATCGCGGGTTGAGAGATAGCGCAAGTCGGCGCGCAACCGGTCGGCGCGCGGCAGAAAGGACACCATCGGCACCACCTGCCCTAGCGAGAGAAACCCCAAAGCAGGTCCCTGCCCGGGCACCCTGCCCGCGCGGATCAGGTCGGCCAGTACCGAAACCCCCAGATGTGCGCCGGAGGAATGTCCGACAACCAGCACCTCGTCAACGCCCTCGGCCAAGGCGGCGGCGATGTCGTGGCCAAACATCTCCATGCGGGCTTCCAACTCCGGCGGGTTCGCACCCCGCGTGGCGGCGGAATAGGCATAGTCATGCATGAGGTAATAGGCGAAGAATTTGCCGTCTTTCTTCTTGAACCAGCGAAGCAAAGCGATGCCCAAACCCACGCCGATAGCCGCAAAAGCCAGCCGCGCCGCCCAATGGTCGCTTATCATTCCGAGAAGGCGATAAGTCAGCAGGCCAATCGCCAGCGCCAGCAACGCCTGCAAGATTAGCATTCCCACCGGATAAAGCGCCGCAATCACTGGCCCCTTGCGCAGCCGCATCAACCGCCAAAGCGCGCCCGAGCCGATGTAGACCCAAGCGGTGCACAGCAATTGCCAATAGGTCGCGGGGATCGAATTGCTCATGCTTTCGCGCACGATGTCGGACCAAACCAAAACTTCAACCTGCGAGGTGACCTGACGGCCGTCAATCTCAGCATCGACGCGCCAGCCGTAGTTGCCCTTGCCCGCCTTGGGTTTCAAACCGATCTCATAGCCAGATATCGCCGCCTGCGCCGCGCCTTCCTTGCGGTAAAGCTCGCGGTAGCGGCGGGGGTGAATCGGATCATAGCCGGGGATGTAGAACACCCGACGCGTCTTGACCTGCCCTGTTTTGCTGTCGCTCATGCCCAACCCCTTGTCCGGCACAGTCTAGCCGTAATTCGGGGCAAGAATAAGGCTTTATCCCACCGTGGCGAGGATTGGGAAGGTCTCTAGCAGCCAGAAAGAGAAGGTCGTGAAAGCCCCAGTCAGCAGCGCCAGCCCCACCAGAACCAGCAGCCCGCCCATGATCCGTTCAATCAGTTTCATATGCGGTTTGATCCGGTTCATCAGTGTCATCGCGCGGGTGATGAACATAGCGGCCAATAGAAAGGGAATACCAAGACCTGCCGCATAGACGCCCAGCAAAAGCGTCCCGCGAGAGACTGAGGCCTCACTGGCCGCGAGCGACAGGATCGCGCCGAGCTGCGGGCCAATACAGGGCGTCCAGCCAAAGGCGAAAGCCAGCCCCAGAACATAGGCACCGAAACTCGATCCACCTTTATCACCTGCGTCCAAACGCGCCTCTTGATCAAGAAACGGTATGCGGAACAGACCCACAAAATGCAGGCCAAAGACAATGATCACCACGCCTGAGATTTTGGCAAAGAGCGCCTGATTTTGCAGAAAGAACATCCCGAACGCCGAGGCGGTAAAGCCCAAAAGGATGAACACCGTGCTCAGCCCCAGCACAAAGAACAACGCCGCTACGACCGCGCGCCGCCGGGCGCTGGATTGGCTGGACATGTCGTTAATCGACACGCCCCCCATATAGGCCAGATAGGGAGGCACAATGGGCAGAACGCAGGGCGACAGGAAGCTGAAAATCCCGGCGATCAGGGCGATTGTCATGGCGGGCAAAAGCCCGGCGTCGAGGAGGCTGATTTCAAACATGACTGACTCCTAGACCGAGAGCGGCCCGGCGTCACCTGTCATATTGTCACAAGATCGTGGACCTTGAGAAACTCTTGGATTAACTGATCCTATGAAGATCGAAAAACTAGATGCCACGGGGCTGCTCTGCCCCCTGCCCGTGCTGAAAGCCCGCAAGCGACTGGCCGCTTTGGCGCCGGGCGATCAACTCCATATGCATGCTGATGATCCGGCTGCCGTGATCGATGTGCCGCATTTTTGCGTTGAGGCCGGGCATGAGTTGACCGAAACCCGGACCGAAGGCGCGGTGGAACTCTACGTCATTACAAAGGGCGGCTAAGACGCATCCGCGTACGCGGCGTCGCTACCTTTTACATGATCAAAACGAAGACGGCGGGCCCTAAGGCCCGCCGTTTCTGTTTAAGTGCCGTGGTTCAGCTGCCCAGCGACCACCAGCCCCGGCGCTTGGGCTTGGGTTTCTCGACGGGCTGCTCTTGGACCTGTTCCGCAGCGGGTTCAGGCGTGGCTTCCGCTGCCGGAGCCTCAGCAGCTACGGTCTGCGGGACAGGCTCGGGTTGAGGCGCAGGCTGCGGCTCTTCCGCGACAGGCGTTGCCGTTTCCGGCGACGGTGCCGCGATTGGCGCGTCACTGGGCAAAGCTTCAGCCTTTGCATCAGGCGCAGCTTCGGCCACCGGCTCGGCCGGTTTCGCCTTGGCACGGCTGCGGCGCTTGGGTTTCGGGGCGGGTGCGGCCTCTTCCTCTGCCGCTACGGCGTCTGCCGTCACGGTGCCTTCTGCAGCCTCTGCCTCAGCCTTGGGCTTCTTGGCGCGGCTGCCACGGCTGCGTTTGGCCTTGGGCTTTGGTGCGCCTTCAACCTCGGCTTCTGCAGTGACCTTTGGCTCATCGCCTTCGGCTGCGGCAAGCGCCAGGGGTGCGGGTTCCGCTTCGGGGGCCACTTCAGCTTTGGGCTTGCGCGACCGGCTCCGAGTTTTAGGCTTAGGCTTTTCTTCAGTGGCAGGCGCATCATCGCCATCGGTCTGGGACGCTTGAGCTTCTACCGGCTGGGCCTTGTCGCTGTCGTCCGAGTCTGCGGCGTCCTGCTCCTGAGCACCATTCTGGACCTCTGCACCATTCTGCTGGTCGCCATTGCCATTACGGCCACGGCCACCCCGGCTGCGACGGCGGCGGCGGCGGCGCTTGGACTTGCCCTCGCCCTCTTCACCATTCTCGCCGCTATTCCCATTTCCATTCTCGGATTGGGCAGCCTCCTGCGCGGCGGTTGCCTCTTCCTCTTCGGCCTCTGCGGCGCTCTCGTCCTCGTCAATCTGATCCATCAGCGATGTATCGACCGACACGATATGATCCGACACGGGTGGCACGGTGCGGGTGGCAGTCTTGAACTTCTCGATGTGGAAGTCGGGGCTCACCAGCGTCGGGTCGCCTTCGATCCGCACCGACATGCCATAGCGCATCTCGATGTTGGCGATATGCTCGCGCTTCTGGTTCATCAGGAAGTTGGCGATGCCCACCGGTGCGCGGACCAATACCTCGCGGGAGCGGCGGCGGGTGCCCTCTTCCTCGATCTGGCGGATGATCGACAGCGCGAGGTTGTCGTCCGAACGCACAAGGCCGGTGCCGTGGCAGGCATGGCAAGGCTGGGTCGTCGCCTCGATCATGCCGGGGCGCAGGCGCTGGCGGCTCATCTCCATCAGGCCGAAGCCCGAGATACGGCCCACCTGGATGCGCGCGCGGTCGGTCTTGAGCTTGTCTTTCATCATCTTTTCGACGGCGGCGTTGTTCTTGCGCTCGTCCATGTCGATGAAGTCGATCACGATCAGGCCCGCGAGGTCACGCAGACGCAGCTGACGTGCCACTTCGGCGGCGGCCTCGAGGTTGGTCTTGAGCGCGGTCTGCTCGATCGAACCTTCCTTGGTGGCCCGGCCCGAGTTCACGTCGATCGCCACCAGCGCTTCGGTCACGCCGATCACGATGTAGCCGCCCGAGGGCAATTGCACTGTCGGGTTGAACATGCCTGAGAGGTAGCTTTCGACCTGATAGCGGGCGAAGAGCGGCAGGCTCTCGTTATAGAGCTTCACGTTCTTGGCGTGGGACGGCATGATCATCTTCATGAAGTCCTTGGCGATGCGGTAGCCACGCTCGCCCTCGACGTGGATCTCGTCAATCTCGCGGTTGTAGAGGTCGCGGATCGAGCGTTTGATCAGGTCGCCTTCTTCGTAGATTTTCGCGGGCGCGATGGATTTCAGCGTCAGCTCGCGGATCTGCTCCCAAAGGCGCTGCAGGTATTCGTAGTCGCGCTTGATCTCGGCCTTGGTACGTTTGGCACCCGCCGTGCGCACGATCAGGCCGGCCCCTTTCGGCACCTCGATCTCGGTCGCGATTTCCTTCAGTTTCTTGCGGTCCGCCGCATTAGTGATCTTGCGCGAGATGCCGCCGCCACGGGCAGTGTTCGGCATCAGCACGCAGTAGCGGCCCGCGAGGCTGAGGTAAGTGGTCAGCGCCGCACCCTTGTTGCCGCGTTCTTCCTTGACGACCTGAACCAACAGAATCTGGCGGACCTTGATTACTTCTTGAATTTTGTACCGACGCGGGCGCGGTTTGCGGATTGGGCGAATGTCTTCGCTGTCATCTTCGTCCGCAACAGATTCTATGGAATCGTCTTTGGCTGTGGCGTCGTGACCGGCGTCGTCGTCACCATTTGCATCATCGGACGCGGTCGCTGCATCCTGCGCATCGGCACTTGCATCCGTCGCGTCATTGTCGTTCTCGGGCTCTTCCACCGGGGTCTCAGCGACCCGCTCCATGGGCGAGCTGCCCTCTTCGCTGTCCAGATCGACGGTTTCCATACCGGCGATTTGATCGCTGTTCTCTTCGGCGACCTCAGTGGTAGCGACGGCATCATCGCTTTTGGTGTCAACCGCTTGGCTTTTTGACCGACTGCGCGACCGCGAACGGGTGCGCTTGGGTTTCTCGTCCTCGTCGTCCTTGGCGGCCTGCGCTTCAGCATAGGCGCGCTCTTCTTCCAGCAGCGCCTGACGGTCGGCCACGGGAATCTGGTAATAATCGGGGTGAATTTCCGAAAAAGCGAGGAAGCCATGACGGTTGCCGCCATAGTCCACAAAGGCCGCCTGAAGCGACGGCTCGACGCGCGTAACCTTGGCTAGATAGATATTGCCGGCAAGCTGGCGTTTGTTTTCTGATTCAAAATCGAATTCTTCGACCTTGTTTCCATCCACGACCACGACGCGAGTTTCCTCGGCGTGGGTGGCATCGATAAGCATTTTCTTAGACATAGATCCATTATGCACAGCACCCGCGCGCAAAAAGCCCCTGGTGGGGCATCGGGCTGGGAGGTGTGACTTGTCAGGGCGATGGAGGACGCGGCAACAGCGGGACCACGAATGGCCCCGGTCTGTCTGCTCTGAGCATCTGCGCGCGTCATCGCGGTTCTTCTCCGATGCAAGGGCTTGTCGCGCCTCTTACATCCATTAATTTAGCTGTGCTTCGTTTGGGCTAACCCTCGCGAATATCAGCGGTTCTTCGGCCGTTACCGGCCCAATCGGTCTGCCTGCCCCCCGGTGTCGGGGTCGCGCGGCAGCGAAACTGTCAAAAGTCGCCATACGCCGGTTGGGCGTTACAGGACTTATCAGGCTAGTTAAGAGCTTTAGGGGGTGAAACACAATGGTCAATCGAATGAGCAACAGTCAAATGCCGTTTATCTCGGCTCGGTTGACAAGGGTCATGGGCTTGGAAACATTCAGACTGTCGCCAAAGCCTGAGCCGGGTGGCACGATTGAATGACCCCGCCGCCATTTGCGGCCTGCAATTTTAAAGGACCGCTTTCTATGAAAAAAATTCTGCGCCCCGCGCTTTGTCTGACCCTGCTGGGTCTCACTGCCTGTGATGAAATCGCCGTGGCTGACAATCCTGCGGCGCTGGCCGACCTGCGCGGGCAGAAAAGCTGTGTGGCGGCGGTGGGCCAGCAGACGGGTGCGGCAAAGGTGGCAGTAAACACCTCCCGGCCAGTGGTCGAGCTTTACCGCTATGTCGTGGATGTACCCGGTGCCGCGAGTTGGTCCTGTATTACCGATCAAAACGGCAAGGCAATTGAGATCGCAGAGCAGCGCGGCGGTTAAGCTGCGCCGCCCTTGTGGTCACAGGTAATCTGACCGCTGCAACCCGTATTTCGCCATTTTTTCGTTCAGCGTCCGGCGGGGCAAGCAAAGTTCATCCATCACGCTGGCGATTGAGCCCTTGTGACGACGCATGGTGTTGTCGATCAACATGCGCTCAAAGGCCTCGACGTATTCTTTCAACGGCTTGCCTTCGGTGGTCATCACCGGCTGCATCTCATCATGGTCGCTCATCAGCAACGAGGCGATGGTGCCCGATCCCCGGCGCGATTGCAGAACAGCGCGTTCGGCCACGTTGATCAACTGGCGAACATTACCGGGCCACGGGGCCTGCAAGAGCTGCGCCGCCTCTTGGGCCGAGACCTGCGGCGCGTCGCACCCGTATTCATCCGCGAACTGATCGCTCAGGCGGGTGAAAAGCGTCAGGATGTCTTCGCCCCGCTGGCGCAGCGGTGGCACGGTAATGCGCAAAGCGGCCAGACGATAGAATAGATCAGAGCGCAGCGCGTCTTCGGAGGTGCGACCCGCCTCTTGCAGGTTCGAGATCGCAACGATGCGTGTCTCCGCCGGGGTGCCTTGCTCATTGATGGCGCTCAACAAGCGGGCCTGAAGGCTTTCGGACAATGCCTCAATGTCTTCCAACACCAACGTACCGCCACGTGCCTCTTCGATGGCAGGCAACTGCGCATCTTCGGGCTGCATCGGGCCAAACAGCCGCTTGGCCAATGCGTCTTCTTCCAAAGCACCACAGGAGACGAGCACGAATTTCTTGCCCGCGCGACTGCCGACCGCGTGCAGGGCGTGTGCCACAAGGGTCTTGCCGGTTCCGGTCTCCCCGTCGATCAGCACATGCCCATCGGCCTGCCCCAGATCAAGGATATCCTCGCGCAGCCGTTCCATCACGGGGGATTGGCCGATCAGCTTTTTCATCAGCTGGCCGCCGTCCGACAGTTCGCGCCGCAGGGCGCGGTTGTCCATCACCAGACGGCGCGCATTGGTAGCCTTCTTCGCCAGTTCGCTCATCCGGTCGGGATTAAAGGGCTTTTCAAGGAAGTCGAACGCGCCCACGCGCATCGCCTCCACCGCCATCGGCACATCGCCGTGGCCGGTGATCATGATGACCGGCAAGGCCGAGTCGCTGCCCATCAGCTTCTTTAAAAACTGCATCCCGTCCATGCCGGGCATTTTAATGTCAGAAATGACGATGCCGGGATAATCCGGGCCGAGCGTCTTCAGCGCATCTTCGGCGCTACCAAAAGTTTCGGTGTCATAGCCCGAAAGGGCAAGCCACTGGCTGATGGACTGCCGCATGTCCTGTTCATCATCTACAATCGCGATTTTCATTGCCTGAGCCATGCGTTCACTCCGCCGCTTCAATCTTCGTTTCATCTGCCAATATGGGCAGCTGCATTTCAAACACAGCACCGCCGTTCTGTCCGTTGCGGGCTGTGAGCCGTCCGCCGAGGTCGTTTACGATCCCCGATGAAATGGCAAGACCCAGCCCAACACCGTCGCCGGGCTGCTTGGTCGTGTAGAAAGGTTCGAACAGCGCGTCCAAGTCCTCAATCCCCGGGCCATTATCGCGCACGGTTAATGTCGCCGTCTCCCCCGCTGATAGTATAATGTCCACCTGAGGGTTTCGTTCCGATTTTGTTGCGTCTAATGCGTTTCTTAGCAAGTTTACCATAACTTGCTCGATCCGCATACGGTCTCCCATCACAAGTACCGGATTATCGGGGAGAATACGGCTGATCTGGACCTGTCGCTGGCGTAGCTGCGGCTCCATCATCGACAGGGAAGAAGCAAGCGCCGCTCCCATGTCGACTGGAGAGAAAGCCTCCTGCCCCTTGCGGGCATAGGATTTAAGCTGCCGCGTGATCGCGCCCATCCGTTCAATCAGATCGTCAATGCGCCCGAATGAGGAAAGCGCCTCATCCTGCCGGTTTCGTTTCAAAAGCAGCCGCGCGCCTGCCAGATAGGTCTTCATAGCAGCAAGCGGTTGGTTCAACTCATGGCTGACGGCGGCGGACATTTCGCCCAAGGCAGCAAGCTTTGACGATTGTTCAAGGGTTTGTTCGGCGACGGCGAGGGTCTGTTGCACCCGTTTGCGCTCAGCGATCTCCCGTTGAAGTGCGAGGTTCAACGCCCTGAGCTTGGCCGATTCCCGCTGGAAGATCGCGAGCCGCCCCGCCGTGCGGCGGCTGAGGAAATAGAAGGCCAGCGCCAGCAGAATCGCAAAGCCCATCACTTCCAAGGCCAGCACCCCGTTCACCTTTTCGCGGACAGAGGCATAGGTGGTGTAGCTGCTCATCCGCCAGCCGCGGAACGGAATCCGGTTTTCCAGCCGCATTACCGCTTCGCCCTGCAAATAGGCATCGGGCGGCAGTGCGGTCCAATCGGTGGTGGCCTGAATGGCGCGCTCAATGGCGCTCTGGGGCGTGTGGTTCGCAAGTGCTTCGGGCTCGGTTAGCCCACGCCAGCGGGGCTCGGTGGCAAGGATGATCTGGCCCGTGCTGTCCATCACGATCACCGCGTCGGAGATCCCGGCCCAAGCGCGTTCGAACTTTTGCAGATCAACCTCAACGGCGATCACCCCAAGGGTCGTGCCGCCAGACTGCATGCGCCGCGAATAAAGGAAACGGTAGCCGCCCTGTTCGCGCTGAATCGTCGAAAAAATCGTCGCGTTGGAGCGGATGGCATCGACGAAATAGGGTTCAGACTTATGCGCGGAGCCGAGGCGGTTACGGTCTGTCGCCGCCACCGTGCGCCCGTCGATGTCATAGAGCATCAAAGAGGCCGCGCCGATTTCCTCAACGAAAGAGATAAGCCGCTGTGTCGACAAGGAATAGTCCGCCGATTGCAGCGCACCGATCAACGTGGGGTCGCGCGCCAAAAGCTGTGGCACAATCGCGTTTTGCCGCAACTCGGCCAGCAGGTTGCCGCTGTATAGCGCGATGCGCAGTTCAGCGCGATTGCGGGTGCTTTCGGTAAAACGGTCGGTCAGCAACTTGTTGGTGATCGAGATCGTCACCACGGCGAGGATCATCAGCAATGCAATGGCAAACCGCACCCGCCAGGATACGGCCATGCTATTGCCTTCGGAACCGGATGCATCACTCATCGCGGCAATCTACGCGCTACGTGCGATGCACTCAAGTCAAGCGGTCTGCAGCGCGCCGGTCAATGCGCGGAAGAGCGCCGCCCCATCCGTATTGCCATGAGCCGCTTCCGCCGCCCGCTCAGGATGCGGCATCATGCCCAGCACACGGCGGTTTTCCGACAGAATGCCCGCAATATCGTCGCGCGCCCCGTTTGGGTTGTCGGCATAGCTGAAAGCCAAACGATCTTCGCCGCGCAGTTTCGCGATGGTCTCATCGTCGGCAAAGTAATTGCCATCGTGGTGCGCGATCGGAATGTTGATCACCTGGCCGGCGCTGTAGCCGTTGGTGTAGTCGCTGGCCGTGGTCTCGACCTTGAGGCCCACAGTCTTGCAGATGTACTTAAGCCCCGCATTGCGCAGCAGCGCGCCCGGCAGCAGGCCGGTCTCCGTCAACACCTGAAAGCCGTTGCAGATGCCCAGCACATAGCCGCCGCGATTGGCATGACCCGCCACAGAGCGGCAGATCGGCGAATTCGCAGCAATGGCCCCGCAACGCAGGTAATCCCCATAGGAGAACCCGCCGGGGATACCCACGATATCAACGCCTTGCGGCAGTTCGCTGTCCTTGTGCCAGACCATGGAAACCTTGGCGCCCGCGGCTTTGAAGGCCACGGCAAGGTCGCGGTCGCAATTGGACCCGGGAAAGACAACTACCGCTGCGTGCATCAGGCCAACTCCACCGAATAGGATTCGATCACCGTATTAGCCAAGAGCTTTTCGCACATGGCGGTCACATCGGCCTCGGACGTGCCCTCGGCAAGGTCCAACTCGATCACCTTGCCCTGACGCACACCGTTCACCCCGGCAAAGCCCAAGGCTCCGAGCGCGTGGCGGACAGCTTCGCCCTGAGGGTCGAGAACCCCGTTCTTCAGCATCACATGCACCCGTGCTTTCATGGCGCGACACCCCTTTGTAACATCTGCAAATTGAACGGCGAAGCCGCGTTAGTTGATCAACGTCGGCTTGGACACCGGCGCATTGTTCTTGGGCATGACGCCGAGACGTTTGGCCACTTCGGTATAGGCATCGGTGAGCGAGCCCAGATCGCGGCGGAACACATCTTTGTCGAGCTTCTGGCCCGTCTCGATGTCCCACAGGCGGCAGCTGTCGGGGCTGATCTCATCGGCGACGATCAGACGCTGGAAGTCACCATCGTAAACGCGGCCAATCTCGATCTTGAAGTCCACCAGCTTGATGCCGACGGCCATCATCACGCCCGACATGAAGTCATTGACCCGCAGCGCGAGGCTCAGGATATCGTCCATATCTTGCTGAGTTGCCCAGCCAAAGGCGGCGATATGCTCTTCGGTGACCAGCGGATCACCAAGCGCGTCGTCTTTATAGCAATACTCGACAATCGGGCGCGGCAGCTGTGTGCCTTCTTCGATGCCAAGACGCTTGGACATGGAGCCTGCAGCATAGTTGCGCACGATCACTTCAAGCGGAATGATCTCAACCTGCCGCACGAGCTGCTCGCGCATGTTCAGGCGTTTGATGAAATGCGTCGGCACGCCGATGTTGTTCAGCCCGGTCATAAAGAACTCGGACAGGCGGTTGTTCAACACGCCCTTGCCCTCGATCGTGGCTTTCTTCTCGGCGTTAAAGGCCGTCGCATCGTCTTTGAAATATTGCACGATGGTGCCGGGCTCAGGACCTTCATAGAGGATCTTTGCCTTGCCTTCGTAGATCTTGTTGCGCCGGGCCATGGGCATCCTTTCCAACAGGGGGCCGGGAACATCCCCGCCGCTTGCGCTCCTCATAGTGCAAGCACCCTGCTGCTGCAAGCATGCCCCGTCACCTTTGCCACGCCACTTGCGGGAACGGGGGGGCGACCGCATATGAAAGAGGTAACAGTAGCAACCGGAGACCCGCTATGAGCAAGTTTGACGACCGTGCAAATGCCTTTGAAAGCAAGTTCGCCCACGATGCGGATATGCAATTCCGCGCCGAGGCGCGCCGCAACAAGCTTTTGGGCCTCTGGGCTGCTGAACTTTTAGGCAAATCGGGTAGCGACGCTGACGACTATGCCAAAGAAGTCGTCAAATCCGACTTCGAAGAGGCGGGCGACGAAGATGTTTACCGCAAAGTCTCTGGCGACTTGGGCGACCGCGCGGATGAAGTGACGATCCGCGCCAAGATGCAGACCCTGATGGCCGAAGCCAAAGCGCAGCTTCTGAGCGAATCCAGCTAACTCCCTCTCACCCCGGCCACGCGCCGGGGAGCACTCTACCCGCCTGCCCTCATAATGAAGATGAATATTATGAGATTGCCCCCATGAAGCCATCATGACATCAGGCAAAATTCCCAAGCCCTACAGGAGCCCCCATGAGCAACGCATTCACCGATCTTTTGGCTGAAAAGGGCACATTGCTCGCGGATGGGGCTACAGGCACCAATCTGTTCAACATGGGGCTGATGTCGGGCGACGCGCCCGAGATGTGGAACACCGATGAGCCGAAGAAGATCATCAAGCTTTACCGGTTTGCAGTGGATTCGGGCAGCGATCTCTTCCTGACCAACTCTTTCGGGGCCAATGCCTCACGGCTTAAACTGCACGGTGCCGAAAAACGCGTTCATGAGCTAAGCCGCGTCTCTGCCGAACTGGCACGAGAGGTGGCTGATACCGCCGAGCGTAAGGTGATAGTTGCAGGCTCTGTCGGCCCCACGGGTGAGATCATGGAGCCGGTCGGCACCCTGTCCCACTCTCTCGCCGTTGAGATGTTCCACGAGACGGCTGACGGCCTCAAAGCGGGTGGCGCCGACATCGGCTGGCTGGAGACGATCAGCGCCCCCGAAGAATACCGCGCCGCTGCCGAAGGCTTCGCGCTGGCGGGCCTGCCGTGGTGCGGCACGATGAGCTTTGACACCGCAGGCCGCACAATGATGGGCCTGACCTCCGAAGGGATGGTCGATATGGTGCATGGGCTGGACAACACGCCGCTGGCCTATGGTGCCAACTGCGGCACTGGCGCGTCTGACCTGTTGCGCACCGTATTGGGCTTTGCAGCCAAGAACGGCACGCTGCCGATCATCTCCAAGGGCAACGCGGGCATCCCAAAATATGTCGAAGGTCATATTCACTATGACGGCACGCCTGAGTTGATGGCGCGTTATGCGACCATGGCGCGCGACGCCGGGGCCAGCATCATCGGTGGCTGCTGTGGCACCCTTCCCGAGCATTTGGTGGCGATGCGCGAAGCGCTCGACAGCACGGAGAAAGGCCCGGCCCCGACGCTTGAGCAGATCCGCGAAAAAATCGGCGACTTTTCGTCAGAGAGCGACGGCACCGATGGTCAAGGTCCGGTGCGCGCGCCGCGCCGCGGCCGCCGCCGGGGCTGAACCTCAAAACAAGCTCAATTGATCGCCCCTTTCGGGGGGCGGTTTAAACAGATCGCAGCGTAAGGGCACGCCCGCGCGGGTCAGTCCCAGCCGTTTGACCGCCAGATTAAAACGCTGCGCCACCATCTCCGCATAAGGCCCCTCGCCCCGCATCCTCTTGTGCCAGCCTGCGTCGTATTCCTTTCCACCATGCATATCGCGCAGCCGCGCCATGATCCGTTCCGCCCGGTCGGGATAATGGGTGGCGAGCCACTCCTGCACCAAGGGTGAAACCTCGCGCGGCAGGCGAAGCATGATCCAACTGGCATGTCGCGCGCCTGCGTCGCGCCCGGCGGCAAGGATCGCTTCCAACTCCGGATCGGTCAGCGCAGGGATCATGGGTGACGCCATGATCCGCACCGGGATGCCCGCCTCCGACAGCTTTCGGATCACCTGCAACCGTCGCTGTGGTGCGGGCGCGCGCGGTTCCATCAATCGGCTGAGCCGGGCATCAAGCGTGGTTACCGAGATCCCAACCGCCGCGAGGCCGCGTTTGGCCATGCTGCTTAAAATATCAATATCCCGCTCGATCAGACTGCCCTTGGTGACAATCGCCACCGGATGATTGAACGCCGAGAGCACCTCAAGACACTCACGCATAATGCCGTGGGTATTTTCAATCGGCTGATAGGGGTCGGTATTGGTGCCGATGGCGATGGGCGCGACCTCATAGCGTTTCGCGCGCAACTCCCGCGCCAGCACCTGCGGCGCTTCGGGGCGGGCGATCAACTGGGTCTCAAAATCCAGCCCCGGCGACAGGCCAAGATAGGCGTGGCTGGGCCGGGCAAAGCAGTAAACGCAGCCATGCTCGCAACCGCGATAGGGGTTGATCGACCGATCAAAAGGCAGATCCGGCGAGCGGTTGTAGGTGATGACTTTACGCGGCACCTCGATGCTCGTGGCCGTTCGCAGCACCGGAAGCACCTCTTCCCGGGCCCAGCCGTCATCTTCGGCCACGCGCGCATGACGCTCAAACCGGCCCGCATCATTGCTGCCTGCTGCGCGGCCAAGCACGCGGAATCGCTGGTCCTCTCTATCCATGAAAGAAGGTTAGAACATTGTGCGAACATCAGCAAGTATCTCCCCCTCAACACCTTGTCCTTACACCGCAAAAAGCAGTAGTTTGCCGCCAAGGCGTCGCGCAAGGCGCGGCCGATGTCGCAAACCGCGACCCCGGCGCAAACGTTCCGTGAGACAAGGGCCCAAGTGTCATGCACCTGCACGCCCAGCAGAAGGAAACACCATGTCAGAAGAAGACGATATCATCCTGGCCGAATTGGACGACGAGGAACTTGTCCAACAGATGTTCGATGACCTCTATGACGGTCTCAAAGAAGAGATCGAAGAGGCGGTTCAAATCCTGCTCGACCGTGGCTGGGAGCCCTACGACATCCTGACCAAGGCGCTGGTCGGCGGTATGACAATCGTCGGTGCCGATTTCCGGGACGGCATTCTCTTCGTGCCCGAAGTGCTCCTGGCCGCCAATGCGATGAAGGGCGGCATGGCCATCCTCAAGCCGCTGCTGGTCGAGACAGGTGCCCCCCGCGTCGGTAAAATGGTCATTGGCACGGTCAAAGGCGACATTCACGATATCGGCAAGAACCTTGTTGGGATGATGATGGAAGGCGCGGGGTTCGAGGTGATTGACCTTGGCATCAACAACGCGGTGGAATCCTATCTGGAAGCGATGGAAAGCGAGAAGCCGGACATCCTTGGAATGTCGGCGCTGCTCACCACGACCATGCCCTATATGAAGGTGGTGATCGACACATTGGTCGAGCAAGGCATCCGCGACGACTACATCGTGTTGGTCGGCGGCGCGCCATTGAACGAAGAATTCGGCAAGGCCATCGGTGCCGACGCCTATTGTCGGGACGCCGCTGTTGCGGTGGAAACGGCAAAAGAATGGATGGGCCGGAAACACAATTCCGCCACTGCCTGATGTCATGCCCCTGCCCCTATAGGGGGTCAGGGGCATCCGCTGGCTTTGGGCCTTCTGACATGCGATGATGACGCTATGAGAGACAGCCTGCCAGATGACCAGACCCTCACCCAAGAGGGGCTTGCGCCGACCCGCGCGGGGCGTATTTTACTGATCGCCTGCGGTGCGCTGGCGCGGGAGATATTGGATCTTAAAGCCGCCAATGGCTGGACCCATCTGGACCTCACCTGTTTGCCCGCAAAATATCACCTCTACCCTGAAAAAATCACTCAAGCGGTGCGCGATACGGTTTCCAAACACCGGGCGAACTATGATGAATTCTTTGTCGTCTACGCCGATTGCGGAACCGGCGGCGGGTTAGAGCGGGCCTGCGAAGAAATGGGCGTGCAGATGGTCGCCGGGCCACATTGCTATAGTTTTTTCCAAGGCAATGAAAACTTTACCAAGACCTCCGAAGATGAGATCACCACCTTCTATCTCACCGATTTTTTGGTGCGACAGTTTGAGGCTTTCATCATCAAGCCCATGGGGCTGGACCGGCATCCTGAACTGCGGGACATATACTTCGGCAACTATGAAAAGCTGGTCTATCAGGCGCAGACCACCGATCCGGCCCTGACCGAAAAGGCCCGCGATTGCGCGGCGCGGTTGGGTCTCGATTTCGAGCGTCGGTTCACAGGCTACGGTGATCTTGAGACCACGCTGCGCGACCTTTAACGTGTTACGCTTCCTGGGCTGCGGTCTCTCGGACACGTTCGATCATCGCCCGCAACCCGTTTGAGCGTTGCGCCGACAGGTGGTCGTTCAACCCCAGACGTGCGAGTTCCGCCTTGGCATCAACAGCGCCTACCGCGGCAGGTGTCAAGCCGTTGTAAAGTTTGCGCAAAACCGCGATCAATCCCGACACAATCATCGCGTCGCTCGCCCCGTCGAAATGCAGCTTCCCACCGTCAAACTGCGCATGCAGCCAGACCTGTGAGGCGCAGCCGTCGACTTTGGTCGCGGGCACGCGCAGCGGTTCCGGAAGCGGATCCATCGCTTTGCCAAGGTCGATCACATGGCGATAGCGGTCTTCCCAGTCGTCCAGAAACTCGAAATCTTCGACCAGTTCTTCAAAAGCGGGCGTGGCCATCTGTGCACTCTCTTTGGGTAGATTTCACTGCCTGACAGGTAGGATGCCGATGCGCAAAGGTCCACCCCCTTCCCAAGGCTGGCGTGATGGGGTAGCACAAGACAAGTTAACTTTACGGCGGATCCCATGCGCAAGACACTCCTCGCTCTTTTGGCCTCGACCCTTTTGGTATCCGCCTGTGGCACGGTCCGTGACAGCCGCATCAATCCGCTGAACTGGTTCGGCTCTGCCCGCTCGGTTGACGCCGAGCCTTCGGAAAGCGCCAACCCGCTGATCCCCCAACGTCGCGGGCTTTTTGCCAGGCGTTCGGTTGAGGTCGACACCTATGAGGGCCGCCCCTTTGAGCAGATCACCGATTTGACGATTGAGCCGGTGCCGGGCGGTGCGATCCTGCGGGCCACTGGGCTTGCCGCGCGGCAGGGGATCTATGCGGTCCGACTGACCCCTGCGACGATCGAAGAACAGCCCGTAGATGGCGTACTCACCTACCGTTTGGAAGGGATCCGTCCCGACAAAGCGACCCCGCAGGGCAGCCGCCCCACCCGCGAAGTGATCGCCGCGCGCCGTCTCACCGATCAAACGCTGAGTGGTGTGCGGGAGATTCGGGTCGAAGGGCAGATGAACACGCTAGTCTCGCGCCGCTAAGGCTATACCGCGTATTACTGATGAGAGCCGCCCTCAATCGGGCGGCTCTCATCGTATCAGACCTTTACGGTTTTCACGTCATTCCCGTCCGCCGCCAAAGCGATCTTGCCCTCGCAGAGCAGCAGCGCATCGGCACCAAAGACTTCGTGCCGCCAGCCGCGCAGCGCCTGCACATCACGCTCTCCCGCCGAGAGCATATCCAGATCACTGGCCGAAGCGATTAACTTGGCCGCAACGCCTGCGCTTTCAGTCTTGGCCTTGAGCAGAACCCGCAAAAGATCGGCCAAGGCAGGGTTGACCTGCAACTTGTCACGCTTGCGGTCGGGCTGCGGCATATCTGCGGGTTTGCAAGCCACGCCTGCGGCCACTGCCTTCAAAATGCCGTCGGCAATCTCACCCTTGCGCGCCTCGCGCAGCAGCAGACGCGCGCGGTTCAACTCTTCGCCATTGGTCGGTTTTAGGCTTGCCAGTTCGACCAATGCATCATCCTTAAACACCCGATTGCGCGGGATGTTGCGGGTGCGGGCGTAGTCCTCTCGAAACGCGGCCAGTTCCTGCACGATGGCGAGGAACTTGGGCGAGTTGGTCCGTGTCTTCACGCGCTTCCACGCATCCTGCGGCTGGGTCACATAAGTCTCGGGGCTGAGCAGCGTTTCCAGCTCTTCGGCCACCCACCGCGCACGACCAGTCTGCTCAAGCTTCGCGGCCAGGAATTCGTAAATCTGGCGCAGATGCGTTACGTCGGCCAATGCATAGGTCTTTTGCGCCTCCGTCAGGGGGCGGCGGGACCAATCAGTGAAACGCGAGGTCTTATCCAGCGCCTGATGCGCGATCTTGCGCACCAGCGTTTCATAGCCCACCTGCTCGCCAAAGCCACAGACCATGGCAGCGACCTGAGTGTCGAACAGCGGTTCAGGGAAGACTTCGGCATCGACAAAGAAAATCTCAAGATCCTGTCGCGCCGCGTGGAAAACCTTTACCACTGACGTATCACGGAAGAGCGTGTAGAGCGGCTCAAGCGAAATGCCCTCGGCCAGCGGGTCGACCAGTACGGCGTTGCTGTCGTCGGTGCCGGGCATGGCCAGTTGAACGAGGCAGAGCTTGGAATAGTAGGTGCGTTCGCGCAGAAATTCGGTGTCGACGGTCACATAATCATGGCGGGCCGCCTCTTCACAGAATTGCGCGAGATCGGCTGTCGTGGTGATGGTTTTCATAAATGCTCTTTGACAAGTTGCATGCCCGGTCATCGGGCTTTGTGCCAAGAGGTACATCACGTACGAAGGTTTGACCAGCGTCAGCCCGTGAGCATGACTGGCTGCCGCTCACCAGCGGCAAAGCGGCGCAGCACGGCGGGGTAAAGGCGGTGTTCCTGCACCAGCACGCGCTCGGCCAAAGTCTCCGCCGTGTCGCCCGGCAGAACCGTAATGCGCGCTTGGCCGAGGATCGGGCCATCATCCAAAGCCGCAGTGACTTCATGCACGGTGCAGCCGTGTTCGGTATCGCCAGCCTCCAGCGCGCGGGCATGGGTGTGCAGCCCGCGGTATTTTGGCAGTAGCGAGGGGTGGATGTTGATCATCCGCCCGGCCCAAGCATCGGTAAACCCTTCGGTCAATTTGCGCATAAAACCGGCAAGGCAGATGATGTCTGGCGCATGGGCCTCAAGCGCGGCGCTGAGCGCCGCCTCAAAGGCCGGGCGATCCTTGCCGAAGGGGCGGTGATCGACCACTTCCGTCGCGATCCCCTGCCCCTGCGCCCAAGCGATTCCGCCCGCATCCGCGTTGTTGGACAGCACCAAACAGGGGCGGCCTGCATGGTCGCCGGTCATATCCTCGACCAGCGCTCGCATGTTGGAGCCGCCGCCCGAGACGAAAATCGCAACCCGCTTGGTCAAAGCAGCGCGCCTGAGTAGGTGACGCCATTGCCGGTGGTGATGCGCCCGATCTCGATGGCGGCGTGGCCATCCTCGGCGAAGGCAGCTTTGGCCGCCTCGACCTTATCGGCAGAGACGACGGCAACCATGCCAATGCCAGCGTTAAAGGTCTTGAGCATCTCGGCCTCGGCCATGCCCCCTTCGGCGGCCAGCCATTTGAAGACCGGTGGCAAGTCCCATGCGTTGAGGTCAATCTCAGCAGCCAACCCAACGGGCAACACGCGCGGCAGGTTCTCGGTCAGGCCGCCGCCGGTGATATGCGCCAGCGCCGACACGGCATCGGCGCGCAGGGCCGCCACGGCGCCTTTGACGTAGAGCTTCGTGGGTGTCAGCAGTGCACTGCCCAGATCACCTTCGCCCCATGGGCAATCGTCACCCCAACCCAGACCGCTACGCTCGACAATCTTGCGCACGAGGCTGTAGCCGTTGGAGTGCACCCCGTCGCTCGGCAGCCCCAAGAGCACATCGCCCTCCTTCACATCGCGCGGCAGTTCCGTCCCCCGCTCCATTGCGCCGACCGAGAAACCGGCGAGGTCAAAATCGCCCGCGTGATACATGCCCGGCATTTCAGCCGTCTCGCCGCCGATCAAGGCGCAACCGGAATCGGCGCAGCCCTTGGCGATGCCTTCGATGATCCGCGCGGCACTGTCGAGCTCAAGCTTTCCGGTGGCGAAGTAGTCGAGGAAGAAGAGCGGCTCGGCCCCCTGACAGACCAGATCGTTGACGCACATGGCGACCAGATCAATGCCGATGCTGTCCACATTGCCGGTGTCGATGGCGATGCGCAGCTTGGTGCCCACACCGTCCGTCGCGGCAACCAGCACCGGGTCGGTGAAACCTGCGCCCTTCAGATCGAACAGCGCGCCAAAGCCGCCAAGGCCGGACATAACGCCGGGCCGCGCGGTGGATTTCGCCGCCGGTTTGATCCGCTCTACAAGCGCGTTGCCTGCGTCAATATCCACGCCTGCTTCGGCATAGGTGATTCCGTTGTCGGATTTTGTCATGGTCATGGCCCCCGGCGCGCATTTTCCCTTGCGCGCGGAGTTAGAGTATTGCGCCGCCCACTGCAATCATTTGGTGCAGCTAATGTCTTGACGCTCGGCCTGTGGCGTCATACCCAAACGCCCATGGCGGGCCTGTAGCTCAATTGGTTAGAGCAGAGCGCTCATAACGCTTTGGTTGCGGGTTCAAGTCCTGCCGGGCCTACCATACCGCCCCCGCCTTTCGCGCAGACCTCAGCGTTTGGCGCTGACATGCCAGTTCACCTGCATCTCAACGACCGTCTCGCCCGCCTCATTCTGGATGTCGACCGCCACGTCAAAGGCGACTTTTCCGTCCTCTTGCAGCGCGGTCAGCAGCTCGGCCCCGGGGCGCGAGGTTTCAGCGTGGGCCGTCAGCATGCCTTCGGCGATCTTTTTGAATGTGATCTGCCCCATGGCCGCCACGGGGCGCATGTCCATAATCACCGGGGCAATCGCCCCGGCCATGGCGGCACCCGAGGCCGCCTCTCCCAGCGTGAACATCGCCCCTGCGTGCTGCGTGCCGATATGGTTCGAGGTTTCATGCCGCTGCACCAGTTCGGCGCTGGCGGTGCCATCGCCGATCTTGAGCAATCTCACTCCAACATGGGCCGCGAAGGGCACTGCCGAATCGAGATGGGATTTGATCATGTCATAGGGGGTCATGGCTGCGCTCCGCTTTAAAAGTTGGTTCACTCTGGCAAAGGCGCGCGCATGGCACAATCATGCCGCCGGGTCACCGCGCAATGACGATATCCGCGCGCAGCCCGCCCAACCGTTCTGATTCTCCTAGCCGAAGCACCCCGCCATGGGCGCGGGCGATGTCAGTGGCGATGGCAAGACCAAGGCCCACGCCGCCGCCCTTGTCCTGATTGCGCGCAGGATCAAGCCGCGAGAACGGGCGCGTCGCCTCGTCGCGGCGTTCTTCAGGGATGCCGGGGCCATCGTCTTCGACGCGGATGCGCAGGGTACGGTCGCTCAACATGACCGCGACTTCGGCCTGCGTGCCATAACGCACGGCGTTGGAAATCAGGTTGTCCACCGCCCGACGCATCGCCACCTTGCGCAGCTTTACCATGCCCTCGCCAGTGCCTTCGGGCGGTAGAAGCGTGACTTGACGCCCCCCGCGCTGCGCATCTTCGACGATTGCGCGTACAAATCCATGCGGCTCCACCTTCTCCGGCTCGCCCTCGGCGGCACCCTTGGCGAAGTTTAGGAACTCATCCAGCATCCGCTGCATGTCATCCACATCGGCCAAAAGCGGCGCGGCATCCTCTTCATCAATCATCGATAAACCAAGCCGCATTCGCGTCAACGGGGTGCGCAGGTCGTGGCTGACGCCTGAGAGCATCAAGGTTCGCTGTTCAATCTGCCGCTCAATCCGGGCGCGCATGTCGACAAAGGCGTTACCCGCCGCGCGGACTTCGACGGCACCGGTAGGCGTGTAGGGTTCATGCCGCCCCCGGCCAAAAGCCTCCGCCGCGCGGGCCAAGCGCTTGATCGGGCGCAGCTGGTTGCGCAGGTAAATCGAGGCGATGAGGCTTAGGAGCACGCCAAAGAACACCGTATAGACGAAAAGCTGATGCGGGTTCGAGGCCGAGATCCGCCGCCGTTCAAACTGAATGCGCAGGGGACCATGCACGCTTTCGACATAGAGCACGACAAAATCATCATCGCTGAGGTCGAATGCCTTGATCCCCTCCATCCGGCTTCTCATACGCGGCATCAGCACCCGGCCTGAATAATCGTACCACAGCAGGCTATCCTTTTCGGGCAGCGGGCGATTGGGGAGGGTTATTACGAAATCCAACGGACCCGCCCGCGCCTCCACCGCCATTGGGACCGACTGGGCATCGGGCGCGGTACCAACGGCCAGCATCACCAGTTCCAACTCCCTCAGAACCGTGTCGGTCATCTGGTTGGTGACGCCTTCGAAATGCCGCTGAGCGAAAATCACCACCACGACCAATTGCAAAAACACCACTGGTAACAGCAGGATCAACGCGGCGCGTCCGTAGATGCCGCGCGGCACATATCGTTTGAGCCAAGCAAAATTCATGGCTAGACCTTAGCCAGCCCCCTGCCCCAGCGAAAGGTTAATCCATGCTGCCGCCCGACAACTTCGACCCCGAGATTGGCCTTGCCGAAACCTTGGAGCCCGGGCTGCGCCGTATCGTGGCGCCCAACCCTTCGCCGATGACCTATCGCGGCACGAATACCTATCTGTTGGGCAGCACCGACATCGCCGTCATCGATCCCGGTCCCGAAAGCCCCGCGCATCTTGAAGCGATCCTCGCTGCGATAGAGCCGGGGCAGCGGATCAGCCATATCATCGTGACCCATACGCATCTCGACCACTCACCGCTCGCCCGCCCTTTGGCCGCGCGCTCAGGGGCCGAGATCTGGGCTTTTGGCCCCGCCACGGCGGGCCGCTCCCCGGTGATGCAGGGGCTGGCCGAGGCGGGGTTGATGGGCGGTGGCGAGGGGGTGGATCATGACTTCAGCCCCGACCATACGCTGATTGATGGTGAAATGCTGGAGGGCCAAGACTGGGCGCTGCAAGCGCTGCACACGCCCGGTCATATCGGCAATCACCTCTGCCTTGCGTGGGGGGATGCCTGTCTGACGGCGGATCACGTTATGGGCTGGGCCACCTCGCTGGTCTCCCCTCCGGACGGGGATTTGACTGATTTCATGACCTCTTGCGAAAAACTGGGTGCGCGGCAATGGCGAGTCTTTTACCCCGGCCACGGTGCACCGGTCACGGACCCGACTGCGCGGCTTGATTGGCTGGTCGCTCACCGCCGCGCCCGGGAGGCGTCGATCCTTGAAGCATTGACAGCCGGCCCCGCTACGGCAGAAGAACTTGCCCGCCTGATCTATACTGAGACCCCTGCCGCGCTGCTCGGTGCGGCCCGGCGAAATGTGCTGGCCCATTTGGTCGATCTCACTGGTCGCGGACGTGTCGGCCCTCAAGGGGCACTGCAGGCGGACGCCCGTTTCAGCCTTAACCCATAGCTGAAAGCAGCGGATTCCGTCGCAAAATCGCAACAAAATCCTCATTCTGGGCATAATCCAGCCCAATTTTGGACCTGAACCGCGCCGAAGCTTGTTTCAGGGGTGAGAGACTTCAAACCCCAGCGAGCAGCAAAGGAGCTACCCGATGGCCCGACTAGACAGGACGCCGCAACCGCAAAAACCCAAGCCTGAGCAGACGCCGAAAGGCACCTCGGCTCAGCCACCGCAGCGGCCCACGCCTTTGATTACCGACTACGCCAGTCTCTGAATTTGCTTTCCGATGCATTTGAAGGAGCCGATGCTCGGGGGGAACTTTGGTGCCTAACTGCGCGTTTGCAGCCTAGAGCAACACGCAAGGACTGATATGGAACCCCACGTCCCCTCTCACGAAGCCGACCTCGCCCGTCTGCGCCGCCTGGCGGTCAGCATGGACAGCGCTTTTAAATTGCCGATTGTCGGCGTGCGCATGGGATGGGATTCGATTTTGGGTTTCGTGCCCGTCGTGGGCGATACGCTCGCCCTGCTCCCTTCGGCCTATATCCTTAAAGAATCGCACCGGATGGGCGCGCCAAAGGGGATGCTGGCGAAGATGCTGGTGAACACCGGGATCGACTACGTTATCGGTTCGGTCCCGTTGGTGGGTGATCTTTTCGACATTGGTTGGAAGTCGAAGCTGCGCAACGTCGATCTGCTGGAACGTCACCTGAAAGACCAAGCCGCCAAAGCACCGCCTACGGGAAACGTCGAAGGGCGCATGTCCTCGCATCACCCCACGCTCAATAACTGATCCCCAAGCGCAAAAGGGCCGCCCGAAGGCGACCCTTTCATTCATTGTCCGAAGAACGGTGGCTTAGCCGACCAATTCAAGACCGGAGAAGAAGTATGCGATCTCAACCGCTGCGGTTTCCGGCGCGTCGGAACCGTGAACGGAGTTTTCGCCAACGCTTTCAGCGAATTCTGCGCGAATGGTGCCCTCTGCCGCGTCAGCAGGGTTGGTTGCGCCCATGACTTCGCGGTTTTTCGCGATGGCATTCTCGCCTTCGAGAACCTGAGCAACGATCGGCGCGGAGGCCATGAATTCGCACAGTTCGTCATAGAAGGGACGCTCGGCGTGCACCTTGTAGAACTCACCCGCCTGCGCTTTTGTCAGGTGGATGCGCTTTTGTGCGACAACGCGCAGGCCCGCGTCTTCGAATTTCTTGACGATGGCGCCGGTCAGGTTGCGGCGGGTTGCGTCGGGCTTGATGATCGAGAAAGTGCGTTCGAGGGCCATTGGCTGTACTCCATAGCAAGTGTTGATTTGCGCGCTCCCTAGCATGGGGTCATGCACATGAAAAGCCGCGATTGACCTTCTGCTCAGGTTGCTCCAAACGGCATCCATGTTACGCATTTCAGAAATCAACTACTCCGTCGAAGGTCGCCCTCTGTTCGAGGAAGCCTCCGCCGTTATCCCCGAGGGCCACAAAGTGGGCATCGTCGGGCGCAATGGCGCGGGCAAGACCACGCTGTTCAAACTCATCCGTGGCGAACTCACGCTCGACAGCGGCGAGTTGTCCCTGCCCTCGCGCGCCAAGATCGGCGGCGTGGCGCAGGAAGTGCCCTCCTCCGAGACTTCGCTGATCGACACGGTGCTGGAAGCCGACGTAGAACGCGCGCGTTTGATGAAAGAGGCCGAGTCCGCCGAGGACCCGACCCGCATTGCCGACATCCAGACCCGTCTGGCCGACATCGACGCATGGTCCGCCGAAGGCCGCGCGGCCTCGATCCTCAAGGGTCTGGGTTTCGACGACGACGAACAGTTGATGCCCTGCTCTGCCTTCTCGGGCGGCTGGCGGATGCGCGTGGCGCTGGCTGCGGTGCTCTTTGCCCAGCCCGATCTGCTGCTCCTCGATGAGCCGACCAACTACCTCGACCTCGAAGGCGCGCTCTGGCTGGAAAGCTATCTGGCGAAATACCCCCATACGGTGCTAATCATCAGCCACGACCGTGGCCTGTTGAACCGCGCGGTGGGCGGTATTCTGCATCTTGAAGACCGCAAGCTGACCTTTTACCAAGGCCCCTACGATCAATTCGCCCGCCAGCGCGCCGAGAAACGCGCATTGCAAGCGGCGATGGCCAAGAAGCAGCAAGCGCGGCGCGACCATATGCAAAGCTTCGTGGACCGCTTTAAGGCCAAGGCATCTAAAGCGAAACAGGCCCAATCGCGCCTGAAGATGATCGAGAAGATGGACATGATCACCGCGCCTGAGGATGTGGCGCGCAAGGTCTTTACCTTCCCGGAGCCTGAAGAACTCTCGCCGCCGATCATTAACATCGAGAACGGCTCCGTCGGCTATACCGACGACAACCCGGTGCTGACCCGCCTGAACCTGCGCATTGACCAAGACGACCGTATCGCCCTCTTGGGCAAGAACGGTCAGGGCAAGTCGACGCTGGCAAAACTGCTGTCAGATCGTCTGCCGTTGATGGCGGGCAAACAGGTCAATTCCAGCAAGCTGCGGGTCGGTTTCTTTGCCCAGCACCAAGTGGATGAGCTGATCGTCGAAGAGACGCCGCTTCAGCATATGATCGCCGCCCGTCCCGGTGTGATGCAGTCAAAACTACGCGCGCAGCTGGCGGGCTTCGGCCTTGGCCCTGAGCAGGCGGAAACCGAGGTGGGGCGGCTCTCGGGCGGGCAAAAGGCGCGTTTGTCGCTGCTCTTGGCGACGCTGCACGCACCGCATCTGCTGATCCTCGATGAGCCGACCAACCACCTCGACATCGAATCCCGCGAGGCGCTGGTCGAGGCGTTGACCCGCTATTCCGGCGCGGTGATCCTTGTCAGCCACGACATGCACCTGCTGTCGCTGGTGGCCGACCGGCTGTGGCTAGTGTCCAACGGCACGGTCAAACCTTATGAGGACGATCTCGAGGCCTATCGCAAGATGCTGCTTACGCCCGAAAAGCCGGTCAGCAAAAAGCCGTCGAAACAGCCCAAGGAAACCCCCAAGCCGAAACGCGCCAGCCGCGACGAGGTGCTGGCGCTGCGCAGCGAGGTTCGCAAGGCCGAGGCGCGGATGGAAAAGATCAACGAGATGCGCGACAAACTGGCTAAGAAACTAGCCGATCCCGCGCTCTATGAGGACGCCAAGACCGGTGAGCTTGAGGTCTGGAACAAGAAATACGCCGAGGTGATGGAGGCGCTCGATCGCGCGGAATCGCTTTGGATGGGCGCACAGGAGAAGCTGGAGAAGGCCACAGCCTGACCCGGCAGCGTTCAAATTATCACATCGCGGGGGTCGCCTAAGGGGCGGCCCTCGTGCATTCTGACAAGACTGCCCCGCGCCAAGGAAGATCCATGACCCTCGACACCGCCTATATGATCACCGCCCTCGTCACGATGTTCGTGGTGATCGACCCCATCGCCATCGCGCCGGTCTTCCTCGCGCTTACACGTGGGATGAGCAACGCACAACGCCGGCTGATCGCATGGCGTGCTGTGGGCGTGGCCGGGCTGGTGCTTTTGATCTTTGCCGCTTTTGGCGAAGCGGTGTTGAACTTCATTGGCATCTCCATGCCCGCCTTCCGGGTGGCGGGCGGCATCCTCTTGTTTATCACCGCGCTCGACATGCTGTTCGACCGCCGCACCAAACGGCGCGAAGACCGGGCGGATGAGGATGACCATGACGATCCGTCGGTTTTCCCTATGGCCATTCCCCTGATTGCTGGCCCCGGCTCCATCGCCTCTGTCATCCTGCTGACGGGCGAGAAACCGGGCGGCGAAGGGTTGCTGACCATTATTGTGATCACCGCGCTGACACTGGTGGTGATGGCGCTGACGATGCAGGTCAGCGGCGCGTTGGAGCGGGCGATGGGTAAAACCGGGATCAACATCGTCACCCGCCTTCTGGGAATGTTGCTGGCCGCCCTCTCGGTTCAATTCGTGCTCGACGGTCTGGCGGCCTTCGGCTTTGGCCCCGGCCCGATGCCCGGCTGACATTTGGCCGCTTCCTTCCTATATCAGAGGTAAGGGAGCGCGTTCATGGCCGAATTTGAGATTGCACATCTGATCTATCTGATTGTCCTGCTGGTCATGGTCGCTGGCTGGTTCTTCATGCAGAGCCGTCCGAACATGAACAAGTCGTTGCAACAGGCGGCGGTTTGGGGGCTGATCTTCACCGGGGCCGCTGCAGGGGTTGGTCTGTGGCAAGACATCACCCGCGACACTGCCCGTCAACAGCTTACCATCAGCGAAGAGGGTGAGATTGTCCTGCCGCGCGGGCGCGATGGGCATTACTACCTGACGGCTGAGATCAACGGCGCGGCGGTGCGCTTTGTTGTCGACACGGGCGCGTCGGACATTGTGCTGACCAAAGCGGATGCTGCGCGGATTGGCATTGACCCCGAAGCGCTCGACTACCTTGGCCGCGCGGGCACCGCCAATGGAGAGACGCGCACCGCATTCGTTCGCTTGGATGAGGTCGTCGTGGGCCCGGCGGTCGATCACAATGTGCCCGCTGTGGTGAACGACGGCGATATGAGCCAATCGCTTTTGGGCATGGGGTATCTGCAACGCTGGGGGCGCATTGAAATCAGCGGCGGCGAGCTGCGGCTTAGCCGCTGAATCTGGGTCTGGCCGGGCCTCGATTGTGCAGAAAGGATGTAATTCGCCGCAAAATGACGCCGTATTTGCCGTGAATTGGACAGGTTTTCGCCCTTTTGCTCGGATATCTGCAGGGCATAACTGTATCTGATTTTGGAGAACATGCTGCTATGCTGTCAAGTATTCTAGGGGGGTCTTCCTCCTACCAACAAAGCAAACCCCCGGCGTCTGAACCTGCTTCGGCCCCTGAGGAGAACCAAAACGACGCCCAGCAGGCTGAAACAAAGGCTGCCAGCGAACCTCAGGCCAAGCAAGGCACCACTGCCGCGCAGGAGACGACCAAATCTCAATCGGTTCAGGCCACCGCTCAGGCAAAACCGGCAGAGGCGGCCCCCAAAGCTTCGGACGCTGAGAACGAAGCCTTCGCCCGCGCGGCGGCCCAGCGGAACGTTGACAGTGTGCGCACCCGTGCGCTGCTCGACACCATTTCGCCGGTGAACAACAGCGCTGTGGAAGCTGCCAAGTCCTACGTCAGCAAGGTTGAGCCGGAAGCGCAGAATACGAAGGCGGGCTACGCCGCCTCTGTCGCGAAACCCGCGCTCGACAAAGCTGCCTAAACCGCCATCGGGGGCGGGGGTCGTCTGGCCTCTGCCCCCGCCACTTCTTGGCCGGTGTTCAGGTTTCGGCCTTCTTCTCCCAGCGACCGCTTTCTTCTGACCAATATTGCGCCGATGCGCCTTCGGATTTCAGCCGCTTCCACAGGCCGCGCGCCTGATCCAACGCCATCGGGTCATGCCCGTCGAACAATACGCAGACCCGCTGAAGCGACGCGATTTCCTCGGCGGTAACATTGGCTCCATGCACCGCCATCAGACAATCCGCGCGATTGGGCGTGCCGTCTTCCAAAGTTAGCAGCACCGGCTGATCCACGTCCTGCGGTCCGCCCGCCATGCCATGGGGCAAAAAGCTGTCTTCGGAATACGTCCAAAGCGCCCGGTCGAGTGCTTGCAGCCCTTCGCGGTCGCTCCCGCGTAAGGCCACGCGCCAACCGTTGGCGAGCGACTTTTCCAGCAGCATCGTCAACGTCTCGACCAGAGGTCGCTGGGTCAGGTGGTAGAAGTAAGCCGCCCCCATCTCCGGCTCAGCCCTTTTCGAAACGGTCGGCGACCAGACGGTTCAGTGCCGCCACGCCCCAGCCCGTCGCGCCCGCGGGTGCCAGCGTGCTCTCGGACTTCAACGAGGCGACCCCAGCGATGTCGAGGTGAATCCAAGGTGTTTCATCCTTGACGAAGCGCTTGAGGAATTGCGCCGCGGTGATCGACCCCGCCGGACGCCCGCCGATGTTTTTCATATCGGCGATCCGGCTTTTCAGCTGATCGTCATAGCCTTGTCCCAGCGGCAGACGCCATGCGCCCTCGCCTTCACTCTCGGCGGCCTTCAGGAAATCGTTGCACAGCCCGTCGTCGTTCGAGAAGACGCCAGCGTTTTCATGGCCCAGCCCGATAATGACCGCACCGGTCAGCGTGGCCAGATCGATCATCGCCGCAGGTTTGAAGCGGTCTTGCGCGTACCACATGACATCGCAGAGCACCAAGCGCCCCTCGGCGTCGGTGTTGATAACCTCCACCGTGTCGCCCTTCATGGTGGTGATCACATCGCCCGGACGGGTCGCGTTGCCCGATGGCATGTTTTCCACGATCCCAACCAGCCCGACGACATTCGCCTTGGCCTTGCGCAGCGCCAGCGTGCGCATCACGCCCGACACCACACCTGCGCCGCCCATATCCATGGTCATGTCTTCCATGCCCGCGCCGGGTTTGAGGCTGATGCCGCCTGTGTCAAAGACGACCCCCTTGCCGACCAGCGCCAGCGGAGCCGTGCCCTCAGCGCCACCTTCCCACCGCATGACCACGACCTTAGAGGGGCTATCAGAGCCCTGCCCGACCGACAAAAGCGTTCTCATTCCGAGCGTTGCAAGATCTTCTTCATCCAGAACTTCAACTTTAAGGCCTAAGCTCTCCATCTCGGTCAGACGTTCGGCAAAGTTGGTGGTCGTCAGGATGTTGGCAGGGGCATTGGTCAGATCGCGCGTCATGAAAGCGCCCTCCGCTACGGCCATCAATGGCGCCGCAGCTTCGCGTGCATCCTCAGGCTTGGAACACATCACCTCAACACTGCCCTTACGGGGTTTGGGGGATGATTTGTGATCCTCAAACCCATAGTCCCGCATTGCCAAACCAAAGGCCACATCCGCCACCCGGCGCGTGCCTGCGGCGAGCAACAGAAGGTCACTGTCGCCCCGGCGCTTGGCCAGCGCCGCGCCAGCCCTGCGCGCGGTCATCACCTCGGCTCGGCGCGGCAGGTGGATCACATCAACCGCCTCTGCCGCCATGCCAGCCGGATAGCCCATGCTGAGCACATCGCCGGGCTTCAGCTTGGCAAAACGCTCGCTTTCCACCAGCCGCTGCAAAGCACCTTTGGTCAGCCGGTTGACCCGCCGCGCTCCGGCATCAAGCCGACCCTCAGGCTCAAGAAAGACCGCGATCCGCCCGGAATGCCCCGCGATACGGTCGATGTCAGTCTCGGCGAAAGTGATGGGGGTCAGATCGGTCATGGGGTGCCTCATGGTTGGTTTTGTCCCAGACCTACCGCGCCGCGCCGCGCATGGCCAGATAGCAGTTTTCCCGCCCCGAGAATTGCTTTACGATCTCCACAAACGCCGTCAGAGCATCTCGGGGGATCAGAGTGGCACGAATTGACCGCTACATGCTGTCGCAACTTCTGGTTATGTTCGGCTTTTTCGCGCTGGTGCTGGTGGCCCTGTTCTGGATCAACCGTGCGGTCGTTCTGTTCGACCGGCTGATTGGCGATGGTCAATCTGCATTGGTGTTTTTGGAGTTCACGGCCCTTGGCCTGCCCAAGCTTATCGTCACCGTCCTGCCAATCGCGACCTTTGCCGCTTCGGTCTATGTCACCAACCGCATGTCGGGCGAATCCGAGTTGACTGTGCTGCAGGCCGCAGGCTCCGGCCCATGGCGTTTGGCGCGGCCTGTCTTTGTCTTTGGCCTGTGCGTGGCGCTGATGATGACAGTGCTGAGCCATTTTCTGGTTCCCATGGCGCAGGGGCAGTTAAAGCAGCGCGAGGCCGAAATCTCACGCAACCTTACCGCCCGGCTGCTGACCGAGGGGACTTTTCTGCATCCCTCTGATGAGGTTACCTTCTACACCCGCGCCATCGACAACGACGGTGTGCTGCGCGATGTCTTCCTGTCGGATCGGCGCAAGGCTGATGAAGGGGTGATCTATACCGCCGCCGAAGCCTATCTGGCACGCAATGGAGACAACACCACGCTGATTATGCTTAACGGCATGGCGCAGCGGCTGGATACCGAGCAGAACCGGCTGGCAACGGCCAAGTTTCGTGACTTTTCCTTTGATATCTCCCCTCTGGTCAGCAGCGGTGACGCGATTGACCAGTCCGTCAGTTCCATGGTGACCCCCGACTTGCTGTGGGACTGGGCCGGGATTGCAGCTGAGACCGAGACGACAGAGGGCGTTGTTGCCGAAGAGTTACACAGCCGCCTTGCCCAACCGCTGTTTTGTATCGTCGCAGCGATGATCGGTTTTGCCACGTTGATCCTTGGCGGCTTCTCGCGCTTTGGGGTCTGGCGGGAGGCGGTGATCGCCTTTGGCCTGCTCATCGCGATTGACGGGCTGCGGGGGACTTTGGTGGTGCAGATACGTGAAACCGCGGCGCTTTGGCCTCTGGCCTATCTGCCCTCGCTGATCGGGGCGGCGCTGACACTGGCAATGCTCTGGCAAGCCGCGCACCCGCGCTGGATCAGGCGGCATCTGCGTGGCAAGGGGGCAACCGCATGATCCTGCACCTTTATTTCGCACGCCGCTTTTTCACGAGCTTTCTTGTCATCGCCGGCGTGCTGGTCGCCTTGGTGATGCTGGTCGACGGTGTGGATCAGGCACGACGTTTTGCCGATGATGATGTCGGCTGGGATCAGGTGCTGGGCATGACGCTGCTGCACATGCCGCAGACGATCAATATGATCCTGCCGCTGATCATGATCCTTGCCACCGTAGCGCTCTTCATCGGTTTGGCGCGGTCCTCGGAGTTGGTGGTGACCCGCGCGGCGGGCCGCTCTGCTCTGCGTGCGCTGGTCGCGCCGGTGGTGGTGGCGCTGATCATCGGCACGTTGGCGGTGGCCATGCTCAACCCCATCGTCGCGGCAACCAGCGAGCGGGCCGAGCAGCTAACGCAAAAATACCGCTCCAACGGCCGTTCGGCCCTGTCGGTGAGCGACGAGGGTCTGTGGCTGCGTCAAGGCACGGAGGAAGGCCAATCGGTCATTCGCGCGTGGCGCACCAACAGCGACGCCTCTGTCCTCTATAACGTGACCATCATCAGCTATGACGCCGAAAAAGGCCCGATCCGCCGGATTGAAGCCGAAAGCGCGGAACTGCGCGGGGGGGACTGGCAGTTGACCGGGGCCAAGATCTGGCCACTGGAAGCTGGTGTGAACGCCGAAGGCGCGTCTGAGGAGCATGAGACCCTCACTATCCCCTCGTCCCTCACCGTGGAGCGGATCCGCGAGAGCATTGGCCGGGTGGCCGCCGTTTCCATCTATGAGTTGCCCGAGTTCATTCGCCAATTGGAACAGGCAGGGTTCAGCACGCGCCAGCATGAGGTCTGGTTGCAGGCTGAACTGGCGCGGCCCTTCTTTCTGGTCGCCATGGTTCTGGTTGCGAGCGCATTCACCATGCGCCATACCCGCTTTGGGGGGACCGGCATTGCTGTGCTGGCCTCGATCTTGCTGGGGTTCGGTTTGTATTTCATTCGCAGTTTTGCACAGATCCTTGGCGAAAACGGCCAGATCCCCGTAACCCTCGCCGCTTGGGCACCGCCCGTGGCCGCGATTTTTCTGGCGTTAGGCCTGCTTTTGCACGCGGAGGACGGCTGACATGCGCGCGGCCCTTGTTGGACTTGCCCTTAGTTTTGCGCCCCTGACGATCAGCGCGCAAACCGCCCCGGCCACCGACCGACCGGCCGTTCTGGTGGCTGATCAGGTATTCATTACCCGTGATAAGGTCTTGGTCGCGCAGGGTAATGTCGAAGCCTTCCAAGGCGAGACGCGGCTGCGTGCCACGGCGATCCGCTATGACCAGGGCACCGGCGCTTTAAGCATTGAAGGGCCGATTGTCCTGTCAGAGGGGGAAAATACCACGATCCTCGCCGATGCGGCCTCTCTCGATGCGGGGCTCCAATCGGGGCTGCTGCGCGGGGCGCGGATGATTTTAGAGCAGCAGTTGCAGCTTGCCGCTGTGCAGATCAACCGTGTCGAAGGGCGCTATAGCCAGCTTTACAAAGCTGCCGTAACGTCCTGTAAAGTCTGCGAAGATGGCGAAACGCCGCTTTGGCAGATCCGCGCCAAACGGGTTGTACACGACCAATTGGCCCAGCAACTTTACTTTGACGAGGCGCAGTTTCGCATCAAGAATGTGCCCGTCGCCTATCTGCCGCGCCTGCGCCTGCCCGATCCGACGCTGGACCGCGCGACCGGCTTCCTCGCCCCTTCGGTGCGCTCAACTTCGCAATTGGGTGTGGGGTTGAAATTGCCTTATTTCATAAAAATAGGTGATCACCGCGATCTGACCCTGACACCCTATCTCTCTGCCGAGACCCGCACGCTCGAATTCCGCTACCGTCAGGCCTTTGTCTCTGGCCGGATCGAATTTGACGGCGCAATCACTGATGACGATCTGGAGCCGGGTGAGACCCGTGGCTACCTCTTTGGCACTGGCTCCTTTGATCTGCGGCGCGACTATAAACTTTATTTCGGGATCGAGGTCACCAGCGACCGGTCCTACCTCAGTGACTATGGCTATTCCGACAAGGACCGTCTGACGAGCGAGCTGACCGTCAGCCGTGCGCGGCGGGATCAATATGTCCGGGCAAGCCTGTTGAACTACCAATCGCTGCGCGATGGCGAAGACAACGATCTTCTGCCCAACCTTGTCTTGGACGGCGAACACCAACGGCGCTATTTCCCAACCTCGATTGGCGGCGAAGTCCGGCTGACGCTGGAGGCCCATAGCCACCGCCGGGCCTCTGACCTCAGCACCGATGGCGATGGGGATGGCGAGGCTGATGGGCGCGATGTGTCGCGGCTCAACGGTGAGGCTGACTGGCTGCGGCGCTTTACCTTTGGCAACGGTCTGGTGACCGATCTCCGCGCCGGGGCGAGCTTTGGTCTGTTCAACATCGCACAGGATGCCTTTTACAGCGAACGCCACTCTGATCTCGTGCCGCATGCCTCTGTTGCATTTCGCTACCCCATGCAACGTCGCGAGGCGGGCGGCGTGGTGCAACAGCTTGAGCCGCTCGTACAATTTGGCTGGACCGGGGGCGACAGGCTTAACATTCCGAATGAGGAAAGCACGCTGGTCGAATATGACGAGGGCAACCTTCTCGCGCTCAGCCGCTTTCCCCGCCCTGACCGACGTGAACGCGGCGCGGTTGCGGCCTTTGGCGTGAACTGGGCGCGGATTGACCCGACCGGGTTTGATAGCAGTTTCTCATTCGGTCAGGTGATCCGGGCCAATGCGGATGATGCATTCACCTTTAGCTCGGGCCTACAGGGCACCCATTCGGATTTCCTTCTTGCCGGGCAATTGCGCAGCGACAACGGTCTGGCCATCATTGGCCGGGGATTGGTCGATGACGATTTCGAAGTCGCCAAGGCCGAAGTGCGCGGCATCTGGGATTTCAAACGCGGGCAGATTGCGGGCAGCTATGTCTGGCTGCAGGAAGATGCCGCAGAAGACCGCGACGAGAATGTGTCAGAGATCACCTTTGACGGCAGCTATTCGATCAGCAGCCAATGGCAAGCCTCGGCTGATTGGCGCTTTGACCTTGCGGACGAACGCGCGGCGACGGCGGGTCTTGGCCTGAGCTACAACAATGAATGCGTGCAGGTCGACCTTTCCGTCAGCCGGCGCTATTCCTCCTCAACAAGTGTTGAGCCCTCAACGGATTTCGGTTTTAACATCGGCCTCAGGGGCTTTGCCGCCAACACCGGAACAGAAAGATACGTACGCTCATGTGGGAAGTAACGAAACAGACAGTCCGTGCCGGGATCCGTGGCACTGCGGCGCTCGCCCTTGCATTGGTGATCGGCCAGTCCGCAGCGGCGCAGAACCTCTTTGCGCCCGTGGCCCGTGTCAACGATGAGGTCATCACCGGTTACGAAGTGCAGCAGCGTCAGCGTTTCATGCAGCTGATCGGCGCACCGGGGGCGGATACCAAAAGCGTTATCGACGGTCTGATCGACGACCGGCTGCGCGGCCAAATCCTTGATCAAGCCGGGCTTGAAGTCACGCCCGAAGGCATTCAATCCGGCATGGCCGAATTTGCCAGCCGTGCGGATTTGACCACTGAGGAATTCCTGAAAGTATTGGGCCAAGCGCAGATCTCAGAAGAGACCTTCCGCGACTTCATCGTGATCAGCGCTGCATGGCGCGACCTGATCCGCGCGCGCTATAATAGCCGTGTTAACATCACCGACGAAGAGGTTGACCGCGCCCTCGGCAGCAGCCGAGGCAATAACGGCCTGCGCGTGCTTTTGTCCGAGATCATCATCCCCGCACCGCCCCAGAACGCCGATCAGGTGAATGCGCTGGCCGAGCGGATCGCGCAAAGCCGTTCTGAGGCTGAGTTCTCCTCCTATGCGAGCAAATATTCCGCCACCGCGTCGCGCGGGCGCGGCGGCAAGATGCCTTGGACACCGCTTGAAAACCTGCCCGCCAGCCTGCGCCCGATCCTTCTGGCACTGTCGCCGGGTGAGGTGACAGCCCCGCTGCCGATCCCCAATGCCGTGGCGCTGTTCCAACTGCGCGGCATCGAAGAGACCGGCAAGCCAAGCGTGGAGTATTCAGAGATTGACTATGCGGCCTATTACATCCCCGGTGGCCGTTCCGAGGCCGCCCTGTCGCGCGCCGCGCAACTGCGCGGTCAGGTGGACCAGTGCGATGACCTCTATGGCGTCGCCAAGGGCCAGCCCGCGAATGTGCTCGACCGTGGCACCAAGGCTCCGGGTGAGATCCCACAGGACGTAGCCATTGAACTGGCCAAACTCGATCCCGGCGAAGTCTCGACCACGCTGACCCGTGCCGATGGGCAAACGCTGGTGTTCCTGATGCTCTGCAACCGCACCACGGCGGCCAATGCGGAGGTGGACCGCGACGCGGTGGTAAGCTCGATCCGGCAGCGCAAGCTTGAGGGCTATGCTACGCAGCTGTTGGAACAGGCACGCGCCGAAGCCCGCATCACCCGCCAATGAGCCGCCCGTCCCGGCCGGTGGCCATCACCTGCGGTGAACCTGCCGGAATTGGCCCAGAAATCGCCGCCCGTGCTTGGGCGGCGCTTTCGTCTGACATCCCGATGTTCTGGATTGGCGACCCGCGCCACCTGCCTGAAGATGTGCCGCACCGTTTGATCGATAGCCCCGAAGATGCAGGCGCACCGAGCACCGATGCGCTGCCTGTGCTGTCTCATGCTTTTGACAGTGCCGCGCTCGTCGGTGTGCCGCAGCCCGGCCACGCGCAGGGGGTGATCGACGTGATCGCCCGCGCCGTTGATTTGGTGCAGACCGGAGGCGCCTGCGCCATCTGCACTGCGCCGATCCACAAAAAAGCCCTGCAGGATGGCGCGAATTTCGCCTATCCCGGCCATACTGAATACCTCGCAGCACTGGCAGGGGTTGAGGATGTGGTGATGTTGCTGGCCTCCGACCAGTTGCGCGTCGTGCCTGCCACGATCCATATCGCGTTGGATCAGGTGCCGCAGGCGCTGACCCCTGCGGGCCTGCGCCGCACGATCGAAATCACTGCGCAGGAATTGCAAAACCGCTTTGGCATCGCCCGGCCCCGCATCGCCGTCGCCGGGCTGAACCCCCACGCGGGCGAAGGCGGCAGCATGGGCCGGCAAGAGATCGACTGGATCGCGCCGCTGATTATCGAGATGCAGGGCGAAGGCTACGCGCTGACCGGGCCGTTGCCCGCCGATACGATGTTCCATGCCCGCGCCCGCGCAGGCTATGACGCGGCGGTGGCGATGTATCACGACCAAGCGCTGATCCCGATCAAGACGCTCGACTTCGACCGGGGCGTGAACGTGACGCTGGGGTTGCCCTTCGTGCGCACCTCCCCCGATCACGGAACAGCTTTTGACATCGCGGGCCAAGGGCGCGCCAACCCGACCAGCATGATCGAAGCGATCAAACTGGCATGGCAGATGGGCCAGAAAACATGAGTGCAATCGACAACCTTCCGCCGCTGCGCGAGGTGATCAACACCCACGAGTTGGCCGCGCGGAAATCGCTGGGCCAGAACTTCCTGCTGGATCTGAACCTGACCGCCAAGATCGCGCGTCAGGCCGGGGACATGGCCGATTGTGACGTGCTGGAAATCGGCCCCGGCCCCGGTGGACTGACCCGCGGTCTGTTGGCGGAAGGCGCGCGTCATGTGCTGGCGATTGAGAAAGACCGCCGCTGCCTGCCTGCGCTGGCCGAAGTGGCGGAACACTATCCTGGCCGGCTCACGGTGATCGAAGGCGACGCGCTGGAGATCGACCCTCTCAGCCACCTGACCCCGCCGATCCGCGTCGCCGCCAACCTGCCCTATAACGTCGGGACCGAGTTGCTGGTGCGCTGGCTGACCCCGCCGCAATGGCCCCCTTTCTGGCAAAGCCTCACGCTGATGTTCCAACGCGAGGTGGCTGAGCGGATCGTGGCGACACCCGGCTCCAAAGCCTATGGGCGGCTGGCCGTGCTGGCGCAGTGGCGCAGCGATGCGCGCATCGTCATGCAAGTGCCGCCTGGGGCTTTCACGCCGCCCCCAAAGGTATCGTCAAGCGTGGTGCATCTGACCGCCCTGCCCGAGCCGCGTTTTCCAGCTGATCCCGCCGTGCTCAGCCGTGTGGTGGCCATGGCGTTTAACCAACGCCGCAAGATGCTGCGCTCGGCGCTTAAAGGGGCCGCGCCCGATATCGAAGACCGCCTTCATGCCGCCGGGCTGAAACCTACTGACAGGGCCGAGCAAGTGCCGCTTGAGGGCTTTTGCGCCCTTGCCCGTGAAATTGCCAAAGGATGAAAATGTTCTACCGTCTATTGCTCGTCTGCGCACTGCTGATGGGGCTCTCTGCCTGTGCCTTGCCACGCAACGGGCCGCCTCCGCCGGGAACAGAGGCCGACATCGCGGCGCTGACCCGTGCCATTAGCGGGCTCTCTCCTAACGTGGATCCCGCAGAGGCTGCCCGTGCGGCGCGGATCACCTATCGCCATACGCATGAACTGGCGATTGCCTATCAGATCACCGACCCGCCACTGATCCACAACGTGAAGGTCAACAACGGCAGCAAGCCCCGCGGTCTGTGTTGGCATTGGGCAGAGGATCTTGAGAAACGACTGCTGGCCGAAGATTTCGCCACGCTCGACATGCACCGCGCCATTGCCAATGGCGACACGCGGCTGCTGATTGACCATTCCACCGCCATCATCTCGGCCGCAGGGGCACCGATGCAGGCGGGGATCGTGCTTGATCCTTGGCGGCAGAGCGGCGTGCTGTTCTGGTCCCCGGTCATGAGCGATCCGCGCTATGACTGGGAGCCGCGCGAAGAGGTGCTGCGCCGCAACGGGCGGGTCAGATATGTTCAGGCAGGGATGGAAGGTTAAGACAGCCCGGCCCTTCCCCCACAACGAAAAAGCCCCGCAATTTGCGGGGCTTTTCTTATTCTGCGGCCTTGGCGGTGTCGCCGTTGCCGTCGCTGCCATTGTCCTGCGGCTGCGCATCTGCCACTTTCGGCTTGGGCTTGCGGCGCGGGGCGCGTTTCGGCTTGGGCTTGCTCTCAGGCGTCTCAACCAGCGTGCTTTCGTCGCTATTTGTTTCGGGCTCAGCTTGCTGTTCAACCGGCGCGCTGTCCTGCTCAGGCTGCTCGTCCGCTTGCGGCTGATCGCTTTGTGGCTGGCCGCCCTGCTGTGCTTCGCGCTCCTGACGTTCGGCGCGCTCGCGATCCCGCTCGGCCTGACGCTCGCGGTTCTGGCGTTCTTGCTCTTCGCGGCGCTGATCGACCTCGCGCTGTGCTTCGCTAAGCAGACGCAGGTAATGTTCAGCGTGCTGTTGAAAGTTCTCAGCCGCCACACGGTCATTGCTAAGCTGCGCGTCGCGGGCCAGCTGGTTGTATTTCTCGATAACCTGCTGCGGCGTGCCGCGCACCTTACCCTCAGGACCGGAGCTGTCGAACACCCGATTGACGACATTGCCGCCGCCACCACCATGTGGGGAGCGTTTGCGATTGTTCTTCGACCGGGAGCGTGATCTGGGAGAATTCATGGAATGATGTCAGCCTTGTGTGCTGTGTGTCGTTCACCGGGGGTGCAAAGCACGTCTTTAACCCGGCCTAAGCGATATGTTGGGCATAGTGCCGCGCGGGACCGCCTATGGCATCCACCGCTGCAACACTTCTGACTAACCATGCCAGAAAGCATTGGGCAAGAAGAAACTGCGACTTAACCTGCCAAAGTATCGTTTTTTCGCGATTTCATGCCGGTTTATCAGCACAAACGACCCGTGGCCGCCCACCCAGGTCATGGGCCAGTGTCACCCGTCCCCAGCCCGCTGTGGTGAAGATATCCTGCACCGCTTCGCCCTGTTGCCAGCCGATTTCGACCATGACGCGGCCTTCGGGCGTCAGATAGCCCTGCGCCTCGGCGGCGATGATGCGGTAGATGCTCAGCCCGTCCTGACCATCGGTCAGCGCCATTTCCGGCTCATGCTGGCGCAATTCGGGAGAGACATCGGCCATCTCTTCGGCGGCAAGATAGGGCGGGTTCGACAGAATCAGGTCAAAGCGACCGTCGACCGTGCTGAACCAATCTGACTGGCGGATGTCGGCACGTTCTGCCACGCCGTGCTGCACCGCATTGGCACTGGCCTGAAGGCAAGCGGCTTCCGAGAGGTCCACGCCCAGCCCCGTGGCCTGTGGGCGTTCGGCGAGCAGCGTGACAAGGATACAGCCCGATCCGGTGCCAAGGTCCAATATCCGGTTGAAATCACCGCTAAGGGCAAGGTCTATTAACGTTTCCGTCTCTGGCCGAGGGTCCAGCACATCGCGGCTGATGCTGAAATCGCGGCCATAGAACGCGCGCCTCCCGATCAGTTGCGAGACAGGCACCCGCACGGCGCGCAGGGCGATGAGTTGATCAAACCGTTCGGCCACGTCGGGGGCAATTTCTTCGGGCGCGATCAGGGTCACGCGGGCGGCATCCACGGCTGCGGCATGGGCCAAGAGCAGCCGCGCGTCCCGTGCCGGGTCGGGCACGCCCGCGGCACGGAGCCGGCCAGCAGCGGCGGCCATGGCTTGGGCGGCAGTCTGGGGGCTCACCCCTCCATCTCCGACAATTGACGTGCTTGGGCGTCGGCGGTCAGCGCATCGACGATCTCATCCAGATCGCCCTGCATCACGGCCTCAAGACGGTAGAGCGTCAGGTTGATCCGGTGGTCGGTCATCCGCCCTTGTGGGAAGTTGTAGGTCCGGATGCGCTCGGACCGGTCGCCGGTTCCGACCTGCGCCGCGCGGTCGGCGGAACGTGCGCTGTCAATCCGGCTGCGCTCCATGTCATAAAGCCGCGCTTTGAGCACCTGCATCGCCTTGTCGCGGTTGCGGTGCTGGGATTTTTCCGACGAAGTGACGACGATCCCGGTCGGAATATGGGTGATGCGCACGGCGGAATCGGTTGTGTTGACGTGCTGGCCACCCGCGCCGGAAGAACGCATTGTGTCGATCCGCAGGTCATTGGCGTTGATCTCAATATCCACGTCCTCGGCTTCGGGTAGCACCGCCACGGTGGCTGCTGAGGTGTGGATACGCCCGCCGCTTTCTGTCGAAGGCACGCGTTGGACGCGGTGCACGCCGCTTTCAAATTTCAATCGGGCAAAGACGTTCTGGCCAGTAATATGGGCCACAACCTCTTTCACGCCGCCAAGTTCGGTCATCTGGCTTTCGATCAGGTCAAATCCCCAGCCGCGCGCTTCGGCATAGCGCTGGTACATGCGCAGCAAATCGCCCGCGAACAGAGCGGCCTCATCGCCGCCGGTGCCGGGCCGGATCTCTAGCATCGCGGGTTTCGCATCGGCGGAATCGCGCGGCAGAAGCGCCAGTTGCAAGCCCTGCTCAACCTCCGGCAGGCGCGCCTTTAGACGGGGCAGTTCTTCGCGGGCAAGCTCGGCCATCTCGGGGTCTTTCAACATCAACTCGGCCTCTTCGAGGTCCCGCTGAAGCTGCTGGTAAAGGTCGATCTGATCCACCACGGGCTTGAGATCGCTGTATTCCTTGGCGAGGGCTGCAAAATCGGCCCCATCGGAGCCCGCAGACATGCTGGCCTCCAGAAACTGGAAGCGTTGCGAGATTTGCGCGAGGCGGTGCATCGGGATCATGGGGTTCCTGTCGCTTATGCAAATGCTTTGGTCAAGAGGCGGCTTATGCTATCATAGGTTATGAAACGCATCTTGCCGCTGTCCTGCCTCTTGGCCCTGACGGCCCTGCACCCTGCCCTTGCGGATGTCAAAGCGCCGGGCGGGAAGACGATTGATTGCTATTGCACCAACAGCACCGGCGACCGTGTGGAACTGGGTGAAACCATCTGTCTACAGGTCGGCGGCCGCATGTTCATGGCCCAGTGTCAGATGTCGCTCAATGTGCCGATGTGGCGCGAAGTGCAGCAGGGCTGCCTGTCATCGCGCCTCGATCTGAGCGAGCCAAGCATTGACCCGCTTGGCGTTGACGCCCATATCTGACCGCCCAAAGCGCGAGCGGCCATAGACCTCAATGTAGCGCGGATCTGCACCATAGACGCCGATGGTGGTGAAGTCGGGATAGCCCATCAGTTTGGTACGGGTCACGTAAGTGACTTGGCCCTCAGCCAGTGAGCCTGCGACAACCTCGGTGCGCGGTGTCTGCATGATTGCACGGTCGAGCTGTGCCAATGTCTCTTGCCCGTCACCTTCGACCGGGGCGCGCCAGATATAGCTATTGGCCGCTTGGGTCTTGCCCATCTTCTGCCCCTCGGCCTGTCCGTGCCAGCGTGCAGTATCAATAGGTGCAAGCCGAACATAGGCCACCAGAGCGACAAGAGCGATAACGATGATCCAGAACAACATTTTAAGCACCTTTCAAAGGTCCGCAGAATTGCGCGACAAAAGATGTCGCGGGGATGTTGGCGGCCCTCAGTCCTAAGGGCCGCCGCTTTGGTTCGCCGTCTCGGTTCACGCCGTTCTCATGCGGTGGCCTAGCAGCGACAGAATTTCGGTCGCCACATGCGCGCCTGCGATCGCCGTGGCCCCGGTGGTGTCGAAGGGCGGAGAGACCTCAACCACATCACCACCCATGATATTGATCCCGGCCAGATCACGCAGCATGATAGAGGTCTGCGCCGAGGTCAGCCCGCCCCAAACCGGCGTGCCGGTACCGGGGGCAAAGGCCGGATCCAGTGCGTCGATGTCGAAGGTCAGGTAACAGGGCCGATCGCCGAGGATTTCTTTGATCTTAGCCACGGTGGCCTGCGGCCCCTTCTCATGTACCTCACGGGCATCGATAATGTTGACGCCCATCGTGTCTTCGTTGGTTGTGCGTATGCCAACCTGCACGCTGGTCGAAGGGTCAACGATGCCGGACTTGACCGCCTTGTAGAACATCGTGCCGTGGTCGATCCGGTCCATGTCGTCGTCTTGCCATGTGTCCGTGTGTGCATCGAACTGTAACAGGCTGATCGAACCGTATTTCTCAGCATAGGCCTTGACGATCGGGAATGAGATATAGTGATCCCCGCCCAGTACGACAGAGGCCGCGCCGGCATCCAAAATGGTCTTGATATGCGCGGTCAGAGCGGCGGGAAACTGGCTGACATGGCCATAATCAAACGCCAGATCGCCATAGTCCGCGATGGCGAATTCGCTCAGCACGTCAAAGTCCCAGCCATAGGGCGCGTCAGGCGCTTGCAAGGCACTCGCCTCGCGGATGGCGCGGGGGCCAAGGCGGGTGCCGGGGCGGTTGGTGACCGCTTGGTCGAAGGGCACGCCGGTCACAGCGATGTCCACGCCAGTCAAATCCTTGGTGTATTTACGTCGCAAGAAAGAGGTCGCCCCGCCAAAGGTCAACTCATAGCTCGGCCCTTTGAGGTCCTCGCGGGTAAAGGCCATATCCATCTGTTTGGCCGCGTCTTCCAGTGCCATTACTTGCCTCCTGCTGGCTGTGCCCGCTCAACGATACGGGCGAAAAAGGATGCGCCGAGCGGCGCGATCTCGTCGTTGAAGTCGTATTCAGGGTGGTGCAGCCCTGCGCCTTCGCCGGTCCCGAGGAACAGATAGGCACCGGGGCGTTTTTCAAGCATGAAGCTGAAATCTTCCGCGCCCATTTCGCGGCCATAGTCGCCATGCACGCGGTCCGCACCCACCACTTCGCTTGCCGCCGCGATGGCGGTTTCGGTCTTGGCCGGATCGTTGACCGTGGCGGGATAGCCGACCTCATAGACCAGCTCTGCTGAAACGTCATAGCTCGCCGCCTGCCCGTCCACGATCTGCTGCATGCGGCGTATCACCATCTCCTGCACCTCGCGGTCAAAGGTGCGCACGGTTCCGTTGATATAGGCGGTCTCAGGAATGATGTTATCGGCGCTGCCGGTGTGGATTTGCGTGACCGAGACCACCAAATCCTGCGAGGCGAGATGATTGCGGCTGACGATGGTCTGGATCGCCGTGGCGATGCCGCAGGCCGCCACCACAGGGTCGCGGGTGTCATGGGGCATCGCGCCATGGCCGCCTTTGCCTTTGATGTGAATGTGAAACTCGTCCACCGCTGCCATGAATGGCCCCGGGGTGGTGAAAAACGCGCCTTCGTCCAACCCGGGCATATTGTGGATGCCGTAGACCTGCGCGATGTCGAACCGCTCCATGATGCCTTCTTCGACCATGATACCAGCGCCGCCGCTGGCCTCTTCAGCAGGTTGAAAGATCAGCGCCACCCGACCCGAGAAATTGCGCGTTTCGGCCAAGTAGCGGGCAGCGCCCAGCAACATTGTGGTATGCCCGTCATGCCCGCAGGCGTGCATTTTGCCCATGCGGGTGCTGGCGTAGTCCTTGCCCGTCGCTTCATGTATGGGCAGGGCATCCATATCGGCGCGCAGGCCGATTGTCGGCCCTGCGCCTTGCCCGTTGATGATGGCAACCAGACCGGTTGTCGCGATGCCTTCGTGCAATTCATCGACGCCAAATTCCCGCAGCCGTTCGGCGACAAAGGCCGCCGTCTCATGACATTCCAGATCCAACTCAGGGATGCTATGCAAATGGCGCCGCCACGCTGTCATATCCTCCGCAAAGGCATTGATGCGGTTTACCACGGGCATGGGCTGGACTCCTTGGGGTTGGTTTGGTCAGGGTGCATCTGACACCAGACACATGGGGCCTGCAATGCCGGACAACACAAAAGCCGATCTCATTCACGATTCCGATGCGGGCATTGAACGGCTGCTTGAAATTATGCGCCGCCTGCGTGATCCCGACACCGGCTGCCCCTGGGATATCGAGCAGGATTTCGACAGTATCGCCCCCTATACCATTGAAGAGGCGTATGAAGTTGCCGATGCCATTGCCCGCCGCGATTGGGCGGAACTTGAGGGCGAGTTGGGCGATCTACTGCTCCAATCGGTCTATCACACGGCCATGGGCGAAGAGGCCGGGCATTTCACCTTCCAATCCGTGGTGCGCAACATCAGCGATAAGATGGTGGCGCGGCACCCGCATGTCTTTGGCGACGAATCCCGCGACAAAAGCGCCGAACAGCAGACCGCCGACTGGGAGAAGATCAAAGCCACCGAGCGCGCTGGCAAGGCGCAGGGGGGCACGTTGGATGGGGTGGCGATTGGCCTTCCCGCGCTTTTACGCGCGATGAAACTGCAAAAACGTGCAGCGCGGGTGGGGTTTGATTGGCCCGAGACGACGCAGGTGCTGGATAAGATCACCGAAGAGGCCGCGGAACTGGTCGAGGCGAAGGACACGCTTTCGCAGGCTGAGGTTGAGGAGGAATACGGCGATCTTCTCTTTGTCATGGCCAATCTGGGCCGCCACCTTGGGCTCGACCCCGAAGCCGCTCTGCGCGCCGCCAATGCCAAATTCACCCGGCGTTTCGAGGGCATTGAGGCCCGGCTCGCGGCAATGGGCAAAACCCCGCAAGACAGTGATCTGGCCGAGATGGATGCGCTTTGGGATGCAGTGAAACTGGCGGAACGCGGCTAATCGCCGGGTCTGCGGCTGGACAAAGACATGAGCCTCCGGCAAGGCTCTGCCCCAAGCAATTTGACGAAAGTAAGCCCATGACCCCGCGCAAAATCATTATCGACACCGACCCCGGACAGGACGACGCCGTCGCGATCCTCCTCGCGCTGGCCAGCCCCGAAGAGATCGACGTGCTGGGCATCACCTGTGTCGCGGGCAACGTGCCGCTGGAGCTGACCTCGAAAAACGCCCGCATCGTTTGCGAGTTGGCGGGGCACCGGGATATAAAGGTCTTTGCCGGTTGCGACCGCCCGCTGGGCCGTGACTTGGTGACGGCAGAACATGTGCACGGCAAGACCGGCCTTGATGGCCCCGACCTGCCCGACCCCACCATGCCGCTGGCCGAGGGGCATGGCGTCGATTTTATCATCGAGCAGGTTCGCGCCCATCCCGCAGGCAGCGTGACCCTCTGCCCCTTGGGCCCGCTCACCAATATCGCGACGGCGCTGCAAAAGGCGCCCGATATCGCCGAGAAGGTGCAAGAGATCGTGCTGATGGGCGGCGGCTATTTCGAGGGGGGCAACATCACCCCCACGGCGGAGTTCAACATTTATGTCGACCCGCATGCCGCTGATATCGTTTTTAAATCCGGCATCCCCATCGTTGTGATGCCGCTCGATGTGACGCACAAGGCGCTGGTCACCAAACCGCGCAATGACGCCTTCCGCGCGCTTGGCACGCCGGTAGGCGTCGCCGTGGCCGAGATGACCGATTTCTTCGAGCGGTTCGACAAAGAGAAATACGGCTCCGAAGGCGCGCCGCTACATGACCCTTGCGTCACCGCCTATCTGATAAATCCAGACCTGTTCAAAGGTCGCCACATCAACGTCGAGATCGAAACCCAGTCAGAACTGACCATGGGCATGACCGTGGCCGACTGGTGGGGGGTAACCGACCGCGCGCCCAACGCAGTTTTCGTAGGCGACCTTGACGCCGATGGGTTCTTTGCCTTGCTCACCGAAAGGCTGGCCCGCCTATGAGCGCACATCTCACCCTCGGCGCGCCTGAACACCTCGACAAACTGGTCGGGCTGGTCACGGCCTTTCACGCCGAAGCGGGCATTGAGATGACTGATGAGCAGCGCCGCAACGGGCTTGCGCCGCTGCTGGAGGGGATCCCCCATGGCGCCGCCTATCTGATCGGCCCGCCCCGTGCGCCGATTGGCTATGTGGTGATTTGTTTCGGCTGGTCTGTTGAATTCGGCGGGCTGGACGCCATCATTGATGAAATCTACGTCCGTCCCGGCGTGCGGGGACGCGGGATCGCTTCAGAGACGCTGATCGCTCTGCCGCGCGCGCTGGCTGCGGGCGGGTTGAAGGCCATACATCTCGAAGTTGACCGCACCAATAGGGCGGCGCTCAAAGTCTACACCCGTGCGGGCTTCCGCCCCCGCGAGGATTACATGCTTATGTCTCGGAAACTGTGATGCGTATTCCCTTTGATAACAGCTATGCCGCCTTGCCTGAGGGGTTCTTTACCCGGCTGGACCCCACGCCGGTGAAAGAACCCAAGCTCTTGGCATGGAACGCTGATCTGGCGGCATTGCTGGGGATCGAAGGGGGCGACGCTGAGACCCGCGCGCAGGTTTTCGGCGGCAATGCGGTGCCCGAAGGGGCAGCACCCTTGGCGCAACTCTATGCCGGACATCAGTTCGGTAATTTCAATCCGCAGCTTGGCGACGGCCGTGCGATCCTGCTGGGTGAGGTCATCGACAGCGATGGCAAGCGCCGGGATATCCAACTTAAAGGTTCCGGCCCCACGCCCTATTCACGTATGGGAGATGGCCGCGCATGGGTCGGGCCGGTACTGCGTGAATATCTAATTAGCGAAGCGATGCATGCACTTGGCGTGCCGACCACCCGCGCCTTGGCTGCTGTCGCCACGGGCGAGCCGATTCTGCGCGAAACCGGCGCCCTGCCCGGCGCTATCATCACCCGCGTCGCGGCCAGCCATCTACGCGTCGGTACCTTTCAGGTCTTTGCACATCGCGGTGAGACGGAGGCGCTCAAAACACTCACCGACTATGCCATCGCGCGGCATTACCCCGACGCGGATGGCCCACTTGGCCTCTTGCGCGCGGTCTGTGCTGCGCAGGCGGAACTGGTGGCGCAGTGGATGTCCTTCGGCTTTATTCACGGGGTGATGAACACCGACAATTGCAGCATTTCGGGCGAGACGATCGACTATGGCCCATGCGCCTTTATGGATGCGTTTCATCAGGGCCGTGTGTTCAGTTCTATCGACCGGCAGGGCCGCTATGCCTACGGCAATCAGCCGCAGATCGTTGTGTGGAACATGGCGCAACTGGCGACCTCGCTTTTGCAGCAGATGGACGACAAAGAGACCGCCGTCGAAGAGGCCACCGAGATTGTGCACACCATGCCCGAGTTGATCGAAGCCGCATGGCTGCGCCGTTTCGCGGCCAAGGTTGGAATTTCCACCCCCCGCCCCGAAGATGTTGATCTGATCAATGAACTGCTGAGCCTGATGCAAACGGACGGCGCGGATTTCACCAACACGTTCCGCGCCCTTGGGACCGAGCAAGCGCGTGATCAGTTCACCAACCGTGACGCCCTTGATACATGGGCGGAAAGCTGGCGCGCCCGGATTGAGGATGAGCCAGACCCGCAGGTGGTCATGCAATCGGCAAACCCTGCCGTGATCCCGCGAAACCACCGGATTGAGCAGATGATCGAAGCCGCCGTCGCAGGCGACATGGCCCCGTTTGAGCGGTTAATGAAGGCGCTATCTTCGCCCTTTGAAGAGACCAACCCAGAGTTGCAGCGCCCGCCGACCGAAGATGAGATTGTGCCGGCGACCTTTTGCGGTACCTGACCCCTAGCGCGCTCGGGGTTTGCGGTTGATCAGGTAAATCCCTGCCGCGACCAGCAGCAGTGCGAGCCAAACGGTAAGCCCGATCTCCTCCGACAGGATCAGCCAACCCAAGAGCACCGCAAAGACGGGCGAGAGGAAGCTGAAGGACGCCACCGAGGCTGCAGGATAGACGGTTAGCAGCCAAAACCACGCCAGAAACCCAAAGCTCGCCACCGCGATGATCTGATAGGCGAGACCTGCCAGATGCACCGGCTCGACCTCGCGCAGCAAGGGGCCAAAGAGCGGCGCAAGCAGCAAAAGCACCGGGGCCGAGATGATCAGTTGCATCATCAACTGCTGCGCGGGCGGTACTTTTGACAGCGGTGTGATCCGAACGCAAAGCGCAATGCCAGCCCAGCAAAGCGCCGCAAGCAGGGCCAGTAGATCGCCAAGCCAGCTCGCCCCCTCGGCCCCGCCATCGCTCAGCGCTAGTGCCACGCCGCCCATGGCCAGCCCCATGCCCAACAGGCGCGCCCCGCTCAGGCGCTCGCCGGGCAGCCACAGATGGGCCGCTATCCCAAGCCAGACAGGCATGGAATAGAGCAAGATCGACGCACGGCTGACCGTGGTCAGATCGAGCGCAAGGAAGAGGCAGACAAACTCAAGCGTGAAGAAAGCCCCAGCTGCCAGCCCGCCCATCAGCGCAGAGCGCGGAAGCGATAGGCTCACGTCCCGAAGCCGCATCCAGATCAGCAGTAAAAACACAGCACCGAGAGACCGCAATCCGGCCAGAAAGACAGGATTGAACCCACCGGTGCTTACTTTGATTACAACTTGGTTAAAGCCCAAATTTAGCGCAAAGAGCACCAAGGCCACAGCGCCAAAACCATCGATGTGCAATTTGCGTTCCATTCCGCCAGAAGCGCCATCCGGCCCGGATAAGTCAATGGCGCGCCGTGGTTTTCACGGCGCGCCATTGGATCGTTCAACTTCTAAGCGTCGGCTTAGGCTGCCTGTTGGCCGCCCGGCTTCCCGCCGCCACCACCGCGCCGACGACGACGGCCACCGCTTGGTTTGCCAGCAGCTTCACCGCCACCACCACCGGGACGACCACCGCCGCCACCGGGACGGCCACCGCGCCCACGGCCACGGCCTTTGGGTTTGGACGGCTCCTCAATCACTTCCCAAGGACGGCCCGAGGCCACAGGGATCGAAATGCCCATGGTCTTTTGGATCGCCTTCAATTCGCCCATCTCGTCCGGTGCGCAAAAGGCCACGGCGGCGCCGTCCTTGCCCGCCCGCGCGGTCCGACCAATGCGGTGCACATAGTTGTCCGGCACATTCGGGAGGTCGAAGTTGTAGACGTGTTTAACGTCCGGGATATCAAGGCCACGGGCCGCTACATCGGTGGCCACTAGCACAGTGATCTCGCCACCTTTGAAGCCCGCGATGGCCCGGTCACGCTGGCCTTGGCTTTTGTTGCCATGGATCGAAGCTGCGTCAAACCCGGCTTTCACAAGCGTCTTCATCAGCTTTTCCGAGCCATGTTTGGTGCGGCCAAAGACCAACGCCCGCTCGCCCTTGTGCTTGGCCAGCAGTTCCTTCAGCAACTCAGTCTTCTCGGCCTTGGCGATGAAGTGTACCTCTTGGGTCACCTTGTCCGCCGCCTTGCCCGGAGGCGAGACTTCGATGCGGATCGGGCTGTTGAGATAGCTGTTGGCGATCTCGTTCATCAGCTTGGGCATGGTCGCCGAGAACAGCATCGTCTGACGCTCTTTCGGGATCAGGTTTGAGATTTTGCGCAGGTCATGGATGAAGCCCATGTCGAGCATCTGGTCGGCCTCATCCAGCACAAGGAAGGTCGTCGTGTCGAGCTTGACCGCGCGGCGGTCGAGCAGGTCCAGCAGACGGCCCGGCGTGGCGATCAACAGATCGACACCACGTTCCAGACGCTTGATCTGCGTGTTGATCGACTGGCCGCCAACCACCATCGCCACTTTGATCGGCGTGCCTTCGGCATAGCCGCGCAGGTTCACGGCGATCTGCTGCGCCAACTCACGGGTCGGGGCAAGCACCAGACCGCGCACGGAGCGCGGCGCGGGGCGGCCTTCCAGCTCCATCATCTGCGCGATAAGCGGCACACCAAAGGCCGCCGTCTTGCCGGTGCCGGTCTGGGCAAGGCCCATCACGTCACGGCCATTCATGGCTTGGGGGATTGCTTGGCGTTGGATCGGGGTTGGATCTTTCAGACCCATTTCATTCAACCGGGCTACCAGTTTCTTTGGCAGGCCCATCATGTCAAAATCGCTCATTCGTTCACTTTCCGGCACGCAGAAGCGCGCGCCATCCTTAGTCGCCGCGCCCATTTCAGGCGCCACGGGGTCGCGCAAGCCAGATCGCGGGCGCAGGCCACATGCCTCACACCCGTCTGTCGCGCTTGGCCCCACGCGTGATTTTGGGAACATCGGCGGGCCTTGTCGTCAGCATCCAGTGGCCCCTCATGGGACTTGGCGCTGATACTGCTCACGCGGCAGAAGGCTTCGCTTAACCCCCACATGGGCGGTGCGCGGGCAAAAGTCAACCGGCAGGGTTCAATTGCGGTGGCGTCTGGCCGCGCTAGAATGCTAGGAACGTGGTCCGACGGACGAAGGGCGAAACGATGCGCAACCCGATCATCAAACGGTGCGAGGCCATGGGCCTGCGCATGACAGGTCAACGCCGGATCATCGCGCAGGTGATTCACGACAGTGACGACCACCCCGATGCCGAGGAATTGCTGGCCCGCGCCACTAAGATCGACAGCGGCATCTCTATTGCCACGGTCTACCGCACGGTGAAACTGTTTGAAGAGGCAGGCATCCTCGACAAGTTAGAGTTCGGCGATGGACGTGCGCGCTATGAGGATGCGCAGCGAGAACATCACGACCACCTGATTGACGTGAGTTCCGGCGAGGTGATCGAATTCGTCGACGCGGAAATCGAAGAGCTTCAGGAACGGATCGCGCGCAAGCTGGGTTACAGATTGCAGGGGCATCGGATGGAACTCTACGGTGTGCCGATCAAAAAGGATGATTCATGACCGAACGTGACCGCCCCCTGCTGGCCGTGTTGATTGATGCCGACAATGTCCCGGCCAAACACGCCGCAGCCATCATGCGGGAGGTCACGACGATTGGCGAGCCTGCCCTGCGCCGGGTCTATGGCGATTGGTCGAATGACCACCTCAAGGGTTGGAAAGCCCCGATCCGGGAACTGGGTCTGGTTGCCCATCAGGAGACCGCGAACACCAAGGGCAAGAACGCCAGCGACATCGGGCTGGTCATTCAGGCGATGGACATCCTGCACAGCCGCCGGTTCGATATCATCGTGATCGTCTCGTCCGACAGTGACTTTACCGCGCTGGTGAACCGTCTGCGCGAAGATGGGGTGACGGTTATCGGCATCGGCGAAAAGAAGACCCACGATTCGCTGCGCAACGTCTACAACCGTTTCATCCTGATCGAAAACCTTGATGGAGCCGAGCCGGACACAACGTCACGCTCCAGCGCCAAGGTGGCCGACGCCCTGCCCCTGTTCAAAGCGGCGATGGACAAGATCGACACCGAAGACGATTGGTACAACCTCGGCCAGATCGGCCAGACCATTCAGGCGGCGCATCCGGATTTCGACAGCCGGACATACGGCCATGGCAAGCTGAGCGCCTTGGCGGCGGACCTGAAAGCGTTGGAGACGCGCAAGACCGGCAACCGGTTAATGGTGCGGCTGAAACCCTGAAGCCTGCGTATCACTCGGCGGGGCGCTTCTCACGTCGGGACACGCGGGCGAGCATGGCGGGCAATAGAACGCTCAGCACGACCAGTCGCATGATATGGCAGGCGGCGACAAACCCTGGCACCACGGCCAGCACCGCGCCAAGCGCGATCATCGTCTCAAGCCCACCGGGCGCGAAGGCCACCAGCACATGCCCCAGCGGCATGCCAAGCGCCCAAGCCACCGGCACCGCGCCCAACCCCGCCAGCCCGACGGCCACGCCGGTAATCGCCAGCCCCGCACCAAGGCCGCTGACAAACCGCGCGGGCGTGATCCCAGAGAACCGCGTGCCGATCAGGCAGCCCAGCACCAGATAGGCGATAAGGGTCAGCCACCCCGGCAGTACCCCTGTCTCCAACTTGGTCAGATGCGCGATGGCAGAGACCACCATCGCCCCCATCAAAAGCGGTGCGGGCACCGAAAGTCGGGCAAAGATCAGCCCCACGACCACTGACGCACAGATCATCACGAAGATCGAGAGTACCCCCATGCCTTCGCCTACCGGGGCGATATTGCCAGTCATATCGACACCCATGAGCAGGGCCGCAAAAGGCACGACGATGGTCAACGCCAAGAGCCGCACCGACTGGGTGATCGAAATCCGCGGCACGTCAGAGCCGCTGTCGCTGGCAATCGCCATCACAAAACTAAGATGCCCCGGTGCCGAAGCCAAAAGCGCTGAACGCGCGTCAAACCCGAAATATCGCGCCAGCATCCAGCGGCAGACGGCCATGATGCCCCAGATCACCAGGGTCATAAAGACAAAGGCCAGCGGCCAGCGCACCATGGCGTTGACCGCATCTTGGTTAAAACCTGCCCCCACGGCGATTCCCAAAACTACAAAACAGGCATCCCGCAGCCGTGGATCAACCGCTGTGCGCACACCGGCCAGCCCAAGACCACTCACCGCGATCACCGGGCCGAGCAGCATATAGACCGGCGCATTGAGCCACCAAAACAGCAGCGCGCCGAACGTGCCAGCCCCGAGGGTCAGCACGGTATCACGCGGGGCAAGGGAAAGGGTGGGCCATCTCATGCAACAGGGCTAGCACCCTGCTACAACGGGCGCCAGAGCTACACGCATAACGCGTATTACGCGCCCTTGCCCTTTCTTCGCAAAAGGTTCATGCGCGACTGGCAAGACCACGGGTGAAAGGACACGAACATGGACAATCTGCGCGGCGCGATGCTGATGGTGCTGGCAATGGCCGGTTTCGCCATTGAAGACATGTTTATCAAACTGACGAGCGATGCTCTCCCCGTGGGCCAGATCATTGCGCTTTTGGGCGCAGGTGGCGGGGCGATCTTTGCCGTGATCCTGCGCATTCAGGGGCGGCGGTTGTTCTCTGCAGATATGCTGACCGGGCCGATCCTGCTGCGCGCTGTGGGTGAGGTGCTGGGCACCTTGTGTTTCGTGACTGCCATTGTGTTGACGCCGCTCTCCTCGGCCTCTGCCATCCTTCAGGCCACGCCGCTCGCCGTGACCCTTGGGGCCGCACTGTTTCTGGGTGAACCCGTCGGCTGGCGCCGGTGGAGCGCGATTGTCGTGGGTTTTCTTGGCGTGCTGCTGATCGTCCGCCCAGGGTTGGAAGGGTTCAACGCGCTGTCGCTCTTTGCCGTGGCAGGTGTCATCGGCCTTGCCCTGCGCGATCTGGCGACGCGCAAGGTTCCCAAAAGCATCAGTTCCATGCAGCTTAGCTTTCTCGCCTTTATCGTGCTAGTCCCGGCGGGGTTGATCCTGATGGCCGCCGCCGGCACCCCCGCCGTGATGCCGGGCGGAGACGAAGTGATTTATCTTACCGCGGCGATGGTGATCGGTGTGATGGCCTATTACGCCATCGTGGCCGCCATGCGCGTGGGCGAAGTGAGCTTTGTCACGCCATTTCGCTACATGCGGATGCTCTTTGCGCTGGTTGCAGGGATCTTGGTCTTTAAGGAAACTCCCGACACGCTGACGCTGGTTGGGGCCGCGATCATCATCGCGTCGGGGGTCTATACCCTCCTGCGGGAACGCAAAATCACCCCCCGGCCCCGCCGCGGTCTTTCCAAGCCGGGTCTGCCGGGGTAAACCGCCCCAAACCCGAACATGAGGACAAAGCCCATGAGCACGATCATCGACATCCACGCCCGCGAAATCCTCGACAGCCGGGGCAACCCGACCGTCGAAGTCGACGTTATCCTCGAAGACGGCACAATGGGCCGTGCGGCGGTTCCTTCCGGTGCCTCCACTGGCGCCTATGAGGCGAATGAGCGCCGCGATGGCGACAAGTCTCGCTACATGGGCAAAGGTGTGTTGGAAGCCTGTGCCGCCGTGAATGGCGAGATCGCGGAAGCGCTGGTGGGCATTGATGCGACCGAGCAGGTCGAAATCGACGAAATCATGATCGAACTCGACGGCACCGAGAACAAATCTCGCTTGGGCGCGAACGCCATTCTGGGTGTGTCGATGGCCGCTGCCAAAGCCGCTGCGGATTACTGCACACAGCCGCTTTACCGCTATATCGGCGGCACCACCGCCCGCGTTCTGCCCGTACCCATGATGAACATCATCAACGGCGGCGAACATGCCGACAACCCGATCGACATACAGGAATTCATGATCATGCCGGTCGCCGCGGAAAACATCCGCGAAGCCGTGCGCATGGGGGCCGAGGTGTTCCACACGCTCAAGAAAGAGCTTTCCGCCGCGGGCCTGTCGACCGGGATCGGCGACGAAGGTGGCTTTGCCCCCAACATCAGCTCGTCGCGCGACGCGCTTGATTTCATTCTGAAGTCGATCGAAAAAGCGGGCTACAAGCCCGGCGAAGACATGTACCTCGCCCTCGATTGCGCGGCGACGGAATATTACAAAGACGGCAAATATGTCCTCTCCGGTGAGGGCAAGACCCTGTCGAGCGAAGAGAATGCCGACTATCTGGCTGCCCTCGTGAACGACTACCCCATCATCTCCATCGAAGACGGCATGGCCGAGGATGACTGGGGCGGCTGGAAAGCCCTGACCGAAGTGT